>DLMH01000174.1 GCA_002478115.1 Candidatus Acidiferrum typicum | reverse complement strand
AACAACCGGATAAGCATGAGACTACTAGACTTCCCAGCCGCGCTCCCTGGCTTCGTTCACCAACCGATCTCGAATCTCCTCCAAAGATCGATGGAACTCTGTAAACGGAGGAGGAAAGAAAAGGTTAAAGGTTTGTTCGAGCTCCTTGCTCCCTCCCAGCTGAACGATTTCGATGATTAGCTTATCGATTCTCCTCCGAAAACGTCCTCCCCTTCCAATACATGATGTCGGTGATAGGATGGTCGCCGTATTTTCCATTTGGCATAATCCCACCCACTCACGCCAAGTACATCCCGCCGTTCACGTCGAGGACGTGGCCGGTGATGTAGCAGGCCTCGTCGCTTGCGAGAAACACGATGGCGGCGGCGACATCGCGGCCACTGCCCATACGCCCCAGGGGAATGCGCGTTTTCAATTCTTCCTTTACCTTGTCGGACAGAAAATCCGTCATGGGCGTCTCAATGAAGCCCGGAGCGACGGCGTTCACGGTGATGTTGCGCGAAGCAATCTCGATGGCAATCGCTTTCGTCAAGCCAATCAAGCCCGCCTTCGCGGCCACATAATTGGCTTGCCCAGCGTTTCCCATCCGCGCCACCACTGAAGCCATATTAATGATGCGCCCCGCGCGCGCCTTCATCATTCCCGGCAGGACCTGCTGGATGCAAAGATGCGCGCCGGTCAGATTGGTGCGCAGAACCGCATCCCAATCGTCGGCCTTCATGCGCATGGCTAGGCCGTCGCGCGTGATGGCGGCGTTGTTCACCAGGATGTCCACCCTGCCGAACTTTTCCAGGATGGTCTTGAAGGCCGCTTTGGTCTGCTCCGCGTCCGCCACGTCGAGCTTCACGGCAAACGCTTCGCCGCCCTTGCCGGCGATTTCCTGCACCAGCGCCGCCAGTTTCTCTTCGTTGCGCGCGGCCACGACGACTTTAGCGCCGGCTTCGGCCAAGGCCAGCGCTGTCTCGCGGCCAATGCCCTGCGAGGCCCCCGTCACGACTGCCACTTTGTCTTTCAGACTGAACATTCTTCGTACCTGGCAAATAGTTAAGAGAGATTCCTCGCTTCGCTCGGAATGACGGGCTAGGCGGATAGTGCTGCGTTACTCCTTGCTGCCCATCAGCGAAAACCCTCAGGCCTGAAGGCCTGAGCTACAACTCCGCCTCACGCCGAATCGGTTTTTGCCCCGGCGATTTTTTCCACCGTGGCCTGCAAGCTTTTCTCGTCTTCCACGTTCAGCGAAGCCACGGAGCGCTCGATCTGCCGCATCAAGCCGGTCAGCACCTTGCCCGGACCCACTTCGAGAAAGGTGTTCACGCCCTCATCGAGGAGCAGGCGCATGGACTCTTCCCAGCGCACGGGCATGGTCACCTGGCGCACCAGCGCTTGGCGCGCTTCGTCGCCCTTGCGAATGGTGTCCGCGTCCACGTTGGTGACCAGCGGCACTTGCAGGTCGGCAAACGAGGTTGCGCGCAAATCCTTCTCCAGCTTTTCCTGCGCCGGCATCATCAGCGCCGAATGGAACGGCGCCGAAACCGCCAGCATCATGGAGCGCTTCGCGCCCAACTGCGAAGCAATTTCCACGGCGCGCTTCACCGCGCTGGCGTGGCCGGAAATCACGGTCTGTTCCGGCGAATTGAGGTTCGCCGGCGTGCAAATTTCGCCTGCCGCCGCGCGCTTGCAGGCATCCTGCACCACCGCCGGGGAAATGCCCATGATCGCGGCCATGCCGCCTTGTCCCGCGGGCACGGCTTCCTGCATATACTGGCCGCGTTTGCGCACTAGGCGAACCGCGTCCGCAAAATTCAACGCGCCAACCGCCACGAGCGCCGAATACTCGCCCAAGCTGTGCCCGGCGACGAAGTCCGGCGCCAGACCCTTTTCCGCCACCACGCGGTACGCCGCCACAGACACGGTCAAAATGGCAGGCTGCGTGTTCGCCGTGAGCTTCAGTTCCTCTTCGGTGCCTTCAAAGCACATTTTGGAGATGGAGAAGCCCAGCGCCTGGTCCGCTTCCTCAAACACCGCGCGGGCCGCGGGATACTTTTCCGCCAACTCTTTGCCCATGCCCGGGTATTGCGATGCTTGCCCGGGAAACACAAACGCTACTTTTCCCATACTCGACTCCCTCTCCAGACGTTACGCTTTCACTTGCGTCAGGGATAGTTCCTGTTCGATTCGTTCATTGATGCGCGCGCGCGCCAGGCCAGCGGCCACGCGGATGGCATTCTTCACCGCATTCGCGTTTGATCTTCCGTGACCAATCACGCACACGCCCCGGACGCCCAATAGCGGCGCTCCGCCGTACTCCGAATAATCCATTGTCTGCCTGATGCCCTTCATCGCGCCTTTCGAGAGCAGATAGCCGACCTGCGAAGCGAACGAGCTTTTGTAAGTTTTGCGGAGAAATTTCATGACCTCCATGGCCAAACCTTCGCAAATCTTCAAGGCAATATTTCCCACGAACCCGTCACAAACAATCACGTCCACCTTGCCGGAGAACAGGTCTCCGCCTTCCACGTTGCCGACAAAATGCACCGGCAGGGCTTTCAAGCGATCGTAGACGGCACGCGTCAATTCATTCCCTTTGATCTCTTCCTCGCCGACGGAAAGCAAGCCCACGCGCGGCTTGCGGCTCCCGAAGGTCACCCGGTAATAGATCTCGCCCATCACCCCGAACTGCAGCAGGTGTTCGGGTTTCGAGTCCACGTTCGCGCCCACGTCCAGCAGCACTGAAACTCCGCCGCGCGCATTCGGAAACGGCGCCGCCAGCGCCACACGATCCACCGAAGAGAGCGTTCCCATGATGAACTTGGCCGTGGTCATCACCGCGCCGGTGTTTCCCGCGCTGACAAACCCATCGGCCACTCGATCCTTCACCAGCCGCGCACCCACGTGAACCGAGCTGTCTTTCTTCCGGCGAAAGGCCTGGGCCGGGTGATCTTCCATGGTGATCACCTCGCTGGCCGGAACGATCTCAATCGGCACGGTCGGCGGCGAATGCCGGGCCAATTCCGCGCGAATCACGTTCGGCTGGCCCACCAGGAGCACGCGAACCCCGTACTCCTGCGCCGCCAACACACTCCCCTCCACCTCCGAACGGGGTGCGTGGTCTCCCCCCATGGCATCCACGGCGATTGTGATCATGGGATTCTTCTTCCGTAGACTCCGGGATCGCAACGGAGGCACGATATAGGCCGTGCCGTCTACCTGTTGCCTGCTCCGAGCGATCGCCCCCTGGGGTCAGCTCCCCGAAAGCGGCTGACGCCAACCCTCACTTCACGTCGTGAACCGGGCGTCCCCGGTAGTAGCCGCAATGGGAACATACATTGTGCGGCTGTTTCATTTCGTGGCAGTTCGGGCATTTGGCCAGAGCGGGTGCGAACAGGTGATCGTGCGCCCGCCGCTTGTTTTTGCGCGCCTTGGAATGTCGTCGTTTTGGGTTAGGCATTACACTACTCCTCGTTCTCGCCTCGCTCGCAGTGGCACACAACGCCTCACCGAACAAGGTCGGATTCTATGGGCATTCCGCCCGGAAATCTATTGTTTCTTGAGCCAGTCCTGTTTCAGCCGCGCGAGGGGAGCGAGCCGCGGGTCGCTGGTGTGCCGCTCACACCGGCACTGCTCCTGATTGAGGTTCGCCCCGCAGTGCGGGCACAACCCCCGGCAATCGCTCTGGCAGATCACTTTCATCGGCAAAGACAGTAGCACCTGCTCCTTCAGCACGTCGGCCAGGAACAGGCCTTCTCCTTCAAAAAATCCGATCTCCGTATCGTCATCTTTCAGCCGCTCCACGTCGTTCGGTGTTCCCTTGAAAAGCGGTTGATAGAAGAGGTCAAAATCCCGGTGCACTTCCTCGATCACGGGTTCCAGGCAGCGGGCGCAAACCATTTCAATCCTGGTTCGCAGCTCGCCGGTGACCCGGATGTGGCCTTCCAGCAGTTCCGCCGTGGCATCTACTTCCAGCGGTTCCGACTGTTTCACTTCACTCAGGCCGTAATCAATGCTTCCCGGAGCGTAACTCTTCCGGATGTGCACTTTGCGCACGGCAAGATCCTTGACATCAAGGAACATTTCTTCGGCGCCTCCAGCGCGTACGCTCATGCCTTTCCATTATTTCGGCACTTCTTGCCTAAGTCAAGAAAGCGACCCTCCGCCGAGGCCACCTTGCGTCCTCCCGGTCACTGGCGCCTCCTAGTACTGGTCCCTTCCCCGCGCCTACTGAAAATACCCCCCGACGACCCTGGCGTAATCCGCGATGGCAATTTCCGGGTCCTCCAGGTCAGGATGCCAGGCCTTTTCCCACTCGAAGCAGTAGTAGCCCTTGTACCCGATTCTCTGGAGCGCCTGGACTTGCCGCTGGATGGGCACGTCGCCCCGGCCCGTGAGCACATATTTGCGCTCCTTGCCGGCCGGCACGGAATCCTTCAAGTGCGTGTGGCGGATCCAGGAGCCCAGTTCGTGCACTGTGTACTCTGGCTGCTCATGCCCATCGGCGTAGGTGTGGTGCGCATCCCAGAGCAGCGCGGCGTGCGGTGAATCGGCGCGCGTCAGGACCTCCTTGAGCGTGAGCGAATCCACGAAATCACCGTGCGATTCGATAATCACCGTCACACCCCGCGGCCCGGCGTATTCACCGAGTTCATGCAAGCCCGCCGCCACGCGCGCCACCACTTCCTCCTTCGGCCCCTTGATCTCGTTGCCGAACACGCGCACATACGGCGAACCCAGCGCGGAGGCCAGGTCGATAAAGCGCTTCGCATCCGTCAATTGCTGCGCACGCTTTGCGGGGTCGGCGTCATGCAGCGCGGAGGAACTGCCGATGTTGGCGATCTTCAGGCCATGCGCGGCGATCTCTTTCTTGCTCTGCGCGATGCGCTCTGGCGCAAATTCCGGCCGCGAGGGCAAATCCATGCTGCCCATCAGGCCGCGGAGTTCGATGGCCGCGAACCCGTGCGATTCCGCGAACTCCAGTATCTTCGGCCATTCCCACGCCGGACATCCCAGAGTGGAAAAGGCCAGGGGCAATCGTTCTTTTGTGTCCTCAGCCCACGCAAAACGGTGCAACGCCAGGCTGGCCGCGCCCCAGGCACTCGCGGCCACAAATCCCCTTCGCGTGATTCTCATCGTCTGGCTCCCTCTCCCTCGGCGGATTTCTCTCTATGGCGGTCCCGCAATCAAGTATGATTTAGCGCGCGTGAGATCCGGCGTCGCGAGTCAATTCTCCGCCGCGGGATTCTCCACGCACAAAACGTATCACCATCATCCGCGAAAGAACACCGATCCTTGCCGGAGGTGCTCCGTGACCATGCAAAACTCATCCCGCCGCAGTTTCCTGAAGACCAGCGCTGCCGCGCTTGCCGCTGTGCCGCTGGCGCGCGCTTCCAGCTATGCGCGCATCTTTGGTGCAAACGACCGCGTACGCGTGGGCGTGGTCGGCTTTTCCGATCGCTTCCGCTCCGCCTTGCTGCCCGCATTTCTGCAGCACGCGAAAGATCTCAATTTCGAGTTCGTGGCTGTCTCCGACATCTGGGACCAGCGCCGCGAGGAAGGCCAGGCGCACCTCGAAAAACTCACCGGCACGCGCATTGATGCCGTGCGCAACAACGACGAGCTGTACGCGCGCAAGGACGTGGACGCCGTGTTCGTCGCCACCGCTGATTTTCAGCACGCCCTGCATGGCGTGGAAGCGGTGCGCGCCGGCCGCGACGCTTACGTCGAAAAGCCCATGGCGCACACGATGGAAGATGCGCGCGCGATTCGCGACGCCGTCCGCGAAACCGGCCGCATCGTGCAGATCGGCACGCAACGCCGCAGCTCCCCCGTTTACCAGCAGGCCTACGATTTCATCCGCAGCGGCAAATTCGGCGAAATCGTTTCCGTGCTGATGACCTGGAACGTCAATCAGCCCGGCCGCTGGCGCCGTCCGAAGCTCGTCGCGGGACTGCGCGAGGATCAGGTGGATTGGAAGCGTTACCTGATGAAGCTGCCCTACGAACCCTTCGATCCGCGCAAATACGTCGAGTTCCGCCTCTTCTGGCCGTATTCCTCGGGGATTCCGGACCAGTGGATGGTCCACCAGATTGACACGGTCCACTGGTTCACCGGGTTGCCGCGGCCGCGCAGCGTGGTGGCGAACGGCGGCATCTATTTTTGGAAAGATGGGCGCAAAAATTGGGACACCATGACTGCGGTCTTCGATTACGGCCCCCTGGATGATCCCTCGAAGGGATTTCAGGTGGTCTACAGCTCGCGCATGACGAATGAAGCAGGTGAGGTGAAAGAACTTTACTACTCGAATGGCGGCACGCTCGATCTCGACAAGAGAACTGTGTCACCCGAAGGCGGGCTGACAAAACGCTTCGCGGACGAAATGAACATGCCACCGAATCTGTTGCCGAAGATTTCGTTGATCGATTCCGGCGGGCGCATCGTCACTTCCGCCGACACTGGCGACGACGCGGACACCTCCGCCAACGTGCGCAACTGGATGGAATGTGTGCGCAGCCGCAAAACGCCCAACGCGCATATTGAAGCGGGCTATTCGCACTCTGTGGCGCTGTGCATGACGATTGCGGCCATTCAGACGGGCCGCCGCATCACCTTCGACGACGCGAAACAGGAAGTGGTCACGGGCGCGTAGTTCGTGCGGGCAAGCCGGGAACCGTCAAACCTCGCGAATTACTTTCAATAGTCCGTCCATGGATTCGCGGCTCGACGCTTCTTTGTCCTTCGCCGCATTCAGGTAATGCGTTTCGAGAGACATTGTGCCGCTGAATCCATCTTTCAGGATGGCGCGGAATTGCCCGAGATAGTCAATCTTTCCGCCGCCAATGGGACGCCAGTTGGTTCCGGTGCCTTCCGCATCCTTCAGGTGCATGTGCCACATGCGCTTCTTGTCCAGCGGGGCGTAGCCGTCGGGAAAGGGTTTCAGTTCGCCGGCAGCATACGCGTTGCCCGGATCCCAGTTCAGGCCCAGAGCCGGCGCCTTCACCGCGTTCAGCATGGCCGCGCTCTCCGCACCCGTGGCCACATTGCAGGCGAATTCATTCTCCAGCACCAGGCGTATGCCTTCACGCTTGGCAATCTCCGCCGTCCTGTCCAACTCTTTGGCAACGCGCTCGAAGACAGTGTGAGGGTCGTCCACGCGCCAGAAGGAAAAGATGCGCACCTTGTCGGTTCCGAAATCCTTGGCGCGAGCGAAGGCCCGTTCGAGCAGCGCATCCTGCTTTTCGTGCTCATTGGCGGCGAAATCGCCTTTGTTTTCGGCGAATTTTGATGTGGTGCCCGGCAGGGTGCTTTTGAAATAGGCCGAATCCAGCACGGACACGCGTAGGCCGTATTTCGCGAGCAGGTCTTTGGCGCGCTTCACTTCGTCGGGCGTGAATTCGGTGATGTACTTTCCCCAGACGTTGCGAAACTCCACCCACTCCAGCCCGTAGCCCTTGGCCCACGCCAGCGCCTTCTCCAAGTCCTGGGTCACTTCATCCGTGATCACGCCAAGTTTGAATTGCTTCACGTCCGCCGCCCGCGCGCGCATGGCGTTCATCATCACGAATGCTGTTGCTCCACCGGCCAGGAATTCGCGTCGTTTTATCATAGTGAGGGCATCCTGTTCTTTGGGCCTACCGCGTCAATGTGCTACCGCTGATTCTAATTGTTCGCGCCGTTTTTCCTAACAAATTCCTCACGAACGCCTCCGGACTTTCTAAACCCGGCCAACCTACTCTGGGGTTGTCAACGGAACGCTTGTAAGAACGAGGATTCGCCGTGTCGCCATTTGCCATTCTCGCCCTTTGCATTCTCAGCATCGATCTCACGCTGGTTGTGTTGTTCCACCTGGTCTATGGCGATAAGCGCCATAAGTTTTCCCGCGAGAAGCTGCTGCAAGGGAATCGCCACACGGCGCGCTAAAAATCTCCGCATGTTGCCGGCAGGCCACCTTGCTCCGCCGCTCTCCTAGTGTCACAACAAGCTGTCTCACAAATGCTTGGGAGGAGGGCTTCACAGCTTACGGAAAAAGTCGTTTCTTTAGGAGGCCGGGGCTTCAGCCCCGGCGTAAAGTCGTCATAACCGATGGGCTTTAGCCCCTGAAGAAATCTTTCCGGTATTTTTCCGCAACCGTTTCAGCCGTGCCGAAAAAACGCTAGAAAACTTGGGCTTTAGCCCCTGAGGCCTCAGGATTTTTTCACCTGTTCTGATGTATCAGATGAACCGCCGATCCGCGGCCAGCCTGCTACACTAGGTTGCATCGCTCCCAGGAGTAGCACATGTCTGAACCCACCCCGTTTGCCAAATCCGTTCCCACGCGCACCGAATCCGACAGCATGGGCAAGATTGAAGTCCCGGTGGACCGCTATTACGGCGCGCAAACAGCCCGCTCGCTGATTCACTTCGCCATTGGCAAAGACACCATGCCGCCGGAATTGATTCGCGCCTTCGGCATCTTGAAAAAGGCCGCGGCGCTGGTCAATCGCGATCTCGGCAAACTTTCCGAAGAGAAGGCCAACCTGATCGTGCAGGCCGCCGATGAAGTCATCGCCGGAAAGTTGCAGGAACATTTTCCGTTGCGCATCTGGCAGACCGGCAGCGGCACGCAGACCAACATGAACGTAAACGAAGTGATCTCCAACCGCGCCATCTCCATTGCCGGCGGCGTGATGGGCAGCAAGAAGCCCATTCATCCGAACGACGATGTGAACATGTCGCAATCCTCGAACGACACTTTTCCCGCGGCCATGCACATTGCCGCTGCCACGGAAACTTCGCGCCATTTGCTGCCTGCGGTGAAGCGGCTGCGCGATGCGCTCGACGCCAAAGCAAGTGCGTTTATGGGCGTCGTCAAGATCGGCCGCACGCACCTGCAGGACGCTACGCCGCTGACGGTGGGCCAGGAATTTTCCGGGTGGGTCAGCCTGCTCGATCGTGATGGCGCGCGGATCGCCATGGCATTGGATGGCTTGCTGGATCTGGCCATCGGCGGCACGGCGGTGGGCACGGGCCTGAATGCGCATCCGGAGTTTGCGGAGCGCGCCGCAAAGAAAATCGCCGAACTTACCGGCCTGCCTTTCCGCTCGCACCCCAACAAATTCGCCAGCCTTTCCGCGCATGATGAAATCGTATTCGCGAGCGGCGCTTTGAAGACCTTGGCTGCTTCGCTGATGAAAATCGCAAATGACGTTCGTTGGCTGGCTTCCGGCCCGCGCTGCGGCCTGGGCGAACTGACGCTGCCGGAAAACGAGCCCGGCTCCTCGATCATGCCGGGAAAAGTGAATCCCACGCAGTGCGAAGCGCTAACCATGGTGGCGGTGCAGGTGATGGGGAATGACGCGGCCATTGGCTTCGCCGGCTCGCAAGGCAATTTTGAATTGAACGTGTACAAGCCGGTGATGATCTTCAATTACCTGCACTCGGTGGAGTTGCTCGCGGATGCGTGCAACAGTTTCGTGGAGCACTGCGTCGTCGGCATCGAAATCAACCGCGAAACGATTGATCGCTATGTGAAGAATTCCCTCATGCTCGTGACCGCGCTGGCCCCCAAAATCGGCTATGACAACGCCGCCAAAGTCGCCAAAACCGCCCTCCACGAAAACACCAGCCTCCGTGAAGCCGCCGTGAAACTAGGCTTTTTGACCGGCGACGAGTTTGACGCCCTCGTCAAACCCGAAGCCATGACCCACCCATAGAACGACTCATGTCCACCGAATCGACACCGACGCGACACCTAGACGCCAGAACTTTCCAGTACAAGCTTGCCGAGTTGGCGACGACTGTAGCGCTCAAAGTCCAGCGCGAAGGCCCTCAGCATGGGTTAAAGCCAGGTTACGTGACACCAGACATCTACTTTCTCCTTCGGCAATCACAACAAACCTACAGTGTTTTCTTTTTCATGAATGCCGATGAGCGAAGGCAAAAGGATTGTGACTGGAGAGTTGCCTATAGTGCGGTGATCCTCCCGCTTATCCGGACCATGATCGACTGTCTTTACAACATCACCGCAATCCTGCAGAACCCCGGGTTGAAGGGATATGAGTTCCGTGCAAGTGGTTACAGACTCGTTTTGCAGGCACTGGATGACGACCAAACGCGGTATGGCGGAGATCCCAAGTGGGATGATTGGGTTGCACGCCAACGTAAACATATTGAGTTCGATATGAGAACTAACGGTTTCACCGAAGCCGAAGTTAGGACTGCCCGGATATGGCCCACGCTAACGGGCTATCTTAGGGTCAAGAATAATAGTCCTCTCACTCCGCACCAGGAATTCTTGAAAAAGCTTACACTGGGATTTTGGCAGGAATACTCTGGGATATCACACGCTACATTCCAAGGTCTGCTAGCAATCGCTCTTTTCCTTGAGCCAAGGGACCTCCCACACGAGGATAGGCCAGCGGTTGAAGACGCTTCTGAAGTCATGATTACAATACATATTGCGCGGGTAGCCGGAATCCTGCTTTGCACGTTAACCGAAGTGCAGGCTTATTGTCGATTCGATGGTGCTCGCATAAACGAACGCCTACACGAAATTTGGAATGCGCTAGTTCTCATGCCTGAAATCAAGGAGCTTTACGATGAAAGATATTCGCAACTCATGATGGAGAGAGGGATTAATCCCGAATGAGCACATGAATAGCTTCTCCATCTTATTGGCCTTCGGAATTTTGGTGTCTGGACCATCTCTTAGTGCCCAGCAGCCTCAATCCTCAGCCACACCCGACTGGTGCCGCAATCTCCCCCGCCCAGAATACAAATCGCTGGAGCGCGTGGCGACCAACGATCCCTGGTTCGAGGTTTACAGAGTCGCGCCGGACACCTTTGCCATTTATGAACCGCACCAAGCCGAAGAAGTCATCTCCTACCTCATCCTTGGCAAAGACAAAGCCCTGCTCTTTGACACCGGCATGGGCATCAGCGACATCCGCAAGCTGGTCTCGGGACTCACGGCTCTCCCTGTCATCGTCCTGAATTCCCACACGCACAACGACCACGTCGGCGGCAACTGGCAGTTCGAGACCATCTATTCCATGGACACGGAGTTCAGCCGGCAGAACGCCAAGGGATCCACCGCCGATGCTCAGGATGAACTCGCTGCGGGTCAAATCTGCGGCGAGCTTCCGAAGGGGTTCGATGCCAAAACATATCGCACCAAACCCTGGACCATCACCAAGTATGTTCACGACGGCGACAAAATCGATCTCGGCAATCGCACGCTCGAAATTATTTCCACTCCCGGCCACACCCCCGATGCGATTTGTCTGCGTGACCCCGCCAACGGCCTCCTCTTCACTGGCGACACTTACTATCCCGCCGCCATCTGGCTTTACCGCCCCGAAACCGATCTGGACGCCTACGCCAATTCCATCGCACGCCTCGCCGCGCTCGCTCCCCAGGTGAAAACCGTAATCGGTTCGCACAACATTCCGGTGGCTCCTCCTTCCGTCTTGTCGCAACTCGTCGCCGCCTTCGCCGACCTCCGCGCGGGCAAAGCCACCTGCAAGCCCGACAGCCCGGGCAAAAAGCGCTGCCAGGTCCGTGACTACACATTCCTTCTCGCCGCCGCCCCCTAGCAGCTTGCGGAAAATCTCCGCAGTTTAGGGGGTCGGAGCTTTAGCTCCGACATTAAGTGCTTGCCTATCATTGGGCTTTAGCCCCTGAGGAAACGGTTTTAGGTCTATTTCCGCAGCCCCCTAGGCGGTAAACTCTTTTGTGTTGGAAACCCCTATGTTTCGCCCGCCTCCAGTTTTCTCCTCCCTCGCAGTTCTTTTACTGCTCGCGGCCGCCTCGCCTTTGCTGTCGGCGCAACCCAAACACGAAAAAACAGTCTGGAATTTCGATGGGGGCATCTCGCTCATCACCGACGGCTCAATCCCCGATGGGCCGTGTTTCCGGCTGACGGGCAGGGTGTTCGCGCCAGAGTTTTTCGAGAATCTGAAGCGCGTGGACAGCGAACTAGGTACTGTTTATCGCCGCGGCAACGACGTCGTCTCCGTATTCCCGGAAAAAATGCAGCTTGACTTCATGATGTACGACATGCCCTGCAGCGATCAGATCCAGGCGGCGGGCACGCGGGTCTACCTGACGCGCGCGCTGATGGAAACGCTGCGGCTGAGCTTTTTCTGGAAGCACGGCATGTATCTGCGTCCCGCGAAGGGCGTTACGCCCAAGCATCTGGAGGCGCGCCCGGTGCCGGCTTATGGTGCCGCGCAAGCCAAGGATCTGCCCGAGAAATCCGAGTGGTGGTTTGAGTTCGAGGTGCCCAGCGAAAATGTGCCGGTAACGGATAGCCTGGTCATCCTGGTGCGCACGCCCGATGGCTATATTGCCGCGCGGGTCGCCGCGCGCATGTAGCTATCGCACACCTTCCAGCTAAAGCTTGCTCTCTATTCTTCACAGCCGGGTTGCGGCTCGGGCGGCAGGTTATTGAGGAATGTGAATCCAAAGTCGACCTGCGGTTTGCCCCAATCCGGCGGGATCGCGGGGAACGGAGCGGCTTCCCGCACGGCGCGCAGCGCGATTTCCGTCAGCTTGTTTCCGGCAAACACCTGCGCCAGAAATGTGTCGTCGTCCTCCACCTTGCCGTCAGCTTGAATCTTGATGTGCACGGTGACAACGGCTTGTTCTCCCTCGCCGACCGAAAAGGGCAGGCGCTTGTACCACTGCTTGCGGACTTTGCTATAAACCCGTTGCGCGTAGTCCACGATCACAGGCGTGCTGCCCGAGGGCATTTGCGGACTGGTTTTGTAGCAGAAGGGATGGCGCAACTCCACCACCAATTCCTCAAAGGGTTGCGTTTCTTGATTGGAGAGCGAGACGAGGCGATTCCGGTGCCAGGTGATCGCGCCGGCCTCTTTGTGTTCGATTTCGAACCTCCCGTCGGGATCAAAAACGCTAATCTGCGCCGAGCCGAACGGGATTTCCAGATGCAGCGGGAACTGAACTTCTTCGGTAGTTTCCCTGGGCTCGAGGTGCATCCAGAAAATGCGCGCGTGCTGGTTTTCGAGGACGAGGCGGAAATGCCGCGTGTCAAAATTGACCGGGTCGCGCAAGGAGCCTGGCACTTGAATCTCGTCCACGGCGTAAGAGTCCTTGAATTCAACCACCAGGATGCGGGAAGGCTGGAGGCTGGTGTTATGTACGAAATTTTCTTCGTCCCTGCGAAGCCACGACAGTTCGCCAAGCCCCAGGCGAGACGTTTGCGCGCGATTGCCAGAGGACCATACGTCCTGGCTGTCGCCATCCAGAATCACCAGCAGGCTGTCATTTTTCAGGACGGGGAGCGTAACGATGCTGGAAGGGAGAATGGCGTAGCGGACGGCCCGCACATTTTTGTTTTCCAGGAGCACTTCCCCGCCGGTCACTTCTGGGGCGCGGACTCCCTGGGAGAAAGCGGGGAGCGAAAGAAAGACGGAGAGAGCGACTGAGGCCCAAAGTGAGAGCGTCGAAAACGAGGACATCGGAAAGAATCCACCCCTGATGCGGGCAGTTTAACACGAACGAAAGCGGCGCAGCCGGCCGTTCAGCCCAGGTTGATTTCCGGCACGCGGCCGCGCACTTGCAACTTCGCTTCGGTTTGTGCCTGGACTTCCTCGGGGGACCAGCCGGGCGCAACTTCGCGCAGGACCAGGCCGCTTTTCGTCACGTCAATGACGGCCAGGTCCGTGATGATGGTGTTGACGCACCCGATGCCGGTCAGAGGATAGCTGCACTGCTTCACGATTTTCGGCGCACTGTCTTTGGTGTTATGCTCCATGCACACGATCAGGTTTTTCGCGCCCGCGGAAATGTCCATTGCGCCGCCGATGTTGCCGATGCCTTTCGATCCGGGAATTTTCCAGTTGGCCAGATCTCCCTTTTCGGAGACCTGAAAGCCGCCGAGGACCGCAACGTCCAGATGCCCGCCGCGCGTCATCAGATGCGCGTCGGCCTGGTTGAAAAACGAAGCGCCCGGAATGAGCGTTACCGGTACTTTCATCGCGTCCACCAGGTCGTAATCCTCTTCACCGGGCCTGGCGCGGCGGCCCATCCCCAGGATTCCATTTTCGCTGTGGAAATAGACCGTGATGCCCTTCGGTAAATAATCGGCGATGAGATTCGGAATCCCCCAGCCGAGATTCACGTAAGCGCCGTCGGTCAATTCCCGGGCGGCGCGCTGGGCGATCTGTTCACGGCTGAGACGCGGCTTATCCGGCATAACGCAATCCTTTCGCCTGCACGATGCGATGCACGAAGATGGCGGGCGTGATGACGTTTTCGGGCTCGATGGAACCCACGGGAACGATTTCGTCCACTTCCACGATGGTCGTGCTTGCCGCCATGGCCATGATGGGATTGAAATTGCGCGCGGCCAGCCGATAGGTGAGGTTGCCAAGCTCATCGGCCTTCTCCGCTTTGATCAGAGCGAAATCCGCGTGAATGGGTTTCTCGAGAATGCAACGCTTGCCATCAATGACCCGCTCTTCCTTGCCGTTAGCCACTTCCGTGCCCACGCCGACGGTGGTGTAAAAGCCGAGCAGCCCCGCCGCCGCCGCGCGCATCCGTTCGCAGAGGATGCCCTGCGGCACAAGTTCGCAGGTGACTTCCCCCTTCGCGTAGCATTCCTGAAAGTAGTTGGAGTGCGGGCCGGGGAAAGCGGCGATGACGTGGCGCACCTGGCCATTCTTGAACATGATGCCGAGCTCGCCTTCGCGCGTGCCGCAATTGTTGCTGATCGCGGTGATCTCTTTGATGCCCTTGCGCGACAACGCTTGAATCAGATTGTTGGGGAACCCCGCGCCGCCGAATCCTCCAAACATGATGCGCGCGCCATCGGGAATATCCGCGACGACGGCGTCGAGGGAAGGGGAAATTTTCTGCTTCATGAGTCGCTCGATGAATGAAGTGTGCGTTGCTGTTGCCTATAGATTGTTCACGACCAGCGGCCAATGTGCAACCCCGCAAAGAAGATCACTCAGGGCTTGCGCAGGCCCTGCAGGATGAGGCGGAGAAAGATTTCTTTGACGTGCTCGGGGTCCGAGCCGGCCTGGCTGGAAGAGACCGGATCGTTGTCATACCACCGGTAGAGCCAATTGCACATCCCCAGGATGGCGTTGACGATGAGCCATGGCTCGCCATCCATGAGCTTTCCCTGTTCCTGGCCCTTGCGAACCAGTTCCACAAATCGCTTGTTGTAGCGGGACATCACGGAGATGAGCTTGTGCTGGCGTTTGCCCGACAGCGAATCGAATTCGTGCAGGAATAGTCCGAACGGCACGCGATTCTGGATGATGTAGTCAATCTGCGCGCGGATGGCCCGCTCGAGTTGCTCGACGGCGTCGCCATCGGGATCGATGTGCCGGGCGATGTACGCGTCGCCATCCTCGACGCCGGCGAGAAGCAGCCGGAACAGCAAGTCGTCCTTGGATTTGATGTAGTAGTAGAGCGAGCCCTTGAGGATGCCGACGTCCCTGGCCACATCTTCGATGGTCGTGGCATGAAATCCCTTGGCGAAAAAAATGTTCGCGGCGCTTTGCAGGACTTCCTCGAGGCGCGTGCCGGGTTTGGATTTGGCCGGATGCTGCGGGGCATTGCGCGGGCGCAGCGGCTTGGGAACGGATTGACTCTTGGAGATTTTGCCGGGCACGGGCGTCCTCACGGGAATCCTAGAAAGCATAGTAACAGAGGGGTGCGGAGGGCAACGGAGAACACAGAGAAGCGGCGGAGAACTGGCGAGGGACGATGCGCCTTATGGTTTGGGCGCCATTTTGCTTTTAAGGCAGGACGACGTGGCAGGAATGCGACTTCAGCACGAGCCACACGCGCAGGCCGGGGACGAGTTGCAGCGAACGAACGGCGCCGGGCGTGAGATGCACGATGAAGCGAGCGCCGGCGTTCACCTGCGCGACGACGAGCGAGCCGCGCGGTTCCAGCGCTTCGAGCGTGCCCGGCAGCACATTGCGGGCGCTGAGGGCACGGGGCGCTTCGGTGGCAAGAAGAATGTCACCGGCGCGGATGGCCACCTGAACCGCCGCGCCCGGCGGCACCGTACCGAGAGGGATTTCCAGTTCGCAGTTTGCGGATGAGAGCGCGACGCGCATGACCCCGTCCGCGGGACGCTGCTCGACGACGTGCGCGTGCAACAGATTCTCGAAGCCGGCGGCCTGGGCCAGCGCGATACTCCGCGGCGCATCGAGGACAGCACGGGGAGCACCACTTTCCTGAACGCGGCCATTGATGACCGCGACGACACGTTCGCCGATGGCGTCCACTTCTTCGCGATTGTGCGTCACATACAGTATGGGAATGCGATTAGCGGCGTTCCACGCGCGAAGATCCTGCAGAATCGCCTGCCTCAACGCTGCATCGAGCCCGGTGAGCGGTTCATCGAGCAGCAGCAATTGCGGCTGGGTCACCAGCGAGCGCGCCAGGGCGACCCGCTGCTTTTCTCCGCCGGAAAGTTCGCCGGGCTTGCGCCGGCGCAGCGCTGCAATGTGAAACGCCGGCAGAATGCGCTCGACGCGCTCTTGTCGCTCCGGCGAAGGGAGAGCGGAAAGACCATAGGCGACATTCTCTTCCACGGACAGATGCGGGAAGAGCGCGAGCGACTGAAAAACGTAGGCAATGCGGCGCAGTTGCGCAGGCAGCGAGAAACGGCGCGCGGCGTCGAAAAAACATTCGTCGTTAAATTTGATCACACCCGCATCCGGGCGGAGCAACCCGCAGATGCAATCGAGCAGGGTGGACTTCCCTGCCCCGGAGGGACCGAAGAGCACCGTGAAGCCCGGGGCGAATGTTTCGCGGACGTCGAGAAGAAAGGGCGGCGAGCCTGCCGTGCGGAATTGTTTGCGAATGTCAACACTAAGCATGGGCGTGGTCACTTCGCGAGCCAGGGCGACCACACGCGGCGATTCATGCCATAAACGACGGCCAGCACGATGAACGAGATGAACAGAAGCAGGAAGGCCGTGCGGTTGGCGGCAGCGAAGTCGAGCGCCTGGACGCGATCGTAAATGTCAATGGAAACGGTTCGCGTAATGCCCGGAAGATTGCCGCCAACCATCAGCACAACGCCGAATTCGCCCAGCGTGTGCGCAAAACTGAGAACGACGGCGGTGATGAGTCCGGGCCAGGAGAGCGGAAGAATGATGCGGAAAAAAGTGCGCAGGCGGCTGGCGCCCAGGATGGAAGAAGCTTCCAGGAGACGCCGGTCGAGCGATTCGAAGGAAGCGATCAGGGGCTGCACGGCAAACGGCAGGCTGTAGACGAGTGAGGCGATGACGAGGCCGGCGAAAGTGAAGGCGAGTGTGTGGCCGAACAGGAATAGCCACAGGCGCCCAAGCGGGCCGCGCGGACCCAGCGCGATCAGAGCGTAGAACCCGAGAACCGTGGGAGGAAGAACCAAAGGGAGAGCCACGACGGACTCCAGCAGAAATTTTCCGCGCCAGCGAGTGAAAGCGAGCCAGTAGGCCAGCGGTAGGGCAAGGACGAGGAGGATGGCGGAGACCACGGCCGCCAGCCGGAAGGAAAGCAGAAGCGCATCGAGGTTCATGGCCTGGCCTCGCGCAATTCGGAAGCGGTGGGCAGAGTGAAGCCATAGCGGGCCAGCGTGGCGCGCGCGGATTCCGTTTGCAGAAAGGCAAGGAAAGCGCGGGCAGCTGGCTTGTTGGACGAGGATTTCAGGAGGACAACGGCTTGTTCAAGAGGCGGATAAAGATCGCGCGGAATTTCCCAATACTTGCCGGATTTCATGGCCGGTGCGGTTGCGAGCGATAAAGCCAGGATGCCGGCTTGAGCGCTGCCGGAGAGCACGAACTGCGCGGCCTGCGAAATATTTTCGCCGTAAACCAGTTTGGATTTGAGCCGCTCGTAAAGGCCGGCTTTTTGCAAAGCGGCGACGGCGGCGCGGCCGTAGGGCGCGTGTTCGGGATTGGCAATGGCAATTCTTTGGATGCGCGCATCCAGGAGCGTATTCCACTGGAGATTTGCGGGAATCAGTGGCGACTCGGGCGGGAGCCACAAAACGATGCGGCCGAACGCATAGGTGTAGCGCGAATCGGATTCGGCGAATCCCGCATCGATTAGCTTTCGCGGATAGGCGATATCGGCGGAAAAGAAAAGATCGAAGGGAGCGCCATTCTGGATCTGCGCGAAGAAGTTGCCGCTGGAGCCGTAAGTTATGGCGAGTTTCGCGCCGGTTTGCTTTTCGTACCGCGCGGCAAGATCCGCGAAAGCGAATTGCAGGTCGGAGGCGGCGGCGATGCGAAGGGATTGAGCGTGCGCGTTGCGTGCGCCCAGAAAGAAGAGGAGGGCGAGCAAGAGTGCCGCAATGGGGCGCAGCAATGCTGCGCCCCTGCACTGCCGGTTTGTGAGGAGATTTTTCATGGGCACGCGCACGCGCGAAGAGATCAGACGCGGAGGATCATCACTTCGGTGGATTTGATAAGCGCGGCGGCGCGCTCGCCGGCCTTCAAGCGCATCTCTTTGGCGGCATCGGCAGTGATGATCGAGGTGATGTGCTGCTCGCCGATGGCGAGCGTAATTTGCGCCAGGAGTCCGCTGAATTTGACGGCGACGACGCGCCCGATAAGCTGGTTGCGCCCGCTGATTTTGCGGAAATTCCCGCGGCGCGTAGCGATATCGCCACGCTCGAGCTTCTTCGGAATCAACCGGTCGATTTCCGATTCAGGCACGCGATGGTGGCCGCCGGGCGTCTTAGCGCTCTTGATCTTGCCGTGGTAGATCCACTGTTTCAGCGTGGGATAGCTGATGCCAAGGATGCTTGCGGCTTCGCGCGGTGCTAGGAGTCTCTGCATGGAGAACCTCAGAGCCGTGATGATAGACGGTTTTAGTTGCTACAGCAATACGTTTTTATACGGTTTTGAGAGAAGAAAGTCACACGGTGGAAGCGAAAATGGCTCGGAATAACCCGCACTCGAAAACCTAATTGCGGAGCGGCTTGCCGGTTTTGAGCGTGTGCGCGATGCGTTCCTGGGTTTTCTTCTCGCCGCATAGGGAGACAAAGGCTTCGCGCTCCAGATCGAGAACGTATTGTTCGCTGACCAACTGCGGCGCGGACAACGCGCCCCCCGCAAGAATGTTGGCGAGCTGGCGCGCCACATGCGCATCGTAATCGGAGGCGTAGCCGCCGCGCACCATCAAGTGGATGGCCATCTTGGCAGCGGCAAGGAACGATTCTCCCAGCACCTTGATCTGCGTCGTCTGCGCGCCTTCCTGCCAGGAGGAAGCCGCCGGCTTCCATCCGCCGCGGGCAAGAGCGAGCGCGGTCTGCTTGGCGTCGGCAACCAGGCGCTCGCGATTCATCGAGTACGAATCGTTGCGGCGCAGGTAGCCGAGCTCGCGGCACTCTTCCGCGCTGGTGCCCACTTTGGCGGTGGCGATATTCTCAAACACCGGCCTCAGCGTGTGAAATAAATCGAGGTCATCTCCTGACGCGGCGTTCTCATTCGCGCGGATGAGCATCTCCTTCGTGCCGCCGCCGCCGGGAATCAGGCCGACGCCGGCTTCCACCAAACCGATGTAAGCCTCCGCAGCCGCATGAATCTTCGCGGCGTGCAGACTGATTTCGCAGCCACCGCCAAGCGCCATGCCCTGCGGCGCGGCGACCACCGGCTTCGGCGCGTACTTGATGGCCAGATTCACGTTCTGGAACTGCTTCACGGCCATGTGCAATTCATCCCACTCCTGCTCCTGCGCGCCGACTAGCACCAGCATGAGATTCGCGCCAACCGAAAAATTGGTGGCCTGGTTGGCAATGACCATGGCGTCGAAATCTTTCTCCAGGCGCTTCAGCCCTTTGTGCATCATCGCGATCAGGTCCGCGCCAATGGCGTTCATCTTGGCGTGAAATTCGCAGCACACCACGCCGTCGCCGAGATCAATAAGGCTGGCGCCGGAGTTGCGCTCGACTTCGCGGCCCGCCTCCTTGAGGTTTTTCAGAATAAGGATGCCGGCAGGCTGCTCCACTTTCTTCGCGGAAGCCGTGGCGAGATCGAAGACGGAGGTGACGCCCTTCTCCGATTCGCAAAAGCTCTTGCGGCCGCTGGCCAGCGCCTTTTCAAATACAGGAGGAAGCGCGCGGCCTTCTTTCTTGATTTGCTCCGTGAACGCGGGGAGCCCCAGCGCGTCAACAGTCTCGAACGGGCCAAGTTCCCAGGCGAAGCCCCAGCGCATGGCGCGGTCCACGTCCACGATGTGGTCGGTGATTTCCGGCATGCGACGTCCGGCGTAGAGGCACATCTCCGAAAGGCCGCCCCAGATGAATTGCTGGGCCTTGTCGGTCTTTTGTCCTTCAAAGAGCGGCGTCACGAGGGCGCGCAGGCGCTCGCGCGTGTCCTCGATGGTTTTCCCCGCTTCGATGGAAGCAAACCGCGCTTTCTGCCGCGCGCGATACTCCATCGTGTTAAGGTCCAGCGTCAGAATTTCCTTCTCGCCCTCGCCCTTAAGGCGCTTGTAAAATCCCTGGCCGGTCTTGTCGCCAATCCAGCCGCGCCGCGCCATCTCTTCGACGAAGGGTGGCACTTTGTAGGCTTCACGCGATTCATCATTTGGCGCGGTTTCGTAAATGTTCTTCACCACGTGCGTCAGAATATCCAGGCCGACGATATCCGCGGTACGAAACGTCGCGGACTTCGGCCAGCCCACTGCGGGGCCGGTGCAGGCGTCCACCTCTTCCACCGTCAATCCGAGAGTGTTCATCAGTCGCAGCGCATTCAACATCGAATACGTGCCGATGCGATTGGCGATGAAGTTGGGCGTGTCCTTGGCAACAACCACGCCTTTGCCGAGGCGCCGGTCGCAAAAATCGCAAAGCGCCGCCAGCACGTCGGGAGAAGTCTTCGGGCCGGGAATGACCTCGACGAGTTTCATGTACCGCGGCGGGTTGAAGAAGTGCGTGCCGGCCCAGTGCTGTTGAAATTCTTCGGGGAGACCTTCCGCGATGAGATGAACGGGAAGGCCGGAGGTATTGGTGGTGACGATGGCGCCGGGCTTGCGGTATTGCGCAACCTTGGCCAGCAGGCTGCGCTTGATCTCCAGATTCTCCGCTACCACTTCAATGATCCAGTCCGCTTCGGCAATGCGCGGCAGATCGTCCTCAAAATTGCCGACAGTAATTCTGGAGGCCAGCGCCGGTGTGAAAAAAGCGGCCGGGCGTGATTTCTTCGCGGCTTCCAGGCCGGCAAACACAATTCTGTTGCGATTGACAGGAGCGGCATCTTTCGGAACGATGTCGAGGAGAATACAGGGGAGTCCGGCGTTGGCAAAATGCGCGGCGATGCGCGCGCCCATGGTGCCGGCGCCGAGAACAGCGGCTTTCTGAATTTGGTGAGTCATACGCAAGCCTTGTGGAACGTGATTGGTACGGTAAGACAGGTTACAAAACCGGCATGCGCCGGTCAAACACCTGTTTGGTAAGGCCCGGGCGATTTAAAATGGCAGGCGTATGGGTAAAGCAAAGACCGGGGAATCCGCAAGCTTCCGCGCGCTTGCGAAAGAGGTTTTTCGCTCGTTTGCCTACGGAGGCACCCCGCCGGGGACGCGGCGTCCGCGCGTGGGTCTGGCGCTGGCGGGCGGATTTGCGCGCGGCATCGCGCACATCGGCGTGCTGCGCGTTTTTCGCGAGGCGGCCATTCCCATCGACGTCGTTTCCGGCACCAGTGTGGGCGCGCTGATTGCCACAGGGTATTGCGCTGGCACGCCGCTCGAGACCATGGAAGAACTGGCCCTGGATACAAAATTCAGCGATTTCGGCAGGTGGACGCCTTCCTGGCTGGGCCTGGCCACGAATCACCGCTTGGAACAATATCTTTCACGGTTGACGCCGCTGAAAAACTTTGAAGATCTGCAGAAGCCCCTGGCCATCGCCGCAACCGACATCAATGAAGGCTTGGCGGTCTATTACCACAGCGGGCCCATCGCCCCTGCCTTGCGTGCTTCCTGCGCCTACCCCGGTTTGTTTGTGCCCATCCAACATGAGGGCCGCACGCTGGTGGACGGCTTCCTGACCGCCCTCGTGCCCATCGAAGGGGTACTGCTTCTGGGGGCAGAGCTCGTGATCGCCGTTTACCTGGAATCCAAAACGATCGAAAGCCCTCGCACCTTCACGGACGTGCTCAGCCGGTCGTTCACCATCATTCAGAAGCACGCGGACCTGGAGTGGCGGCAGCACGCGGACGTGATCATCGAACCGGACGTCTCGCCCTATGCCTGGGATAACTTCACCAAAACGATGGAATTGGTGTGCGCGGGGGAAGAAGCAGCGTTGCGAGCTTTGCCCGCCATTCGCGCGGCGATTGAGGGCAAGCGCATCGTGACAGGGCGGTAGCCAGCGAAATAGTGCTCCGACAATTTCCTTCCCGGCAATTTCCACCAACAAAGAAAAATCATACGCGGGAGCTTCCTCGAAAAGTGGCCGCTACATCGCCGCTCACGCGCGAGTGACTTCCACCACCACCGGCTGGCCTTCGCCTTTGCCGCGCTGGTTGAGCCAGGCGCTGAGGCCCTCGGCAAAGCGCTCAGGCGTAAGACGGAGACTCGCTTCCAGGCGGCCGTCGGCGACCGGCAGAGTATCGTCGAAATCGGGCGAATTGGTGAAGTTGCGCATGCAGAATTGATCCAGCCACTCCAGCGGGCAGGGCTGGCGTTCTCCGCGAATCAGAACATCCACCTGAAATTTTTGCGCGTACATGGCGAAATCATATCATCGCGCGCACGGAGTCCCGCGCCGCCGGCCATCCCCGTTGCACCAGCAACCTCAACCGTGCGTGAAATGGCCGCATAAGTAAAGGCGTAGATGGTCATAAGGCCAGCCTGAACTTGCGCAGGGCTCAGGGCTAACATACACTGTCCGGACACGAGACGGACTTGCACCATCCTGCCTCTTTGGGATGCCCCTCCTGGTGTCGGAGACCAGTTGGTTTGGGCGCATCGCTTTGCTCTTGGATGCACCGCACTTTAAATTCCGGGGGTTGAACGTGGGAACGCCAATGGAAGCCTGGGTTGACCAAGCCGCCCGGTTGACCAAGCCGGATAAAGTCGTTTTCTGCGACGGCTCCGAAGCGGAAAACAACGTCATCCTGCACGAAATGTTGAAGCATGCGGATGCCTTCCGGCTCAACGAAAAAACCTATCCCAATTGCTATCTGCACCGCAGCAGCCCCAGCGACGTGGCCCGCACGGAGCACCTCACGTTCATCTGCACTCCCGACAAGGACGATGTCGGCCCGACGAACAACTGGATGGAGCCCGGCGCGGCCAAAATCAAGGTAGGAGCGTTGCTTGATGGGGCCATGCGCGGGCGCACCATGTACGTGGTGCCTTACATCATGGGCCCCGCGAACTCGCCGATCAGCAAGGTGGGCGTGGAAGTAACGGACAGCCCCTACGTTGTGGCCAACATGCGCATCATGGCGCGCATCGGGAAAGTGGCCACCGACCGCTTGGGAAATTCGGCCGATTTTGTGCCGGGACTGCACTCGCTGGGCGATCTGGACCCGCTGCGCCGCTACATCGCGCACTTTCCCGAAGAGCGGCTGATCTGGAGCGTCGGTTCGGGCTATGGCGGCAACGCGTTGCTGGGCAAAAAGTGTTTTGCGCTGCGCATCGCCAGCTACCTGGCGCGACAACAGGGCTGGATGGCCGAACACATGCTCATCCTCGGACTCGAATCGCCCGGCGGAAAAGTCACCTACATGGCCGCGGCATTCCCCAGCGCTTGCGGAAAGACGAACCTCGCAATGATGGTCTCTGCGCTGGAAGACCAGGGCTACAAGGTGTGGACAGTCGGCGACGACATCGCGTGGATGCGGATCGGGCCGGACGGCTATCTGCACGCCATCAATCCGGAAGCGGGGTTCTTCGGCGTGGCCCCGGGCACGGGGATGAATACGAATCCCAACGTGATGCGGGCGCTGAACCGCAACACCATTTTCACCAACGTGGGCGTGACTGCGGCAGACGAGCCGTGGTGGGAAGGCATCGGCGGCGGTCCGCCGGAAGGACTGGTGACGTGGCGCGGCGAGAAGTGGGACCTCTCGAAGGGACCCGCGGCCCATCCCAACGCGCGCTATACCGTGCCCGCGCAGCAGTCCCCCTGTATTTCTCCGCAGTGGGAGGCGCCGGAGGGCGTGCCCATCTCGGCGATCATTTTTGGCGGGCGGCGGGCTCGCCTGGCTCCCCTGGTGTATGAGTCCTTCGACTGGCAGCATGGCGTCTTCGTGGGCGCCACGATGGCTTCGGAAACCACCGCGGCCGCCACCGGCGATGTGGGCATCTCGCGGCGCGACCCCATGGCGATGCTGCCCTTCTGCGGCTACAACATGGCCGATTATTTCCGCCACTGGCTGGAGATGGGAAAACGCATCCCCAAGCCGCCCAAGATTTTCCATGTGAACTGGTTCCGCAGGGGCGCCGACGGCAAATTCCTGTGGCCCGGCTTTGGAGAAAATGTGCGCGTGCTGAAGTGGATTCTGGAGCGCGTCGAGGGACACGGCGAAGCGCGCGAAACCGAGATTGGCTATGTCCCGAAAAAGTCCGCTCTGACGCTGGATGGATTGAGGATCCCACGGGAAACGTTGAATGAACTGTTCCGCGTGAACGCGGATGATTGGGAGATCGACCTCGCCGACAGCCGCGAATTCTTCGCCAAATTCGGCCCCCGCCTCCCCGCTGAACTCCGCGATGAGCACCACAAGCTCGCCCGCCGCCTCGAAAAGTCCATCCCCGCCTGAGCGCCGGCCCCAATCCCGGGAACCCCATTCTCCTGAATGGCGCCTTTAGTGATCTTTGAACCGCCAATCGGGAGATTGGCGTTCCCAACGGCAAACCATGAACGAAGCGGAAACCACAGCCGAGCACATTTACCCCGCGCTGGCACCGGCGCCTCCCTGCTCGTTTTTGTAGGGGCCGCCTTCTGAGGCGGGCCGATCTCCTCCCCTCCGTCATCGCGCCTGTTTTCCCGCTCGTAGGGGCACGATACATCGTGCCCGCGCGGGTGCCCCATCCTCGTTTTGTGAGGGTGGGTCTTGGGTTTCTCCCCGCCGTCATCCCGCCTGCCCGCCGCAGGAGGGAGCGGAGCGACCCGATCTTCTCTTTCGCGCCGCAGTCTGGCGCGTCGGGTCGCGCAGTCGAGGGATCTCTCTTCCTCCTTAGGGGGTCGGACATTCATGTCCGACATAAATCCGCCCCCAAAACATAAATTCCTCAAATCCTTTCTCCCCCCGGCGATTTCAACCGGTAGAGACGGCCTCTCCGCCTGCCCTGAGCGAAGTCGAAGGGTAAGCTCTGGCTGCCCGGTGCACAACCATGCCCAGCGCCGTAGGTGCGGCACATCCTCGCCACTCGTTTGCCCACCTTGCCCGTCTGCCCTGCTTGCCCTGAGACACGAAGGGAGCCTGATCCAGTGAAGGCGGGGCTAGTTCTCCCGCGTGAGACTTGGCCTTGGAGCAGTGCCTACCCCGGGAACGCCAATCTCCCGATTGGCGCTCCGAATGGCTTCCCCGCCGGCAAACCATGAACGAACCGGAAACCACAGCCGAACACATTGATCCCGCGCTGCACTCTGGCGCGTCGGGTCGCGGAGCGCAATTTGTGCGCCCCGTGCGCTTCGCCGGGGTCGAGGGATCCCTCTTTCTCCTCAGCGCTGGAGGCACGCCGTTTGCGTCCGCCGTCTTCTGGAGGACGCGACAGATGTTAGCCCAGTGCGCCTGCCCTGCTTGCCCTGAGCCTCGAAGGGAGCGAAGCCGAAGGGTAAGCTCTGGGTGTACGGTCCTCAACCATGCCCAGCGCCGTAGGTGCGGTACCCGAGTGCTTCCAAAATCCCGACCTGCTGGCTACCCGCCAGACGTGTACTATGAATGCTGAGGCGAACGAATACGTCAGCCGTGAACGACAATGTTTGAGATCACTTCTGATGATATCGCACTCTTGAATGACGAAGACCTTCGCGCCCTCGTAGGGCTACTTTGTGAATCCGAAGCGAGAAGCAGAGGATTCTCCGCCTCATTCGTAACCTGGGGAGGAAATCAAAATGCGACAGACGGGGGCTTGGATGTTCACGTAGCGTTACCAGATAGCGCGATGATTGACGGCTTTGTGCCACGCCCGGCGACTGGATTTCAGGTGAAACGCGCGGACATGCCCCACGCGAAGATTCTTGAGGAAATGCGTCCCGATGGAGTGGTTCGGCCGATTATCCGGCACTTGGCGGACCGGTCTGGTGCCTACATCATTGTGAGTTCCGCGGGTTCTACGTCTGACATTGCTCTTCAAAGCCGCCGGGATGCGATGGCAGAGGCCATCAAGGATCTTCCCAACCCTCACCTTCTCACCTTGGACTTCTACGATCGCACACGAATTGCAACGTGGGTTCGCGACCACACTGGACTGATCCTGTGGGTGAGAGACAGAATCAGCAAGACCATCAAGGGCTGGCGTTCTTATGGGCCTTGGGCTTACGCTCCCGAGGGTGTTAGCGGCGAATATCTACTCGACGACAAGCTTCGCATCCGGACAGATACGGAAATAACAGAGGCTGGGTTGCAACCCCTTGAGGGAATCAAGCGTATTCGCGACCGGCTACGTCGTCCAGGCAAGGTTGTGCGCCTGGTAGGACTTTCGGGGGTCGGGAAAACCCGGCTCGTACAAGCGCTATTCGATGATCGAATTGGCGAACAGGGTCTAGACCCGTCACTCGCCGCTTACACAAATATCGCGGACGGACCCGATCCTGCGGCTACCGTCGTGGCTTCGGACCTTATCGCCTCACGCGCGAGGGCAATTCTCGTGGTCGATAACTGCCCGCCAGATCTTCACCGGCGCCTCGCGGAGTTGTGCCGACTTCCCGAAAGTCCTGTGAGCGTGATTACGGTCGAGTATGACATTCGCGAGGACCTGCCTGAAGGAACCGAGGTCTTTCAACTGGAACCGTCGTCAGTTGATCTAGTCGTCAGGTTGGTCAGACACCGATTTCCCCAAATCTCGCCAGTCGATGCGCAGACTGTCGCCGAGTTGTCGGGTGGAAACGCGCGGGTTGCCATGGCCCTTGCAGGGACGATTGGCAAGAACGAGAACCTTGGCAGCATCTCAGACCAGGATTTGTTCAAGCGTCTATTTGACCAGAGGAACGAGCCGAACGAGTCGCTTCTGCGTTCAGCACAGGCACTATCGTTGGTCTACTCATTCGACGGTGAAGATGTTTCCGATGGAGACCAGGGTGAGCTTGTCAGGCTCGGCGCTCTGGTTGACAAGAGCGCAACAGAGATGTTCCGGAGCTCCGCAGAACTAAAGCGTCGGGATCTTGTTCAGCAGCGCGGTATTTGGAGAGCTGTTCTACCCCATGCAATCGCAAACCGCTTGGCCACAACAGCCCTTCAAGATATCCCACTTGCCACAATCGAAGCGCAGCTCATCAACAGTGCCCCAGGACGACTATTAAGATCCTTCTCCCGACGACTCGGATATTTGAATACCAGTAAGGAAGCGCGATTGATCGTCACGAAATGGTTGAGTCCTGGGGGGCTGCTACAGGACGTCCCTGACCTCAACGACCTAGGTTACGCGATCCTGAACTATATCGCACCTGTCGCGCCCGGAGACGTATTGTCGGCGCTTGAACGAGTATTACTTGAACCGAAAGACGGCGAAGTGGTGGCAAAATGCAGGCGTTACGTCCACTTACTTCGGTCGTTAGCTTATGACCCACCGTTTTTCGAGCGTTGCATCACACTGATTTTGAGAATTGCAGAGGCTCAAGAAATCGATGAAGTCGCGAATAAGGCGGCCAAAGCATTCGCTTCTCTCTTTCCGATTCGTTTTTCTGGTACTCACGCAACTATTGACCAACGACTGTCCCTGGTTAAATCGCTCTTCCGCTCTCATGATCCCAAGGACCGCGCCCTCGGACTGATGGCGCTCAGAGCTATGCTCGAAGCGTCGCATTTTGGGCCCGGATACAATTTTGAATTCGGGGCGCGCTCGCGCGATTACGGCTACTGGCCGCGCACCGTAGATGAGGTGAGAGAGTGGTTCGGGCAGACGTTAGTTCTCGCCGAGGTTCTTGCCTGCTCAGATGAGCCATCGGCTCCGCAAGTACGCACTATGGTCGCCGAGAAGTTTCGTGGCCTTTGGACCATTGCGGCAATCCATGATGACTTGGAACGTGTGTGTCGTGCCATTTCCCAAAAGTGCTTCTGGACCGACGGCTGGGTTGCCATCCGTCAAATCACCTTCTACGATTCCAAAGGATTTAGTCCAGAAAAATCAGCCCGACTTGCATCGCTAGAAGTACTTCTTCGGCCTAGAGACCTTGTTCAGAAGGTGCGATCAATGGTCCTGTCGGAAGATATGATTTACGTTGGCCTTGATTCCGTCGACAACGGCACGAGTGACGTCGGGAAAACCATGGCACAAGTGCAGGAGATGGCACACGACCTGGGCAAAGCTGTGGCAGTTGACCAAGGCACCTTCACAGAGCTCTTGCCAGAATTGATTGGTGGAAGAAGCCAACAGCTGTGGATTTTCGGAGGCGGTCTGGCCGAGGGTACCGAAGAACCTCATGCGATTTGGAATCAACTGGTCACCCATCTGGCGGCCACGCCTACTGACAAGCTAAGGCCTTATGTGTTCTGTGGTTTCTTGAACGCTCTCCACGCGATAAACCCAAAACTTTTTAGCGTTTTGCTCGACGATGCGCTCGAAAATGAGACACTCGCGCCGTGGTATCCCGTGCTGGAAACTTCCGTCGGGATCGAAAAGGAAGGCGTGGACCGTCTCATGCGTTCACTTGAGCTTGGCAAGGCGTGGATCGGTACCTATAACGGCCTAGTGGGCGGCGGAGTAACGCACCAAATCTCCGGACCTGATTTCAATAGTTTGTTACTACGAATTTCTGGACGGCCCGGAGGGTTGGATATTGCTATCGAGATTCTCTATATGCGACTTTCCTCTGAGGAGGGGCGGAGACAGAGCTCGACTTCCGAAATTATCGATATTGGATGCGAGTTAATGCGCCAGCTCGGCTTCGCCAAGAAGAGGGATGTGGGCTCAGAATACAGACTGGGAATCATCGCTAGTGTCGCGTTACCGAAGA
>DLMH01000057.1 GCA_002478115.1 Candidatus Acidiferrum typicum | reverse complement strand
GTTGATTTCAAGTACGATCCCAAGCGCGTGATGCCTTTCGCCAGATAGCCAACTCCTCCGTTGAGGTGGAATCGACATGCGGATTTTGAACATCCTGAGCGGACTGGCGGTGCTGTTCTCGACGCTAGCCTTCGCACATCTGCTGCACCACTACTATATAAATGCAGGCGAAGCTGCGCACTCCCCGCCGTTTTTGGCTGGCATGGCTAGTGCCGACCATCTTGCTCACGTCGGTCGGCGTAATGCCCTGAGCCAACCACTCGCCGATCCGGAAGTGCCGACATCCTCTTGGTAGTTTTGCGCAATTGGCCTTGTACCGGCAGCCTGAACGCGCATTCGGGAAGTTTGGCCAGATTAGGAATGAGAAGTCGGCCTCTCACCACGTCGCTCAATCACTGCTAGCGCGTTTTCGGTACGAATCTGAGTACGCCCGCATTCACCATTCTTAATCGAAGCTCAATGAGTAACCCGCTCCGGACGACGACCCAGATTCTGCAGTTCGTTTCTGGCGCTATTCACCTGGATGCATCAGCGCTTACCTTCTTCTGTCTTGCTTTTCAACCGATACCCTCATAGCCTCATCGCAGACCCACCGATTCCGTGGCGCAACTCGATATGGAGCCTCGACGCATGATCGCACTCAGATCCTCGGTCATTTTGCTGGTTTTCCTGGCCACCGAATTCAACCTCTCCGCCCAGGACCGTTCCTACGGACGTTCCGTCGTCGCGACGCAGTACGGTATGGTTGCCACCAGTCAGGTTTCTGCCTCACAAGCCGGGGCGCTCATCCTCGAAGAGGGCGGCTCCGCCATCGATGCCGCAATCGCGGCCAACGCTGTACTCAACGTCACCGAACCCACTTCCAACGGTATGGGCGGCGATCTCTTTGCCATTTATTGGGAAGCAAAGACAGGCAAGATCTATGGCCTGAACGCCAGCGGTTGGGCACCGAAGGATCTCACGATTGAGCATCTCCACAAAAAAGGCGTCACGGCGATGCCCCAATTCGGTATCGATTCCGTCACCGTTCCGGGTGTAGTCGACGGATGGGCCAAGCTGCATAATCGCTGGGGAAAACTGCCCTGGCGCGACCTCCTCCAACCCGCAATCTTTTATGCCGACCATGGATTCCCGGTGGCAGAGATCATTCACGCATGGTGGGATGGGGATCACGATGGCCTGCTGACAAATGCCGAGAGCCGCCGCGTATTTCTCCCCGGTGGCAAGGTCCCCGAGACCGGCGAAATGTTTCGCAATCCCGATGTCGCCCGTTCGCTCACTCTAGTCGCCAACCAAGGCGAGGCTGCGTTCTACAAGGGAGAAATTGCCAAGGCCATTCTCAAGACCTCCGACGAACTCGGAGGAACCATGACTGCCGACGATCTCGCATCTTACTCCGCTGAATGGGTCGAGCCGATTTCCACGAATTATCGCGATTGGACCGTATACGAGCTCCCACCCAACGGGGACGGCATCGCGGCACTTGAGATGCTCAATATCATGGAACAGTTCAAGCCCGATCCCGCCGGTCCACACAGCCCAGGCGAGCTACACACTCGAATCGAAGCCATGAAACTTGCCTATGCGGACGTGAAAGCCTACGACGGCGATCCGCGTTTCAGCAAGATTCCGGTCGATCAGCTTCTGTCGAAAGACTACGCCGCAAAACGTGCCTCACTCATTGACCCAACCAAAGGGAATTGCACGGTCGCCCCCGGGGCGCTTGGCACCAGCGATACCACCTACTTCACGGTCGTCGATCGCGACGGCAATATCCTTTCCGTCATTCAGAGCAACTACAACAACTTTGGATCGAACGTGACCGTGCTGGGTATGGGATTCGCCTTACAGGATCGCGGAGGCCTTTTCTCGCTCGATCCCACGTCTCCTAATGCCCTTGCCGGCAGAAAGCGCCCGTTCCACACCATCATTCCCGCATTCATGCAGCGAGGTGACGAGCACATCGGCTTCGGCATCATGGGCGGTCTGAATCAACCATTGGCTCACGCACAATTTGTGTCGAACGTCGTCGACTTCCATATGAATATCCAGGCTGCGATGGAAGAACCGCGGTTTACTGATCGCCAGCAACTGGGCTGCAGAATCGTGATCGAGTCGCGTGTGACGCCTGCCACCCTCCAAGCACTGAGCAAGATGGGACATGTGCTGCAGGTGCACCCAGATTACACATCCCTGATGGGGCGCGGCCAGGCGATCCTTCACGATAGCAAAACCGGTCTGAATTTCGGTGCGTCCGATCCACGCGCCGACGGCGCCGCAATCCCGGAGCAGCCGAAGTTCTTTGGTGCATCGGCCAAGCATTAACCGGCGCAATTTTTAATTGGTTCTCTGGAGGCCTATTGCTGTAGCTGACCAGCCACGCAATTGTTTCTGGCAATAGGGGTAAGAACCTTTGGAGGGCCGTGAGGGAAAACCGTCGATCTGTCCCGTCTTTTTCTCGACCAGATCCGTTCATTACGGATGGTCCCGGCGCTGCCGTCTGTGATCACTTCGACAGTGATGCCGCAGCGGCAGATTCAATTTGCCCTGAAGTTAGAGTTCCAGCCAAGTCGGCCCGTAGTCTAATGGAACGATAACGATAAGGAGATAATTCCGATGCAGCGTAGAGATTTTATAAAAAGTACTGTCGCAGTTGCAGTAGCCGCAGAACTTGGAATGGGTAAAGGGCAGGCGATGGTACCCGCCCACAACTGGGGAAACTACGACTTCGGTTCCGGTCCGCAAGTGACCGATCGCCTCAATCAGGGTCCGTTCCCTCAATATCCACCGGATGCCGTCATTCCCACTGACGATGTGGTGATGACCACTTCTTCTTCGGAAGAAGCTGTGCCGAATTATGGCAAGGGACTGGTCACCTATATCACAGCAGACAGCGGCACCGAGGAAATCAAGTCGGACAATATTTCGCAAGCGATCGAGGACTTGGTTCGCTTTCCATTAGGCCAGCAGCTTTATATCCGTCCGACCTGGAGGGAAGTGCAGCCACGGCCTGGACGCCTGGAGCTGCCCGACTATGTGAAGCTAGTTCTTGAATTGGCTAAGAAAAACAACAAGCGGGTCGGATTACGAATTCAGATGTCCGCTCCAGACTACAAACACGAAGCAGCCCTCCCAGATTTTGTCCTCGAGAAAGTGCCGAAAGTGGATCTAGTCCTTAGCGATCAGGAAAGCGCCACCCCAGCAAAAAGGTTTTTGGAGAATCCGCACTCGCGCTATCAGCCCCGGTTTGACCATCCTTTTTTTCAGCAGGCATTCAAAGAGCTGGTTGGCCAATTGGCAGCTGAATTCGATGGCAACCCGCTCATCGAGTTTATCGATACTTTTATGTACGGCTTCTGGGGTGAAGGGCACACCTGGCCCTTCGCCAACAATCCTTTCCCTGACTACCAGACAGCAGAGCGGACCTGGATGAATATGCTCGAAATCCAGCTCGAACACTTTACGAGAACTCCTCTGCTGACCAACACGCAACCGGATTACAGCCGGGTGGGTAATTCGGAGCTGGTAGACCGGACGGTCCGCAGCAACAATTGGATTCGCAGCGATACCATATTTATCGAGAACGAGCAGATCGAAGCGCTCAGCAATCGCCCACCCTGGATCGCGGCATTGCTGGAGCAAGGGCTTCCTGGGAAACCTCCCGATCCGAGCGCTGCAGATGAAGGGATATCTCCGGCGGAGAATATGATCGCTCACGTGATCGATGTTGGGGCGAATTACTTTTCGCTTTGGAACTTTCATCAGATCAGCGCAAAGAATCTGATGAGCTACTACCAGGCTTATCCCGTACCATTCGACCGGATCAATCGCCGCATTGGCTATCGGGTGAGACCATCTTTCATCTGGAGTTATAGGAGCGACGGTTATCAAGGGCTGATTGTTGGTTTCGCGAATGACGGTATTGCGGGAGTGCCGGGTGTATTGAGAGTGATCGTGGAAAGTCGGGATGGAAAGGTGCTCAAGAGCGGCTGTTTGGATGCCGGTTACCCGTTACCAGGCAAGATCAGGCAAGCACAGTTCGTGCTTCCGAACGTCACAGATTGGAAAGGACTGAAACTGAGAGCTGAGATCGAGGTAAAAGGAATGAGCTATCCCGTGCGATGGGCCTGTCACCAGAGGCTGGACGATGACGGCTCGCTCACACTGCGTCCTAATCTCCGTCAGCAGGTCTAGGCTGCGGTTGTTCTGATCCAAGAGACGCGAGAATTCCATGTATGACGGGAACATCAGGAGGGAGAGAATGAGGCGGAGAGACACCAATGCTTCAGAGCACCGTAAGAACTCCACGTGCGAGCGAGATTAATAACGAAAGTCCTAGTGTTGTATCAGCAGGGACTGCAGAGGAGAAATTGGTTCCCTCATCAGAGTCTGCGGCGGTCGCTTTTGATACAACACTAGGACATATCATTACCTACGCAGCGGGCGGGCCAGTTTCCGGATGCCGACGGCTCGCTCAGAATCTAACCCTGCGGTGTCCAACGAGCGCCACAGGCTTGGGTTTCGACATCAGATTTCCTGGCAATCTGAGCTTTATTGCTCAGCGCGAATGCGCCAGGAGGTAAATGATAGGTGACCAGAGGTTCAGGATAGAGCCTCCGACTTTCCTGTCCACCATTCAGAGGTTCGAAAATCCGAAATCCCACCCTCTACGCAGGAACCCCAAGAAGAAGGACTAATTGCAGAATCGATTGAAACTCGCATGTGTGCTAGCAGCGGCAAATCTGGCCACTGCCGGGGTCGCGCAGCAAGTCATGACGGAGTCCGGCACGATATCCGGGGTAAGCGCAATTGGCTTGAGTGTCTACAAAGGAGTCCCATTCGCCGCCCCGCCGGTCGGCGACCTGCGTTGGCGACCCCCGATGCCTGCCGCACCCTGGATTGGCACGCGCAAGGCGGATGCGTTTGCTCCGGCATGCATGCAAGTTGGGGTGTCCATGCCGGGCGAGACGCCACCGGTAGTGAGCGAAGATTGCCTCTACCTCAACATCTGGACTCCGGCAAAGACCGCGCACGAGCACCTGCCAGTGATCGTCTGGATATACGGCGGCGGATACATCAACGGGTCGGCCTCGATGCCCTTGTACTGGGGCGACCGGCTCGCGCGAAAAGGTGTCATCGTTGTCACCATCGCTTATCGCCTCGGTCCGCTTGGTTTTCTTGCGCTTCCTGAGCTAACGCGTGAGTCCCTGCACCATTCGTCCGGAAACTACGGCCTGATGGACCAGATCGCCGCACTCGAATGGATTCAGAGGAACATTGCCACCTTTGGCGGCGACCCGAAGAACGTAACCATCGCTGGTCAATCCTCCGGTTCTATATCGGTTAGCATCCTCATGGCCTCGCCCCTTGCAAGAGGCTTGTTTCACCGCGCAATCGGAGAGAGCGGCGGCCTGTTTGAGCCGCTCCAGCTCGGACCAAAGTTTCTGCTGGCCAATGCGGAACACGACGGGGAGAAGTACGCTGTTTCGCTGGGTGCGCCCACGCCCAAGGAACTGCGCCGGCTCCCTGCGTCCCTGCTTACCGGCAATGCGGGCGGCATCGTCCACGCGGTAATCGAACCCTATGTGCTCCCCCTTTCCCCCTACGAGGCGTTCACTTCGGGGCAGCAGAACGATGTCCCACTGCTAATCGGTTCGAACACCGAGGAGGCACGTGCGATGGTGGATGTCTCCCACGAGACGGCCGCCAGTTTCTCGAGCGACCTGGAGCGTAGCGTTGGCCAACTTCCCCCGGCGCTGGTCGCGGCATATCCCCACGCGACCGACGAAGAGGCGCGGCAGGCGCAACTCGGCCTCGAGCGCGACCTCCGCTTCGGCTGGGACATGTGGGCCTGGGCGAGGTTGCAAGCCGGGACCGGAAAGAGTCCTGTCTTTTATTACTCATTTCGACAGCAGCCACCGTTCCCGGCCGGCTCCGTGTACGCGGGTTGGGGCGCGAGCCACTTCGCCGAGCTCTGGTATGTCTTCGACCATCTGGACCAGTCGCCTTGGAACTGGACCGCGGCAGATTGGAAGCTGGCTGAAGAAATGTCCAGCTACTGGGTTAACTTCGCGCGATCAGGCGATCCAAATGGTGCGGGTCTTCCTCCGTGGCCGGCGTTTACCAACGTGGAGAGCAAGGTTCAATATCTGGGTGATCCGATCACAGTGGGCGGCGTTGCGAATATCCATGGCCTGAGCGTCTTCGATGCCGTTTATTCGACGGTGCGTGGCAAGACCTTTGCCGCTCAGTAACGTGCCGCACGCAATTCGCAATTGGTGCGAGATGTCATTTTCAATCACAATTGTCGACGATCCATCGCGACATCGGAGAGGAAGTAGAGACAATGACGAGCCATCGGTTTTTACTGAAATCTGAGCCGCGGGCAATATCATGGAAGACCTTGCTCGCCTGCATCGCAGGCTGCGGCCCACGGATCGGCAATGGCGCATACGGGCGCTGCGTTCGGGGTCACATTGCCAATGGCGTAGATCAGGTGCCTCAGTTCATCGGCAACGCCATTCTTTTGCAAATTCGCAATGTTGTAACTCAAACACAAGAGTGTGGAATGCGAATTGATCGTTTATCCAGGCGAAGGCCATTGCCCGCGCAGGAGAAACACCAAATTGACATTCTGCAAAGAATGCTGGACTGGTACGACCGGCATCTCAACTAGCCGCTCCGAAGCTCGAATTGGTCGGTAGCCTCTGAATCAGGTTATTCACGGTCGTGCTGTGGCCAACCGGAATGTATCCGCAAACGGGCTTCGGGGAGATCGGCGATCCATGGATAATCTTCTCGAAGCTGGCCCGGAATAACTTCCGGTTGGCCCGTTTGAACTAAGCCGCTAGCGCGGCGGACGCTACCGCGTGGGTTGACAAGCGTCGGAAGCGTCGGAACCGCCCTCTTGAAGAACGGATGGTGCCGGAGGTAGGATGATGATGCAGCTGGTTACGAGAACTCCTACATTGATGAGCATCAATAATGGCCTTTTGACCAAAACGCCCAGCTGGCAAGGCTTTTCAGGCAGACATCGATTGAATTCCCATAGCTCTCACCGCATCCGCCGCAAACGCTAGCGGCTCACTTCAAACGACCCTATCGAAACGGCCCCGACCACACGACCTGTCCCTCCCCGCATTTCTGCTTCGGGGCAGTCCCGATAGGGATCTATCGTCACACGGGAGCAATCCCCGCCGGCAACAAACCCCTGCATATCGCCCGGCGCGGTTGCGGGCTTGATGAACTATGTGCCTCTGGCCGTTTACGGCTAATCTCGTCGTCGCGATCGCCCTTCAGCACAGAGGATTGCTTTTTCCCCCTCAACGGATTTCGCTTTCCTGTAGTACTCCCAGCGGGAAACAGGTCATGGCCGCTGTTGCGGTGAACCTTTCCGTCCCGGGTCGTAGATTTGCTTCCTCGATACGTACTCGCCGCGTTGCGGCTGCAAACGGCTAGTAATGACAGAACAAATAGAAGCGGCCGTCACCCAGATTGTCCGAGCAAGAAAGCCCCGCTCGTGAGAGCGGGGCCTTCGATTTGGGCTGGAACGGTGACGACTATACGGAACACTTAGCGCTTGCCGCCGTGTCCGCCGCCGCTGTGACCTCCACCGCCGCTGTGTCCACCGCTGGCATGTCCGCCGCTAAAGTGTCCGCCACCGTGCGAACCGCCGAAGCCTCCATGCGAAGAGAATCCGCGCGACTCAGCGCCGCGGCTGCCGCTGAAACCACCAGCGCGCGGCGCGCTTGATTCGCGTCCAGCGAAAGCTCGTTCGCCGCCGGAGAATCCCCGGTTGCCTGCGTAGGCTCGGTTACCTTCAGCGCCCCGGTTGATGGCAGCTCCGCGATTGCTGCCGGCGAAGCCGTGGGATGCCCCCGCGTAGCCTCGAGATGGGCCCGCATACCCATGACCTGCGGCTGAGCCAAACCCGTGCGCATCGCGATTGGCAAATGAGTGCGCTCCAAATGCGCCATGCGCGGAAGAGAATCCTCGATTTCCGTGCACAAAGGCGGCGTGGTTATAAAACGCTCCGCTGCGGAAGGCATAAGGATGGCCGCCGAAGAAGATTCCACCGTGGAAGCCCCAGCCGATACCCCATCCATGCCATCCCCAGCCGAAGCCGAAGAACGGCGAGATCGGGAAGCCAAAGCCGAACGAAATGTACGGGCCGCCAAATCCCCACCACGGATAGAACCCAGGCCACAGGCCTACGGGATATCCGTACACATACGCCGGATTGTAAGCGGGCACATACACCACATTCGGATCCGCTGGCTGGATGTCTACGTTCGGCCCCTGCTCGTACACGCGCTCTTGAGGTGTACTCCGCAGATTGCCCGCGTTGTAAGCCTTGTGACGCATGTACTGGATCGCCTGCATCACGTCATCCGGCTGGTTCTGATAGGCTTCGCCCAGCTCAGAGGTCCACGACAAATCCCTGTCCAAGTTCGCCAGCACTGTGGGAAACTCCACTAGAGACTTCACGCTCGGATCCCAATCCTGCCGGTCCACTTCCTCGGCCAAATCCCGTCCCTTCAGCCCCGGGTTCTCCCGTGCCATCCGGTCCGCCTCTACAATCTGCGTTGGATATTCTGACGCCGCCAGTATCTGCGCCACGAGCGAATCGGGATACAACGCAATCGGAGCTACCAGCTTATCCAACTGCTCCGGAGGCAACGGTGTGTACAGCCGTTGATCCGGCCCCGTTGGAGGCGGAGGCGCCTGGTCTTGGTATGTATCTTGATCTTGGGGCGATGGAGGTGCGACATCCTGAGGCGCGCTCTGGTCCGGCGCATTGTATTGCGGCGCGGTCTGCTCTGGCGGAGGTCCTTGATCCACCTGAGCGCTCACAGCCGGTGAGGGCTTGTCCATCGACTGGTCCTGCGCCCACAAGGAAGTCCCAGTCCCGAGCGCCATTGCGCTCGTCAACACCGCGGTAAGAAGCGTTTTAGATAATTTGGTTTTCATAATGTCCCCCAGAATTCCTGTTACTAGATTGAACACTGGGAATGGGGAAGAGTTCCGTTCTTTTGATTGACTTACACCGGTTGATTTCGGCCAGGCAGTGGTGGATTTCGCCCAAAAGCTACGCTTGCGACGAGAGGATCAACTGTAGTTTTTCTGACTTAAGGTAGCTGCGAGAAAAATATTTTTGCTAAAGTCAGGTTCTCACGGGTCCCTGGGTGTTGTGTACGCATTGATCTCGTCTAGCACGCAGTGTGTAGGTTTCGGCCCTGTGCCAAACCGCGTTCGCGTTGGTGCCTGCGTGTGGCGAACGCGGGGTGCCAAGCAGACTTTCTGGCCGATTCGTGGCTAAAAGCGAAATCATCCCACCTCTCACCTCGCTCCCTCACCATCGAGCGTCTAAACCTGAAACATTTAAATCCGTTCTTCGGCAACCGATTTCTTTCTGACATCACGCCTGATGATATTGCGCAGTATCAGGCTGAACGCTGCCGGGCGGAAGACCCATTGGCGGTTCTTTCGGAAAATTCCCCGGAGAGTTCCAATCTCCAGGTTGACGGTCTTTGGGGCCGCCGCACGCGAAGCATTTTTACATCTGGTTGCAAACTTGACCTGATCACCGACCTGATCATTTTGTGTTCCCCGCGGAAAAAATATGGCGCTTCTGGTGACGCGTTCACCCCGTGCGTTTACGCGAACGATCCTCACAGACCAATCGGAAACTGGAAGGAGGCTTGGGAGGGAGCCAAGAAACGCGCGGGTGTACAGTGCCGGTTTCACGACCTCCGGCACACCGGGTGCACACGAATGCTGGAGGGAGGTGTTCCCTTCCCTGTCGTGTCGGATGTAATGGGCTGGAGCCCAAGCACCGCAATTCGGATGGCTAAGAGATATGGACACATTGGGAATGCTGCCCGTAGAGAAGCTGTGGACAAGCTCTCAAGTAGTACCGAGAATTATTCTGAGGGGGCACAAAAATGGGCACAGTTCAGTGGGGTGAACCCCTCTGTTGAGACAGTTTGAAATTGGCACACTTGCTGTTTGATGTTTGAGGTGCTCCCCATCCCTCGGCCCAACGAAAAGTGAATCCTATGATGGAGCCGCCGTCGGGCCTTGTGGGAACTGTGGAAAGCGTTTTGTGCTTTCCAAGCCGCTGTGGGAATCCGCGTTCTGAGCGGATTTCCATCAGCGGCGTCAGTTTCATACGACTGGCGA
>DLMH01000188.1:9924-48255 GCA_002478115.1 Candidatus Acidiferrum typicum | reverse complement strand
TAGTATGAGAAATTCGGGTTAGCCGGCGGCGACCATCGTTCGGAGAACAAAAAAGGGCTGCCGCCTTCTTCAGGCTGCAACCCTCTGCCGTTTGGCAATCCTTCGTCCCTGCCGCTTACGGCTTCGGCGCCGGCTTCGGCGTGCTCGCCGCTGGCCTGGTTGCCGGTGTTGTGCCACCCGCCTTTATCGGATAGGCCTGATCGTACAGCTTGATGATCTCCTGTGTGACATCGATATTCGACGACGCATACAGAATCGGTGAATTCTGAGAGGACGAATCGAACACCGCGACGTATCCGTTCTCCCGTGAATACCGGTCCAGCACGTCCATCATCTTCCGGCCGATGCGGTCCACCACGTCGCTCTGGGCGGCCTGCGCGTCCTCGTTGAGTTCGTTGTTCTTGCGGTCCAGTTGCGCCGCCAGACGCTGGCCCTGAACGGTCAACCGCTGCTTCTCCTCGTCGCTCAGCGTTGTCTGTCCGGCTGCCAGCCTCTGCCGCATATCGTTGATCTGCTTGTTGAGGCTTTCCAGTTCGTTCTGCCGCGGCGCAAACTGCGACTGCAATTCTGCGGATGCCTGCTTACCCTCGGCGGTGGACGCAATCGCCAGCCGTATGTTGATCACCGCCACTTTTGCGCCGCTGGCGGCGCCCGCAGTCGTGGTCCCCTGAGCTCGGACAGCCGCCGTTCCCAGCAGACAAGCAACACTCAGCGCAGCCATGCGAATCATGTTTCTCGAATTCACTGTTTTCTCCTTGTTGTTCTCCGGGCCGCTCATCCATTTCCGCGGTTGGGCGGCGTGGAATGTCAACCCTTTGCGTTCTTAACCGTCGACCGGTCGCAATCTTTGCTGATCCCCATGGAGCGAAGACATTCTGGTAGTCTGCGAGTCCTTCCGGGCTTCCACCTGCGCTCCCCGAACCATTGCGCCCTCGGGGACTCCGGCAGCCGCAGTACAAATACAAAAGTATAGCGGAGTTCTTGATATGCCCGCAATCACTATACCTGCCCGCTCCCTTCCCGCAACTTGATCAGCCCATCTCCGCGGTTCGCTCTGCCGTTACTTGGGTAAAGCCAGCAACAGCACGCGGTTGTTGTTCTGGTCCGCAATCACTGCCGAGTTGAACCAATTGTCCACCGCCACGGCGAACTGCGACTGGCTGCTGATCCCCAGCGTCTGGCGCGTCTTAAGGTTCTGCGCATCGATGATCGAACTGGTATCCGATGTCGAATTGATGGTCAGCAATGTTCCCGTCTGGTAGTTGTAGCCCACCGAATACGGATTGGCTCCCACCCGGATGGTATTGGTCGACCCGGTATTGGGATCGAACACATATACCGCGTTCTGCTGAGTTGATGTCGCGTAGAACACCGCGTCAGAGGGCGTCGGATTGAAGGCGGGTGCCGGATCGAACACAATTCCGGTCAGGCTCGCCGTCAGCGATGCCACGGAAGCGGTCGTGCTCCGAACCGGCACAGACCCAGCGAGCGTCACTACGTCCAACCCTGCCGAAGCAACGCTTGTGCCGGTGTTTTGCAGGTTCGTAACTACCGCAATCGCCTGGTCGGGACTGATCGCTATGGCCGTCGGCGGCCCGCTCAGAGCCACGGTTATCGCCACAGGTACCGTCGTCGTGACGGCCCCCGGCAAGAGTACGGTCATGTCTATCGCAGAAAGTGTGTTCGATCCCGAGTTAGCCACCAGCGCCAGCGCGCGGTCCTGATCGAAAGCTACGCCGCGTGGAGCGAGCCCAACCAACACAGTATTGTTCGTCGTTGTTGTCGTGCCGGAAGTGGTCGTATACGTCACCACCTGGGCCGTATCCGGCGTATTGTAGTGATTGTAGTCGATGATGGAGGCAGTTCCGTTCGGTGTATCGCCACTGTTCGCCACCACTGCATATCCCAGCCGCGGGATCACCGCCACGCCGATCGGGTTGTTGCCCACGGTCACGGTCGTGAGCACCGAGCCATACGGCGCCACCGACTTATCCTTCTTCGTGAAGCCCAACGGATCAATCGTAATCAGCGATACGCTGTTGCACGCGTAGTTCGTCACAAAGGCAATGTGCAAGGAATCGTCAATGTCCACGCCTTCCGGCCCCTGCGGAAATGTCGCTGTTGGGGCGCATACGGGAGTCAAATCCAGTACGCCCACCGCGTGCAAATCAATGGAGTTCGACGCCACGCCACCCACTAGGACGTCCAGCGCAAAATCGTGCGCTACCGTTAGCAGGGAGGCGGGGATGTTGACATCTACCTCAGAGGGGCTGACCCAGGTCGTGCAAAAGGGGCTGGGATTCTTGGTGCAGTCCGTCGAGACGTTAGCGGTGTCCAGGCGAACCAGCGCGCCCGGCGCCAAACCGAAACCTTGCCCGAGAATCCGCACCGTCACCGGCTGCCCCAGTTGCACAGCCTGTGGCATGCACGGATTGTTCGGGTCCGTCGGATTACAACTCTTGGCGGGCGCACTGCCCAGTGCCGGCTGCGCATTCGGAACCGCTGCGCTCGGAGTGGCCACCTGCAGCCCCTCCACGTACACCGTCTTGAATAGATTGCCGGGATCCAGGTTCAGATAGCTGACCGTGTTGCTCCCGGCATTCGCTGCCAAAACAAACCTCGATTTCGGGTCGTAAATCATCGGGCCATTGACCGTTACCGCTGTCGTCTGCCCCGCGGGCGTGTATGAGCCTGCGCCAACCTGTCCCGTTGGGATGGCCGCAATGATTCGATACGGCGACGTGCCGGCCCCGGTGAGGGCGGCGCTGCCCGGATTGATCAGCGAAATGGCATTGCCCGGATAATTCGGACCCGAGTTTACGCTCGGATCATACGCCACCAGCACATTCGTGAACGGATCGAAGGAGATTGACCGGAAGCCGATTTCCGGCGCCCCGGCCGGCGTCGGCGTGCAGCCGTTGCAGCTTCCGGCCGTCAACGTCAGTGATCCCGTCACCGCCTGATCCTGTGTGCCGATGAAAATAATCTGCGCTGCGCTGGCGTTCGGGTCCGCAAACGCCAACGTGCCCGTCGTCGGATTGATGGCCGCACCAGTCACTGTGCTTGACGTATTAAACGAATAGTACGGCGTTCCGTACTGCACCGTCCCCGGATTGCTCGCTGTGTTCGTCTCGGTTTCATCCGGCGGGTTCCCATTTTGCGCGTACGAGAAAGTCCATGCATCAATCACGCTGCCCGGGATCACCTGGTAAGTTCCATCCAAATCCGCGGGCAGCAGCCCGGAGATGATCACCGATCCACCTAAGGCTGGGTTAATCCCGTGGGGTGTCAAGGTGATGATCTTCACGATGCCTTCAGTGCGTACCGCACCGCTTGTTCCGTTTGTTACCGCCGGGGCGATCTGCGCGGACACACCTTGCTGCAACAGATCCACCACCGAATTCGATCCTTGCCCGCCCGGGGTCACATACGCCAGTGGCGCTCCGGGGGCCATCACCACTTGCGGCGTGCTTCCCGTGACCATCGAAACGGGCGCGATCACACACGGCGGTGTCTGGGAGCTGATGAAGCAGGTGTGCGTGTCGCTGTTGTCCAGATTTGGGTTCACATCCACGATGAATCCTATATTGGTACTTACGTTATTGGTACTTGCGTAGGCCAGCGCCGCCAGGTGCGTCCCGGGATCCACGCCAATCGCATACGGCGCCGGCTGTGTCGTTGCCGTCTGGTGCAAAAGTGTATTCAGGTCCACCGGAATCGATCCGATCGGCGTGATGCTCGTGCGTGAGATTGCATACAGATACAGCTTGCTGTCTGCGCCGCTGACTACCACTCCCAGGTCTTGGCCGCTGTAACCCGGAATATTAATCTGATTATCCAGCGCCACACTGGTCGGTGAGCCACCTGTTTTCATCGTCAGGCTCACAGTCGGCTGCGGCGTCGAACCGGTCAGGTCAATCAACTGCAGCGCGTTCGTTCCCTGTAATGTAAGCACGGCGAAACCCTTCGTCGAATCCAAGGCAATGCTGCTGGGTAACGAGTTGGCAGCTCCCAGACTGAAACAAGGGGGGTACGACAACTGCGGGGCTGGAGCGCCAGGGCAAGGAATGCTCAACGGATTCGGGTTGAAATTCGCAAACGTGGGCTGCACGGCCACGTTGGTCGTCACGGACTGGAACTGCGGCACCGGCGGCGTCACCTGCGGCGCGTTGCTCTGGATCGTGACCTCATAGAGTCCCGGATTCTGCAAGGTGCTTCCCTGCGGGGTGCCGACAATCTGCCGTGGACCGGATGAAGCGAACGAACCGGTCGACGACCCGTCCAGCAGCAATTTCACGATCTGCGTGTTTGCGTTCCCGTAATAGCCTCCGTCCACGGCAATGTTGGTGTTCTGGCCTTGCGGAAAGCTGTCGGGCGACACTGCCACCAACGCCGGGCTGGCGTACGCAATCGTCAGCGGACAGGAGATGTTGCTCGTGGTGGTTGATCCGTCCGCATTGGGCACGTTTGTGCACGGGGATTCCGCCAGTTCATTCCCCGGAATCCCGGTAATTTCGATCTGTGCGGTCCCCGGAACCGCCAACTGAGAGGACGTTAGTTCTATTCGCGTCATGAGCGAAGCACCGCAGGTCACCACTGGCGTCACGCCGCTGGCGCTGGCTGTGCAGTACTCCGCCGAAATGGGAATCGTGAAGATGTTAGTCGAAAGGAGTGGGAGCCCCTGGGTTGACCCGGGCGGAATGAAGAATATGTCCGTGGAGTTGAGCAGGTTCTCGGCGTTCAGGTATATGTTCGCGTAAGTGCTGCCCGCCGCGACCGTGGTTGGGAAAATACCCGTAAAATTGATGGAATTATTCGTGGCGCTGACCAGGGTGATCTGAGCCACGGCGGCGCTCTGGGGCCGGGGATCTTTCGCCGAATTCATGACGACGTACACCGTCGTTGCAGCAGTTGATGTGCTTCCTGCCGGGGTGGTGGCGGTCGGCAGCGTGGCCGGTGCGGTATAAATGCCGTTCGCGTCAATTGACCCGCACGTCGGACTGCACGTCGCCGCCAGCGGATTGGGCGTATCGTTGTTTGTGTTCGTCGTGTCACTCTGGTTCGGCTGCGTTACCAGCCACTGCAGATTGATCGGCGGCGAATTCACCAGCGATGCCTGGAAGACCACCTTCGCTGCCGGCGTCAAGCCCACGGGAACCGTTACCGATAGTGGCGAAAGCGCAGCGCGGATTCCCGAATCCAGCGTGACTATCGCGGTCGCGGTCTTACTCTTGTCCGCGTCCGCTGTCGCCGTAAAAGTGAGCGTGGGCGGAGGACTCGGAAAGTTAGCCAACGTAGGGGCTGTGAAAGTAAGAACGTTTGATCCGTCTGTCGTGGTAATCAGCCATGTGCCGATCGAGCCGCCGTTCATGCTCTGCCCGCTGGTGCAGGGTCCCGTCACCGCCGCCGGGTTCTGGTTCGACGCTGTCGGCAGGGGCTGATAGGAATAGGTGCACGGCCAGTTCGTTACCGTCGTGGTCGTACTCCCGCCTACCGTCGCGGTGAAGGTCTGCACCTGTCCGGCAATCACGGATTGCGCGGTAGGACTGACCGTCACCGTGATCACGTTCACGCCTGAACTGCTGCAGCCGCCCAAGAGCACGGCCGTGCACGCGAATGCCACCACTGCGCAATTTACGATCTTACGCCACCCCATAACGCACTTCTCCCTCATGCCGGTGCCGCGGGTATCCCCCACGTACCTTGTTGCCGAATCTCGATTGATGAATCTCATAATTGTGCTGCCTTCTCTCGCATGCTTCTCAATTCTCCCCTTGGCCCCTCTGTCGGATCGTTGCTTTGCCGCCTCTTTCACTATTTTCCTGGCTACCGTGCCTTCCCGAAAAAGTCCTCAATCCCGGCCACCCGCTAGAACGTCCGGCTGACCGTGAATCGGAATGTGCTCCGTTGTTCAAAGTAATCCAGGCGTCCTGGATTCACCAAGTAGGGTGAAATCGGAGTCAGAATAATCGGATCGCAACTGTTCGGCTTCAATGGATCGGTCAACCCTAGCGCGCGGCATTGCAGGTACAGGTTAGTCATATTGATGCTGTCGAAGGGCGCCACGATCGTCTGGTGAAACCGCACCGGATTGTAGGCCCAGTAGATCCGGAACGGCGCTTGAACGATCGGCAGGTTGATATTGAATTCGATACCTGTGGACGCCCGCGGATGGAAGTTTGTGCCTGGCGCGATTTGCAGTTGCGACTGCTGGTTCAGCAGTGGGAATTGCGAATTGATGTTCGTCACTCCCGTCGGGTCCAGCCGCAACGCGCCCTTGTTCAGGATCCCTGTGGTGCCCACATCCGCGAACAACGTCACGCTCACCGGCCCGGCAATGGGGATGCGGTACTCAAAATTTCCCACTCCCTGCAAATCGCCACCCGGGAACACGATCGTGTTTACCAGCAGGGGGACGTTGAGAGACCCCGTCCCGCCTCGATACGGGAACGATATCGTCTGGTCCACCACGCTGGGGATGTACGTCACCGGCGAAATCCCGCGAATATCAAACCCGCGGATGTCGTTCTCCCCGCCCAGATAGAACCGGCTGTAGGGGGGCACTTCTTTCCCGCCATATCCCGTCGTGAACGCGCCCAGGAACCTCACCCCAACTGCATTCCGCCTCTTATTGATTGGGTGGAAATACTTGTACTCCCCCGTATTGGTAATGGTGTTGACGTTCCCGCCGATTGGTCCGCCGGTGAACGCCACCGAATAGAAGTAGCTCTTCCCCGACGTCGCGTTCATCGGGTTATTGAGGGCGTTGTGGTTGATGGTTGCCGTGACCGTGCTGGCCAGGATTCCGTTCAACGCGCTGGGCCCCGCAAGGCTGCGATACTGCAATTGCGTGAACAGCAGGTTGGACGCCTGGTTGTAGGTCGTGATGTTCGTCCGCGTCAGGCCGTACGTCAAACCAAGGCGCGTGAACGCGCGCCGCTTCAGCGGGTAACTCGCAAACGCCGTGAATCCCGTGCTGTTCTGGTTGTAGTTCTGAATGTATTGCGGGTTGATGCTGACTGCTGCCCCCGTCAACAGCGCCGCCTGCTGCGCCTGGTTAAATTTATACAACGACGAGAACACCGTGAACCCGCTCGCTATCGGGCGGTCAAACAGGTAGGGTTCCGTGAAACCGAACATTATGGTGCGTTGATACTGGCCTACCTGAGCCGAAAGGGTCAGCGTCTCGCCCAGTCCCAGGAAGTTGTTCGTCTGGTAGGTCAGCCCGACGAATCCTCCCATCAACCCGCTGAGGCCCCCCTGCAAGCCAATCGATTGCTTGCCCTTTTCCTTCAACTTCAGCAGGAGGTCGACGGTGCCCTCCTTCGAGTTGCGCTTGATCTCCACGGCCTTGTCCGGATCCACTTTGTCGAAATAGTCCAACTGGTTCAGCCGTAAAACACTAATTTCCCACGCGTGTTTGTCGAAGAGCGAGCCTTCGTCAATGAGCAATTCGCGCCGGATCACTTTGTCTCGCGTGGTGGTATTTCCGGTGAAGTCGATGCGCCGGACGTAGTACTGCTTGCCTTCATCGAACTTCATGGTCACGTCAATGCGCTTGGCTTCTTCGTTGATATCCGTTTCCGGGGTTGGCACAAAGTCGATGAATCCGTAGCGCCCGTAGATCGATTCGTAATCTTTCAGCGCTTTGCGTATTTTGGCGGAAGAAAAAATGTCTCCCTGTTTCAGCGAGAACACGCCCTTCAGCGCGTCCACCTTCAAGGAAAGCGCCTTGTCCGGATCGTTACTGGCGATTTTCAAGGTGCCCATCCGGTAGCGCTCGCCCTCTTCGATCGGGATGGTCATGTTGACCGCCTTCCCCTTCGTTCTTCCCGTAAGGGGTAGGCCCAGCCGCCAGCCTTCCGTATCGACATTCTCCAGGATGGGGTCCTTCACCAGCGCCTTGAAGTAGCCGTTATCCGCGTACAACCCGTGAATACCCACTTCAATGTCCTCGATGAGCTTGTCGTGGTCGTACGTCTTGCCCAATACATTGAATTGGGTTATGTACAGTGGAACCGAGTATGGCCGGTCGTTGTGCATCGCCCGGATCAATTTCCGGTTGCTGAAGGCGTGGTTCCCCGTGAACAGGATCTTCCCGACTTTGACCTTGGGCCCTTCGTTGATTCGGAATACCAGGATCACTGCGTTGCTCGAAGCAATGCGCTCGTACTGCGGCGTCACTGTTGCGAACTGTCTGCCATGCTCTCCCAGCAGTTCTTTCAGCACCACTTCCGCTTTCTTGATGCGCGTCGGGTCGAACTGGCTCTCCACCGTCAACCCAACCTTCTTTTCCTTGAAGCGGTCCAGGATGTCCGACTCGGATATCGATTTGATTCCATCATAGCGGATGCGGCGAATCACCGGCCGCTCGACCACTGTAAAAGTAATGATCTTGCCGCCCGGCTTGTCCGGCGAATCTTCCACCCGCAACTTTACGTCCTCAAAAAACTGCGTGTTCCACAGCGCCTGAAAATCCCGGCGCAGCGTCTCTTCGTTGTAGGGATCGTTCTCGCGGCTGAAGATGCGCGCCTTCACGGTGTCCCGGCGGATGCGTCGGAGCCCCTCCCAATCGATGCGCTCGATGAACTCCGGCAGCTGCGCGGGATTGCTCTGCGTTTGCGGCTGGGCACCCAGGTAATCTTCAATCTTTTCTTGCAACGTGGTTTCGTTCAGGAAAGCATGCAGGAGGTAAGTGGGCTTGTTATCGCGGGAATGCTGTTGCAGGTTGCGGGCGAGGGTGGAGAATCCGGGGAAATTGGGTCCAGCTAGTAAGAAAAGGACCATCGCCAATGCGGCGACACGGCCGCGAACTGCACGCTTCGCGTCCATTTCAGAGATAAAACAGACTATCCTTCGAGCGGCCATTGATCGGCTCAAGGCCGCGCCCCCAAATCCAAGATGTTATTCTCCTGCCAGACCCGGCATGGGCTGGCCGCACGCGCATCCCTGAGCGATTCCCAGCAGGGCAAACCGCTTCATGATCACACGTTGTTGCGTCAGATTCGCTAGTGGACGACCGGGGTTGCCTCGACTACGGGCCGGAACGCGAGGCTTTCCCCCGCGACATAGATCTGCAATGTCGCTGGCCTCTGAATTCCCCCTTGGATCAGAGCCTCGGAGAGCGGATCTTCGACGTACTTCTGCAAAGCCCGCCGCAGCGGCCGCGCACCATAGTTGCGGTCCGCACACGTTTTCTCCAGGATCCACTGGCGCGCTTCCGGCGACAAGACCACCTGCACTTGCCGGTGAATCAGCGTGTCGTTCAGCTGACCGACAAGTAGATCGATGATGCGGAGCAGGTCGTCGTCGCCCAAAGGATTGAAAAGGATCACTTCGTCCAGGCGGTTCAAAAATTCCGGATTGAACGCGCGCTTTACTTCGCCTAACACCAGATCTTCCATGCTCTTCAGGCTGGCCTCATCGATTCCCGCCTGAAATCCGATCGAGGTGCGCTTTTGCAAGTGCCGCGCACCCAGATTCGAAGTCATGATGATGATGGTGTTCCGGAAATCTACCGTATTACCGAGGCCATCCGTCAACTGCCCGTCTTCAAACACCTGCAGCAGGATATTAAAGATGTCAGGATGCGCCTTTTCAATCTCGTCCAATAGGATAACCGAATAGGGCGTGCGGCGCACGCGTTCCGTCATCTGCCCGCCTTCTTCGTAGCCCACATACCCTGGCGGCGCCCCGATGAGCTTGGAAACCGAGTGCTTCTCCATGAATTCCGACATGTCGAAGCGGATCAGCGATTTCTCCGACCCGAAAAGGAATTCCGCCAGCCGCCTGGCTACTTCCGTCTTCCCGACGCCCGTCGGCCCCAGGAAAAAGAAGCAACCCACCGGCCGCAACGGAGACTTCAAACCCGCCCGGCTCCGCCGGATGGCCCGCGCCAGCGCCGTGATCGCCTTGTCCTGGCTGATCACCCGCTTGTGCAGCTCCGGCTCGATGCGCAAGAGTTTCTGTTGTTCGTCTTCCTTGATGGACGTGACCGCCACTCCCGTCCACCGCGATACTACCTCTTCGATGTCTTCCCGCGTCACGATTCCCGTGGACGCGTCATCCAGCTTGTAGCGCTCCCGCAAGGCGCGCAGGTTTTCCTTCTCTTTGCGCTCTTCTTCGGAATAAAAGCGCGCCTTCTCGAATTCATGCGCGGCAATCGCCGATTCCATGCGGTGGGTAATGAATTTCACCCGCTTTTGCACTTCGCCGACTTCCTCCGGCACCGAGGCCTGGCGGAGTTTCACGCGCGCGCCCGCTTCATCGATCAGATCAATGGCCTTGTCCGGCAAAAAGCGGTCGGGAATGTAGCGGTTGGACAGGTAGACGGCATAGCGCAGCGCTTCGTCCGTATATCCCACGGCATGGAACTTCTCGTAGCGCTCGCGCACTCCGTTGATTACCTGAATGGCTTCGTCTTCGCTCGGCGCCGGTACCTTCACGGCCTGGAAGCGCCGTTCCAGGGAACGGTCCTTTTCCACGGATTTCCGGTATTCGCCCGGCGTCGTCGCGCCGATGCACTGAATCTCCCCGCGGGAAAGCGCCGGCTTCAGAATGTTGGCCGCATCCAACGATCCTTCCGCCGAACCCGCTCCCACCAGCGTGTGCAGCTCGTCAATGAACACGATGGCGTTCTGGCTCTCCATCAATTCCTTCATGATGGTCTTCAGCCGCTCTTCAAATTGCCCGCGATATTTCGTGCCCGCAACAATTAATGACAGGTCCAGGGAAAGAATGCGCTTGTCGGAAAGGAACGGCGGCACATCTCCATCCGAAATCCGCTGCGCCAGTCCTTCGACAATGGCCGTCTTGCCCACGCCGGGTTCCCCGATCAATACCGGATTGTTTTTCGTGCGCCGGCACAGTATCTGGATCACCCGCTCCACTTCGTTCTCGCGTCCCACCAGCGGGTCGAGCGCCCCTTCGGAGGCTGACTGCGTCAGGTCGCGGCTGAACTCCGCCAGCAGCGACGTTTCCTTCGGCCGCGCCGCCGCCGTCTTCTCGCCCGTGGTCCGCTGCAATTCCTCGCGCAACGCCGAGAGGCGCAAGCCGCGCTCCATCAAAATCTCCGCCCCAAAACACTTTTCTTCCCGCAGGATGCCCAGCAGCAGATGCTCCGTCCCCACATGCTTGTGGCCGAGCCGCTCCGCCTCTTCCGCCGCCATGTTCAGGATGCGCTTGCACTCCGCGCTCAACGGCACTTCCACCGAGGTGGAAATTCTCTCGCGAATCGTGATGCGCGCTTCGATCTCTTTCCGTATGGATTCGATGGAGCCCTGCTGCCGCAGGAAACGGTTGGCCAGCGCCTTGTCCTCCCGCATCAGACCCAGCAAGAGGTGCTCGGTCTCGATGTACGGGCTGCCGTACTGGCTGGCCTCATACCTGGCGAAAAATATGACGCGCCGCGCTTTCTCTGTGTATCGTTCGAACACGATTAGCTCGCTTCTCCCCCGGGGGTTCCCCTCGCTTCGACTTTCACCGAGCGAGTCCGCAGAATGCCGTGTTCCAGACCCAATATCCGGTCGCACCGTTCGGCCAGCGCCAGGTTGTGCGTCGCGATCAGCGACGTCAGGCGATGCGTGCGGTGCAGCCGCTCCAACAGCCCAAACACGGCCCAAGCATTCTGCTCGTCCAGATCTCCGGTCGGTTCATCCGCCAGCAGCACTTTGGGCCCGGTGACGAGCGCCCGGGCTATTGCAACGCGCTGCTGTTCCCCGCCCGAAAGTTCTCCTGCGAGGTGCTCGGCCCGCTCCTGCAGACCGACTTCCGTCAGCCACTTGCGCGCTTCCGTCAGCGCGACTTCGTGTGGCTCTCCCCGCACCAGCAGCGGCATTGCCACGTTCTCCGTGGCCGTAAAATCCGGCAACAATTGATGCCTCTGCCAGAGAAACCCCACGGCGCGATTGCGATATTCCGCCAGCGCCGCGTCTTCCTGCGTTTCAATCGCTTTATTTTCAAAGTATACTGTACCGCTCGTTGGAGTGTCTAGCGCAGCTAGCAAATGCAGCAGCGTGCTTTTCCCCGCGCCCGAAGGAGCAACCACCGCGACCATCTCTCCTTCGCGCAATTCCAGATTGGCGTCCACTAATACTTCCAGATTTTTCTCGCGCGTGCCGTACGTTTTCTTCAATCCGCGCGCTTCCAGGACGCTCCGCCCGCTTTCGACCGTCTCGCTGTTGTGCCGGGAATCCATCGCCGCCGTTTTTGCGTCTCCTCGGAACTTCCGCTCCTCATCCATCTCGCTGCGTCTCACCCGAGAGCCTTATTAGTTGGATGCTGCGGTTCCCGTCGCGGCCAGTTCAGTGCCGCAACTCTGGCATCCCAGGGCTCCCAGACCCATTCCTTTTCCCTTTTCCTGTCATCCATTGCCTACGGTGCCTGGAAGGCCAATCCCCCTTTTTCGGGACATCACTAATCGCTGTTTTTTCAACTCTTTAGCGGCTAACCGGGTCGCGAATTCTCTTCCCCCGGACCACCGTTCCAAAATGATCTTTTCTTAACAGTGGTAGGAGCAAATCAGGCACCAAATCCTACACGCCTGCCCGCCGCGGCAATTTTGAACCTTATTCAAATCTAAGAATCTCCACCGGCAGCAGCCGCGACGCCTCTTTCGCCGGCAGCAACGTCGCAACGACCGCAATTCCCATCGCCGCCACGGCGATCCACATTCCATCCAGAAAACTGGCATGAAATGGCACGTACGGCACCGCATAAACCTGGGGATCCAACGGAATCAGGTGATAGTTCCCCGCAATTAAGCTGAATCCGTACCCGATCGTTAGTCCCAGAACCGTTCCCGTCGCGCCAATCGTCATTCCCTGGTACAAAAAAATGCGCCGAATCTGTTCGCGGCGCGCTCCCATCGAGAGCAACACTGCAATATCCTTCGCGCGATCCGTCACCGTCATCGAAAGCACCACCAAAATATTCAATCCCGCCACAAAAGTAATCAGCCCGATAAAAATGGCCGTGACCAGCTTCTCCAGCCGCAGCGCGCGGAACAGCGCGCGGTTCTCCTCCATCCACGTCGTCGCCAGGAACCCCTGCCCCGCGGCGTGCTCCGCCTGCTGGCCAATCGCTCCCGCCTGTTCCGGATGCGCCAGCCGGAATTCCAGCACGTTTACAATGTTCCCCGCTCCCGCCAGCGATTGCGCCGCGGGCAACGACACAAAACACCAGTTCTCGTCGTAATCGTAAAAGCCCGAATCGAACACCCCCGCCACGCGAAATCTCCGTGTCCGCGGCATCAACCCGAACGGCGTCAGTCTTCCTTGCGGGCTGGTCAGCGTCACGTAGTCGCCCGGTTGCATTTTCCACTCGTCGGCCAGTTGCTTTCCCACCAGCAAACCGTCGATCCCCTCGCCGTCCGGCGCGAAATCCAGGTGCCCCGCTGACAGTTTCTGCAGCACTTCATCCCTCTTCTCTTCGCGCGCCACATCGATCCCCTTCGTCACCACCCCCCGCGCCTCGCCGCCAAACGACAGCAGCACCGTCTGGTAAATCGCCGGCGTCACCGAGCGCACTCCCTCAATTTGCCCGAGTTGTTCGGCCAGCACCTGGTAATTCGGGATTCCCCCGGTACCCGGCCGCGTCAGCGATATGTGGGCGGTCACGCCCAGCAGGCGATCCTGCAGTGTTTCCCGGAAGCCGCTGTTCATCGCCAGCGCGATCACCAGCGTGGCCACGCCCGCGGCCACTCCCAGCACGGAAAACAATGTAACCAATCGCAATACGGTGGGTCGGTTCGGAGATCTCAGGTACCGCCGCGCCACCATCCATTCGAATCCCATGGCGCGGTCTACCCCTATTCCTTTTCGCCTTCCGCAGCGGCCTGATCCTCAGGTTTCGCTTCGGGGCGCAGCAGTGGAAACAATATAACGTCGCGAATGGAGTGCGAGTCCGTCAGGAGCATCGTCAACCGGTCAATTCCGATTCCTTCTCCGGCCGTCGGCGGCATGCCGTGGCACAACGCGCGGAGGTAGTCCACATCCAGTTGCTTCGGCGCTTCGTCCCCGCCATGCGCGATCTGCGCCGCGAACCTGCGCTCCTGCTCCGCCGGATCGTTCAGCTCGGAGAATCCATTGGCGATCTCCATCCCGGCTGCGAAAATTTCAAACCTTTCGGCCAGCGCCGGATCCTCCGGCTTCTGTTTGGAAAGCGGGGAAATGTCCGTCGGAAAATCGTAGAGAATCGTCGGCTGAATCAGCTTGTCTTCGGCAATGGTCTCAAACAGCCGGCCTGTCCACTCGCCATCCGAAAGGTGCCCCTTCGCCGCCGCATATTCCGCGTGGTTCGCCTTGGCCCAGACGTTGTACCTTTCGGCCGCTCGCTGTGCCCCGCCTGGCGCTGCCAATTCCCCCAGCGCCGGAGCCGCCCCGGCCCCGGATGGCCAGTATTGTACGATCGCTTCCCGCATCGTCAGCCGCGTGAATTTCCCGAAGTCCAGCTCGTGCTCGCCATAGCGCACCACCGTCGAACCCGTGATGCTTTGCGCCAGTTGGGCGAACAACTGCTCGTTCAGATCCATCAAGTCCCGGTAATTGCTGTAGGCCTGATAAAACTCCAACATCGTGAATTCCGGATTATGCTGCGTGGAGATGCCCTCATTGCGGAAGTTCCGGTTGATCTCATACACGCGGTCAAAACCGCCCACCGTCAAACGCTTCAGATAAAGCTCTGGCGCAATGCGCAGATATAAATCAATGTCCAGCGTGTTATGGTGCGTGATGAACGGCCGCGCCGTGGCCCCGCCGGCGATGGGGTGCATCATCGGCGTTTCCACTTCGATATATCCGCGGCCATCGAAAAATTGCCGTAACTCCCGGATGATTCGCGCCCGTGTCTGGTACACCTCGCGCGACTTCTCGCTCACGATCAGGTCCAGATAACGTTGCCGGTACCTCAACTCGATATCCGCAAGCCCGTGCCACTTCTCCGGCAATGGCAGAAGCGCCTTCGCCAGAAAAAACAGCTCGTCCACCCAGATGGTCAACTCGCCCGTTCTTGTCCGGAACAGGTGGCCGCGCACGCCGATGTGGTCGCCCAGATCCAGCAGGTGAAACAACTGAAACCCCTTCTCCCCCACCACATCCTTTTTCACATAGATCTGAATCCGCTTACCCCCACCCTGCAGGTGCGCAAACCCCGCCTTCCCCATCAGCCGGTACGAGACAATCCTCCCGGCCACACGCACTTCCTTGCGGTTGGCCTCCAGCTCCGGCCCCTGCACCGCGGCATAGTCCTTGAGCAACTCCGCGGGGCTCTCCGTCCAGCGAAATTCTCTCGGAAATGCTTCATGCCCAAGGGCTTGGATCTGTTCTAGCTTCTTCTGGCGCTGCTCGAATTGGTCCCGCGGCTCGAATTCCAAGTGTGCATCTTTCCTTTCCAGATGGTTGCATTGGGAGTATAAAGGCGGTGCTCGATGAGGGCAAGGAATCCCCTCCGGTTCCGCGCTCTCGAACCCCGCCCGAGCCTGCCGGGCGGTACGGGGCTAGTTAACAGAATTTGACTTGTAAGAATTGTTACAATTCTCTCATGGTTTTGATAGACTCGTTGGACTCGCTCCACGGAGGTTTCCTGTGCGGTCCCGCCCTTCCTCGCTGCGCAGCGGATCAGTGTCTCAAGAGTGGAGATCTCCGCTCGTCGGCGATAAATCCCATGCTTATTTACAGATTCTTCACCGGCTTGAAACATCTTATGCCATGTTCAGTGTCAATCTGGATGAAGCCCTTGGCCTGCGGCGCCATGGCCGCGTCGCCAAAGCCCAACAGGTTTTAAGCGTTTCTTCGGCCCTCTGCCAAAGGCTTACCGCTCCCCTGAACAGCTTGCTCCACTCCATGCTCCTGCACGCACGGCATTTCGGCACCGCGCCGCATCTTGCTTCTCTGGATCCCCAGAATTTTCAAAATTCCCGCAGCCAGCGTGTCGCGCGTTTCAACAGTGTTTTCAGCAAGGTGCTTCTTACCCGGAGGTCCCAGTTCCTCCACAAAATCTCCACACTGACGGAACTCGTCGAGGAGCTCGCCGCCAACTTTCTGGCCTCCTCGGAGGAAATCCTTGCAGGCGACTCCCTTGACTCCGACCGCGATTGGGATGTCCTCGATGCCTCTCACTACGATCTGAATACCTGTTTGCGGGAGACCGTCGTCCTCTTCAAGTCCTTCCTCCACGCGCTGCTGGAAAGCCAGCTCCAGGAGTTCCTCGCTACCTTTCAGGAACGCACTGCCTGCGCTGAGGGTCTTCTTCCCGCCAAGGCTCACTATCTTGTCCATAGACGGATGGCCGCGATCAAGGGACAATAGGCTCGACCTGCTGGCGTGGCCGTGCCTCATGCAACCCTTGGAGGGCTTTCGGCCTCCTATCCGTGCATATGTGCGCCTCCAACGTCATGCCAGGTACAACTCTTGGAGGGATTCGGCGCATCCGAAAGGATAGTAGCGCCGCTATTGCACAGTTGGCCCGTCAAAGACCAATTGAGCCGGTAGCGTGGACCGAGGCGGAAGCCATCCGTCGCGCGCAAGCCGGGGATGCTGCCGCTTTCGAGTTCCTGTACCAAATGCACAGCCGCAGGGTTTACGCCTTGTGCTTGCGCATGGTCAGCAACCCGGCGGATGCGGAAGATCTCGCGCAGGAGGCTTTTCTTCAGCTCTTCCGCAAGATCGGCACTTTTCGGGGTGAATCGGCCTTTTCCACGTGGCTGCATCGCATGACCGTCAACGTCGTGCTCATGCGTCTGCGGAAAAAATCACTGCCGACCGATTCCCTAGAAGAGACCATTGATCCGGATGCTGAGAATAGCGGGCCAAAACGCGATGTCGGCGCTGCCGATTTGCGATTGTCAGGCGCCGTGGACAGGGTGAACCTCGAACGGTCCATCGAGAAACTTCCTCCGGGTTACAAGACCGTGTTCGTCCTTCACGATGTCCAGGGCTTTGAGCACAATGAGATTGCGGACATCATGGGCTGTTCGGTGGGTAATTCCAAATCGCAGTTGCACAAGGCCCGTACGCGCCTCCGCGAGCTTCTTCAGGAGCAGGTGCGGGACCAGGCGCGCCAGGAACGCCAGGCCGCCAAATCCCAGACGGGCTCGTTGGATTGAGCTACTATGAAGAATCTATCCAGGTCCGAACGCACTGCGAGTTCTTTCAAGATTTTTTCGGGGAGGGCTGTCCAGCGCCTTTCCCTACGGAGTTGGAAGTATGCAGTGTAAGGAATTAAAAGCGGTCCTGGAACACGAAGGTCTCACCCCGCTGCCTCCGGCCGCTCGCGCACATCTCGCGGAATGCTCGGCCTGCCAGGGCTTCTTCGCAGACCTCACCACCATTCAATCGCTTGCCCAGGAACTCCCGGCCGAAGCCAATCCACCCGATCGCCTTTGGATTTCTTTGCGGGCCCAACTCTCCGCTGAAGGCATTATCAGGGAATCCGTCGAACTTCCCGCGGGCACGCCCTGGTGGCAGAGCTTTACAGCTTGGCTCAGGCCGCGCACGTTGGCCACCGCGGGCGCGGCTATCGTCCTGATTGTCACGGCCGTCTTTTTGTCGCGGAATCCCATCTCGCAGCCGGTTGCTCAAATCTCCAATTCTCCCGTGGCCTCGCCTGTGGCCGCGCCCGTCGCTCCGCCTGTCGAGAATTCTTCGCTGACTCCGCGTCCCTCCCCCACCGAAGAGGCCATGGCCAATGGCGGTTTGGTCCTCAATCAGGCCGAACTCGATGTCCCCAATATGCAGCTCGCCGGCAATGCCACCGTCGATGCCTCGCTCCGCGACAATCTTCGCACCGTCAACGAATTCATTGCGGAATGCCAGCAGCACTTGAAGCAGCATCCTGGCGATCTGCTGGCCCGCGAATATCTCGAGAGCGCTTATCAGCAAAAAGCCGAGTTATTGGCCGCTATGATGGATAGCGGAAGGAGCGAGCATTAATATGCAGCCGCATGCGATCCGCCGTATTGCCTTCTCAGCCCTCAGCGCAGGGATGCTCGTCTGTGCCGCCGCGCCAGCTTGGGGCGGCAGCCCCGAACACCAGGAACGCCATTTTGCCGTGAAGGCCCACCCTTTTGTGGTCCTTCAGAACATTGTGAATGGGCGCATCGAAGTGAAATCCTGGAAGAATCCGGAAGTCGTGGTCAGCAGCACCTCCGCTCCCGGCAAGGTCGCTATTGACATCGAGCAGGTCGGCGATCGCATCGAAATCAACGCCAATTCCCTCGAATCAACCGCCGAACCCCACGAAGTTGAGGCCAACTTCCAGCTCACTGTTCCGGAGCAGACCGAACTCCAGTTGCGCACTCAGACCGGCCTCATCTACGTCGAGCAGGTCAGCGGCGACATGAAGCTGCAAAGCGTCGCGGGCGATGTTCATCTGAAGGAAGTCTCCGGCTACATCATCGTGAAGACCACCGGCGGCACGTTGATCTGCACGCAATGCGCGGGCAAACTCGAATTCACTTCCATCAGCGGCAACGTGCAGATTCTCCAGCCGGCCCTGACCAGCGTCAATTTGATGACCACGACCGGCAACATTCTCTACGACGGCGATTTTGTCCATACCGGCATGTACAGCATGAACAGCGGCCGCGGCCTCGTCGAAGTCCGCTTCTCCGGCAATGATTCCTTCGATTTGAAGGCCCAGACGCTCCTCGGTACTGTGGACAACCAAGCCGCCGCATTTGTCAAGCCCGACACTCACGGCAGCCACCACTCCTATGGAAGGTTCAGCAAGGGGTTGTTTGGTACGGTGGGTCTCGGCCTCGCCAAGGTAGAACTCTCTTCCTACAGTGGTACAATTCGAATTCTGAAGCGCGATTAGTTTGCGCTTTCCAGAATTGTGAATTCACCTCTTAGCGTTCGCAGTGCGCCACCGCGCACACCTGTTATCTGCCTCGCCGGTTTCATGGGTTCCGGCAAAAGCACGGTTGGCTCCCGCCTCGCCAAACAGCTCGGCTGGCGTTTCGTTGATCTCGACGAAAGAATCGAGGAAGTTGCCGGCATTGCCATACCGGAATTTTTTGAGCGCCATGGCGAACCCGCTTTCCGCCAATTGGAAGCCGATCAACTTCGCCTGGCCCTGGGCCGGGCTGCCGAACGCCTCGAGCCCACCATCCTCGCCCTCGGCGGCGGCACTTACGCCCAACCCGGGGCCCCCGAATTCCTGCGCAATTCCGGCATCCCCGTCATCTGGCTCGATACACCCATCGAGGTCCTTCTCTCCCGCTGCATGACCATGACCGGGCGTCCCCTCTTCCGCGACGAATCCAGCTTTCGCGCGCTCCACGCCCAGCGCCTCCCTTCCTATGAGCTCGCTGATTTTCGCGTTGATAGTTCCGGCGACCCCGCTGCGGTTGTGGCCGAAATCTTGCGTCGCGGCATCGCCGGTGACATCGACCCGCTCCCGAATTCTCATTTGGCCGTAGAAAACACGTAGTCCTGAGGGGATGCCATGCGGAAAAATTCACTGAGGCGAAAATCACCCGCCATCTTCACTGCCCTGCTTTTTTCTTTCCTTGCTTTCGGCCTGCTCGCCCACGCCGCCCAGAAAAAAGGGCCGGCTGGCTCCGTCTTTTCACCGGACAAAGGCAAGCTCAACATCCTTCTCGATGGCAAGTCCGTTGGCCGCGAGGAATTTGAGATCACCTCTTCCGGCGGCGGTTGGATCGCCAAAGGCACCACCACCATCAATCCTCCCCAAGGCGCCTCCTCCACTGTGGCCGGGACGCTCACACTTCAGCCCGATGGCGCTCCCATCAGCTATGAGTGGACCTCCCAAGCTGAAAAAACAAATGGCGCGCATATTCTTTTCGCCAATGGCGTCGCCAAAATCACTCTCCAGATGCAGGGAGCCCACGCTTTTGAGCAGGATCTCTCCTTTGGGTCTCCTTTCATCGTCGTTCTCGACAACAATCTCTATCACCAGTACGCCGTGCTCGCCCGCGTCTACGATTGGTCCCGCCGCGGCACGCAAAGCTACTCTGTCCTCATTCCCCAGGAACTCACACCCGGCACCGTCACCGTTGATTGGGTCGGCGCGGTCAGCGCCGATGGCAAGACCTACGAAGGCCTCAAGGTCAACACATCTGACCTCGAAATCATCCTTTACCTCGACACCAACCATCGTCTCATGCGCCTCGAAGTCCCCTCCGCCAAGGTCGTCGTCGTCCGCGAATAGCCTGCCGCAGGCTCGCCTCCCAAACAACAAAAACGGCGCCCCGTTTTTCAGGACGCCGTTCTCTTCCTTCTTCGATTTGTATACTTGCGATTAGCGCGCCAAGGGACGCTGAAACACCGGCATTCCTGGACGCCGCAGCGGATAGCCCTGCAGCTGGCCATGGGCTTGCGCGGGTACGAGCCCATTCGAATGGCTGGCGTGTCCAATGTGCCCGAGCTGCCCGTTGCCATTCGCCGGCGCGGGCTGCGGCAGCCGTGCCGGGTTACCGATAGGGCGGAGGGTGATCGGCGCCGCATTCACGTTGTCGCTGATCGCCTGCAGTCTCTTCAGGATCGATTGCCATTGTTCCCAATCCAGTTGCCGCAGGAACGGCCGCAGCCCCTGAATGAAGGGATCTTCCAGCAGCGCTTCGCCGTCGGACTCCGGAATAAAGAACCGGTTCAGCCCGACGTTCAGCGCCTCGGAGATCTTCTCAAGTGTCCCCAGGCTCGGGGTCATCTGCCCGCTCTCAATGCGCGATAAGTACGACCGGCTCACTTTCGAGCGCGCTTGCAATTGGCTCTGCGTCATCGTTCGCGATTCCCGCAGTTGCCGAATCCGCTGGCCGATATTCTCGACCGTCTCCTGATTCGGAAACTTCGGCGTTAGCACCTCCGCGGCTTCCTGCTCCTGCGGCGCCTCTTGCGGAATCAAATACTCCATCCGCTGAGGCAGAGCACGCACACAGCGACGGCAGTTGCCGGTGCGCGTCCGGTATTGGACCAGTCCACACGTTTTGCAACGTATGACTTCCCGGTCCATTTCCAAAGAATCCATCGTCGCTTCTTTTTCCATATGTGCCGACACCGGAACTCCTCGTTTGACTTGTTTTTTCCGGCGTGCGGATAGGTGAGGAACGTCGGAACGTTCTTGGGGGGAAGGCAGTTACTGGCGCGATGGGAGTTTCGCTTGATTTCGCATTTGCTGTCAAGAGTATTTTTCGATATTTTATGCCGGCAACGCCCGCAATCGTCGGTGTTTACGCCGTGTTTTCGCCTGTACTCCCGTACAAGCCGCCCGACAATCCTCAGCCCCTTGCGTTCCTCTCACCTTGGCACAACTATATGTTGTGCTTTACTTGCCCTCTGCCCCTGCTTTTCAATTCGGCACTTCTCTCTCTTTTTTCGGTATCCTATCCCTTCCTGGAGGTGTCCCCTTCATGCCTTCCCGCGAAGACGCCTGGAATCTCCTGTGCGAATACACGCAATCCGAAAGCCTCCGCAAGCACATGCTGGCCGTCGAGGCCTGCGTCCGCGCCTACGCCAAAAAGCGCAACGCCGATCAGGAATTCTGGGGCATCGTCGCGCTGCTCCACGATTTCGACTACGAACGCTGGCCCAACAGCGGCCATTCTCCCGATCGCGAGCATCCCTCGGAAGGCGCCAAAATCCTCCGCGCGCATCATTATCCCGAAGAGATGATCCGCGCCATTCTTTCCCACGCCGATTATTGCGGCGTGCCGCGCGAATCGCTCCTGGAACACACCCTTTTTGCTTGCGACGAACTCGCCGGCTTTCTCACCGCCTGCGCTTACGTTCGCCCTTCAAAAAGCATTCTTGATCTGGAAGTCAGTTCGGTGAAAAAACGCATGAAGGATAAAGCCTTCGCCCGTGGCGTCAGCCGCGAAGACGTCAGCAAGGGCGCCGCTGAACTCGGCACTCCCCTCGACGAGCACATCGCCTTCTGTATCCAGGCCCTCCGCGAACACGCCGACGCCCTCGGCCTGCGCGGCTCGCTGTAGCGTTCCGCGTTTACCACGACCAAGGGCGCCGCCTGCACCTATCGGCTTCCGCCGGGGAAGCTTCTCTGTCCGCTACTCAAAGCGCTGCGCCGACGCGGTCACGCACATCGGCACGGGACTCGGCGAGTACGGAACTCCCGTTGAATCGGCGAACTGTACTGTCGCGGTGCTGTTCCATTCGTCAGGATTATCATTGAACTGGATGGTCTGCGCGATGGTTTGCGTGCCCATCTTGAAAGGAGGGACTTTCGGTGGATTGGGCGTCAGGGTATCGAAGTTAATGAACGCTATGCTCTTTGCTGTGTAGCTCCGGTGGCCTGTGTACTGCCAAATTCCCTGCCCTGCTCCTCGCTGCCCAGGTTCAAATGCGAGGTTGGTCGTGTCTTCTGCCATCGTTCCTCCATCGGCAAAAGTCAGGATCGATTGAAAGGTACCCAAAGTGGCCCCAGTGCTGCAGTTCGCTTGGGTCACGGTGACCCGCCAAGTTCCGATAAGCTCAAAATCGCCCGGGCGGGACCACGCGGTGGCGCTCCAGCCGGCAGAGAGTGTCAGCACAGCCGCCAACGCGAAGCCAAGAATGACTTTCCAGCTTCCCTTTTTCATGAACTTTCCTCCTCAAGATTTCAACGTGCCTGCTCCGGCCCACTGGACCAGGCTCGGCTATCCTCTTCCCATGGCCGGGGAAAGTCTTTAGAATCACCCTGAAAACTTCTGAAAACATGTGAAGTTCCGGCCGTCACCATGAGTGCTGAAAAGCCATCCATCTACGAATTCGGCAGCTTCCGGTTGGAGGCGGTCAAGCGCCTGCTTCTCCGCCACGGCGCGCCTGTGCCCCTCACCCCGAAAGTCTTCGACACACTCCTCCATCTGGTGCGCCATCAAGGAAAAGTGGTCGCGAAGAACGAACTGATGCGCGCCATCTGGCCGGATACCGTCGTCGAGGAGAACAATCTCAACCAGAACATCTCCACCCTGCGCCGCGTCCTGGGGGAGACTCGCGGAGACAACGTCTATATCGCAACTATCCCGGGCACGGGCTATCAATTCATTCCCGCGGTTCAGACCATCTCCGACTCTGCGCCGGAAGCCGCTCCGCCGGTGACCCTGGCGGTCCTCCCGTTTGAAAATCTCAGTGCGCAACCCGAACGGGACTACGTCGCCGATGGCTTGACCGAGGAGCTGATCGCTTCTCTCGGCCTCATCGATCCGCAACATCTCTGTGTGATTGGCCGCACCACCATGATGGCCTACAAGCGCACCCCCAAGACCCTTGCGCAGATTGCCGGCGAACTGCAGGCCGCCTACATCATCGAAAGTTCCATGCGTAGCGAAGGCCCGCGCTTGCGCATCACTTCCAAACTTATCCGCGTGGGCGACCAGACCCAACTCTGGTCCATGTCTTACGACAGCCAGCCCGGCAGCATCCTGGAATTCCAGCAGGAAATCAGCCGCACCATTGGCGAGCAGGTCCGTCTGCGGCTTTCCCCGGAACGCCTGACGGCGCTGGCCCGCCGCCAGTCGCGCAACGCGGAAGCCTATGACCTCTATTTGCGCGGCAGGTACTTCTGGAACCAACTCTCTCCCGCTACCACCAAACGCGCCAGCTCGTTTTTCTTGCAGGCGACCCAGCTTGATCCTCAATATGCCCTCGCCTGGTCCGGCTTGGCGGATAGTTACACCGCCAGCCCCATCAATGGGGACGCGCCGCCTTTGGAAATGGGGCCTCTGGCCCGCGATGCCGCAGCGCACGCCATTGCCGCGGATTCCAGCCTCGCCGAGACGCAGACTTCCCTAGGGTTCGTGAAATTCTGGATCGATTGGGATTGGCCCGCCGCGGAGTCGGCATTCCGCACGGCCATTGCTCTTGATCCGAATTATTCGCTGGCCCACCGTTTGTTGGGGATTGTGCTTTCGCACCTGCGTCGCAGCGGCGAAGCGCTGCAATCCATCGGTCGCGCGCGCCAACTCGACCCGCTGCTCGCCGGGCACTCTGCGCTCTCCGCCCAGATCGCTTTTTCTGGCCGGGACTTTGCCGCCGCCGCGCAGTTCGCTCGTCAATCCATCACTATCGATCCGGAATTTTGGATTGGCCACATGCAATTGGGGCAGGCACTCGAGCAGTTGGAGAAGCGTGAGTCGGCGCTTGACGCACTTAACCTCGCAGCACGCCTATCCGGCGGGAACAGCAAAGCCATTGCTCTTCGTGGCTACATCCTCGCAAGGATAGGACGCCCCCAAGAGGCCCAGGAAGTACTGCGCATGTTGGACACGCTTTCCAACGAGCGCTACGTTCCGCCCTTCGCGCAAGCCCTCGTTTACGCCGGGCTTGGCGAGCACACTCACGCTTTGAACTCGCTTGAGCGCGCTCTGCAAGTGCGCGACGTCCATCTCGCTTTCCTGCCTGTCGATGCCAAGTGGGATCCCTTTCGCGAAAATCCGCGCTTCCGTTCGCTGCTCGAAGCTTGCGGCTTCGCTGGTTCTTAAGCCTCGAAATTCACCCCTTGCGGATGTCTCCTCTATTTATTTTTTCTTTCCCGCCGCCTGCTGAGGCGGTCCGCTCTTCTCCCCACCGTCAACTGGAGTCGCCGAGGAACCCTCATCGGCGTCGCTGCCAATTCCGGCGCGCGTCAGGAATCGCCGCAATGCCATTTCTCCCGCCGCGCCGCGTTGTGTCCCCGCAATGTTCCCGTCGCGGTCAATCAGCACATAAATCGGATACACGGTCGCGGCGTACATCGCGGCCAGGTTGGTGTCTTCCATCAACACGATGGGGCAGGAGCGCGGGTGTCCCTCGAGGTACTTTTTCACCGTCTTCTTGGATTCGCCAACATCGACTGCGAGCACGATCAATCCTTTATTCTTGAATTCCTGCGCAATCTGGTCAACGAACGGCGCTTCGCCCACGCAATAGCCGCACCACGTCGTCCAGAACTCGAACAGCACCACTTTGCCTTTGATCGATTCGTTGGTGAAATTCTGCCCGTCCATGGTTTTGGCATGGAAGCGTGGCGCCGGCTCCTTGTCTTTCGTGCCGCCAAACACCACCAGCACGCACAGGAGCAATGCCGAGAGGACCGTCAATCGCGCAAGAGTGTTCTTCGCCATCATGCGCGCAATTTATCACAAGTAGTGAAGCCCTGGTCAAGTACCTTGCATTAAATCGTTCCGCCGGCGGATTCCTCGTGTGTTTATTTTTTCTTCGCGGCCGCCTTTTTGATCAGGGCGCTGGCCTTAATCGCATCGGCGTCGTTCTCGAAGCCGATCACCGCCGCATACTTTCTGCCGATCACTTGCGCCATCAGGAAATCCAGATTGACGCCCGCCTCGGCAACCGCTTGCGCGATGCCGTGTCCCAAGCCGGGCCGGTTATCGCCCTGAACGAAAAGCGCCGGAATTGTCGAAGCTGTCAGCCCCGCTCCCTGCGCCGCCAGCGTCGTTTTCTTGCTTCCGACCGGATACAGCTCCACCACTGCTTTTGTGTTCTCCCCCGGATTGCGGTACCCCATGACAATCTGCAGGTCCGCTCCTGCCTTGGCCAGAGGTTCCAGCGTCCCGGCCAGGGTTCCGGCCTTGTTCTCTAGTTCTTTCCGCCACAACGTGATGTGTTTCACTGTCACTGCCATGCTAGTTCCTCCCATCAATCCGCAATGAGCCCGATGAGACGCATCCTACCTCCGCTTGACGAATTGCTCAATGCCGGATTTGCCCGCGCGCTGAGGGACGCTCTTTCTCGGTTAGGGGGTCGGACCGCTGAAGCTCCGACCCCCTAAGGAGGAAGAGAGCTTCATCGCACAAAAAGCGTGCGATGGATGAAGAGTTCCTCACTTCGCTCGGAGTGATGGAGGGCGGAGAGGCGAGGAAGCGGCAACAGCGCCCGCCTCAGAAGGCGGCCGCTACACAAGCAAGAGGAACCCAGGCCCCACCCTTCGCAAAAGGCGCGAAGGATGGGGTACCCGACCCCAAGAGGACAGAGGCGGGGCGGGCTGGTAAAATGAAAGGATATGTTGAACCAGATTTCGGGCTTTGATGCCAATGCGTTGCGGAACCCGCGCAAGAAAACTTATGGCGTGAAGGTGGGCGGCATCATGGTGAGTGGCGGCGCGCCCATCGTCGTGCAGTCCATGACCAACACGGACACGGCCGACGTGAAGACGACGCTGCAGCAGACGCTGGAGCTGGCCGAAGCGGGCAGCGAACTCGTCCGCTGGACGGTGAACGTGCCGGAAGCGGCGGCGGCCGTGCCGGAGATCAAGAAGCGCCTGCTGGACGCCGGGTGCAACGTGCCGATCATCGGCGATTTCCATTACAACGGCCACGTGCTGCTGACCAAATATCCGGACTGCGCGGCGGCGCTGGACAAATACCGCATCAATCCCGGCAACGTCGGCGCAGGCCAGCGGCGCGACGAGCAGTTTGCCACCATCTGCAAGGTAGCGGTGGACCACGGCAAGCCCGTGCGCATTGGCGTGAATGGCGGCTCCCTGAACCAGGAACTGGTGATGCGCAAGATGCAGGAAAACACGGACAAGAACCTGGGCAAAGAGAGCGAAGAGATCATCAACGATTGCATGGTGCTCTCCGCGCTGGAATCCACGGAACTGGCGCTGGAAAGCGGGCTGCGCAACGACCAGATCATCATTTCGTGCAAGACTTCGCGGCCGCGCGACCTGATTACGGTGTACCGCGATCTTTCCGCGAAGACGCAGCAGCCGCTGCACCTGGGCTTGACGGAAGCGGGCATGGGCATGAAGGGCCTGGTGTGGTCGGCGGCGGCGCTGGGTGTGCTGCTGTACGAAGGCATTGGGGATACGATTCGCATTTCGCTGACGCCGCGTCCGGGCGGGGATCGCCGCGAGGAAGTGTACGCGTGCTGCGAACTGCTGCAGGCGCTGGGGATGCGGTCGTTTGCGCCAAGCGTGACGGCTTGCCCAGGCTGCGGGCGCACCACCAGCACGACGTTTCAGGAATTGGCGGAGAGCGTTCAGGGCTATATCCGCGACATGATGCCGGTGTGGAAGACGCAGTATGACGGTGTGGAGACGATGACGCTGGCGGTGATGGGCTGCATCGTGAACGGCCCCGGCGAATCGAAGGCCGCGAATATCGGCATCAGCCTGCCGGGGACTGGGGAGGCGCCACGCTGCCCGGTGTACATAGACGGGCAGAAGGACGTAACGCTCGAAGGCACTTACGACGAACTGGCCGTGGCGTTCCAAAAGCTCGTGGACAACTATGTCTCCACGAAGTATCCGCGCAAGACCGCGGAGACGGTCTCAGGCTGAGGCGAAGAAAGCGTGTGTTAGAATTTGAGGTTCGAGTTGAGCAGTTGGAGCGGAGCATAGCGTGAAGATCAGCCGGGAAGATGTGTTGCGGGTGGCAGATTTGGCTTACCTGGATTTGGGCGAGGCGGAGCTGGAAACCTACCGCGCGCAGATTGACGAAATTCTGGAGTACATCGGGAAGTTGAACGAGTTGGACACCAGCAAGGTCGAGCCTATGGCGCAGGTGTTGGCGGACGATCAGACGGCGGACGCGACGTTGCGCGAGGACTTGGTGGTGCCGTGCGCGGTTGCCGACGATGTGCTGGCGCAAGCGCCCGATCCGGAGCCGCCGTACTTCCGAGTGCCCAAGGTGATTGAGCGATGAGCGCGGCGTGGACGATTTCGAGCGTGCGGGAAGCCATTGCGGCGAAGAAGACTTCGGCGCGGGAGATTGCCACGGAGCATTACAAGCGGATCGCGGCGCGCAATCCGGAGATTAATGCGTTTCTGACGTTGTGCGAAAAGCGCGCGTATGCGCAGGCGGATCGCGTGGACGCGATGGCGGCCGCGGGGAAGCCGCTGCCGCCGCTGGCCGGGGTGCCGCTCGCTATTAAGGATACGATCAGCACGCGCGGCGTGCGCACCACCTGCAGCTCCAAGATCCTGGACAACTACATCCCGCCATACGATGCGACGGCCGTGGTCCGGCTGGAGGCCGCGGGCGCGGTGATTCTGGGCAAGACGAATTGCGACGAATTCGCGATGGGCAGTTCGACGGAGAATTCCGCGTATGGCCCGGTGAAGAATCCCGTGGCACCGGATCGCGTGCCGGGCGGGTCGAGCGGCGGCTCGGCGGCGGCGGTGGCGGCGGACCTGGCGGTGGCAGCGCTGGGCACGGATACCGGCGGGTCCATCCGGCAACCAGGAGCCTTGTGCGGATTGCCGGCGATGATGGGGAGTTATGGGCGGGTGTCGCGGTATGGATTGATTGCGTTTGCGTCGTCGCTGGATCGCATTGGTCCATTAGCGCACAACGTGGCGGATGTCGCGAAGGTTTTGCAGATCATTGCGGGGCGCGACCCCAACGATTCGACGTCCACGACGGCGCCGGTGGAAGATTACGCGGCTGGATTGGCGAAACCTGTCAAAGGAATGAAAATCGGTATCCCAAAAGAGTATTTTGGTGCAGGGATGGATGCCGGAGTACGGGAGAAGGTGGAAGCGGGGATTGCCCTGCTGCGGAAGCTGGGCTGCGAGTTGATGGACATCCACCTGCCGCATACGGATTACGCGATTGCGACGTACTACATCATTGCGACGGCGGAAGCGAGTTCCAACCTGGCGCGTTATGACGGTGTGCGCTTTGGCCCGCGCGTGGAGGGCGATTCGCTGATTGCGACCTACCGCAAGACGCGGGGCGCCGGATTCGGCGCGGAAGTGAAGCGCCGGATCGTGCTCGGAACGTACGTGCTGTCGGCGGGCTACTACGACGCTTATTACCTGAAGGGGCAGAAGGTGCGGGCGCTGATCGCGCAGGATTTCGGCGAGGCGTTTCAGAAGGTGGATGTGATTGTAACCCCGACGTCGCCGGTGCCGGCGTTTAAGCTCGGGGAACGTGTGAACGACCCTCTGCAGATGTATCTTGCTGATATATATACGGTTACGGGGTCGTTGGCGGGGCTGCCGGGGATCAGCGTGCCGTGCGGACGGATCGGCGGCAAGCTGCCGGTGGGATTACAAGTGTTCGGGCCGGCCTTTGGAGAGGCGCGGGTGCTGCAACTGGCTCACGCGTTTGAGCAGGCGGGCGGGGCTTCGCTCTAGAGAGTTCTTGATAGAGTGTGAGCGTGCCTTCGATCGATCCTATCGTCGCGAAGCTCGCGCGGGCGCAGAGAAGTTTTTTTCGCGCTGCCGACACAATTCCCCCAGAACAATGGAGCCGCAAACCAAGAGCCGAGGAGTGGTCCGCCGCAGAACTTGTGGCCCATCTGGTTATGGTAGAGCGCGCTGTCGTAGGTGGCGCTGATCGCATCATTCAAAAAACTCCAAAAGAGATTCCCTTCCGAAAACGGTTTCACCTGCCTTTCTGGTTGGTGGAAGCGCGGCTGATCCGGCGGAAGACGCCGATACCTTTGGACCATGGCCTTCTGGGACACAAGGAAGAGATGCTGGCGGAGTTGCGAGCCGCGCGCGAGCGCACGCTGTCTTTCCTGGAAGAAACACAGCAGCGGGATTTGAGCGTTTACCGCTGGGAGCATGCCTTTCTAGGGATGCTGAATGTGTATGAATGGTTTGAAATGATCGCCTCGCATGAGTTGCGGCATACGAAGCAAATAAAGGAAATAGCAGCGCACCTCCCGAAAGCTGTAGAGAATACCCAGAAATAGTACATTTTTGCATACTTGCCCCTGTCGCTTTTGCCAGGCAGGTGAACTCGTTTGGGAAGCGGAAAAACGAGGAAAAAGCAGGTTTTTGCACGCGGTTAGAGAAAAGTACTAGAGAATTCGTTTTGGGTTAATAAAACGGAACTACTATTGCAGGAGAAATTAGCAACTCGTAATCTCGTTTGCGCATCTCACCAGGTGAAAGGTTACGAGAGCAGCGGAGAAATAGAGAGGCTACTCTTGGTTACGGTCAAGTCGAGTCAGAAGATCTTTACGGAGGCGGAAGTTGCCAGCCTGACGGGGATTTGTGTGGAACACCTACACAATTTCGCGCGGAGCCGGCATCTGGGGTTCATTGCGAGGGCCGCGGAGGCAGCAGGCGCCCGAGCGGACCAGTGGCTTTTCACGCTTTCTGATTTGATGGTGCTGGTGACGTTGTTCCCGCGCTGCACGCACTGAGCGGTGGCGGGTTGGGTTCGAGAATCGCTCCTTTCGACGCATCCGCTGGGTTATTCCCAGCCTCGGCTGAGTCAGGAATGCGATCGGCAGTCTTCGGTTAGGCGAGTTTCCCTTCCAGAGTTTTCCCCATTCACGAGAACAGGATGATGCGGGTGCGATTTTCGCTCCGAGCATCGCAGTTTCCCCGGACCGCAAACGCTCACGGAGGGGCGGAACCTGGCGCGTTGTCTTGTTTCCGTCCTAGCCAGTCCAAAAGTCATTCACGAGCGATGGGAGCAGGCTGAGAGGGAACGCCAGGACGACAGCGAACACCACGAAGAAGTGCAAGAGGACTACAGTCCATCGGGTGCCAAAGGCAGCGAGGCCAAAGCAGGAAATGGCAAGAAATTTCAGCCAAAGGGAAGAGAGTGTCCATTTTTGTGAGATCTGAAAGAGAAAAAAGGGCGAGCGCTCGGGCGGACAACGAATTGGAGTGTACCCGAGGCGGGCCGATAACGGTCGTAGCAGGCGCCAGAAGAGCGGGAGCAGGAAGAAGACTCACGCAGAGGGCACAGAGTTTACAAAGAAGAGAAAAGCGGCAGAGAGATTCATCGCACAAAAAGCGTGCGATGGAAAAGAGTACCTCACCCGCAGAAGACGCGGGTTCGGGATGACGGAGGATGCGGAACGCGGCGGGGCGTCCGACTGTAAAAGCGGCGGCGAGCCGCCGCAGTCCAAAGGCGAACCCAAGAGCACAGTCAGGAGTGACTGTGCCACAAGAGAGACTCATCGCACAAAAAGCGTGCGATGGAAAAGAGTACCTCAGTTCGCAGACTCCGTTGGAATGACAGGACCGGGTTGCGTCAAGCAAGAGGCGAATGGCTGAAGCTCCCCTCAAATCTTGGCGCAAGCCAAATGACGCAAGCGATTGCTCGTTGCGATGATAGGGTCCAGCGGTACTGGACCCCTATGAAGAGAAGAGGAAGGGCGGATTGAATCGTGCGCCCGATTCTTGTGAGAATGGTGAGAAAGAGTGGGGCTGTGGGTTGGCCAGCGAATTGGCCCAGTGTAGGGGAGCGGGTTGGGCGGCTTGCGGGGCTGCGGAGGGCGCGCTATGCTGAAATTCAGGTGGCGCGCCGCTGGACTTTGAGGCGTGAGATGCGCCAACCGGGGTTTTCTGATGGCCGGTCCACGCCATTCCGCCTGCTGGTGGTGCCTTCCTTATATTGGGCTTCTGCTGGGTGTTGCCACATTGTCCGGTCAGGCTGTGTCGGGCTCTTCCCAAGAACCAAAACCTGAGCAGAACCAGACGTCGGCGGCCAGGCTGCCGCGCGGGAAGAAACTTGTCTTGAAGGACGGCACGTACCAGATCATCCGGGAGTATCAGAGGGACGGAGAGCGGGTGAGGTATTACAGCCTGGAGCGCGGGGATTGGGAGGAGTTACCGGCGTCAATGGTGGATTGGGATGCGACTGCCAAGGAGGAAGCCGAGGAGGAGAAATCATCGTCGGCGATGGTCGAGAAGGTGCACAAGCAGGAAGAGGCGGCGCGGATGGACAATGTGGCGGACATTGACGCGAGCCTGCCGGTGGGAGACGGCGCGTTTCTGCCCTCGGGCGAAGGGATGTTTGTGGTTGAGGGAAAGTCCGTGCGGATTCTGGACCAGGTGGGTTCGGGGCTGAAGACGGACAAGAAACGCGTGATCGAGCAAATTCTGTCGCCGGTCCCGATCGTGCCCGGGAAACAGCACTTGATCATTGCCGGGGCGCGCGCGGGGCTGCGCTTGAAGTCGACGCGGCCGGAGTTCTATTTGCGCGAAGCGCCGCCGGATCCCAACCAGGTGTCAAAAGTAGAAAGGAGCAGCCGTGCGGGGGAATCGGGACCAGAGGTCGAGCTGCTTCGCGTGAAGGTAGCGCGCAATGAGCGGCAACTGGAATCGATCAGCTCGCTGTTTGGAGAGCAAGTGGGCAAGAAGCAGGATGTGATTTCGGTGCAGCGCTGGGAGATCGCGCCCACGGTTTACCGGTTCACGCTGGGCGCGCCACTGCCACCGGGTGAATATGTGCTGGCGGAACTTCTGCCGGACGGAATGAATCTGTTTGTGTGGGATTTTGGCGTGGATGCCAGCCCCGGGAGCCCGAAGAACTAGAGCAGCGAGTGCTAGGCGTTTTCCGGTCCAGATGGGGCATCGTTGATGACGGTCATAAGAACACTCAAGACATCCGAGATGCGGAAGGGCTTCTGCAGGGCGTGGTCACCGCGCAAGCCGCTAGGGCCGCCCTCTTCACCGATGACGTCGCCGGACATGAAGATGACTTCCGGGCGGTTGGGACCAGCGGCGATTCGGAGACGCTGAGCGACACCGTAGCCATCGGCGTTGGGGCCGGAGCCGGCCAGCTTCAAATCACAAAGAATGGCGTCGAACTTGTTGCCGAGGATGAGGCTGAGAGCCTGCTCGGCGGTAGCGGCGCATTCGACCTTGAGGCCGTGGGCGGCGAGGCCTTCGGAGAGGAGCATGCGGATGCTCTCTTCATCGTCGAGGACGAGAATCGAGCGATTCTGCAAGAACGAGAGCGACTTCATCTTGATTTCGCCGCTGCCGGAACTCGAATCGAGTTCGCGAGGGGCGCTGACCCCGGGCCCTTGGGGCGAAGGCGGGAAAGAGACGGTGAAGGCAGCGCCACCCGCAGGCAGGGTTTCGGCTTCAATGTTGCCGCCATGTTCGCGGAGGATGGACATGCAGATGCTGAGGCCAAGACCGGTGCCGCCACCGGGACGCTTGGTGGTGAAGAAGGGATCAAAGAGTTTGGCCAGGGCTTCCGGCTTGATGCCGACGCCGTCATCCTGAACGGTGGCAAAGACGCGATTCAGGGATTGGCCCAGGCGAATCTGGATGCGGCCGGACTGGCGAACTTCACGAATGGCTTGTTCCGCATTGCTGATGAGATTGAGGAAAACCTGAATGAGCTGGTTGGCGTCACCGGTGATGGGCGGAAGGCCGGGGAACGGACGGAAGTCGACTTCAATGCTGTTGCGGCGAAGGGAATGCTCGTGCAACTGGAGGGTGCGGTCGATGATGTTGTTGAGGTCGAGCATCTTCTTCTGCGGAGAAGCGGGGCGCGAGAATTCCAAGAGGTTCTGCACGATGCGGGCGGCGCGGCGGGCCTGACGGTGAGTCATTTCGAGCTGGCGCTTGGTGCTATCGTCGATGCCCTGGCGATCGCGGAGCAATTCGCTGACGCCGAGAATGGCGGTGAGAGGATTGTTCAGTTCGTGAGCGACGCCGGCGAGCATCTGGCCCATGGCGGCAAGTTTTTCAGCCTGGATGAGCTGCTCTTCGAGGCGCTTGAGCTCGGTAACGTCGCGGCCGGAGATGACCACGCCTTCGATCTTGCCGTGTTCATCGAAAAGCGGGCTGAAGTGGCAGCGAAGGCGGCGCCACTGGCCTTGTTTGTGGCGTACCTGGACTTCGATGGAAGCAAAGCTGCGGCGTCCGGCGAGCACGTCGTCCAAGACAGCAAGCAGGGCGGCGCGTTCGTCCCGATGGGTGCGCTCGCCGAGGGCTATGCCGATGGTTTCCGTGTCTTTATAACCAAGGACCTCCTCGACCCTGGGGCTGGCAAAGGTGTAGCGCTTGTTGGCATCCACCACAAAGATCAAGTCGGGGAAGCTGTCAACGAGGCGGCGGGCGAATTCCTGCTCCTTGTGAAGGCGCTTTTCGATGGCGCGGCGCTCGGTGATGTCAACAACGGCACCCTGATAGCGGACGACGCGGCCGCTGGTATCGCGAACGACGGTGGCGGTGTTCAAGCAAAGGAGAGGCTGGCCATCCTTGCGGCGCAGTGTGATCTCGTGGCCCTGAGGAGAGGGCTGATGATGGATTTCGCGAGCGAGGGAGTTGCGCTGCTCCTGGTCGACGAAGATGTCGCTGACGCGCTTGCCGAGGAGCGCTTCCTTCGAATCGTAGCCCAACATGTGGACGAGCGCGGGATTGACCTCGAGGATCTGATCCTCGGGTGTAACGATGTAGATGCCCTCCTGGAGGGATTCAAAGAGTTCCGTGAAGCGGGCCTCGCTGCGGCGGATGGCGGTGATGTCGCGGGCGAGAATGGTGAGGCCGTGGACCTTGTCGTCGCGGAGCATGGCGTGAGCGACGCAATCGAAGAAATAGGTGGCGTTACTGCGCTTGACGCGAACTTGAACAACACCGGTCCAGTGGCGGCGTTCGAGAAACCGGGACATCGCCAGGGCAATGGATTCCGGGGAAGTTTCGTTAACGTTCTCGAAGAACTCCATGAGATGACAGCCGATGATTTCCTGAAAAGGGCGGCCAACGAGATCAGAGAAGCTGCGGTTTACGGCGCGGATTTCGCCATCGAGACTGAGGGCGAGGAGAAGGTCGGAGAAGGAATCGATGAGATCGCGGAAACCTTGCTGGGACTTGGAAATCATCGCGATGAGCTGTTGCATCTGGCGGTCGCTGGGGAGGCCGGAGTCTTTCTGGTCGAGGCCGCGGACGAGCCCTTTTAGCTCCGCAATTTCCTTAGTTTTCTTCCAAATGTAGGCGCCGAAGAGCACAACCAGCACCACCAGCCCAACCGTATAGGCTAATGCTTCGAGATGGGATTTTTCGGTGCGCAAGGTGCCCCAAGAGAGCCAGGCAAAAACGATGGTGACAATCAGGAGGAGCAAAAAGGTGAGGCGCCAGAGTTCGGTTTGGCGCTTCTCAAAGGCTTCCAGACGCGCCCCGGCGGGGTTACGGGGTTCTCTCTCCGGAGAGACCTTCGGCTCTTCGCCAGGGCTCAAAGGGGCGTGCATGCGCGTTTATGAATCGCAAGGGACCGGCATAGCGTCGCGACACATCCGGCACCATCTTATGAAGGAGGATAGAAGCGCCGCAAGGAGATACGAGCGGGGTGGTACCTGATGCTTACCTGTACCGAGGGACAGCAATCAACTGGTAAATGGGAAAGCGAGGAAAGCGGTGATCATGGCGGGGCCAAAAAAACGGCGCCGCGGGTGAGACCGAGGCGCCGTTGGTAAGTTTTGGAATGCGCGGCGAAAACTGGCCGGGGTCCGATCAGTCCTGGCCCTCGGTGGTGGCGTCAGCTTCGGCGTCGGCTTCCTTGGTGCCACCCAGAAAATCGAGGCCTGCGGCTTCGTCCGCAGCGGCAAATTCGGCCGCTTCGGGAAGATCTTCGAGGGGCGCAGGGGCGGGCATTTCGGTGAGCAACTGGATGCTGCGGTAGTGTTCGAGACCGGTACCGGCAGGAATGAGCCGACCCATGATGACGTTTTCCTTGAGGCCGCGGAGATAATCGACCTTACCGGCAACGGCGGCTTCCGTGAGGACGCGGGTGGTCTCCTGGAAGCTGGCGGCCGAGATGAAGGAGTCGGTCGAGAGCGAAGCCTTGGTGATGCCGAGGAGCAAGGGGCGCCCGGTTGCGGGGCGGCCATCCTGGGCAATCACGCGGTCGTTCTCTTCACGGAAGCGGAACTTGTCCACCTGTTCCTCGAGGAGGAAGGTAGTGTCGCCGACGTCTTCGACCTTGACCCAGCGCATCATCTGCCGGGAAATGGTTTCGATGTGCTTGTCGTTGATGTTGACGCCCTGCAGGCGGTAAACCTCCTGAATGGCGTTGACGAGGTAGGCCTGGGTGTACTTTTCGCCGAGAACCGCGAGCAGGTCGTGGAGATTGAGCGGGCCGTCGATGAGGGCCTCACCGGCACGGACGTGCTCGCCTTCCTGAACGTTGATGTGGACACCGCGGGGGATGGCATATTCCTTGGTGGTCTTGCCGTCTACGCTTTCAACGTAGATCTTGCGCATACCCTTGCTGATTTCGCCGTAGCGGACGTTGCCGTCAATTTCGCTGATGACGGCGGGGTCCTTGGGCTTGCGGGTCTCGAAGAGTTCCACGACGCGGGGCAGACCACCGGTGATGTCCTTGGTCTTGGTGGTTTCCCGCGGGATCTTCGCAAGGACGTCACCGGCCTGGACTTCATCGCCATCCTGGACCATCAAGTGGGCGCGGGAAGGCATGAGGTACTTCTTGCGGACCTTGCCGGAAGAATCGCGGATCAAGATGGCAGGCTGATGTTTTTCGTCGCCCGGGGGCAGCGTAACAACGAGCTGCGACAGACCGGTGACTTCATCCACCTGCTCTTCGATGGTGAGGCCGGGGCGCAGATCGTCAAACTTCACGGAGCCGGCGGTTTCGGTCAGGATCGAGAAGGTGAAAGGATCCCATTCGGCAAGGATCTGGCCGTGGGTGACGGAGTCGCCGTCGGCGACGCGGAGGCGGGCGCCGTAGACCACGTGGTAGCGCTCCTTTTCGCGGTTCTTCTCGTCCATGATGACGATCAAGCCGGAACGGTTCATGGCGATGTGCGCACCGCCGCGACCTTCGACATGGCGCAATTCAACGAACCTGACCACGCCGGCGTTTTTGGCTTCGAGAGTGGAGCGCTCGCTGACGCGGGTGGCCGCGCCACCGATGTGGAAGGTGCGCATGGTGAGCTGCGTGCCGGGCTCGCCGATAGACTGAGCGGCGATGACGCCGACGGCTTCGCCGAGTTCGACCATTCGGCCGGATGCCAGGTTGCGCCCGTAGCAGAGGGCGCAGACACCGCGGCGGGATTCGCAGGTCAGCACGGAACGGATGCGCACGCGCTCGATGCCCGCCGATTGAATAGCGTTGGCGAGTTCCTCGGTGATTTCCTGATTGACATCGACGATGACGCTGCCTTCGAAGTCCTTGATCTTTTCGAGGGAGACGCGGCCAACAACGCGGTCGCGCAGCGGTTCGACTTCGACGCCGGCTTCGATGATGGGCTCGACGTAGATACCGTCGCTGGTGCCGCAGTCGCGCTCGTTGATGATGACATCCTGCGCAACGTCAACCAGGCGGCGGGTCAAATAGCCAGAGTCGGCGGTCTTGAGCGCGGTATCGGCAAGGCCCTTACGCGCGCCGTGGGTGGAGATGAAGTACTGCAACACGGTGAGGCCTTCGCGGAAATTGGAAGTGATGGGGGTTTCGATGACTTCGCCGGAGGGCTTGGCCATCAGACCGCGCATGCCGGAAAGCTGGCGGATTTGTTGCTTGGAACCGCGGGCGCCAGAGTCCGCCATGATGTAAACGGGGTTGATGATGCCTTCGCGGTCCTGGCCTTCGAGTGCCTTGAACATTTCGTCGGCAACTTTTTCGGTGACGTCGCCCCAGATGGCGATGACCTTGTTGTAGCGTTCGCCGTTGGTGATGGCGCCGTCGAGGTATTGCTGCTGCACCTTGACGACTTCCTTTTCGGCGTTTTCCACCAGGCGGTATTTGTCGCTGGGGATGAGCATGTCATCAATGCCGATGGAGATGCCGGACTTGGTGGCATAGGTGAAGCCGAGATCCTTCAAGTCGTCGAGCAGCTCAACGGTGGATTCGAGGCCGAAGCGCAGATAGGCGTAGTAGACCATCTGCTGAACGCCCTTCTTCTTGAGAAGGCCGTTGATGTAGGGCATGTGCTTGGGCAGATGGGAATTGAAGATCACGCGGCCGACCGTGGTCTGGATGAACTGGCGCGCCATTTGCACGGGTTCGGTGTGCGTCACATCCTGGTTGTCGTAGGCGGTGGTGAGGTCGATGACCTCGCCAGTGTAGCGGAGGCGAATGGGAGTCAAGAGTTCGACTTCACCCGCTTCGAGCGCAAGTTCAACGTCTTCCGCGGTACCGAAGACGCGGCCTTCGCCCTTGGCACCGGGCTTGGCCTTGGTCAGGTAGTAGAGGCCGAGAACCATGTCCTGCGAGGGAACGGCGAGAGGCAGACCGTGCGCGGGAGAAAGAATGTTGCGCGAGCTGAGCATGAGCACGGAGGCTTCGACCTGGGATTCCGGGGAAAGCGGAATGTGTACGGCCATCTGGTCGCCGTCAAAGTCCGCGTTGAAGGCAGTGCAGACGAGTGGGTGAATGCGGATGGCCTTGCCTTCGACGAGGATCGGCTCAAACGCCTGGATACCGAGACGGTGCAGGGTGGGGGCGCGGTTGAGGAGCACGGGATGTTCGCGGATGACATCCTCGAGGATGTCCCACACGACGGGTTCCTGCTGCTCGACCATTTCCTTGGCCTGCTTGATGGTGGTGCAGTGCCCCTGAGCTTCGAGCTTGTGATAGATGAAGGGCTTGAAGAGCTCGAGGGCCATCTTCTTGGGCAGACCGCACTGATGGAGCTTTAGCTCGGGGCCGACGACGATGACGGAGCGTCCGGAATAGTCCACGCGCTTGCCGAGGAGGTTCTGGCGGAAGCGGCCCTG
>DLMH01000188.1:0-9859 GCA_002478115.1 Candidatus Acidiferrum typicum | reverse complement strand
AAGCGGCCCTGCTTGCCCTTGAGGGTATCGCTGAGGGACTTGAGCGGGCGATTGTTGGTGCCGCGAAGAACACGGCCACGGCGGCCGTTGTCGAAGAGTGCGTCCACGGCTTCCTGGAGCATGCGCTTTTCGTTGCGGACGATGACGTCCGGGGCGCGGAGCTCCATGAGCTTCTTCAACCGGTTGTTGCGGTTGATGACGCGGCGATAGAGGTCGTTGAGGTCGGAGGTGGCGAAGCGGCCGCCATCGAGAGGCACAAGAGGACGCAGTTCGGGCGGCAGGACGGGGATGACATCGAGAATCATCCACTCGGGCTTGTTGCCGCTCTTGCGGAAGGCTTCGAGAACCTTGAGGCGCTTGGCGTACTTGATGCGCTTCTGGAGAGAAGGATCGGTCTTCATCTTCTCGCGAAGTTCGTCCGAGAGTTTCTCGACTTCGACGCGGCGCAGAAGTTCCTTGATGGCTTCCGCGCCCATCTTGGCGACGAATTGCCCAGGATATTCGGTAGAGAGCTTGCGGAATTCCTCTTCCTGAAGGACCTGACGCTCCTTGAGGATGGCCACTTCGCCGGTGTCCACGACAACGAACGCCTCAAAATAGAGAATGCGCTCGAGATCGCGCATGGAAATGTCCAGAAGATAGCCAATGCGGCTGGGAAGGCCCTTGAAGAACCAGACGTGGGAGCAGGGGGAAGCCAGCTCAATGTGGCCGAGGCGTTCACGACGGACCTTGCTGAGCGTCACTTCGACGCCGCACTTGTCGCAGATGACACCACGGTGCTTCATCCGCTTGTACTTGCCGCACAAGCATTCCCAATCGGTGACAGGGCCGAAGATTTTTGCGCAGAAGAGGCCGTCCCGCTCAGGCTTAAAGGTGCGGTAGTTGATGGTCTCCGGCTTGGTGACTTCGCCGTGGGACCAGGAACGGATTTTTTCCGGACTGGCGAGGCTGATCCGAATGGAATCGAAATCCGCAATCAAACTCGCGCGATCATAAGGGCTGCTGCGATACAAGGTCGTTTCCTCCCTCCCCAGCTTTCACCGGGGACGCGGCCCGATGGTGCAGGACCGGCTGAAAACCCAACTACGAAAACCTTCTACTGCCAAGCGGTTCGCGCCGAGAGGGGACGCAGAATGCCGCGCCCCCACGGCTGAAATCAGTCAGCCGCTTTTTCCGCCGGCGGCTTCTGACGCTTCATCAACTCGACATCGAGGCAGAGCGACTGCAGCTCGCGAACGAGCACGTTGAACGATTCGGGAACGCCCGGTTCGATGCCCGGCTCGCCTTTGACGATGGCCTCGTAAATCTTGGCGCGGCCATAAACGTCGTCGGACTTTGCCGTGAGGAGTTCCTGCAAGATGTGCGCGGCGCCATAGGCTTCGAGGGCCCAAACTTCCATTTCACCGAAGCGCTGGCCGCCGAATTGCGCCTTGCCGCCGAGGGGCTGCTGCGTAATCAGCGAGTAGGGACCGATGGAACGCGCGTGGATCTTGTCGTCAACGAGGTGCGACAGCTTGAGCATGTAGATGTAGCCAACGGTGACGGGCTGGTCGAACTGGTCGCCGGTCATGCCGTCGAAGAGATTGATCTTGCCGGCGTGCGGGAGGCCCGCAACTTCCAGCAGGTGGCGGATTTCGGCTTCGCGCGCGCCGTCGAACACGGGCGTGGCGAAGGGAATGCCGTCGCGGAAGCCTTCGGCGTGGTCGAGCAACTCCTCATCGGACATCTTGGAGAGCGACTTCCAAATGGCGGTGTCGCTGAAAACCTCGCGAAACCAGCGGCGAAGCGCTTCGGCCTTGACTTCCTTGCTGAGCAGGCGCTTGAGGCTGTTGCCAAGTTCCTTGGAAGCCCAGCCGAGGTGCGTTTCGAGAATCTGGCCGACGTTCATACGGGAGGGAACGCCGAGGGGGTTGAGCACGATTTCGACGGGCGTGCCATCGGGAAGGTACGGCATATCTTCCTCAGGCACGACGCGGGCGATGACGCCCTTGTTGCCGTGGCGGCCGGCCATTTTGTCGCCGATGGAGAGCTTGCGCTTCATGGCGATATAAACCTTGGCGAGCTTGATGACGCCCGGAGGCAGTTCGTCGCCCTTCTTGAGTTTTTCCTTGCGCTCCTCGGTGATCTTGCGGAGAACGTCGATCTGGCGCGAGGTCATCTCCTCGATCTCTTCGATCTTCTCGATCAGGAGAGGATCCTTCTCGTTGAGCTTCAAACGCTTGAGATTGCGCGTGGAAATCTTTTCGATGAGGTCGCGGGTAAGTTCGGTGCCCTTGACCAGCAAACGCTTGTTGGTCTTTTCGTCGTGCAGGTCGGCCTGCAGAATCTTGCCGCCCAGCAGATCGCCGAGGCGTTTGAGGCGCTCATCGGTGAGGATGCGGATTTCGTCGGCGAGGTTCTTTTCGAGTTTGAAAACCTGAGAGGCTTCGATGGCCTTGTGGCGTTCGTCCTTTTCGCCGCCCTTGCGGGTGAAGATCTTGACGTCAACGATGGTGCCTTCGATGCCCGGCGGGCAATAGAGGGAAGCGTCGCGAACATCGCCGGCTTTTTCGCCAAAGATGGCGCGGAGAAGCTTCTCTTCCGGCGTCAGGGTGGTTTCGCCCTTGGGTGTGACCTTGCCGACGAGGATGTCGCCCGGTTTGACGACGGCGCCGATGCGGATGACGCCGCTTTCGTCGAGGTTGCGGAGGAACGATTCGCTGATGTTGGGGATGTCGCGCGTAACTTCTTCGGGGCCAAGCTTGGTGTCGCGCGCTTCGATTTCGTACTCCTCGATGTGGATGGAGGTGTAGTAATCGTCCTTGACGAGCTTTTCGCTGACGAGGATGGCGTCTTCAAAGTTGTAGCCACGCCAGGGCAAGAAGGCGACAAGAACGTTGCGGCCCAGGCCGAGTTCGCCGCGGTCGGTGCAAGGCCCGTCGGCGAGGACCTGAGCGGTCTTGACGCGATCACCCACGCGAACGAGAGGCTTCTGGTTGATGCAAGTGTTCTGGTTGGAGCGCTTGAACTTGGTAAGCGTGTAGATGTCAGCGCCCACTTCACGGCTGAGCACGCCGGAGTGGTCGCTTTCGACGCGGACGATGATGCGCTCCGAATCGACTTGATCGACGATGCCGTCGCGCTTGCAGAGGACCACGGCGCCGGAGTCGCGCGCGGTGACGCGTTCCATGCCGGTGCCAATGAGGGGCGCCTCGCCACGGATCAAAGGCACGGCCTGGCGCTGCATGTTGGAGCCCATCAAGGCACGGTTGGCGTCGTCGTTCTCCAGGAACGGAATCAAGCTGGCGGCGACGGAAACGAGCTGCTTTGGCGAAACGTCGACGTAATCGACTTCATCGCGATGCTTCAGGACGAAGTTGCCGGCCTGGCGGCAGTTGACGAGTTCGGTGGTAATGCGCAGCCTGTCGTCCAGGGTGACGTTAGCCTGGGCGACAACGTACTTGTCCTCTTCCCAAGCCGAGAGGTAGAAGCAGTAGGGTTCATAAACGACCTTGCGGCGCTTAAGCTCGTCGTTGAGTTCTTCGACGCGGTCGCGTTCCACGATATCGCCGGCCTTGAATTCGCTGTCGCCGGCATTGACGATCTGAACGAAGTCGATGATGCGGCCGCCCTTGACGCGGCGATAGGGCGATTCGATGAAGCCGTAATCGTTGATGCGCGCGAAGCAACTGAGCGAGCTGATGAGACCGATGTTCGGGCCCTCAGGGGTTTCGATGGGGCAGATGCGGCCGTAGTGCGTCGGGTGGACGTCGCGAACCTCGAATCCGGCGCGTTCACGGGACAACCCGCCGGGACCGAGAGCGGAGAGACGCCGCTTGTGGGTGATTTCGCTGAGCGGGTTGGTCTGGTCCATGAACTGGCTCAACTGCGAGCTTCCGAAGAATTCGCGGATGGCCGCCATGACCGGCTTGGCGTTGACCAGATCGTGCGGCATGGCCGTGGACATTTCCTGGTAGACGCTCATCTTTTCCTTGATGGCGCGCTCCATGCGGACAAGGCCGATACGGAACTGGTTTTCGAGAAGTTCGCCAACCGCGCGGACGCGGCGATTGCCGAGGTGGTCGATATCGTCGACGACGCCGATGTTCTTGCGCAGCTTGTAGAGGTACTTGATAGCGGCGACGAAATCGGTGGTGTCCAGCGTGCGATTATCCAGCGGCGTATCGAGACCCATCTTGATGTTGAACTTCAAGCGGCCGACGCGGCTGAAATCGTACTTGCGCGGGTCGAAAAACATGCCGCGGAAGAGGTTGGTGGCCGTTTCCAGCGTCGGCGGATCGCCGGGACGCAACTTGCGATAGATTTCGATGAGCGCTTCCTTGGAGGAGCGGATGGAGTCCTTATCCAAGGTGCGCGACAGCACCAAGCCGATTTCATCGCGTTCCGGGAAGAAGACATCCACTTCGGTGATGCCCGCTTCGGCAAAGGCCTGCCAGAGATCGGCGGTCAACGGCTTGTTGGATTCGAGCAGCACTTCGCCAGTCACGCGATTGACGACGTCGGCGACGCTGTAAGCACCTTCGAGATCGGCAAGGGCCGCGCGAACCTGGGAAATGCGCGCCTTGATCAATTCCTTGAAGAGGGTTTCGGTGATGCGCTTGTGGGCGCCCACGAGGATTTCTTCGGATTTCGGATTGCGGATTTCGTGGGTGAGTTTGCGCTCAACGATGCCGGGCGAAATGTTCCAGAGAAGTTCCTTTTCGCGGAGAGAGATGCGCTCCACCTGGTAGAAGGTGCGGAGGATTTCTTCGTTCGACTTCATGCCCAGCGCGCGGAGGAAGATGGAGCCGAGGAACTTGCGCTTGCGGTCGATACGCACGTAGAGGATGTTCTTGGTGTCGTACTCGAATTCAACCCAGGAGCCGCGATAGGGAATGATCTTGCCAAGGAAATAGGTACGGTTGTTGGCGCTTTCAAAAAAGACGCCGGGGGAGCGGTGCAACTGGCTGACGATGACGCGCTCGGTGCCGTTGATGATGAAGGTGCCGTTATCGGTCATCAGCGGAATATCGCCGTAGAAAACTTCCTGCTCCTTGATGTCGCGAATGGTTTTCGCGCCGGTATCGGGATCCTTGTCGTAAATGGTGAGGCGAATGGTGACCTTGAGAGGCGCGGAATAGGTCATGCCGCGTTCCTGGCACTCGTTGACGTCGTACTTCAACTGCATGGCCACGGGGTCGCCGCACTTGTTGCAGAAGGTCGGGGTATTCTTGTTGAAAGTGCCGCACTTCTGGCAGATGACGTCGCCGGTCTGGTAAGGATTGGTGACGACGGAAGCGCCGCAATTGCGGCAGGTGGCGCGCAGGTGATGCAGACCCTTCAGGTTGCCGCACTTGCACTCCCAGTTTCCGATCGCGTAGTCCACGAACTCGAGTTGCGACATTTCGCGGAAGTCGCGGATGGGGAAGACCGACGTGAACACGGACTGCAGGCCGGCATCCTCGCGCTCGCTGGGCAGCAAGTCCATCTGCAGAAAGCGCTGATAGGACTTTTTCTGGACCTCGATCAAGTTAGGGATCTGGATGGACCCCTGAATTTTCGCGAAATCCAGTCGCTGGCGTTCCCGAACGTGCTGGTTGCTATTGGACATGCCTGATGTACCTCATTCCCTTTCGGGCAGCGTGCGGAAAAACTTGAAAAGACACCTAGCCGTGATGCCGCCCCGCACACGGTGAGTGAGGGTCCCTCGAGGACCCAAAGGATTGTTGAGACATCCAGCCGTAGCTTGCGTACTGAATTCCCCTGGCGCAGTTGTGCACCAAATGAACCGCGCCGAAACCGAAGCCCGAAGCATGGAGAGCCGGCCGAAGAGCAGCCGGCCAACCATTACTTGATCTCGACCTTGGCGCCCGCTTCCTCGAACTTCTTCTTGATGGTCGCGGCCTCGTCCTTGCTAACGCCTTCCTTGACGGTCTTGGGCGCGCCGTCCACCAGGTCCTTGGCTTCCTTGAGGCCGAGGCTGGTGACTTCGCGAACTGCCTTGATGACGTTGATCTTGTTACCACCGATATCGGTGAGAACAACGGTGAATTCCGTCTTCTCTTCCGCCGGAGCCGCTGCGGCAGCCGCACCGCCGCCGCCCGCCGCGACCACGGTGGCCGCAGCAGCAGAGACGCCGAAGGCTTCTTCCATTTTCTTGACCAGGTCGGACGCTTCGAGAAGCGTCAGGCCCTTGATTTCTTCCAGGATCGTTTCGACTTTCGACATGACTGCGATTTCTCCTCTCAATTTTCTGAATAAAATTTTCGGAACCGCGGCGGGCGGGGCCCGCTTAGCCCCAAACCCCTACGAACTAAACTTGTCGGCCTTGACCGCTTCGCTAACCGTCACGGCGAGATTGCGGGGCAGCGCGTTGAGCGTGGCCGCGATCCGCTGAGCCGGAGCGTTCAGGAGGAACATGATCTTGCTGATCAGTTCATCCTTGGACGGCATGGTAGCGAGCTGCTGGATCTCCGCGATGGAGATCACTCTGCCTTCCACCACGCCGGACTTGAATTGGAACGACGGAACTTCCTTGGCGACCTTGGTGAGGGCCTTGGCGAGGGCCACCGGGTCGCTATTGGTGTAGGCGATGGAGTTGGTGCCCTTCAGGTTCTTGAGCACGCCCTCAGCGGGAGTGCCGGTGCCGGCAAGTTCCGCGAGAGTGTTCTTGACGACCTGATACTTGCCGCCGGCGGCCTGCACGGCGCGGCGGAGCTTGGTGTCGTTTGCGACGGTGATGCCCTGGAAGGTGGTGAGAATTACGGTGGACACCTTCGCGAGCTCGGTTTTCAGCTTGTCCAGATCCTGCTGCTTTTCGCTTTTCTTCTTCATTATTCTGGGTCTCCGCTAATTTCTCTCCGCGCTACGCGGCGGTTGCCAGGGTCTCGGCCTCGGCGATATCGACGAGGATGCCGGGACCCATGGTCGAAGTCAGAGTAATCTTCTTGACGTACTTGCCTTTTGCCGCGGCGGGTTTGGCCTTCAGGACGGCGGCGATAACGGAGTGCGCGTTTTCCGCCAGCTTCTGGGCGTCAAAATTAATTTTGCCGACGGGGCAGTGGACGATGCCTGCTTTGTCCACGCGAAATTCCACTTTGCCAGCCTTGGTCTCCTTGACGGCTTTGGTGACGTCCGCGGTGACGGTGCCAGTTTTCGGATTGGGCATGAGGCCGCGCGGGCCCAGCACCTTACCGAGTTTACCCGCCGAGCGCATCATGTCCGGCGTGGCGATGACGGCGTCGAAATCGGTCCAGCCTTCCATGATTTTCTGAACCATATCGTCGCCACCGACGAATTCCGCTCCGGCTTCCTGGGCTTCGCGCTGTTTATCACCGCCGGCGAGGACGAGGACGCGAACGGCTTTGCCAAGGCCGTTGGGCAGAACGACGGTGCCACGAACCACCTGATCGGAATGCTTCGGATCCACACCCAGATTGATGGCAAGTTCGACGGTTTCGTTGAACTTGGTGTGGTGCGTTTTCTTGAGCAGCTCGGCGGCTTCGGCGAGCTTGTAGGGACGCGCTTCGACTTTCTTGCGCGCATTCTCCACATGTTTTCCCTGCTTCTTTGTCATTTCTACCTCTGCGATCTCCTGGCGCCTGTGACTCCCTAGGCTTCCACGACTTCCAGACCCATGTTGCGGGCCGTACCCATGACGGTACGGACCGCGGAGTCCAGATTGGTGGTGTTGAGATCGACAAGCTTGATCTTGGCGATTTCGACGACCTGCTTCTTGGTGACCTTGCCGACTTTGTTGCGATTGGGCTCCGGCGACCCCTTGGCGATTCCCGCAGCGCGAAGCAGCAGGATGGAAGCGGGCGGCGTCTTCAACACGAACGTGAAGGAGCGGTCCGTGTAGATGGTGACGAGGACAGGGAAAATCATCCCATCGGCTTCTTTCTGCGTCTTGGCGTTGAACTGCTTGCAGAAATCCATGATGTTGACGCCGTGCGGGCCGAGCGCGGTGCCCACGGGCGGCGCCGGAGTGGCTTTGCCAGCCGGCAATTGCAGCTTGATGGTTGTCTGTACTTTCTTTGGTGGCATCTTTCCTCTACCTCAATCTCATTGATGTCGCGGCGGCAGCAGGCCGCCGGAATTCATCCCAGCTTTTCCACGCTCGCGAAATCGAGTTCGACGGGAGTGGAGCGGCCGAAAATCGTGACGGAAACCTTGAGGCGGCTGTGATCGTTGTCGATCTCCTCGACGGTGCCGTTAAAGTTGGCGAAAGGACCGTCCACGATGCGCACCTGCTCATTGCGCTCGAAGACGACCTTGGGCTTCGGGCGATCCAGGGGGGTGTGCACGCGATTGATGATGGCGTCCACTTCGGCCTCGGAGAGCGCCGGAGGAGCCGTGGCCGAACCGACGAAACCGGTGACGCGCGGCGTATTGCGAACGATGTGCCAGGTGTTCTCGTCGAGATCCATTTCCACGAGGACGTAGCCCGGATAGGACATGCGGGAAGCGACGATCTTCTTGCCGCCGCGCACTTCGACGACATCTTCGGTGGGGATCAACACCCGGCCGATCTTGTCCTGCAGGCTAAATGCGGCCACACGGCTTTCCAGGCTTTCCTTAACCTTCTTCTCGAAGCCCGAATAGGTGTGAATGATGTACCACTGCATCGACATAAGACATTCCGTCCTTAGACGTGAAAATAGTCGAAAAGCCGCTGGACTCCGTGCTGAACAAGCCAATCGACAATCGCCAGAAACACTCCAAAAAATGCAACAGTGGCGATCACCACCATGGTGGTGGAAGTGACGTCATCGCGATTGGGCCAGGTCACCTGCTTCATTTCCACGCGAACATCGTGGAGGAATTCGCGGGTGCCCTGGATGGTTCCGGTGACCTTTTCGCCGACACCGGCTGCTGCCCCGGTAATTGCGTTGCTTTGAGACTCTTCGTTCTTCACTTTAACCGCCTGCGTTGCCATGAATCCGTTTCACCTGCACGAGCCTCGCGGCTTGTGTCCTTCAAAATCCTGGCAGGGGAGGAGGGATTCGAACCCCCATACCCGGTTTTGGAGACCGGAGTCCTAACCGTTGGACGACTCCCCTAAAACCAAAACCGCCTGCCCCCCCACACCTCGTAACCGTGCCGCTCAGCAACCCACTGAGATCCTTCGTTGATCCCTAACGGATCGCCTCAGGATGACGCACACGCGTTTGCGCGAGCGTTACTTGACCTCTTTGTGCGGCGTGTGCTTGCGGCACGCGCGGCAGAACTTCTTGGTCTCCATGCGCTCGGAGTGCTTCTTCTTGTTCTTCGTGGTGGTGTAATTCCGGTTCTTGCACTCACCACATTGCAATGTAATGATTTCCCGCATCAACTATCTCCAATACATTCAAACTCAATGCCCAATACTCGGCTGTTAAATTCCCCGTACCCGGCGCTCGATTTCAATTGCCCGTACAGGCTCCAGCCGATCCCACTCGTGAACAATCTCGCTCTCGCCAAGTTCTGTGGCCGGCAGTGGACCCAGGACCTGCTCCCAGATTCGCTGCACCACTTCTGCCGATAACGGGTGCGACCCGACAGTGCCCACAGGCCCCATTCCCCGTTTCACGTATCCGAACTGCCAGTCGCCATCGACTTGCCTCGTAACCTGGCCACGAATGAGTTCCACGGGCATAGAGCGTTACTCGATGATCTCCGCGACGGCGCCGGCGCCGACGGTGTGGCCGCCTTCGCGAATGGCGAAGCGCAAGCCCTTTTCCAGCGCCACCGGCGTGATCAGCGAAACTTCACAGCTCACGTTGTCGCCCGGCATGACCATTTCCACGCCCTGCGGGAGCTTCATGTCTCCGGTGACGTCCGTGGTGCGGAAGTAAAACTGCGGCCGGTAGCCGCTGAAGAACGGCGTGTGCCGCCCGCC
>DLMH01000003.1 GCA_002478115.1 Candidatus Acidiferrum typicum | reverse complement strand
CGGCCTTCTCATGGAAGGACTTGACCGCTTAATTTGTAACTTTCAGGATTACTTCCGGTTGGCCGACCAACCGTCCACGAATCGAGTCAGCCGCTTCAAAACGCAGTCCGTTGCACTGCCAAGCGGCAAGAACAGGACTTTCTAGTCCAAATCCGTCTGTCAATCGCGGACTGTCAGGCCGCGTATCAGCGATGCCCGTCAAAATTGTGAACTTGCGGTCAATCTCGCCACGCGGCGCGTCCCGCGCCAATACAGGCAGGCTCCGAACCCGTTTGTAGCCCAAATCGCTACTGTAACCTTGGCCGCGAACAGCAAGGGACTCGCCATTTCGCCGACCGGTACAATTTCAAAAATCAACGAGACGAACGCGATCGAGAGAGCTGCGACTGCCCCCAGCCGGATCCCAATGCCCGGGCGCCGAAACTTGGTAGATAGCCGATAAATTAATCACCCTTGGCTTTCTTGCCCTGGCCTTTCAAAATCTGCACGATGGCCATTATGGTGTTCCAATTCCGTGTCGTCGCCGGCACACCAAACAGTTTGTCGATCTGGCCAAGATAGCCAATCGTTTTCATGTGGCGCCGACACTCTCCGAAGACGAATCGGTCTTTTGACGCGATAACTCGCACGAACCACTTCCCGCGTGGCGGAAGTGTGAATGGAATGGAAGGCAGGCCGCGGTCGGCTTTCGACAGGATGCTCACGAATCGCACAATATCGGGGCGTGACGCCCCAAACGGATTTTCCATCTCCAGGCGGATAAGATCGCGACCGTCGCAGAGCGCAACCTCCGTCTCGAATGGCAGCTTCCGGCGCAGTTCAGCAAGGAATTTTGCTCGAGGTCCGGGTTTTTGAACGACAAAGGTGCCTGCTGCACCCACATTCACGACACCATAGTCACTCAGTTCTCTGGCGAGGATGCTTGGACGAAACGTCCTGTGTCCGCCAACATTGACCCCTCGGAGGAAAACAACGAGAGCCATAGCTGAATTATAAACAAAAGTGGCTTTTCTTTCGTGCCCCCGAATCACGGGCAACCCTTCCATAATCCGGTAAGGTAAGGGTTGCCGACGACTCGCTCAGAACCCAGTCGATACGTCTCTCTTGAGGTTGACAAGAGCCCTGCTGGGCCGGTGGAACATCTAAGCCCCAATCTTCGTATTGATCTGCATGACTGGACCAAACACAATCCTAGCCGGATTGACTATCTTCGTTTCATGATCCGTTTTCACGCACAGGTGCTCAGATGCTTGGATTAGCAGATGCCGCGAGACCAGCAAGGTGGTTTCTCATGGGGCTTATATCGATTGTCTCTGTGAGCCTTTCTTATCATGTCCTTCCGCAGAATGTGGCTGCGCAAACATTACAGGTCCGCGCGCCAGAGCGGGTGAAAGAAGAAATGTTCGTCCGGATCGGAGGCATCGATCAATGGATCACCATCAAAGGGGATGATCGCAACAACCCGGTCCTGCTCTTCCTGCACGGCGGACCAGGGGATGCCTTGAGTCCATTCGCCGACGCCATGTTCGCGGGATGGGAGAAAGACTTCACGCTCGTCCAATGGGACCAGCGTGGCGCTGGCAGAACCTACGGCAAAAGCGGCCCGTCAATCGAGCCGACCATGACCGTCGAGCGCATGACCGATGATGGCATCGAAGTTGCCCAGTTTCTAGCCGAACATCTCAACAAGAAGAAGATCATTATTTATGGTGGTTCTTGGGGGTCGATTCTCGGCATTCATATGGCTCATGCCCGACCGGACCTCTTCTATGCATATGTCGGCGACGCGCAATTGGTGAATACGCGCAAGAATGAGGCGGCCAGCTATGCGCGCGTGCTGGCAATGGCGCGTGCCTCTGGCGATCAGTCGGCGACCACCGCATTGACAGCGATTGGTCCTCCTCCCTGGCATTCACTTTTCAACAGTTGGCCTGTATTCAGAAAATGGAGACTGGCCTATCAGGCTAAGAAGGTGACTGCGCCACCAGCTCCTGAAACAATCAGCCCCGAGTACGCCTCGCCTGAGGAACGAGCTCAATATGCGGCAGCGGACGATTTTTGTTTTGAACACTTCTGGGGGCTGACCATGTCTGGGCCGCTGGAGATGGTGGATCTTCCGGCTCTGGGGACCGATTTTGCGATTCCTATCTACATTTTTCAAGGCCAAGAAGATCTGACAGCGCTGCCTGAACTTGCCAAGGCCTACTTCGACAGCATCAAGGCACCGCGCAAGCAATTCTATTTGGTGCCTGGCACTGGCCATGAATCATCGGCCACCGAACTAGAAATGACGTTGAAAGTACTCAATGAGCAGATAAAGCCTCTGGTTCTTGACCGCTCGGCTAGGAAACAACCGAGGTAGAACTGCACGCACCTCCACCGGATGTGTAATCGGCAAGGCGTACATGTGATCCGTACCGGCACATTTGGCCATTTCGCCCGGATCACGGGGAACCCTGACACAATCCAGTAAGGTAAGGTTTGCCGACAATTCACTCTGAACAGTTGAATTAGTCATGTTATGCTCCCAACTCTAAGTCCCCCAATTTTCACGAGCACTTCAAATCAAGAGAGGTCGATATGAAAGTGAGACGAGTCGCCAATGCGTCTTGCCTGCTGTTGTCGCTGACCGTTTCCTCCGTTTCCCCTGCTAGAGCGGCGCAATCTGCACAGGCGGGTGATCAGCAGTCACTTGCTGCGATTCGCGCTGCCTGCGCCGAGGATGCACAGAAGCTGTGCGCGGGAGTGCAACCGGGGGGAGGCCGAATCGTGGCCTGTCTCAAGGAGCACAAGGACTCGCTGTCCGATCGATGCAGGAAAGCCGCCGGGCTGGCTGCGAACCCAAGTAGTAGTCCTGCGCCGAGCGCTCCCAGCACTTCGCCAACTTCCGAAAGTCAGGCTGCTGGAGCCGCGACCACTCCCGCAGCAAAGCCGTCCCCTGCTGCCGGGACTGGGACGAAAGCTCCGTCTCAGACCGGCGCAGCCCCCGCTTCCTACCTGCGCATGAAGCAAGTCCAAGTCATCGCCCATGTCGCAGATCCGGCATTGGGGGGCAAGGTCGACCTCCCGGCGATAGATCTGTTGATTCCTTCCACGTGGGACTTCAAAGGCAGCGTGGCCGCCAATACTAAAGAGGGATGTTTTTCGGACATCCATGCGGTGTCGTGGGAGGCCACGAGTTCGGATGGATCGATCGCTTTTCAAGGTGCCCCCAACGACAGTTGGCAATACTCGGATGACCCCGCAGCGTTGCGGAAGCTGACGGATCCTAACCGACGCGCACTAGGTGCTCAAGGCAAGCCGTGCCCGGTGAAGAAACCGATGAAGGCTGAAGATTACTTTCGCCAGGAGATACTCACCGTGTTCCCTGGCGGCAGTACCGTGGTTTCGGTTGAGCCGTTCCCCGAACTGAACCAGATCGCACGCAAGCAATTGGGGCTGCCCCCGGATGATGGCAGTAACGGCGGTAGCGCTCGAACCGAGGCAATTCGCGCGCGCGTCAAATTCCAAAAAGACGGCAAGGACTTGGAGGATTGGGTGACCCTGGTTGTCGTCACACGTATTTTTCGCCAGGGCCAAGGCGCCTTTTACGATTGCCACGCGATCGACGTGACGGCCTTGCGGGCGCCGCAAGGCCAACTCGATGCCAACGATAAACTCTTCAAAGTGATGATCAGTTCCATTCGACCGGAGCCGAAGTGGCAGGCTTATTCGAATGGATTTATTGCCAAACTCTACCAGGCTGAGGCACAAAAGGAAGCTACCATGGACTCAATGGTGGCCGCCTTTCAAAAGCATGTCGCCGACACCATCATGGGTGTCACCGCCAACGCACAGCGGGGTTCGCTAAACAGTGCCTTCGGATTTGACCAAAACATACGTGGTGTGCAAACCTTCCGGGACCCCGCAACTGGAAATACGATGGAACTGAGCAACCAGTTCGATCACGCTTGGTTGAACGGATCAAACGAATACATCATGAGTGATGATCCGAACTTCAACCCGAACGGGCAACTCTCGGGAAACTGGAATCAACTGCAGCCCGTGCGGCCCGCGCCCTAGCAGTTTTAGCTACGTGACCTGCACGGGTGAGTTGCGTTGCTGATTCATAAAATGGTGAGCTCGCAACCTGACGGCCACAGAAACGATTCGGAGCGATCTACGGGCCACCCTTCGATAATCTCTAAGTGAAGGGTTGCCGACGATCCACCTATAACCCGACATGGCTTCGCATATCGCAGTTTCCGGACCGCAAGACGGAGTTGCGCACCAAACATAGCTTGCTAGGGGCAGTTGAACTTCATCAGCGAATCATTTGTTCTTGACGTCGTTCACCGCCTCAGCCAGCAGAGTCTTTCATCCCTTTCGGGGTGGATCACGGGCAAACCGGAAGTGACTCCAGAAGACCGGGATTCGCGGCATTACTTCCGGATTGCCGACGATTCGCCCAAAACCTCGGTGAAAGCGTTGGGGTGATTTTGAACTTGTTCCCGATTGCGCGTCGGCGTTAGCATGCACGCATGAAACGACGAGATTTTGTCACCACTGTGTCTCTTGGTCTGGCGGCGGGTCTGCCAGCTTTTGCCGAAAACGGCGTAGCCGATGTCGAAGCGGATAGCCCCAACGCGAATGTTACTGGTTCAACCTCCAGTCGGGCGACGAGTCCTGCTGGACGGGTGGAATTTGCGTCGGCGCTTGAAGCTGCGGAGGCGATTCGCAAAAAGCACATTTCCTCGTTCGAGCTGACGCAACAAACCTTCGCGCGGATCGACAAATACAATCCGCAACTGAATGCGTTTGCATATCAGCTTCGCGAAGACGCGCTCACGCGGGCGAAGCACGCGGATGAAGCGCAGGCAAGCGGGAAATCGCTCGGCGTCCTTCACGGCGTGCCGGTTCACGTGAAGGAAAGTTTTGCGGTGGCGGGGCGTCCTTGTACCTGGGGAATACCGGCACTGAAAGACTCCAAGGCCCCAAGCGACTCCGAGGCGGTGGCGCGGTTCCTAGTCGCTGGCGCCGTGCTGATTGGGGCGACGAATGTTCCTCTCGCGCTGCGTGATTGGCAAAGCTACAACCAGATTTACGGCACAACGAACAATCCGTGGGATGTGAAGCGGTCGCCGGGAGGATCGTCCGGCGGGACGGCCGCAGCACTGGCTGCGGGCCTCGGCTATTTGAGTGTGGGCAGCGACATCGGGGGATCGATTCGCGTGCCAGCGCATTTCTGCGGCCTGTACGGGCACAAGCCGACGCTGGACCTAATAAGCCAGCAGGGACACTTGCCGGGTGGGCATCACGAAAATCCAGGTTTCTCGAGTCTGCTGGCCGTAGGCGGGCCGCTGGCGCGTAGCGCGGAGGATTTGCTGGCAGCGTTACGTTTTCTGGGTGGTCCGGCGGACTACTCCGCGAAAGCGTGGAAATGGGAACTGCCCGCGGCGCGACACGAAAGCTTGCGGGAGTTTCGGGTCGGCTACGTGCTGGATGATCCATATTGTCCAGTAACTCCGGAAACCAAAGCAGTACTGGAGAATACGATCCAGAAACTTGACAAAGCGGGTGCCAAGCTGAAAAGCGGCTGGCCCGCAGGATTCAAGATTGAAGAGCTGTACCAGAATTATAGGTTCCACCTGGATGCGTTCATGTTCAGCGTTGAGCCGGCAGAGCAGCAAGAGGTGGAGCGGAAAGAGGCGGCGGCGAGCGGCAAAGTAGTGCCGGGCCTGGCGAGCTTTGCCGACTGGCAACAGCAAAACTTTCGGCGGCTGGGATATCGCGCGCAGTGGCAAAGCTATTTCGATGAGGTCGATGTGTTCCTCTCACCCGTGGCCTTCACAACGGCGTTTGAGCATGACCACAGCCAACCGCAAGACAAGCGCACGATTGCGACGGTGCACGGGCCGCGCGCCTACAACGATATGTTTCGCTGGATCGCGCATGCTACGCTGACGGGATGTCCGGCCACGGTAGCCCCGGTCGGGCGTGGCGAGGGCGGCTTGCCCATCGGCCTGCAAATCATGGGAGCGTATTGGGAAGACGCCACGCCGATTGTCTTTGCGAAGCTGCTGGCCCGGGAACTGGGCGGATTTGTAGCGCCCTCCGGTTACGAAGGGTAGGGCGCGGTAGCGACACCCGGCGGACCGGTGGGGCGGGTACGGCGCGGGCTGATAGTCTATCGAGTAGACCGGGAATTCCCCTCCCCGGGTTTTTGCATTTCGCCGATTGCTGGCGGATCACGAGCAACCCTTCCGTAATCCCGTAAGGGAAGGGTTGCCGACAACCCTTCCGTAATCCGGTAAGGGAAGGGTTGCCGACCATCCGGGAGTTATGGCGTGGTCGCAAGCTTGGCGATCGCATCGAAACCGTTCATTTCCGGGCCCGCTAATGGGTCCGCCGCTAAATTAAATTCGTTGCCATCCCTGGTCGCAAGTCACGGCGCCACTATTCGCGGCATTGTCTAGGGCGATAGCGTGCCGGACGCTTTCATTCCACGCTTGATCGACCTGCACATGAACGGTCGCTTCCCGCTCGACGGTTGGGAGTTGAAGGTGAACTCCGGCCAGCCTGACGTTTCCACCACCAAGGACGGCGATGCTGTGGTCCTACATTTCGAGAGTGTAAAATCGTGCCTTTCGCTGGAAAAGGGCGTGGACGTGGATGCTGCTAAGTTGCCCTACCTGGCTTGGCGCTCGAAGGTGACCCAAGTGCCGAAAGGAGGCGATTCCCGCCACTTCTGGACCGACGACCCAGCCACCCAGGTGTTGGTGGCGTTCGATGACCGCCATGTGCTCCCCTACATTTGGGACACGACCGCGCCCCAAGGGACCATGGAGAACGCGAGTTCACCGCCCCCGGTCCACGTTTGCACCATCGTCTGCCGCTCAGGGATGGCCGAGGCGAACCGTTGGATTGCCGAAAGCCATAACGTCGCCGCGGATTGTGTCAGGGCCTTCGGAAAACCGGCCCCCCACGTGAAAGGGCTGCGGCTCCAGATCAATTCGCAGCACACTGGCTCGGCTGCGGAAAGTTACTTCGCGGACATGGTTTTCCGTAATATAGAGCAATAATGATTCTGATCACCGGCGGAACCGGCTTCATCGGAAGCCATCTGGTGGAGGCCCTCTGCGCCCGTGGCGAGCCGCTGCGCTGCCTGATCCGCCGCGACAGTTTCAAGCGACATCCTTTCGCGTTGCCTGCCGAAGCTGAGGTTGTGTTCGGTGACCTCGTTTCCGGCGAGGGTCTGAGGGATGCCCTCGAAGGCGCCGGCACCGTGATCCACCTTGCGGGTGTGACGAAGGCACTTTCGACGAGTGAGTTCTACTCGGGCAACGCGCGAGCAACGGAGAATCTCGCGCGGGCGGTCGCCGGGCGCGGGGTTCGGTTTGTGCACGTCAGCTCTCTCGCTGCCATCGGTCCCAGCACCGATGGCGCGCCGGTCTCCGATGACACCGAACCGCATCCCGTCACGCACTACGGAACATCCAAACTGGAAGGGGAGCGGACTGCGCGGGCGCTGGTTCCTGACGCGGTGATCGTGCGGCCGGCCGTGGTCTACGGCCCGCGCGACACGGACGTGCTGGAAATGTTTAGGTCCATTAGTAGGGGCTTTGTGCTGGAGATCTCGGGCGGCGAACGCTGGTTTCAGGCGATCTATGTAAAGGATCTGGCCGACGGGTTGCTGGCAGCGGCATGCACCCCTCAAGCCGCCGGCCGCGCGTACTTTCTTGCCCACGCGAAGGCGGTCTCCTGGAGCGAGCTGAGTTCCGCGGCGGCGCGCGTCATGCGGAAACGAACGCGAGTCCTACGGATTCCTTCGCCGCTTGCGTACGCCGTAGGCGGCCTCGCGGAAGTTTACTCGCGACTTACCGGGAAGCCGGTGATCATCTCGCGCGAGAAGGTGAAGGAAGCGCAATGCCGCCACTGGACCTGCGACACGCGGCGCGCGGCGCAAGATCTCGGCTTCGAAGCGCAGACACCTTTGGAGCTTGGACTCGCCCAAACACTTGCCTGGTACAAGGAGGCGGGTTGGCTGAAGTATTGAAATCGGATGGGCGCTTTTGGGCCGCTGACAAACTGATCCTGGCTTACCTTGCTGGCACAGGTGCGTTGGTCGCGGTGTACTGGAATCGGCTTCCCGAAGCCCCGGAATTGCTGGCCTTGCACGTTGGGGCTGCCATCGCCATCGTGTTGGCCTCGACGCGCAGCGGTCGCGCGGTCTGGTACTTCCGCCACTGGTATCCGCTTCCTCTGGTGGCTTCTTGCTATAAGGAAATGGCGATTCTGATTCCAGCGGTCCGAGGCGCGACCACCGACCAATGGCTCGCGGATCTCGACTTTTCGATTTGGCATGCGAATCCAACCGTTTGGCTGGAGCGCGTCCAGACGCCAGCGCTCACGGACTTTCTGCAACTTGTCTATACTCTGTTTGTTCCCGCGGTGGTGTTGGTCCCCTGGCTGTTGTGGCGGAAACGGCGCTTCGCGGACTTTCGGTATTGCGCTTTCCTGATCTCGCTGGGCTTTCTGGCGTCTTATATCGGGTACATCCTTGTGCCTGCGCGCGGGCCCCGCTTCTTGCTCCATCACTTGCAGCATTCGCCTTTGCAAGGAGGATGGGTGGTGCAGGTGATGCGGGCGACGCTTGATCGCCTCGAGTCAGCCCATTACGATTGCTTTCCGAGCGGCCACGGCGAGCTCACGATCATTGCCTGGTGGAGCAGCCGGCAAATCTCGAAGCGGCTCTCCCGGGTGTATTTGGCGTACACGCTATGCATTAGTTTTGCTACAGTTTACCTTCGATACCACTACACGGTTGACTTGGTGGCGGGCGCGCTGCTTGCCGCGGCCTTGATTGCGGCGGGGCCCATGGTGTACCGGAAGCTGTCAGGAAGGGAGGATTCGATTGCCGCTTGAGGTCGTAACGGCAGAGAGCAAGCAGGTATTAAGAGAGTTCATCGAATTTCCCTATTCGCTGTACCGCGGCGACCCTTTTTGGGTGCCTCCCTTGCGGATCGCGGTCAAGGAACTGCTGAACCGGGCCAAGCATCCGTTCTATGCCAACGCGGAGGCCGAGTTTTTCCTAGCGCGGCGTGACGGCCGCGTGGTGGGCCGGATCGCCGCTATCCTAGACCGCAATCACAACAAGTTTCACGAGGAGAACGCCGGTTTTTTCGGATTCTTCGAATCGACGAACGCCCCAGAAGTGGCGGCGGCTCTGCTCGGCGCCGCGCGAAAGTGGGTATTCAGCCGCGGCGCAGTGCTGCTTCGGGGGCCGGTGAACCCCTCCACCAACTACGAATGCGGCATGTTGGTCGACGGCTTCGATTCCCCTCCGATGGTCATGATGACCTACAACCCGCGCTATTACCCGGCGTTGATGGAAAACGTAGGGCTCCGCAAGGCAAAGGATCTCAACGCTTACGTCAACACTGCGGCGGCAGTCGAGCTGGAGAAGATCGCGCGGGTGGCGGACCGCAAGCTCGCCAAGAGTGGGGTCACTGTCCGGCCCATCAACATGAAGGATTTCGACGGCGAATTGGGGCGGATCTGGGAGGTGTACAACTCGGCGTGGAAGCGCAACTGGGGATTTGTACCCATGACTCGCGATGAGTTCTTCCTGATGGGCAAAGAGATGAAGCAGATTCTCAAGCCTGAGCTGGTGCTGGTGGGGGAAGCGGGCGGGAAGCCGATTGGGTTCGCACTGGCCTTGCCCGATGTCAATTTCGCGCTCAAGCCGGCGGGCGGCCGCCTCTTCCCGACGGGCTTGCTCAAAATTCTGTATTATCAACGTTCGATTAAAAGTCTGCGTGTTCTTGCTCTTGGGGTGGTGGAGGAGCATAGAGCCTCCGGTGTAGCGGCTGCCTTCTATGCCACGCTGGTGCGGACGGCCAGGAAGTTGGGATACAGCGGCGACTGTGAAATGTCGTGGATCCTGGAAGATAATGTTTTGATGACACGCTCCCTGGAGGTGATGGGCGCAAGACACTACAAGACCTATCGAATCTACGAATGGCACTGAACACAAACCCGACGGCCACCGCGAAAAAGAAGGGCGCTGGAACCAACGACATTTTCGAGAAATGCCGCGCGTTCACCCGCCCAGGCGAGCTCCGGAAGGCCGGTCTGTACATGTACTTCGAGACATTCGGAGACCGGGAGGGCTGCCAGCCGGAAGAGGTGCGGCTGGGCTCGTCGAGGGTGCTGATGTTCGGGTCCAACGATTACCTGGACCTGATCACGCACCCGCTGGTCAAAGAAGCCGCCGCGCAGGCGATCCGAAAGTACGGCAGCGGTTGCAGCGGCTCGCGCCTGCTGAACGGGACCCTGGATCTGCACGTGAAGCTGGAGGCGGAGCTGGCCGCCTTCGTGCGCAAGGAAGCCGCGATGATCTTCGGCACCGGGTTTCAGGCCAACTACGCGGCGCTTTCGGCGCTAACCGAAAAGGGCGACGTGATGATCTGCGATCACCACCTGCACGCCAGCTTGGTGGAAGGAGCGTTGCGGTCGGTAGCGCGGGTAATGCGCTTCCGGCACAACGATCTGGATCATTTCGCGCGGTGCCTGAACAACTGTGCTTCCGAAGAGAAGATCCTGGTGGTCTCCGAAGGCGTGTTCAGCATGGAAGGGGATCTGGCCGAGTTGCGCGGGCTGGTGAAACTTTCAAAATCCAAGTCGGCGCGCATCTATGTGGACGAAGCACACGGGCTGGGAGTGTTGGGGCCGACCGGAGCGGGCGCGGCGGAACACCTGGGGGTGCTGGACGAAGTGGACATCGTGATGGGCACGTTCAGCAAGGCCCTGGCGTCGGTGGGCGGTTTTATCGCCGGCCCGCGCGAGGTGGTGGATTATCTGAAGCACACCGCGCGGCCGTTCGTGTTTTCGGCGAGCCTGCCGGCGGCGTCGGTGGCGGCGGTCGGGGCAGCGCTGGAGATCATCCACAAGGAGCCCGAGCGGCGCCTGCGGCTGCTGCAGGTGGCCCGCACGCTGCGCGCACAGCTGCGCGCGGGCGGCTTTTCGGTGCTGGATGGGGAGACGGCAATCGTGCCGGTAGTGATCCGGGAGGAAGGGGATTTGTGCCGGCTGTGCAAGGCGCTTCTGGCCGAAAACATCTACATCAACCCGGTGCTGAAGCCGGCTGCGGCGCAGAATTTGCTCCGCATCTCCTGCACTTCCGCACATACCGAAGCGCACATCGAGAGGCTAGTCGCGACGCTTACGAAGGTGGCGGGGCGCCTCGGCATCGAGCGCTAGACTGAGCGTTGCTCACTGCGCTCGCTGAAAATCGTAAGAAGAAAGGAAGTTGGTGCGGGACCGGGCACAGCCATGGCAGCGGTCGTTCCTGGATCACGGGCCAACCGGAAGTTATCCCGGCCCTCCTATGGGAAGTTCGCCGGAGGATTCCCTTGTGATCGAAATGAGAGGTCAGGCTCAATTTTTATGCGAGAATGCTGGCGCTCTCACCGAACCTGCTCAGAAATCCGATCCCGTTTCTGACGACTTACGAGAAAACTAGACCGGAAGCGGCAACGAGGCGTGTTAATCGCAGCCGTTACCTTGCCGGATCTAAGCGCTGACCTGAGCTGCGTCTCTCGCTAGCGATGGAGTGAACCCTTGAACTGAC
>DLMH01000151.1:7741-12451 GCA_002478115.1 Candidatus Acidiferrum typicum | reverse complement strand
ACTAGTAGTACGCACAAGGCGAACACGAACCTCGACGCGCGCCCCGGAGAAGTCATTTCTGAGCTGCGTTGCCAGATTCTGCGGACTCCCCGGTGGCGCAAAGTCCGGTCAGGGAATCAACGTGGATGCAGAAGAAGAGCGTGGCAATCGAGTCATCGCCCAATTTGAGCTGACGCTCGGCCAATGCGTTCTGGCACCAGCTGTGGCGCTTCGCTAACAGCGTGCGTGCATGGTCCCGTTCCGACGTATATTGGGGCTCGGGCAATTCCTGGTAGCGGCCGTTGGCAATCACGCTCATCCACTGAGACTGGTTCATGATCTCGTCAACTTCGAGACAAACATTCGGATTCCTCTGCATCCATTCGGTCTTTTGCCCGAAGGTCGAGAGGACGTAAATATAGTCAGGCTCGTACACAAAGTATATCGGCACTACGTACGGTTGGTTATTGAGCGAGCAGCCAAGTCTTCCGAGCGAAGCGTTCGCCAGAAATGCGCCAGAATCTTTCTCGGTCATTTCATTGATCACCATAGTTCCACTCCGTTCTACCCAATAAACACTTACCTAACACCGTGTTGCTTGGGCGATCTGCAGGACACAAGTGGGCGACTGGAAGCGTGCCAGGCCGCCCACATCGCTTCAGGCCGTCTTTCTCTCGTCCACGTCCACGTACTCTGCATCAACGACACCATCATCTCGCTTCGGCTGACTGCCGCTTCCGGGAGGTGGTGTTGCTCCCGCTCCTGGGCCCGCGCTCGGACCACCCTGCGGCTGCGCCACCCTATACATGTGCTCGGCCAGCTTATGGGATATGTGGGTCAGTCTCTCTTGGGCATGCTCCATCGTTCCTCTGTTGTTTGACTGCAAAGCGCTCTTGGCATCGCCGATCGCGTTCTCGACCTCGCCACGTTCGGTACCGCTGACTTTGTCGCCATGCTCGCTCAGTACTTTCTCGACGTTGTAAATCAATGAGTCGAGCTGGTTCTTAGACTCGATTGCTTCGCGCTGTGCCTTGTCCTCACTGGCATGCGCTTCAGCCTCCTTCGCCATACGCTCAACTTCCTCTTTGCTGAGTCCCGACGACGACGTGATCGTGATCTTCTGGTCCCTGCCTGTAGCCAAATCCTTGGCGGTCACATTGAGGATTCCGTTCGCGTCAATGTCGAACGTGACTTCAATCTGGGGCACACCACGCGGCGCCGGCGGAATGCCGGTCAATTGAAACTTGCCCAGCGTGCGGTTCTGACTCGCCATCGGACGCTCACCCTGCAACACATGGACATCGACTGAACTCTGGTTCTCAGTAGCGGTCGAGAAGGTCTCGGTCTTTCGAGTAGGAATAGTCGTATTGCGCTGGATCATCGCTGTAGCCACGCCCCCCAGAGTTTCGATCGAGAGCGTCAGCGGAGTAACGTCGAGCAGAATCATGTCTTTCACTTCGCCCTTGAGCACGCCGCCCTGAATCGCTGCACCGACTGCCACCACTTCGTCCGGGTTTACCCCTTTGTTGCCTTCCTTTCCGAACAGTTCCTTTACAAGGCGCTGAATGCGAGGCATGCGTGTTTGCCCGCCCACCAGCACGACCTCATCAATCTTGCTGGTGTCAACCTCTGCGTCCTTCATGCATTGTTTCGAAGGTGGCACGGAGCGCTGAATGAGATCCTCCACCATCGATTCCAGCTTAGCCCGAGTCAGCTTCTTCACCAGATGCTTTGGCCCGTTGGCGTCGGCGGTAACGAATGGAAGATTGATCTCCGTCTCCATCGTCGTGGACAGTTCGATTTTGGCGCGCTCGGCAGCGTCGCGTAGACGCTGCAGGGCCATCTCGTTGCCCTTGGCTCGCAGGTCGAGACCTTCGTCCTTCTTGAATTCGTCAATCAGCCAGTCCACGATGCGCTGGTCGAGGTTATCGCCGCCTAAGTGTGTGTCGCCGTTGGTGGACTTAACCTCAATTAAGCCGTCGCCGACTTCGAGGATCGAGATGTCGAAGGTGCCGCCGCCGAAGTCGTAGACCGCGATGGTCTCGCTTTTCTTCTTGTCGAGCCCGTAGGCCAGTGCTGCCGCAGTGGGTTCGTTGATGATGCGCTTGACGTCGAGCCCGGCGATCTTGCCCGCGTCCTTGGTTGCCTGTCGTTGCGCATCGTTGAAATAGGCCGGAACGGTGATGACTGCGTCAGTGACCTTCTCGTCCAGGTAATCTTCAGCCGCCTTCTTCAGCTTTTGAAGAATCAATGCCGAGATTTCTGGTGGAGTGTATCGTTTGCCTTCCGCGAGGATAACGACGTGGTCCGCCTCCGGGTCCACTTTGAATGGCACCATTTTCAGTTCTTCTTTGACTTCATCGTAGCGGCGGCCCATGAAGCGCTTGATCGAGAAAATAGTGTTCTCGGGATTGGTAATCGCCTGCCGCTTAGCCACCTGGCCGACTAGTCGCTCCCCGGACTTCGTGAAGGCAACCACTGATGGCGTTGTGCGACCGCCTTCTTCGTTCGGAATAACCTTAGGTTCACCGGCTTCGACGACAGCAACAACCGAGTTCGTGGTGCCGAGATCAATCCCTATAGTCTTCGCCATTTTTCCTGCCCTCCGTTATTTATGAGAACTTTTTACGTACGGGTTGAACTTGAACTTTCTTCTGCTTTGCAGGCTTGCCAAGATACTGGACGTAGACGTAAAGGTGTCCATGACGCGCAATTGGAAGCACACCTCGACGTTAGCGCTTCACGCGACCTTCGTCTGAGCAAGAGTGCTCATCCCCGAGGAGGCGGAGACTTCGTTGAAGCAAAGGACAATTCCGGGGACAACGTGTGGGCGCCTACACTCTTGCTCCCGGCGGGTCTGCGACCGCTACGGACGGAAGAAAATCCTGCTCGTCAAGGCGTGCCACGCCGATCGGTAGTGAGCCAGACATTAACGATGGGCTACCATTCCTGTGAGCAAGGCAAGCTCATCGTCCAGATGCCTCCTTGGGTCTGGGGTTGTGCCAAGAGCCGTCTGTAGCAATGATCGCATCCGCCTCCTTCGGTCCCCAGCTGTGGCGCTTGTATGGGCGAGCCCGGTGGTGGGTCTTAAGAACTGGATCGACTACCGCCCATGCGGCCTCAACCGCGTCCTCACGGGTAAATAGCGCTCCATCGCCGATCATGGCGTCGCCCAAAAGCCGCTCGTAAGGCGATTCCTCCCCGTCCTGTTCTTCGAACAGGTAGAGCTCCCGCTGGTCCCCGACGAACTCCTTCCCCGCGAGCTTGACGCGAGCGGCGAGGGCGATGGCCGAGTTGGGGGAAAGCCGGAAGCGCAAGTAGTTGGCTGGGCCGGTCGTCGGCGCTGAGTCGGCGAAAAGCTTCTGCGGCGGCGGCTTCAGCTCCACCAGTACCTCGGTCGCTGTGTCTGCCAGGTATTTGCCGGAGCGTAGGTACCACGGCACCCCCTCCCACCGCCAAGAGTCGATGAAAAGGCGCAGTGCGCAGAAAGTCTCGACGTCGGAGTTCTTCGCCACGTCAGGCTCCTTCCGGTAGCCAGCGTACTGCCCGCGCACCAAGTTGTCGGGCTTCAGCGGGCGCATGGCTTGAAAGACCTTGGCTTTCTCGTTGTGCACGGCTCCAAAGTCCCTACCGGCCGGCGGTTCCATGGCAAGTAGCGCGACGATTTGGAAGAGGTGGTTCTCGATCACGTCGCGCAGACAGCCGGCAGTTTCGTAAAACGCGCCGCGCTCCCCGACGCCGAAATCCTCGGATAGGGTGATCTGGACACTGGCCACGTAGTTGCGATTCCAGATGGGCTCAAGGAAAGAATTGGCGAAGCGGAAATAGAGGATATTCATGATCGCCTCCTTCCCGAGAAAGTGGTCGATGCGGAAGATCGAGTTTTCCGGGAACACCGAGTGCGCGACGCGGTTAAGCTCCTGCGCGGAGGCCAGGTCACGTCCGAACGGCTTTTCGACAATGACGCGCGCATGCTCGGCCAGGTTCGCGGCGCCGAGTCCCTTAATCACTGTCTCGAAGAGTGAAGGCGGGATAGCGAGGTAGTGCGCCGGGCGCCGAGCTCTACCTAGCTCCTTTTTTATCGTCGTGAATGTGCCCGGGTCTTTATAGTCCCCACTCACGTACTTGAACACGGACAGAAGATGGTCGAGGGCCCGCTGGTTATCGATCCCGCCCGATCGCCTTATGCTGTCCGTCACGCGTTTGTGCAGACGCTCCAGACTCCACTTCGGGAAAGCGACGCCGATTACCGGGACCTTGAGGGTACCTCGTTTCGCCATCGCATAGAGTGCCGGGAAGATCATCTTGTGGGCGAGATCGCCGGTCACACCGAAGAGCACCAGCGCGTCCGAACGGGAGGCCGTCATCAGGCGCGTCCGTTCTTGGCTGCGGTCTTTTGCTCATGGCCTCCGAACTGTACTGATCGGAGTCGTGAATCTTCTCGCATAGACCAATACATCTCGAATGATCCTTTCACGCCCCAACCCACTGGTTCTCCAGGGCGTGCACTTTATCCACTCGGCGTTGGTGTCGTAGAGCAGCGCTGAAGTGAGCGGTCAGAAAGGTCTCGATCAGTTCCCAGGCGAGCGCAGACCCGATGACTTTTCCGCCCAGACAGAAGACATTCATGTCGTCATCTTCGACGCCCTGATGAGCGGAGAAAACATCATGGATGAGCCCGGCACGCACGCCCGCAACTTTGTTCGCTGCGATGGACGCACCCACGCCGCT
>DLMH01000151.1:594-7549 GCA_002478115.1 Candidatus Acidiferrum typicum | reverse complement strand
CAACTCCGCCAACTGCCCTTTTAGTGCGAACCCTCCATGGTCCGCGGCAATTCCCACGCGCATCATGGTTTCTCCTTGACGGCGAAGCAAGTTATGCGCCTGCTTGCAGAAATTTTCCACGGTCAATCCGAGCGAGGAATCCGCTTGTGACTCCCAAAGTTAGCTGGTCTTGAAATAATGGGCGACCTTGTGGCCTGCTTCTTCCGAGTAGTACACGATTGCGTGGGCGGACTTTTTTGCTGTGTCCTCTGTTTCTTTCCCGGCATCTTCGGTTGCATGCTCGGTTAACCGGTAGGTCTCCTCGGTTCCATCGGCAATTTTGATCGTCATCGTCCGGGCGTCGCGGTCAAACTTGGTAATGGTGCCCTCGCTCGTCTTCAGTCCATCCTTGCCGATCTGATCGATCTCCTCAGCGGTCTCGTCTGTACCCTGTTTTGTATAGTGCACAACGACCTGGGACCCTTCCTGAAGATCGCGTGCGGCCTCCTCAGCTCCCTTGTGGGTCTCCTTCCCGCCATGCACCACGGTTCGTTCCACGAGATGCATTGTGTGTTCGGTTCCGTCATAGGCCTTTACCATCACGGTTTTCGCGGCACGATCAACTTTTGTGACATGGCCTTCGACCGAGGTGGTCTTTTCTGTTGCACTGAGGATGCCAGCAAAACAAAAAAGGGAAATGCCAACAACAGCAACTGTTAAGACGCGACGGGATGTTCCTGAATTCATGATTGGCGCTCCTTCATTTTGTGGCTTAAGCCGGAATTTCCGATTTAGATCCAATATGGCATTGTCGGCACGATTCCGCGAAACTACACGTCAATGGTCCCAACCGAATATGACAGCGCTCTAATAGAAAAACTGTTCCCTATTGCACAGGTGTCGTTGGGGAATCCACGCTCGTTCCTGATGGCTCACCTGACAAAGTGCTTGTATGTCTGCATTGTTCGCTTCGGGCTGGCTCGTAGAGAGCCTCCCCCGGGCGTGGCGTCGTCTTGGGCATGGCCGCGCCGCCGATTGCCGCCGCGAGTCCTTTCAGCCACAGCTCGACGCTATGAATCGCCATCGGGCACTCCTCAGAAATTCGCGTGTAGGTGTTCAAAATGGTATAGACTCCTCTTTCTTGCCGTTACACGATGAACACGGAGATGCCCCCTAGCCGCTCATCGATCTCTCTTTGACGGCGCCGGTGATTTCCCGCAGGGCTTCCATGTCAAATCTGGCTCAGAACGAACCACGGCCTAATCAAAGGGGCTGAAAGCTGACATGTGAACGCCGCGTGGGAGGAGCGATACAGTTTGAATGGCGACACGGGAAATGACCAATCATAGAATGGCAGTCCCATGGCAGGCATCTGACCGGGCGGAGACGCAACTCTGATGACAACTGATTTGAATACGACGGTCCCTGCAGAACCAAAGCCACCCTCGTTCGGAATTGGAAAGTTCCTGTTTGTAGTCCTCTTAGCAGTGATCTTTTTTCTGCTTGGCCAAAGCATGGTGCGTCATCGCTTCTTTAGAGGTGGCAGAGTCAACCGGAACGGCTCCCTCGGACCATAGCAGACTCCCTGAAAAAAGTGTTGGTCGCGCCTCCGAATCCCCCGAGAACAGCGGCGAAAAAAAATGAGGCGCGAGCGGATGCCCGCGCCTCAAACCGGACGTCTGCCTAGCCTTGCGTGGGATGCAAGACGAGAAACGTGCTTCCGGCGTTGGACCAGACCAGCACTAGGGCATCGCTGTCCTTAGGAACGCTGGAGAGTGCCTTCTGCACATCGGCCGCGGAATGCACGGGTTGGCGGTTAACTTCCGTGATCACTTCACCCTGCTGCAGGCCGGCGTTATCTGCCGGACTGCCGGGAGTGACTTGTTGGATCACAGCACCGTGCACGTCGTTGCCGGCTTGCAGTTGCTGCCGGACGTCAGGCGTCAGGTCCTCCAAGCCAAGGCCCCAGCGCGGCTTACCGTGGCCGGCATCGGCGTTTTGGTTGTCGTTGTCACTTTTTCTCATCGCTTCCAGCGTGACCGGCACGTCGACGGAGTTGCCATCGCGCAGGGCTTTGAGGTGTAGGGTGGTTCCGGGCTGCTTTTCTCCGACTTCGACTTGCAGTTCACCGGCGTCGCTCACCACTTTTCCGTTGAGTTCGGTGATGACATCGCCGACCTTCAGGCCTGCTTTCGCGCCCGGAGAGTTCGGCTCGACCTGAGTGATGACGGCTCCCGAAGCGTTGTTCACATGGAAGAACTTGGCTTCATCGGGCGTAACGTCGCTGATGCCGATGCCGATATAGCCGTGGCTCACCTTTCCGTACTTAATGAGATTGTCGACTGTTGGCTTCACGATCTGCGCGGGAATGGCAAATCCCATACCGGAAAAACCGCCGGTCTCGGATACCAGAAACGTGTTGATGCCGACGACTTCGCCGTGGGCGTTTACCAGCGGCCCGCCGGAGTTGCCGGGGTTGATGGCTGCGTCCGTCTGGATGAACTGGCCAGGCGAACGGCGGTCCGCGGCGAATGGGTTGGGACGGTTCAACGCGCTGACGATGCCGCGCGTCACGGTGAAGCGAAATCCCAGCGGATTGCCGAATGCGAGTACGGTTTGGCCGGGATGCAATTGCGTGGAATCTCCCAACGGCACGCTGGGCAGGTTGGTTCCGTCGATCTTGATGACGGCAAGATCCGTAAGAGGATCCGCGCCGATCAGCTTCGCCGGAAGGATTCGGCGATCGGTCATGGTAACGCGAATGTCCACAGCACCGTCGATGACGTGGTTGTTGGTCACGATGTAGCCATCGGGCGAAATAATGACGCCGCTGCCCAGACCGTGCTCGATGTTGGATTGCGGCCCCATGTGTTGGCCAAAGCCGAACTGGGGACCGAACTGTTTACCGAACTGTTTCCCGAAGGGTGCAAAGAACTGCTGCAGCCCGTTGGAGTCGCTGTCGCTGTTATTGTCTCCGCTGTCGGCTGGGTTCGCCCGGTCGCCCGACCGCTTAGAGGTGACGGTTACGTTGACGACGGCCGGAGTGACGCGTGCGGCCAAAGCCTCCATAGCACGATCGAGCGAAAGCAACGCGCTAACGCTGTTATCGTCGAGGGGCGCCGCGGCCGCAGTGGGCGCCGCTGCCGCTCTCACGGGGTTGTCAAACTCATAGGCCGCAAGCGACAAAACCATCGCAACTGCTGCCAAAGGGACAAGGAAGCGCCGGTTGAGCACTACCTGGCAATGTTTAATCCAGCTTTTCATGTTACTCATTCTCCTTTTGTTAACAACTAATTGTTTAGTTGATGAAAGCAAAAAAATTACCCTCAGATCGAACTCACGATGATGGCCGATTCCAACTGCCTCTCAGCCAAAACCCCTCCTCCTACTCTCCAAATGCAAAGTGTCCAAATCCCAGAACCGGAAACGTCGTACTTCGCAGTTTGCAGAATGACGAATGTCTCCTGACAGGGAAGCTCTTCCTGAGTTGCCTTTGCGCGCATTATCACAGGCTTGCGCGGCAACGTTGCTAGTAACTGCAGCGGGACCACGGCTGTACGCGGGTTGAACGCGGCCAGAATCGTTCTAGGCTGCGCCGCCAGACTTGACCGTCGCGCAACACGCGCTGCCACTGGGCGACTCCAGGCCGCGTCCGCGGGTACCGGCTGCGCTTCGGCGTTTGTCGCTTGCTGCGTCGCATGAATTTGCCGCGTTTGACTCTGGCTCGGTTGAGTCTGGAACGCCACAAACCGCGGTGCATAAGGAGCAGCACCAAAGACGAGCACAAGCATGCCCGCGCTCAGGCCCAGAATCGGCTTCCAAAGCGCGGTGTGGTTCGGGCGTTTTCTATCGAGAATTTGAGCTACGCGCAGTGGCATGTGGCACATCCGGCTCACCAGGGCTTGCGCCAGCGCCAGGCCTCGAGCGTTTTGCAACTTTTCGGCAAACGAAATCAGAGAAGATACGTAAGCTCTGGGACTCGCGGTCTGCGCCAAAACTACGTCGTCGCAGGCCATCTCCCGCTCGAGCGTCAGGCGGTTTTCAATCCACCAGACTGCGGGGTGAAAGAAGAACACAGCTTTCACGATCTTCTGGGCGAGGTTGGTCCAATCATCCCATCGGCGAAGATGCGCGAGCTCATGGAGCAGAATTACTTTGACCTCCTCGGGCGCGAGCTGCGGCAACAGCCATGCAGGGAAAACAATGCTGGGCTGAAAGAAACCGATTGCTGCCGGAACGGCTACCTCGCTGGAAACGTACAATTTCACTCGGCGACGGGACCCGAAGTCTCGAAAGGTCTCAGCAATGGCGGGACCGAGACTAGAGATGTCCGCCTCAGAACAATTCCTGCGGATTTGATGTACCCGCCAGAGTCCGACGCACAGCCTGAGAAGCAACAGACCGGCAACGACGCCCCAGGCGGCAAACAGATAAAAGGCCCAGGAACTTGAAAGGATGATTTCTCCGTGCAGGTTCGCGGCAGGAAGCGCGCGGGAAGGTGAGGCGACGAAGCCTGACCCGGCAAAAAATGGAAGCGCGACAATTGCGAGCAGCGCCGAAAACCAAATGGCAAAACGGGTTCCGGAGTTCCGTCGGCCGATGAGGCGAAGCAACACCCACACCAAGCCCGCGAGCACAACACCCTCGGCGGCGGTATTCAGCAGTCGTCCGGTGAAGACTTGTGCCAGAGTTTGCAGGTCCGGAACGGTCATTTCGCGTCGCTCCGTTCCAGCATCTCGCGCAAGCGTTTGAGCTTGCCGGCGTCGATCGCTTCGTCTTCCAGAATGTTTAGCACCAATGCTTCATGGGAGTTGCGGAAGAAGCGGCCGACCAGATGCTGAATCTCGGAGCGCGTAGCCTCCTGGCGTCCAATGATCGGTTCATAAACGTGCGCACGGCCATCTTTCACGTGCTTCACGTGGCCCTTTCGTTCCAGAATCCGCATCGTGGTTAGGACAGAGTTGTAGGCCAAGGCAGAGGGAAGCCAATCGAGCACCTGCTGGACAGTGCCGGTGCCCTTACGCCATAGCACATCCATGATGCGAAGCTCGGCTTCTGTCAGGGTTGCGGACTGCTTTGGCGGCACTCTTAGCTCTCCTTACTTAATGTTTAGACGCGCGAAGCGTAAGAAAGTAACTAATTATTTAGTTGCTGAATGAGGGCGACACACAATCCCACTCTCTCCGCCAACTTCCATAGAGTCAATCACTTAGAAGGATTTTAAACAGAGGCGCAACCCACTCTTCCTGGTTGTTTATTCTCTTTAGAATCAATGAGATCAGGTATCGCACGGAGCGACTGACGTCCATTAAGCCCGATTTAAGCGTGTGAAATCAAAGATTCTAGGAGCGTGCCCTGGCTCAAAAGCGGGGACACAGGATGTCGAATAATATAACAATGTGTGTTATATTATTCGTAACCCTTGGAGCGAAGTAAGGATCACTATGGACGGGAACTTGTTGAAAGAGGCGCGATTGGAGAAGAACTGGACTCAAGAGCAAGCTGCCCTGGCGCTTGATGTCACCCAAGCCTATTTGTCGATGATGGAGAAGGGGCATCGCCCTCTGTCGGAACGATTCGTGCGCAAGGCGCTCAAGGTGCTGAATCTACCGGCTACGGCGCTGCCGTTGCGATCCGAGGAAGTGGCGATGCCCGTGTCTTCGCACAAGCACGATTTCAGCGCGGAACTGGGGGCGCTCGGTTATCCGGGATTCTCCTATCTTCGAGGCAGGAGACGAAGGAACCCCGCGGAGGTCTTGCTGGAGGCGCTGAACGAACCAAACCTTGACGCCCGTGTTGCCGAGGGGTTGCCATGGTTAGCCATGACCTACGTTGACATGGACTGGGATTGGTTGGTTCGCAACGCCAAGGTGCATGATCGGCAAAACCGATTGGGATTTGCTGTCTCTCTGGCGAGCGAAGTGTCGGAGGGCAGGAAGGAGAGCGAACGGGCGGGAAAGCTTCGGTCGTGTTTGGAGGTTTTGGAGAGATCCCGGCTTGCGCGCGAAGACACCTTCTGTCACGACTCGATGACCCAAGCTGAGAGAGCTTGGCTGCGAGAGCATCGCTCGCCCGCTGCGGCCCACTGGAATCTCCTGACCGACATGAAGGGAGAACACGTTGCCTACGCATTCGAATGAAAGCATCCCGGAACCATGGCTCTCGTTCCTGCGCGAATTGGATGCGGCGGCGCGCGAGGACGTTCGGCTGGATTGTATGGGAGGGTTCGTCGTTACTACGGTGTACGGATTTTCACGGCCAACGGGAGACCTGGACGTTCTGGAAATCGCACCGAGGGATGCTGGCCGCGCCGTGCTAGAACTCGGTATGCAGGGCAGTGCGCTCCACAGGAAGTACAAGATCTATCTTGACCACGTTGGCGTGGCGCATGTTCCGGAAGACTACGAAGATCGGCTCACGGAGATATTTCCGGGAACCTTCAAACATCTTCGGCTCTTAGCTCTTGATCCCTACGACCTTGCGTTGTCGAAGCTCGAACGCAACATCCAACGTGACCGAGACGACGTGCTGCATCTTGCGCGAACCGTCCCGCTTGACCTGGAAGTTCTTAAAGATCGATATCAGAAGGAACTACGCTGGCAGCTGGGCAATCCGGAGCGCGAAGACCTTACTCTCCAACTGTGGATTGATGCCATCGAAGAGGAAAGGTCAAAGCAATAACTAGCCAGATACGAACCCCTGGGTTGTCCTAGCAATCAGCAAGGCTATCGGTTCGAGGAACTTACAACAAGAAGCTCGCAAAGGCGGAGATTGATCCGAGCAGCGTCAGTGAATCGCTCGACGGTCTGAGGGACGTAGCGAGTTGGAAGTATAGGCTTGAGGGCAAGAGCCACTGATTCAGAATCAGTTGTTTGATCAGAACGTAAGAGGGAATACGCAGATTATTCAACCGAAGGGAACAGTCCGGCACAAGCGCGTTAAACAAAGCACGTAATATAAAGGACCATGAAACCGG
>DLMH01000151.1:0-417 GCA_002478115.1 Candidatus Acidiferrum typicum | reverse complement strand
CGTCGGCACCTTTCTTCGCAACCCCCAACGAAATTACTCCATGGGCCGCGGCCCACAGGGTTTCCGAGATCAGTTCCGCGTCGTGCAGTTCTTCGCGAAAGTACCCTTCATCAATAGCCTGCCGTACTGCCCATTTCAACAAAGCATAGATGCCGGCGATGGTCACCGGCCGCTTTCGCCGCAGGGCGCAAGTGGTCTGAGCAAAATACCGACGCACAGATCGGCACCCTGCCGCTCTCCTTTATCGACGGAAACACGAAGTCCGTGGGCTTGGCGTATGGCGTCTGCTTGTGCCCTTCGCGCAAGTAGTGGGTTAAGACTCTGCCCATCGGTACGTCCCGTTCCGAAGAGGGTGTCTTCGGGTAACCGTCCAGTCCCGACTTCTTCTCGGACCGGGTTTGCCCGCAGCCGTGTGGT
>DLMH01000146.1:7672-10095 GCA_002478115.1 Candidatus Acidiferrum typicum | reverse complement strand
CAAGACGCCAGCATGACGTGGAGATTACATTTTTGTCATGTTGCGCAGGAGGAAGACGCCGGCATGTGGAGCGTGACCCGGGTGCCCTGTCCCGGTTGGCTCGAAATCTCCACGTTACCGCCGTGAAGCAGCGCGATGCTCTGAACGATCGCCAGCCCCAAGCCAGTGCCCCCCGAACCCTGGGAACGCGACGAGTCGACACGGAAGAAGCGATCAAAAACCCTCGGCAGGGCTTCCGCTGGAATGCCGACGCCCGTATCGGAGACCTCGATGCGAATGGTGGAAAAATCCGTGTTCGAAAAATCCGTTTTCGAAAAATCAACGCTCGTCCCCAACACGACTGCTCCGCCAGGTGGCGTGTGCGCCAAGGCATTCGAGACCAGGTTGCCCACTGCCCTCTGCAAGAGCGTGCGGTCCAGTTCGGCAATCACCGGTTCGTTGGCGATAGTAATGGTGAGCGAGACTCCGCCGTCCGCAGCCGAAGCTTCGTAATATTCCCGCACTCCGCCCAGCAACTCGCCCACATCCACCCGCTCGCGGCGCAAGTGGGTCAATGGGCTCTCCGCACGCGCCAGAAATAAGAGGTCGCCGATAAGATCCGATAGTCGCACGGCTTCTTCGAGGCAGGACTCGACCACATCGCGATATTCGCCGGCGCTTCGCGCTCGGGCCAAGGCAACTTCTGCTTCGCCGCGGATGTTATTCACCGGCGTGCGCAGGTCGTGCGCAATGTCCGCCGAGAATCTCGAAATGCGCTCGAAGGACTCTTCCAGGCGGTCCAGCATTTGGTTGAAGGTACTGGCCAGGGATGCCAGCTCGAACGGATATCCTTCCGGAAGGATGCGTTCCTTTAGGTTCTTCGAACTGATGTGGCGCGCGGTCGTTGCCATTTCCTCCACCGGACGAATGCCATGCCGTGCAATCTGGTACCCGACCAATGGAAAAATGGCGAAGGTCGCCAGCAGAATGGCCCAGAACCAAAACCGATAGCGTGCCAGCAACTCCTCTTTTTGCGAGACATCAATCGCAATCTGAATGGTGTCCGTTTGAGGTGACGGGGAACCGACCGGCGCCGACACGCTGGTCACGCGAAAGGGTCGGCCGGCCTTACCCTTCATCCGAATGGTGCGATCAGGGCGACTTTGGGTTTGACTGGCTAATTGCGCCAGATCCAATTGATCGGCCATGCCTGGCGTCATCAACTGTGGTGTGTTTCGTTCATCCAGCAGGCGAATATAGAATTGCTCGTATCGCCGCGCGGCCGATTCCAGCTCAACTTCCTCCCGCAGTGCGTCCCCGTCGTTGGGTCTCTCCCGCAACATGGTGCGTAGCACGTGCACCTTGTCCGCGAGGAACAAATCAGTGCTTTTCTCGAGTTCACTCACCAGCACCAAATAAAGACCGGCTGTGGCGAAGAACACCAGAAACAAGCCTGCCAGCGCGTAACCGGCCGTTAGCCGGAAGGCCAAAGTTCCCCACAAACGTGAGACCGGCGCGAGGCTACTGGTCAGATTCCAGGACATAGCCGGCGCCCCGAACGGTATGGATCAATTTGAGCGAGAAAGGATCGTCCATCTTGCTGCGCAGCCTTCGCACATTGACGTCCACGACATTGGTGTCGCTGTCGAAGTTCATGTCCCAGACCGCTTCGGCGATCAGGGTCCGGGACAGCACCTCGCCCGCGCGCCGCGCCAGGAGCGACAAGAGAAGAAACTCTTTGGAGGTCAAACCCAGCCGCTGGCCGGCGCGGGTGGCACGCTGGCGCAACAGGTCGATCTCTAGGTCAGCCAAGCGGATGGTTTCTTGCGGGCGGGGCGGCGTCCGGCGCAGCAGCGATCGCACGCGTGCCAGCAATTCGGAGAAGGCGAACGGCTTCATGAGATAGTCGTCGGCGCCCAGTTCGAATCCCCGTACACGCTCGTGTACTGCATCGCGGGCGGTCAGAAAGAGTACCAGCGCCCGCCGGCCTGACTGACGCAACCGCGTGAGAACCTGCCAGCCATCCAGCCCTGGGAGCATCACGTCGAGAATGACGAGATCGAACTGCAATTCCTGTGCGAGGTGCAACCCATCCAATCCATCTCCGGCGACATCGACGACAAAGCCCGCCTCCCCAAGTCCCTTCTTCAGGAACTTGGCGGTCTTGGCTTCATCTTCGATGACCAGAATTCTCACGATTAGCCAGCCTAGAACGTGAATCTCGCGGAAAATTGCAATACCCTGGGAAGGCCGTTGGGACTAATTTCCTGTAGAGCACCAAAGTTGCCCGGACCTGAATTCGGCACCAGATAGCAGGTCTGGTTCAGCGACATGCCGTCCCCGCAGTTGCTGCCGTACGGGTTGTATTGCAGCTGGTTGATTCCGGATCCGTTCTGGACGTAATAGTTGGGATGATTGAACAGATTGAATGCCTGCGCCTGAAA
>DLMH01000146.1:7100-7542 GCA_002478115.1 Candidatus Acidiferrum typicum | reverse complement strand
CCCGCGGTGTTGGCCGTGTCCTGGTTGAAGGCAGTGTCGTTCAGGTTGTCATTGCCGAAAGGTTCGCAACCTAGAGTTGACAGGCTTCCGGAGTTGCTGGCGGTCGTACACGCGGGACTCAGCAACCCCGCATACGGACGGCCAGAGGAAAACTCCATTACGGTGCTCAGCGTCCAACCGGACAAGACCGCGCGTCCCTTGCCGGACGTGGTCAGCTTTTCCAATTCGGGGCGGTACACGGCGGCCAAGCTGATTCGATTTCGCTGGTCGAGCAGCGAAGGTGCGTGCGTATTGCTGAAGTCGAACTGATTGTTGAAGTCCATGCCGTCGAGCATGATGCTTTTCGCCCACGTATAAGACGCCTGCAAGGAAAGTCCACGCGACACGCGCCGTTGCAACTGGAAGAACAACGAGTTGTAATAATTCTGCGCGGGGCTGATCA
>DLMH01000146.1:5363-6928 GCA_002478115.1 Candidatus Acidiferrum typicum | reverse complement strand
CTGCCCGAAAGGATATGCACCCCGTGATTCCACATGGTGCCGACAGTCAGGGTTGTGTTCTGTGCGAGCTGCCGCTCGATCTGTAAACTCCCCTGCAAGATATATGGCACCCGCAACTGCGGTGAAACCAGGGAAATGTCCGGAGCAGCCTGGAACAACGGCGAATTTGACGGGAGGATATTCGGAAAGGTCGGCGCCTGCTGGTTTGGTGGGCCTCCAGTGTATTGCGCACTTACCTCCGACTGCTGCGAGGCCAGCCCGTTCGAGATCACCGCGTTCCGGTAGTTCAGGCCATTCATGTTCGTATAGAACCATCCAAAACCTCCCCGAACCACGGTGTTCGACATCGGCTGCCAGGCAAGTCCGAAACGCGGAGCCACACGCTGGAATTGGTTCGGGTATTGCCCGGTAAGCGGGAAGGCTGGATTCTGCGCGGGCTGCGGGTATACCTGGAAGTCCTCGCGCAAGCCCATTTCCAGCGTCAACTGCGGCCAGGCGCGGAATGTATCCTGCACGTAGAACCCGTAATAAGGCACCGAAAAGGAAAACCGTGGATTCCCGGCTGCCTGGCTGAAATTGATGTATTGTCCTAGGGCAAAGGCTTGCAGACTCGGAAATTCGTAGAGTCCAAGCGGTGACCCGAAATCGACAGCCTCGTTCGGGTCGGCGCCACCATCATCGGAGTCCGCATCCCAGGAGCGGCTCCAATCGAAACCAAATTGCAACGTGTGCTTCCCAATTACGTAGTCTATGCGGTCGGAGAGAGAGTACTGTCTTTCAAAAACTCTCCCGATGGAAAACGCGGCGTTTCCCAGGTTAAAAGCGGGACTATCCAGAACCACCGTCGGAGTGTTGGGAGCTAAACCGGTTGGTGTCGCGACTTCGTTGTCTTGCGACGTACCCGCGTGGAACTCATTTAACAGTCTTGAAGACAACGCGTGCGTCCATCCTACGCTGGTTTCAAACGTATGTACATCGGCATTGGCCAGCGTTTGCAGGCCATAATTGCCAACCGTCGGGTCAGTGATCACGCCTCCGGGCGAGTTGAAATGATTAAAGTTCAAGCTGAGGAACAAGCCATCCCGAGAACTCGCCTGGTAATCCAGCCGGGGCGTAAACACCAGATCGTTGCGCTTCCTTGCTCGGCTGCCCAGATTGGAATTCAACGCATTGATGACGTTGGACACCTGTTGCAGGTACACCGGATTGTTGGCATCCGGTGCGATGTCGGTGCCGGGCACAGGCAACGGTCCGTTTGGTGCTGGGAGGGGCGTCCCATCCGGGATTCCAAAGTTAGAGGACAAGAAGCCGGGCTGCGTGGTCACCAGCGCTTGGTTGATCACGGAAATCGGATCGTTCCGCAGTTGCTGCTCGTAATCCACAAAGAACCACAGACGGTTTCGCAGGATCGGCCCGCCCACCCCGGCACCAAATTGCTGCAGATTATCCTGCGGTTTCGGAAAGCCTGCCGCTTCGTCGAGAGCGTCGTTCGCACCCGTAGCGGAGTTGCGGTTGTAATAGAAGGCGCCGCCGTGGAACGTATTGCTACCCGAACGAGTCACTGC
>DLMH01000146.1:0-5205 GCA_002478115.1 Candidatus Acidiferrum typicum | reverse complement strand
CGGCCTATAATGTCGGCGAAGTAGTTGTTGGTGGCATTGGTTCCGTCGACGGTGAAAGCATTCGAGCCATTTCCATTGGCGTACCCCGAGTCTTCCCCGCCCTGCTGTCCCGCAATGCTTACCAGGCCAGTATCGCCGTCATAGCTGGTATTGGGCGTCAGCGTCGTGAAATCGGTGTAGCGGCGTCCATTGAGCGGTAGTTCATCAACGAAAGACCGGTCAAGCACGGTGCTGGCCGAGGATTCCGCGGGCCGCAAAAGTGGCATCGTCCCGGTGACCTTTACTGTCTCCCTGCTGGCTCCCACTTCCAGCCTGAGATCCTGCGATGTAGTGTTTCCCACCAGCACTCGCACCAGAGCCTCGATATCGTGAAAACTTTTTCCAGTCGCCGTGACCGAGTACGTTCCGGGCATGAGAGCCAGGAACTGGTAAAGTCCGGAGTGATTTGTAACCGCGGACTGTTGCAGTCCGGTCGCAAGATTCCGCACAACAACCGACGCTCCGGGCACAACTGCTCCCCTTTGGTCGGTGACGCGACCCCCGATTGCGCCGGTTAGTACAGCGTTCTGAGCTGGTAACAGCAGAACGCTCGATAAGACGAACCGTGCAGTGAGCAACAATCGGATGGTGAGCCGGCTTGGTGTTGCGGTGAATAAGCGAAACATTTTCGCTCTCGAGTTGAATTTCATCGAACTGACCTCCAGGGGAAAAACAACGTTCGGGTCACTTTCATTTGAGTTCCCACCGGTAGCGAAACCAAGGTTTCCCCACTATCAGAAACCGGGTCTGTCTGATCGCCATCACGGAGACAAGCAGATCGTCAGGAGCAGCAGACTAAGTGAGCTTGTCGACTTGTACCACGGATCTCATCACCAGTTTCCTTTCGAGAAGGACAATGAATGCAGTTCGGTTCAGAGCTATGGCGGCACAGCGTCGCCGGCGGAGTACGTGTTGAATTCGCCTGTGCTGAATTCGCCAAGGGTAAAAGACCATGGCTCGCCTCAGGCGGGAAACTACGGCTAATTACCCTAGCATGCAAATAGTTACGGGATGTTAAACGGATGTGAATTTCGGATGAACAACACACAAACTACTGTCATTGTCCTGCGCGCCAACATCGTAAGTCCGTGCAAATTTGGGGTGGTCCAGCGCTCAGTCCCGGACCCGACAACGTTCTGCATATGCGCGCAGATATTGCCAATTGGGGTGGGAAGGGGTTCGCCTATGCACGATGGCGGATTCCGGAAGGGTCATCGGGCCTTACGCTCTGCGTGAGTTGATCGGCGTGGGCGGAATGGGCGAGGTGTATCGCGCTGCGGATTCGAAACTGGGACGAGATGTCGCGCTGAACAGCCGCAATTTCCAAAGGGCCTCCGGCTTCTCGGAAATCGCAATCAAGAGCTGCCCGGCAAGATTATAATTGTCGCCGGTTATGACTCTCACGGCGGAAACGCAGTTAGGCCCGTACAAAATTATCGCGCTCATCGGTGCTGGCGGTATGGGTGAAGTGTATCGGGCGCGCGACACTCGTCTGTTGCGCGATGTTGCGCTGAAGTTGTTGCCGCAGTCGTTCACGACTGATCCGGATCGACTGCGCCGATTTGAGCAAGAGGCGCGCGCTGTCGCCGCGCTGAATCATCCCAACATTGTTTCGGTTTACGACGTCGGCAACGAAGGCGGGGTTCACTACATAGTCTCGGAGCTCCTCGAGGGCGATACGCTGCGTCAACTCATCTCACCCTCGGGGATGGCGGCGCGCAAAGCCACCGAACTCGCGGTCCAGCTGGCCCAAGGTCTGGCGGCAGCCCATGAGCAAGGTATTGTTCACCGTGACCTTAAGCCCGAGAACATCTTCGTAACACGCACCGGGAGGTTGAAGATCCTGGATTTCGGGCTGGCGAAGTTACGCCGTCCGCTGGCAATTGCCGAGACCGTCGATGGCGTCACCGTGGCGGCCACGAACGCCGGCCAGGTTATGGGGACCATTGGCTACATGTCGCCCGAACAGGTACGGGGCGATGCTGCGGACCAGCGCTCGGACATCTTTAGTTTCGGCAGCATTCTGTACGAAATGCTCTGCGGTCAGCGTGCGTTCAAGCGCAACACCGGCGCCGAGACCATGACCGCCATTCTGAATGAGGAGCCCCCCGAATTCTCCGGCAGGAACCTCGCGGTCACACCGGCGCTGGAAAGGATCGTGCGTCACTGCCTGGAAAAGCAGCCCGGGCAGCGTTTTCAGTCGGCGCAGGATATCGCCTTCGCCCTCGAATCGGTCAGCGGAATCGCGACCACGACCTCTACAGCGGCAGCACCGGCGCGTAAGCGACGGGCAAGTTTGGCGGTGGGGGTGGCGGTGATTCTGCTTGCGGCGGCTGGGCTGGGATTAGGATCATGGCTGCGTCCGAGCTCTTCAGCGTTACATCCCAAGCTGCACCGCATCACCTTCCGGCGGGGAACGATCTGGAACGCACGCTTCACGCCCGACGGCAACTTGATTTATGGCGCTGCCTGGGAGGGGCGGCCGGAGGAGTTGTTTGTTGCGGAAAACGGAAGCACTGAATCGCGGACCCTCGGTTTACAAACCACCGACATACTGGCCATCTCTAGCTCGGGAGAATTGGCGGTTTCCACCAATCGGCACTTTGTAATGGGTTTTGAGTCGGCTGGGATGCTGGCCCGCGCCCCGCGTGGAGGCGGAGCCCCGCGCGACATTGCTGATGATGTGGAATACGCTGACTGGTCGCCTGACGGCGCAAGCATCGCAGTAGTACGCCGGGTTGGTGGAAAAGTAAGGCTGGAGTACCCGCTCGGCAAAGTGTTGTATGAAACCGCGGGGTGGGTAAGCCATCCGCGAGTATCCCCTGACGGAAAATTAGTGGCCTTCGTCGATCACGCTTACCAGAGGGATGATGACGGCACCATTGCCACAGTGGACCAGGCTGGCAACAAGAAGACGCTGACCGGTGAGTTCGTAAGCGTCCAAGGCGTCGCCTGGTGGCAGGGAGGAAATGAAGTCTGGTTCACCGGCACCACATCGGGATCAAGTCGCGAGTTGCGCGCCGTTACCCTAGCGGGAAAAGAACGGCTGGTCTACCTGGGAACGGGTACGCTGACTTTGCATGATATTTCGAAGGACGGCCGGGTGCTGTTCTCGCGCGACGATTTACGCGCCGGCATGATCGCCCTCGCGCCAGGAGAGACCAAGGAACGCGACCTGAGCTGGCACGATTGGTCGGTGCCACGGGATATCAGCGATGACGGAAGGCTTGTGTCCTTTGACGAAACAGGTGAGGCAGGCGGCGAGACCGGCGGGTTGTATGTGCGGGGAACCGACGGCTCGCCAGCAGTGCGGCTAGGCGACGGTCGAACTCCAACGTTATCTCCGGATGGAAAGTGGGCGTTGGCTCTCAACGCTGCCGCGCGACGCAGCTTGATCGAACTGCCGACCGGCGCAGGTGAGTCGCGGGCAGTCTCTACTGGGGACGTTCACGTTCACCAGGCCTTTTTCCTCCCCGATGGCCGACATATTCTGGCAATGGGCAGCGTGCCTGGTGGCCATGGATTGAGGCTGTGGCTGCAGGGCGTTGACGAAGGCGCGCCTCGACCGGTCACTCCGGAGGGCGTGAGTATCGCCTATCGCAGTTGTATATCGACCGACGGCAAGCAGGTGGCAGCGCAGGATCCGGAAGGAAAGATTACGATCTACCCCTTGGCCACGGGCTCTCCGCTGCTTGTTCCGAATACCCAACCCGGAGATGTTCCGGTGCAGTGGACACCGGACGGCAAATCCTTGCTGGTCGGCCGCCGCGAGGTGCCCAGCAGGATCTTCACGATCGACTTGGCAAGCGGAGAGCGCAAGCTGCTCAGATCATTTTCTCCTGCGGATCCCACCGGCCTGTTTTCCAATGCGCCTCCGCAATTTTCGCGCGACCTGAAGAGTTACGTGTATACCTACCAACGCATCACGTCGGACCTGTATGTAGTGGACGGATTGAAGTAGAGTCGAACCAGTTCGTTGCGGAAAGAGGCCAGATTAGTCTTCGAGCATCCCCTCAATCTGACAAGTTGATTAACTCAGATCGCTGTAACCGTTGACCGCCGAAAACTACCGCGCATACTCGTGGGCCTCTCGTACCAGCATCGGGCTTGATTCTGGCCGCTTTGTCGGCAAGCCGGAATGTATGGTCCGCCGCTTTGTCGCAAGCGAAAAATAAAAGTGACAGGATGGTCTGCCTTCATTGCCGGTCTCCTTTATCTCTTGCGTTTCGAGCGCGTCGATAACTTGGGAGCGTACAGCAGCCCGTCGGAAACCGGCCTTCTCATCCCATCTGATTGCGACAGTGATCTACCGCCTTGCAAAACGTATTCGTAGAGAAGTGGCCGTCGGTGGTGAAGGTTGTGCTGGTGGCTGGTGCCCTGCTGTCCGTTATGATTCGCTGGGCTTGAGCAAAAGCCATTCGATTCAGCCCAGCCACACGTGATTACGACAGATATCCTGCACTTCCTCAACATGAGTCTCAAAGAGGCAAATTGGACGCTGAACCTTAGGTGTTAGCTGCAATGGCAGGCCGAGAGTACAGTCTCCGATAAGCCCCTACTCGGGGCATCATCCAGCGGGGGTCTCACGAGCAAACAAAACTTCACCGAAAAGGGGAACCACAAGCATGCAAACTGAGAGTTACAGCGAGAGGAAGCCCATAAATCGAGCAAAGATAATGGTCGTGGATGATGATCCCGATCTCAGACAGGCCCTGAGTTGGCGTCTACGGGCCAATAACTATGATACGGTGAATGTTTGCGACGGATATTCGGCCATCGCGATGGCTCAGAAGGAGAAACCCCACCTTATCATCCTCGATCTCGGACTGCCGGCGGGCGATGGTTTTGCCGTACTGAAACACTTGCACGACTATCCGGCGCTTTCCCTTATTCCAGTGATCATTCTCACAGCTCGCGATCCCGAGGGCAATAAAAGACGTACCCTCGAATCAGGTGCCGCCGCTTTTTTCCAGAAGCCGGCCGACAACGGGGAGCTGCTTGAAGCGATTCGCGCCAGTCTGCAGATAGTGTGGGGCTGGCGCGGCTTGCCATCGTAAGCAAAAACGCACCGACTATGAAGCGTTGGATCCGTGGCGATAGACAGCCGGTCTGGGCCAGATTCTGGTCGTATGACCCCCGTCAACGGTCAATGAGGCAAATGGCGAT
>DLMH01000161.1 GCA_002478115.1 Candidatus Acidiferrum typicum | reverse complement strand
AACAACCGGATAAGCATGAGGCGCCTTACGTGCGCTGAAGAAAAAAGGCCTGCGCGTACCCGAAGACTGTTCCGTTGTGGGTTTCGACGACGTGGCGCAGGCCAATCTGAGCGTGCCGTCGCTCACCACCGTTCGCCAGCCTATGGAAGCCATGGGCGCAATGAGCGCGGGCATTGTTCTGGAGGCCATCAAAGCGACGAATCAGAATCGCGATATTTCCGTCGTGCGCCGCAAAATTCCCGCGGAACTCGTCGCCCGCGAATCCACCCGCGCCCTGAAATAGAGCTGCAACTGCTTACGCTCCGACAGAGACCCAGCTTCGTTTCTGCGCGCTTTCGGCGATCGCTTCGCAGAGCAGGAGTTCGTCGTGACCCGTGTCAAAGGTCGGAAAGCTTCGCGGTGCGCGAAAATCTCCGGCAGCGACGTAGCTATAGAAATCCTTGAAAAGTTGCACGAAAGTGTCCGGGTAACCCTCGGCGTGCCCGCCGGGATAAGCTGCATAACCGCGCGATTCGGGCGATTGCAGCGCGGGATCTTTCGGGAGCACTTCGCTGGCCCGGTCCCGCCGGCCAATCCACAGCGAATTGGGCGATTCGGAATCGAACGCCAGCGAACCTTCGGAGCCGTCGACCTCAAACCACAAACGCGCCTTGCGCCCGGCGCTTACTTGGGAAACGGTCATCACGCCGTGAGCGTCGTTTTCAAAGCGCAGCAGCACGGAGGCGTAATCGTCGGTCGTCATCAGCACTTCCTCGGTTTCCGCGGCGCCCGCTTTCTGAAATGTCTCCACGCGGCCCTTGGGCTTGCGCCGTGTCGGAAGAACCGTGGCCAGATCGGCGCAAAGCTCGGACACCTTGCTGTTGGTCATCCAGGTCACCAGGTCGAGCCAGTGCGTGCCGATGTCGGAGACGGCGCGCAGTTCGCCGCCCGACTTTGCTTCCAGCCGCCAGTTCCAATCCGTGGGATAGAGCAGCCAATCCTGCAAAAAGCTGCCGTGCACGAGCCGCACCTGCCCGATCGCGCCCTTCCGGATCAACGCGCGAGCTTCCTGACACAGGGGGTAGTAGCGCAGGTTGTACGCCACACCGCCCACTCGTCCCGTTTCTTTCGCCAGGGAAACCAGCGCCGCGGATTCCCGCGAATCCAGGGTCAGCGGCTTTTCGCACAAGACATTTTTCCCCGCGCGAAGAAGCTGGCTGGCCTCCTGGAAATGTTCATTGTTTGGCGTGCACAAATGCACGACGTGAACGGACGAGTCGGCGGCGAGTTCTTCGAGCGAAGCGTACGCTCGCGGCAATCCCAGCGCATCCCGCGAAGCTTTGGTGCGCTCCGGCGTGCTCCCCAGCACGCCCTGGACCGAAATACCAAGGCGCCGCAAGGCGTCCAGGTGCGCTCGCCCGACGAATCCTAATCCGATAATGGCCGCGTTGATTTTCTGCATAAGGACTCCTTATGGACGGACCTGCCCATTAGAGTAATTCATCCCAAGGAACTGCAGAGGAACAATTATCTGGGAAGGCGTATCACGGGTCCGAGGATGACCGGAAGGCTTTGGGGCCATCCGGATAGCTCTGCGACCAGAAGGGGCCGCGTGTCAGCGCGGCGCTGGAAAGTTCTTGCATAGTGGAAATCGTAAATGCCAAGAAGGTCTGAAATGCATACACTGGTGTTGGAGATCAGGAGGATCGAGGAATGCAAACGAAGCACGTGGTGATGGCAGGACTGGCCTTGCTTGCCGCTTCGGCCGCGGCGTATGCGGGGCCGAGCGGAGGCACTGTCAGCGGCAAAGTGACCTACGAGGGCACACCGGTCAAGATGAAACCCATTGACATGTCCGGGGAACCATCCTGCGCCAAGATGTACGCGACGCCGCAGCTCGCGGAAACCGTCGTAACGGGCGCCGGGAACAGCCTGGAAAACGTAGTTGTCTACGTATCCGCGGGAGCGCCGGGTGACGCGGCTCCTTCCAACGCCGCGACCTTCACGCAGAAGGGTTGCCGGTACATCCCCCACCTTCTTGCCTTCCAGGTCAATCAAGAACTGAAGATCACCAACGAGGATCAGACCTCTCACAACATCCATCCACAGCCGAAGTTCAATCGCGAGTGGAATAAATCGCAGCCGCCGGGAGCGCCGCCGATCAGCGAGAGGTATGATCAGGCGGAATTCATTTCCGTGAAGTGCAACGTGCATCCCTGGATGCATGGCATCCTTGCGGTGATGCCAAACTCGCACTACGCCGTGACCGGCGACGGCGGTTCGTTCTCGCTGGCCAACTTGCCTCCGGGCAAGTACACCATCACGGCCTGGCACGAGTTCTATGGCGAGCAGTCGCAGGAAGTCACCATCAGCGGCAGCGAGACCCACACCATCAACTTCGTCTTCAAGTCCAAGCCCAACTGACCAGCACTCGGTCTAAGTGTCAATCCGTATTCGTGAGGCTCTAGTTTCGGAACTCGTACGAACAAGAGTGCGGGAAGAGAGACCACCTCAAGCAACGAAATCCAAGTCAAAACCCCCACACGTAAAACCGACGTGCGGGGCACCCGATTCCCCCTCAGGATCTAGCGCCAGGGCCACCCGCCAATCTTCTTCCAAATATGATCGCTAAGCATAAGGCAAGGACCATCTCAATCAAAATCAAGTATTGGGGACCATACGCGATTGCTTGGGCTACATCCTTCGGCAGTGTTAGCTGACCGTACGCCAGTGCCGCGAAGGCCTCGTTTTGTAAGATCAAGTACGTGCCATGGAGTACAATCACAACCGGTAGGCTTTGGCCACTTCCAATGTACAAGAAGGTGAATACGATTGACCATGCAATAAGATTGATGCAGATAATCAGCAGCAACGGAATTGTCAAGTAGTTCAGAGTTAGAGCCCACATTGGGATATGCCAAACTGCCCAAAACACACCAATAATCAAAGATGAAACCAGTGCCGAGTACCTGGTTTGGAGTTTTCTGAGGGCGAAGGCTCGCCATGCTATTTCCTCCCATAGGGGGCCCCCGAAACTAGACACCAGACCCAACAAGAGCACGGATAGAGGAGGCCGGGCAATCTTCGCGGGCACGGTCAGGAGTACAGCGCATAGCGTTGCCATGAATATGCCGCAAGGAAGTCCTACGGCGAGTAGGTACCACTTGGGCTTGGTTCTCCATGCGAACAAACTGGACAGCAAACCCCGAAATTGTTGCCTTCCTTGAACTCTTGCCCAGACAAGAGCAAGCATTCCGGGCATGCAGTTTCCAATCACAAGTTTTAGATTATTTAAAGGCCAAGTCACCCGCCATCCATAGAAACTCAGATAGAAAAAGAGTTTCTCGTCGAGGGGCCAAATCCAGATTGTCCAAGACAAAATTGCACTCACGCCTAGGAAACTCCAAAGAGGCAGGAGTTCCTTGGCGGCTGCTCTTGGCGGTTTAATCAAGTCAGTTAGCAACCTAATCCTAATTTGCAATTGTAGCGGTCGTCTCTAATTGACGGCAACGTCGCTACACGTTCAACCACTAGCGCTATCAGAAGTCCGGCGCTGGGGGCCGCGGCTTCAAGCGGGTGGCCCGGGCTTAACATGTCGGAAAGTGTTGACATAAGGGGCATCGCGAGTATATCACTCCAGCAATTCCCGCAGCAGTAGTGAGACGCGGAGGGTGCCCCAGGTTCGCTGTGGGAACCTGGGCCTTGGGTTGGCATTTCTCGCTTCGGGGTTTCCGATGCGCAAAGGGCTGAAGCGCTACTACAGCCGCGGCCACCCGCCGCCTGAGGGGCTCTCCGCTTTGCCTCGTGTATAATCTTCAGGGCACGCCGGCCAACTCTATGATCCCCTTCATTCACATAGGCCCCTTATCAATTCCCACGTACGGTCTGATGGTGGCGCTTGGTCTGATTTGCGCCGCCTACATTTTTCAAGCGGACTTCGACCGCCGCGGCATGACGACCAAGGCTACTTTGTCGCCATTGTTTCCCAGCATCCCTCTGGACGCGTTCACCATAATCACCATCGCCGGATTGTCAGGGATCCTCGCTTCAAAGGTGTATAGCGCGCTCGAATCCCCCGCGACATTCCGGGCCCATCCGTTCGCGGTACTTTTTGATCGTTATGGCTTCACTTGGTTCGGAGGATTCATCGGCGGCATGGCCGCGCTACTCCTTCTCGGTAAGCGTACCGGATATCCTCTGCTGCAATTCCTGGACGCGTGCTCGCCCGCAGCCTCGTTTGGGTATGCGATCGGGCGAATGGGCTGTCTGCTCTCCGGCGACGGCGACTACGGGACGCCGACCACCTTGCCGTGGGGCATGAGCTTTCCCAACGGCCTCGTACCTACCACCGGCGTCATGCCTACCCCCGGGCCATGCGTTCTGTACGGATGGCCAGAAAACTGTAAAGTGCACCCGACGCCCATTTATGAATTCCTGGCTTGGTGCGCCATTGGCGCGTTTCTTTGGTATTTAGGCGGCAAGTTTCTGCGCCGCCCTCAAGATAAAGGTCTTATTTTCTGCGGCTATCTGGTTTTGACGGGCATCGCGCGGTATCTGGTGGAAATCATCCGCATCAATCCACGCGTATTCCTGGGCCTGACCAATGCGCAGATCGTCAGCATTCTCTCCGTGCTGGCTGGAATTGGGCTTTTCCTGTGGATTAAGAGCCGCGATGGAGCGTCCGAAAAACGAACCTCGTCCCGCTGACGCGGTGTTTTTCCTGCCGTTTGTAATTGGGGAATCCGCAGTAAGTTCCCAGTATTGTGTCCCGAAAATATCGCGAAGAAGCCCAGAGTCCTCAGGGGCTAAAGCCCAATTCATTTTCTGGGCTTTACGCCGGGGCTGAAGCCCCGGCCTCCTAAAGAGAAATGCCAGAATCTTCTGGGACGTCACTCTAATTCGATGCGGGCTTGGTTTTCTCTAGTCTTCCGCGGGCATCAAGAACTTGCACCGCGCCGGGTTTTTGCAGGGCCGGAGCGATCTACTGGGCGTCGCTCACGGCAACCACTTGCATCGTGTCTGGCGCAACGTACCTTTGCGCCAGTCGCTGCTCATCCCCAGGAGGCGCTGTAGGTGCCTCTCCGTTGGCAATGGAAAGCTCCGCGAGCTCTCACCGGGGCTTTTCAACTTTCGCTGGGGAAAACATCTACTCCAGCATTTGCCGCAGCACATACTGCAGAATGCCGCCATGCTTGTAATACGCCACCTCTTCCGGCGTATCCACGCGCACGGTTGCGGTGAAAGATTTCTCCGTCCCATCCGCCGACTCGGCGCGAACGGTGACTTGCTTTCGTGGCATCAGAGTAGACACGCCATCTATCGAGAACACCTCGTGCCCCGTCAGGCCAAGGGATTCGCGAGTTTCGCCGTGCTTGAATTCCAGCGGGAGCACGCCCATGCCCACGAGGTTGCTGCGGTGAATGCGCTCGTAGCTCTCCGCGATGACGGCGCGCACGCCGAGCAACCGCGTGCCCTTGGCGGCCCAGTCGCGCGAGGACCCGGAGCCGTACTCCTTGCCCGCGATCACGATCAGGGGCACGCCGTCTTCGCGGTACTTCACCGCGGCGTCGTAGATGAACATCTTTTCGCCCTCGGGCAGATGCAACGTCCAACTTCCTTCCGTGCCCGGGGCAAGCTGATTGCGGAGGCGGATGTTCGCAAACGTGCCGCGCATCATCACTTCGTGATTGCCGCGGCGGGCGCCGTAGGAGTTGAATTCGTGCGGCTTCACGCCATGAGCGATCAGGTATTTCCCGGCTGGGGAATCCACGGCGATGGAGCCTGCGGGAGAGATGTGATCGGTGGTCACACTATCGCCGAGAACAGCGAGTACGCGCGCACCATGAATATCCGCAAGCGGAGCCGGGGTCTTTGGCATGTTCTCGAAATACGGAGGCAGCTTGATGTACGTGGAGTTCGCATCCCACTTGTACAGATCGCCTTCAGGGATAGGCATGGCTTTCCAGCGCGCGTCGCCTTCGAAGACTTCGCTGTAAACCTTGCGGTATTGCGCTGTGGAAACCGCGGCGCGGACGGTGGATTCCACTTCCTGCGCGGTAGGCCAAATCTCGCGCAAATAGACGGGCTTGCCGGCGGAATCGGTTCCCAGCGGCTCGGTGGTCAAGTCCATATCCATGCGGCCCGCGAGCGCGTAGGCCACGACGAGCGGCGGGGAAGCGAGGTAATTCGCGCGCACCAACGGATGCACGCGCCCTTCAAAATTGCGGTTGCCGCTCAGCACGGCCACAGCGACGAGATTGTTCTCCTTGATGGCGGCGCCGATAGGATCGGACAGAGGTCCGCTGTTGCCGATGCAGGTTGTGCAGCCGTAGCCCACCAGGTGGAACTTCAGTTTCTCGAGGTACGCCATCAGGCCCGAGGCTTGCAGATAGTCCGTCACCACTTTCGAGCCCGGCGCGAGGCTGGTCTTCACCCACGGCTTGACTTGTAACCCGCGCTCGACGGCTTTCTTGGCCACTAAGCCCGCGCCGAGCATCAGCGAAGGATTGGAGGTGTTCGTGCAACTCGTAATGGCGGCAATCACGACCGCGCCGCTGGAAAGCTCGAAGGCGTCGCCATTGTTCTTAACGGGGACTTGTGTTGCGGGCGCGCCTTCTACCACTTTCATGAAGGACGCTTTGGCGTTCTTGAGCGCGACGCGGTCTTGCGGGCGTTTTGGTCCCGCCACCGTGGGCTCAACGCTGCCGAGATCGAGCTCCAACGAGTCGCTGAACGCTGGGTCGGGTGTCGCGTCGGTCCGGAAGAGGTACTGCTCCTTGCAGTAGGCTTCGACCAGGGCGATGTGTTCGTGCGAACGTCCGGTGAATTCCAGGTAGGCCAGCGTTTCGTTGTCCACGGGGAAAAAGCCCATGGTCGCGCCATATTCGGGAGCCATGTTAGCAATGGTGGCGCGGTCCGGCACGCTTAAGGTGGAAAGGCCGGAGCCGTAGAACTCCACGAACTTCCCGACGACGCCCTTCTTTCGGAGCATCTCGGTGACCGTAAGAACCAGGTCCGTCGCAGTGGCTCCTTCGCGAAGCCGGCCGTGGAGCTTGAAGCCCACCACTTCGGGGACGAGCATCGAGAGAGGCTGGCCCAGCATGGCGGCCTCCGCTTCAATTCCGCCGACGCCCCAGCCGAACACGCCGAGCGAATTCACCATCGTGGTGTGCGAATCCGTGCCGACGAGCGTATCCGGATAGGCTTCGACGCGGCTACCGCTTGGAACGGAGCAAACCACCCGCGCGAGATACTCGATATTGACCTGGTGGCAGATGCCCGTATCGGGTGGCACGACCTTGAAATTGCGGAAGGCGTTTTGTCCCCAGCGCAGGAAGGCATAGCGCTCGACGTTGCGCTGGAATTCAAGTTCCGCGTTTATGCCGAAGGCGTTCACATTGCCGAAACTGTCCACCTGAACGGAATGGTCGATGACCAGCTCCGCGGGGAAAAGGGGATTGATGCGCTTGGGATTGCCGCCCATTTTTTGAACCGCTTCGCGCATCGTGGCCAGGTCCACGATGGCGGGGACGCCGGTGAAATCCTGCAACAGGACGCGTGCGGGCATGAAGGCAATTTCTTTTTGTTCGCCGCCGGGTTTCCAGCTGGCGAGCGCGCGGATATCCTCGGCGCGAACGGAGCGCCCGTCCTCACAGCGCAGCAGGTTTTCCAGAAGAATGCGGAGGGAGAAGGGAAGCCCGGTGAATTGTCCGAGGCCCTGCTTTTCCAGCTTCTCGAGGCGCTGAATTTCAAAAGTTTGCGCGCCAACGTTCAGGTTGTCTCGCGTTCCGAAGGAATTTGCCGCGGAGATGGGCATTCTAGGGGTCCTTTCATGGAATGGTTGGATCTCTATGATAACCGAAATCTTGCGGCGGTGCGGGAACGCTATAATGGAAAGGCCGTGAAAATCGTCCTGATTTCGACGTACGAACTGGGGCGGCAGCCATTTGGGCTGGCCTCGCCTGCAGCCTGGCTGCGGGAGCGCGGGCATGCGGTGACTTGCCTGGATTTATCGCGAGAACCCTTGAACGAACAGGCCGTGCGGGAGGCGCGGCTGGTGGCATTTTATGTGCCGATGCATACTGCGACACGGCTCACGCTGGAACTTCTGGAACCTATTCGCCGCATTCAGCCCAACGCGCATTTGTGCGCCTACGGACTGTACGCTTCGCTTTCCGCGGAGAGTTTTCGCTCCCACGGTGTGAAGAGCTTATTGGGGGGCGAATTTGAGCAGTCCCTGGTGGATCTTGCGGAGCACCTGGAAGGCCTATCCGCTTCGCCGCAGATTCATCCGTTGGACACGAGTGTTTCGCTGGCGCGGCTGCGTTTCCAGAAGCCGGATCGCGAGGGATTGCCGCCGCTGCGTTCGTACGCGCACCTGGTGCTGCCGAACGGCGAACATCGCACGGTGGGATACACGGAAGCGAGCCGCGGCTGCAAACATTTGTGCCGGCATTGTCCGATTGTGCCGGTATACAACGGTGTTTTCCGCATCGTTGACCGGGAGGTCGTGCTGGCGGACATCCGGCAGCAGGTGGCCGCCGGCGCGCAGCACATCACGTTTGGCGATCCGGATTTCTTCAATGGAGTCAGACACGCCATTCCGCTGGTGGAAGCACTGCATCGCGAATTCCCCGCGCTCACGTATGACGTGACGATCAAGGTGGAGCATCTTCTGCAGAATGTCGAATTGCTGCGGACGCTGCGGCAGACGGGATGCCTGTTCATCATTTCCGCCGTCGAGTCTATGGACGACGGTATTTTGCAGAAACTGCGGAAGGGCCACACGCGCGCGGATTTCTTTCGTGTTGTTGAAGAATGCCGGCGCGCCGGCATCACTCTTCAGCCGACCTTTGTTCCATTCACTCCCTGGGCTACATTTGAAAACTATCTCGAGCTATTCGAAAATCTGCAGCGGCTCAATCTCGTCGAAGCTGTCGCACCCATCCAACTGGCCATTCGCCTGCTGATTCCCGCGGGATCGCGGCTGCTGGAATTACCGGAAGTCCGTGAAAGCGTTGCACCCTTCGATGCCAGAGCGCTCGTCTATCCCTGGAAAAATCCCAATCCGGGGGTGGACCGGCTGGCCGAGGAGACTCAGGAAATCGTTGCGGCGAGCGAGAAGATCAAACGCAGCCGGGCGGCGACGTTCGAGCTGCTCTGGCGGGCGGCGAATCGCGCTGCTGGCCGGAAAACGGAAGAATCGGCGATGCCGGTTCTGGCCGCGCGGGCGACGGTGCCCTATCTCAACGAGCCCTGGTATTGTTGAGCGGAGCCGACACGGGACCAGTTGGTCCCGATAGCCAAGGCTAAGGAAGCGGTACGGCAGGCGGAGACGTTTGTTTAGCGGATCCGGCGCGGTTGCGTGCTGGTGTGAGATCTAGCGTCGGCGAAATACGGGATCGCACTTTGATGAATCCACGAAAACGACTGCTGTTGTTTGCCACAAAGCTCGGATACCAGACGCGTTCATTTAATGCAGCGGCGGAAAAGCTTGGCGTGGAGCTCGCTTTTGTTACCGATCGTTGCCGGCGGATGGACGATCCCTGGAACGACCATGCGCTATCCGCACATTTTGAATCGCCGGAAACTGCGGCGCGGGACGTCCTGGAAGCGCAGCGAGGACTCCGTGTCGACGGCGTCCTGGCATTAGGTGATCGTCCGGGGCCCACGGCGGCGTACGCGGCGCGCGGTCTTGGGCTGCTCCACAATCATCCGGTGAGTGTGGAGGCCTGCCGGAACAAGTTGCGCACGCGAGAGGTGTTTCGCGAAGCCGGGATTCCGGTGCCGTGGTTCCGCGGCGTTTCGTTGAATGCCGTGCCGGAGCCCGCACTTCTGGGCATCAAGTATCCGTGCGTACTCAAGCCGCTCTCGCTATCGGCCAGCCAGGGGGTGGTGCGCGCCAATAATCGCGAGGAGTTCGCTGCGGGCGCAGCACGGCTGAAAAAACTCCTGGAATCGCCGGAGATACGCGCGACACGCGAAGCGCATCTGGATCAAATGCTCGTTGAAGGCTACCTGCCAGGCAGTGAAGTGGCCGTCGAGGCTCTGCTGACCGAGGGGACGCTGAGAATACTGGCGATCTTCGACAAGCCGGATCCACTGGAGGGGCCTTATTTCGAGGAGACAATTTATGTCACGCCCTCGCGGTTGCCGGATTCCGAGCAGCGCGTCATCGAAAGCGCTTTGCGATCCGCCGTTCGAGCCTTGGGGCTGACGCACGGCCCGGTGCACGCCGAATTTCGCCTGAATGAACAGGGAGTCTGGCCCATCGAAGTAGCGCCACGGCCAATCGGTGGATTATGCGCCGGGGCTTTGCGATTTTGCTTTGCTGATGGCGAAGAAGAAATCGGGCTGGAGGAACTTCTCTTGCGCCACGCACTGGGCTTGCCTGGTGGCGATGCGGTTCGCGAAGCAGCCGCATCGGGAGTCATGATGATTCCGGTGCCGCGGAGCGGCGTTCTCGAGAATGTAGAAGGAGAAAAATCAGCGCGGCAAATTCCCGGGATTACCAGTCTGGAAATCACAGCGCGCGCGCGCGATTACATCGCGGCCTGGCCGGAGGGATCGAGCTATCTGGGTTTCCTGTTTGCTCGTGGCGATACGCCCGCAGCGGTGGAAGCGGGGCTACGGGCCGCTCATGCCCAACTGAAATTCACACTGACGCCGCGCCTGCCTGTGGAACACCCTACAGGCAGAAGAATGTCCTGACAATTCAGCCTTAAATCCGAAGTTGACCGATTGCAGGCGAGCGCATCTCGTTTTGTTTCAAACGGTTATCCTATGAAGACGCAACTTCGCCGAAGTTGGCTTCTCCCCCACCATGCACCACCCAGAATCTGTCATTTCGACCGGAGGGACGGCGCTTTTCGCCGTCCCGGAGCGGAGATACGGTTCTCCATCGCACGTTCTTTGTGCGATGAAATCCCTCTTCGACTTCGGATTTCAGGTTCAGAATGAATTCCCTGCAAAGTATCGCGGGATAAGGGTGCGCGGGATTAACCTTTTGCCTTGGGTGGCACGTAGCCTTCGGGCAATTTCGCGCCTTCGCCAAAGAAGAACTGTTCCATCTGCTCTTCCATGATTTTCTGAGAGTTTGGGTCTAGGGGATTGAGGCGGTATTCGTTCATGACCATCTTGGAGTATTCCAGCCACATCTTCCAGGCGTCCTTGGAGACGTTTTCGTAGACGCGTTTGCCGAGTTCACCTTTCCAGGGGATGCGATCCAACCCGGGCATTTCCTTGCCGAACTTCACACAATGCACCATGCGTGTTCCCGGCTTGACGGGTTCGCTGGGCGTGGGTGTGGGTCCACATGAATCGTTGGCCATGCGTTCCTCCTGGAAGACACCATTCTCGGATAGAGAAAGAAATGTTGCAAGCCGCTGCTGTTCTCGCTACTCTGTGCTCGATCTATACGGCAGGGTCCACTCTTCTTGTTTATCTCCAGGGGCAAACCGCTCGTTCTGAACCAGGCTCGACCTCAATGCCCAAGTGGGCTGTCCGATTCCGCACGTCTGCGATCGCTTCGTGGACGGTAAACGGGGGCCCATGCCGATTCGCGCGCAATCAATCGTCGCCGGCTGTTTGCAAACTGCATTCCATCGAGGGCTCGAGTACTTTCTTGAGAACCGAGTGCTGGAGCGGCTGTGGACGAAAGACACCACGCTCTGGCCGGAAGAGGAGTTCGAGCAATCCCACATCCTCTCCAATTTGGGCTGGCTGGACCTGCCTGCTACCCTCGAGCCACTTCTCAAAGGCATAAGACAGGAGGAGTCAGCCGCCACGGCTGATGGGCTCGATTGCCGTGCGCTGATTGCATTCGAGTCCGCAAACCTGGCGGCAAGGGCTCTTCTGCCATTCGTGCAATCGGGGAATGACCATCAGATAGTAATCCTTGACAATACTTGTCCCACAACAATTTACCGCGCGGAAAAGCAACTTAATCTCGAGCGCACCCTCTTCATCTTCGCGAGCAAGGCAGGGTACCGGCTGGAAGACCATGCGTTGTTCCTGTACTTCCGGGAAAAACTGCAGGCTGCCGGGGTGCCGCATCCGTTGCAGCATTTCGTGGCCCAAACAGAGCCAGGCTCTTACCTTGCTTCCCTGAGCCGAGGCTACAAGTTTCGAGCGGTATTTGCTGATCCCCCCGGCATTCTCGCCACATTTACTTCCCTGAGGCATCTGGGTGCTCTCCTTGTTTCGCGATTGGCAAACGAGCCGGAAGGAATTGTGGCGGCGGCGAAAGAGATGCATCATGCCTGTTCGCCCGGAACGATCCCAGCGGAAAACCCGGCGTTGCAACTAGCGGCTTTCCTCTCCGGTGCAGCGGTGGCGAAGCGCCAGTATGTGGCGTTTCTGGCCACGCCGTCTCTCGTTCCGTACACCTATTGCCTGAGCCAATTAATCGGGGGAAGCCTGGCGAAAGAAGGGCCCGGCTTGATCCCCATCGACGGAGAGGTCCCGCGCGATACCCACGCGTTGGAGGAAAAGGCGGTCTTCGCGGTCCTGACGCGTGCCGGCGACACGAACCCCGAACTCTCCGATATGATGAGCCGATTCCGCGTCTCCGGCGTTCCGTTTGTTCATGTGCAGATCGTTGAGCCTCTTGACCTGCTCCCGCTGACATTTTGTTGGGAGGTGGCCACCGTCATGGCGTGTGCCCGATTGGGATTTGATCCCTTCGATGAATCTGAAGCTCGACTACCTCGTGCCATCGCCATGGAATACCTCAACAAATACTCGCCGGCGAACGACACATTGAGCCGCCGGCCTCGCCTCGATGACAGAGGCCTGCAACTCTATGCTGAGGGTAAGACACGGCGGGAGATCTCCACGTTGAACCTCGAGGAGTCCCTTGGGTCCTTCCTCCAGTTGCTGCAGCCGGAAAGCTTCCTTGCGGTTTTGGTTTTCCTTCCGCAAACTCTCAGAGTGTTGGCGGCATTCCAGGCCATGCGGACAAAACTTGCCGAAAAGCTGACGATTCCAGTGCTCCTGGCCTACGGTCCGCATTCACTCCACCACTACAGCCATCTGCATCGCAAAGGGCTGTCGCATGGACAGTTCCTGGTGATCACGGCCGAGCCTGCAATCGACCTGGCGATACCGGGGGCCGCCTATACTTTTGGACAGTTGCATCGTGCGCTCGCCTTAGGTGAATTTGAAGGATTGGTGGAGAGCGATCGTTTCGTGGTCCGGATCCAACTCACTGGGGAGATTCCGGTGGCGCTGGAGAACCTGGGACACGTGGTTGATCAGGCGCTGGCCCGCAAACAATAGGGGTGGCGTCGCTTTTACCCTTTTTCCCGGGATGCACATCTGATATGTCTCAGGATTCCTTTGCGGAGGTTACCTGTGCCGGAAATCACCACGATGTTTTTCGATATTGGCGGCGTCATTCTCACGAACGGCTGGGATCGCGATGGGCGGCGCGAAGCTGCCCAGGCTTTCGGGCTGGATTGGGAGGATTTTCAGGATCGTCACGATCTTTCCTTCCCGGCTTTTGATGCCGGCCAGATTACGCTCAATCAGTACCTTGACCGAACACTGTTCTACCGGCCCCGGAGTTTCACGCGGGAAGAGTTCACAGCATTCATGTTTGCGCAGTCGAAGGAGTATCCGGAAACACGCGCTATCCTGTCTGCTCTGGCACGCTCGGGGAAATACCTCATCGGAGCAATCAATAATGAGCCGCTGGAACTAAACCAGTACCGTATTGAAGCATTCCAGTTGCGACGGGATTTCCAGGCATTCTTCAGCTCCTGCTATCTGAATGCGCGCAAACCCGAAGAGGCGATCTACCGGATCGCGCTGGAAGTGACGCAGCGCCCGCCGGAAAGTTGCGTCTTCATTGACGACCGGGCGTTAAACCTGGAAAACCCGCGGCGGCTGGGGATGAATGTTGTTCACCATCAGAATGCACCTCAATTGCGCAAGGACCTGCAATTACTCGGGATTGCGGTATAGTCACTGGGCAGCGTCTAGACCTTTTTTAACCTTTTTCCCGGAGGAAGTGGATGCCCGAAGAAACCAATCGCTCTGGTTCGATCTACGGTGGTACCGCTGATCCCTGTGCCGTGATTCTGTTCGGGGCTTCGGGAGACCTGGCGAAGCGCAAGGTCATTCCCGCGATGTACGACCTGGCGCAATACAAATCGTTGGGGGAGCGCTATGCGATCATCGGATTCGCACGAACGCCGATGACCGATGACTCCTTCCGGGCCATGGCCGGTGAGGCTGCGAAGACGATCTCCGAGGTGGGACCCATCGAACCCGCGAAGTGGGATGAGTTCGCCGCTAGTCTCCATTATTCACCCGGGGACTACGCCGATCAGAACTCGTTCGCGCAACTGGCCAAGCGCCTGGCGGAGATCGATGCGGAAAAGAAGCTCGGCGGGAACCGGCTTTTCTATCTCTCCACTCCGCCGGAGGTTTATCCGGACATCGTGGAGCAATTGGGACGTGCGGGGCTGGCGCGGCCGAGCAATCCGGGTTCGTGGGTGCGCATCATCATTGAGAAGCCGTTTGGGAGAGACCTGGCGACGGCGCGCGAGCTCAACAAGATTGTTCTGAACGTGTTTGAAGAAAAACAGGTCTACCGCATCGATCACTATCTCGGCAAAGACACCGTGCAGAATTTGCTGGTTCTGCGTTTTAGCAACGGCATATTCGAACCGCTCTGGAACCGCAATTACGTCGATCACGTGCAGATCACCGCTTCGGAAACGCTGGGCGTGGAGCGGCGTGGCGGGTTCTATGAGACAGCGGGTGCGCTGCGAGACATGATCCAGAGCCACGTGCTGCAGCTTACCTCGCTGGTGGCCGTGGAACCGCCGGCTTCGTTTGACGCCACCGCCGTGCGCAACGAAAAACTGAAAGTGCTGCAGTCCATCCGGCCGTTCAATCTGGAGATGGTTGCGCAGTCCGTGGTGCGCGGGCAGTACGCTCCGGGCAAGGCGGGTGAAAAGGCTCTCGCGGGATACCGCGCAGAACCGGGCGTGAACCCGAATTCGCGCACGGAGACATTCGTGGCCATGCGGCTGCTGATCGACAACTGGCGCTGGGCGGGCGTGCCGTTTTACCTGCGCACGGGGAAACGCCTGGCCAAGCGCAGCACGGAAATCATGATTCAATTCAAGCGCGCACCGCACATCGTTTTCCGGGAAAGGGAAGTGGAACCGAACCGCCTGATCTTGAATATCCAGCCGGACGAAGGAGTTTCGATATCGTTTGGGGCGAAGAAACCAGGCACGGAAATGAGTATCGGCAACGTGACCATGAATTTCAGCTACTGCGAAGGATTTGGGGGAGTGTCGCGAAGTGCGTACGCCACCCTGTTGAACGATTGCCTGCGAGGCGATCCGACGCTGTTTGATCGCGGGGATTCGGTGGAGGCGGCGTGGTCGCTGGTGGAACCGATCCTGGAAGTCTGGAGTGCCGCTAAAAGCGTGAGCGTGCCGCAATACGCTTCGGGCACCTGGGGCCCGCGCGAATCCGACCAATTGCTGGAACGCGAAGCGCGGCAGTGGTACAACCCATAACCGGGAAATGATGGGGATGGCGGGAATCGCGCAAGGAAAGACTTGCAATTTTCACCGGCTTCTTATTAAATCGGTTTAACAAACAAGGTTTGACGGGAGGTCCCGTGATTCTCGCCGGTGATGTTGGTGGTACCAAGTGCAATCTGGCCCTGTTCACCGAAGACAGCGGGAAGTTGGAGGTTGTCTACCGGCAACGCTTTCCCAGCAAGGGGTTTGCGCAGTTTGATCTCCTGGTGAAGGAGTTTGCCCGGCAGGCCGAGCCTTACCTGCGCCACGAAAAGGTGCGTGCCGCTGGTTTTGGAGTGGCCGGACCGGTGATCAACAACCGCATCCACGCCACCAATCTTCCCTGGGTTGTCGATGCGGAACATCTGTCGCAGGAGCTGGACGTCAAACCCATCGTGCTGATAAACGATCTGGGTGCGACGGGCCACAGCTTGGAGCATCTTCCTCCCGAGGATTTTTGCGTGCTCAATGAAGGCTCACCAATGCCAGGCGCTAGCCGCGCGTTGCTTGCTGCCGGGACGGGGCTTGGCGAATCGATCCTGTTCTGGGACGGGACGCGGTATAAAGTGGTGCCCTCGGAAGGCGGACATTCCGATTTTGCGCCGCACACAGAGCGCCAGATTGATCTGCTGCGGTTCATGCTGCGCCGCTATCCGCAAGTCAGCGGGGAGTTGATTCTTTCGGGGCGGGGCTTCCGCACACTGCACGAATTCATCGCGCCCAATGTGAAGCACCCGATTTTTGACGATCCGGATGCAGATCCCGCTCCGTTCATCACCAAGAGCGGCTTGGACAGGAGTTGCCCCGTGTGCGTGGACACACTTGATCTGTGGACCGCGGTGTACGGCGGGGAAGCGGGTAACCTTGCGCTGAAAGTGATGGCCCTCAACGGGGTTTACGTTGCCGGCGGTATCGCCGTGAAAATTCTCGAGAAAATGAAGGACGGAACATTTTTCAACGCGTTCAAGGACAAATGGCAGTTCACGGAAGTAATGGCCAAGATTCCGGTGTCCATTGTTCTGAACGAATCGGCGCCGCTGATAGGCGCGGCGTACGAGGCCTACGCGGCGGTCAAGTAGCATTTTGCAGGCGCCACACCGCGTCCATCCGCCGTGAAGGCGACTTGCGCCCCTGCAATTCACGCAACCTTACATAATTTTGGTAAACTGGCACCTCGTTACGCCGGTCTTCTCGACCGCCATCCTTCATGTGGCAAGCCCTGCCGGAGCGCTTCCGGAGGCACGGAGCAACACTCATGAGCAGTAGCGTCACGTCGCAGGCCATGGAAATTCAAAACTATTTTGGTGGGGCGTGGCATAAGTCTGCCGCCACGGAATTTCTCGACGTCACGAATCCCGCGACGGGTGAGCGGATTGCGCGGACGCCGCTTTCCACAACAGCCGATGTGGGCGCAGCCGTGCAAGCCGCCGCCGGGGCCTTGCCAGCGTGGCGCCGCACTCCACCAGGAGAGCGCATCCAATATTTGTTCAAGCTGAAATTCCTGCTGGAAGATCACATTGACGAAATCGCCAGACTGATCACCCTGGAAAACGGCAAGACCTTCGGCGAAGCGAAGGCGGAAATCCGGCGCGGAATCGAGAATGTCGAAGTGGCCTGCGGCATTCCGATGATGATGCAGGGGTATAACCTGGAGGACATCACGCCGGGGGTGGATGAGACGCTGATAAGGCAGCCGCTAGGCGTTGTCGCGGCGATCACGCCGTTTAATTTTCCGGCGATGATCCCGTTCTGGTTCCTGCCCTACGCGATTGCATGCGGGAATACTCTGGTTCTGAAGCCCAGCGAGCGGGTCCCGCTTACGATGCGGCGAGCCATCGAGCTGATCGAGAAGACCGGGATTCCGAAGGGCGTCGTAAACCTGATCAATGGCGGCAGGGAAGTGGTTGAGGCGCTTTGCGATCATCCGGCGATCCGCGCGGTGAGCTTTGTGGGGTCGACGCCGGTGGCCAAACACGTGTACCAGCGTTCCGCGGCCAGCGGTAAGCGGATGCAATGCCAAGGCGGCGCGAAAAATCACGTGATCGTTCTGCCGGATGCAGACATGGACCTGGCCAGGCAGATCATCAGCGATTCGGCATTTGGCTGCGCCGGGCAGCGCTGCCTGGCTGTTTCGGTTGCAGTGACGATAGGCGAGGCGCAGAAAACCTTCCGCGACGCAATCGCCGAGGCCGCATCTTCGATCAAAGTGGGGTCCGGTCTCGATGCTGGCGTGCAGATGGGGCCGGTGATCACGCGTGCGAGCAAGCAGCGCATCGAATCGCTGATTGCAACGGGTGTGAGCGACGGCGCCAAGCCTATCGTGGATGGGCGGAATCTGAAGATCGCCGGCTACGAAAATGGGAATTTCCTGAATCCCACGATTCTGGACGGTGTTCCCGCGGCGAGTTCGCTTGCCAATACGGAAATCTTCGGCCCTGTGCTCAGCCTCATCCACGCCAGCAACATCGATGAGGCCATCGAATTCATTCGCAAAAGTCCCTACGGGAACCAGGCGTCGCTTTTCACCACGAGCGGGGCGGCGGCGCGCAAATTCCGGTACGAAGCGCCCGCGGGCAATATCGGCATCAATATTGGCGTGGCCGCGCCGATGGCCTATTTCCCGTTCAGCGGCTGGAAGGAAAGCTTCTTCGGGATTCTGCACGCCCAGGGAAAAGACGCGGTGGAGTTCTACACGGAATCGAAAATCGTGATAGAGAGGTGGTCGAAGCAGGAGACACGCAAGTTCTGAGGGACCGGGATGCGCGGGCGAACCTTCTCCTGTTCGTCTTCTGGGGCTGTCCGGCTCCGTGACTTTCAACTTTGAACTTTTCGCTTTGACTGCTATTTTCTCTCCATGAGCGGCAAGCCTCTCCACCTCGACATCAATCCGCAATTAGAATGCGCGGAAACGCTTGCTGCTTGCTTCTACACCGATACCGCGATGCTGGTCCTGGAAAGGGAGCGCATCTTCCGGCGCACCTGGCAGTGGGTTGGCATGTTGAGTCACCCCTGCGGCGAAGCGAACGGCAAGCCGCAAACGATTGCCAAAATAAATTGAGGGGCACAGGGTTCCTGTGCCCTAACAGGCACGAAGTTTTACCGGCTAGGGATGCGCGGGCGCGGGTGCGGGACTTTGCGCCGGTGCCGGCTTGTTGAAATCGAAATTGACCTTGGGTGCCTGCCGCGCACCCTCTTCGGTCTTGAAGTAGGCATCGTTGCGCGCAAAGCCGGCGAAGCTTGCCACCAGGCTGTTGGGGAACAGAGCGATATAGGTGTTGTAGTCCTGTATCGTGTCATTGTATCGGCGTCGCTCCACGGCAATGCGATTTTCCGTGCCCGCCAGTTCATCCTGCAGGCGTATGAAATTCTCGTTCGATTTCAGTTGCGGGTAATTCTCCACGATCACCAGCAAGCGGCCCAACGCGGAATCCAGTTGCCCGTTCGCGGCGATCTTGTCGGTAGGCGTCTTTGCACCGATCAAAGCCGCGCGCGCCGCAGCGATAGCTCCAAACACCGTCTGTTCCTGGACTGCGTAGCCCTTCACGGTTTCGACCAAATTGGGGATGAGGTCGGCGCGGCGCTGCAGCACTACGTCCACCTGGGCCCACGCGGCGTTTACCGCTTCGCGTTTGATAGCCATCTGGTTGCGGCGGCTCACATAGGCCCCGCCAACGACCAGCGTCAGAATCAACAGCACCACCAGAATTACGATTCCCGCTTTCATAGGCACCTCGATGATTGAAGTTCCAGAAAATCTAGCGTCCCGCTCGCTGCCATTCGCGCTTCGGTACCATCCCGTCGAGCGCCACGATCACTTTTTCCAGCGCGTGCATGTACGCATCGTAAGCAGCCAGCGAATCGCCCTCGACCGAGCCGGTCTCTCGGTGGCTGTAAATTCGGGAGAAGGCCTCCGCCTTGGCCCCAGTGAGTTCCTCGACGCGCGCGAAGATATTCGGCGCTCCCTGGGGAGGCTCCTCGCCAAAGGCTAACAGCGTGTGGCGAAGCAACGTTACAGCGCTGGAAATGGAGCGCTTCAGCACGGCAAGGAGTTCCAGTTCATTTCTGCCCGCGTGCAGCAGGTGCTGGCGCAAGCGAAGCAACAGCAGGCGCAGCTCATGCTCCACTTCCACGCGGTGCAAGTTCATGGGAATCTGCAAGTCCGAGACGACGTCTCTTCCGAAGAGCACGCGGTGCGAACGCTTCACATCCAGACTTTCGATCGCGAACACATCGGTCGAGCGCTGTAACTCCTCGGTCAGGAAAAACAGGGGAGCGGGCTCTTTCATTTCCCGAACCCACCAACCCACCGCCGGGGCCAGACGCTGCATCTCGTTGACGTCGATCTGCACCAACGTGCACAGAACATTCAGGTCCGAGGCGCCGGGGCGGAATTCGCCGCGGGCCGCGGACCCATAGAGGATCACGGATTCCAGGTTCTTGCCTGCCGCTTCTTTCAGCCTGCTCACCAGTTCTGCCAGCTTTGCTTCCATGGCCATCACCCACAATCTGTGAATCTCTCTTACCAGCTTCCACCCGCGCCGCCGCCACCGCTCGCCCCGCCGCCAAATCCACCGAACCCGCCACCGCCGCCGCCCCAGCCACCGCCGCCACCCCAACCTCCGCCGGAGTTACCCCATCCGCCGCGGCCTCCGCCAGTCATGCTACCAAGGATGGAACCGATCAAAAGGCCGGTGCCCATCCCTCCGCCGCGCCGGCCGGAACTGGAGCCGCCGCGACTTGCAAGCACGAAAAAGACGATGACGCCAAGGACGAGCCAGATCCAGATGCCGCTGAAGTCATGATCTTCGTCCTGAGGGGCCTGCCGGAGTTGCGGCATTCCGGTCAGCGTCACCCCTTTATCATCGGCAATATATTTTGCCAACTGCCATGCGGTCGCAGCTATGCCACTGCTGTAGTCGCCTTGCCGGAAATAGGGGACCAGCAGACGTCCGGCATCTCCCGCGCGCGCATCGTTGATCACTGGCTCCAGGCCGTAACCAACCTCCGTCCAGTACTTCCGCTCGTTTGGAGCAACGAGCAGCATCACACCGTTGTCTTGCTTTTTCTGGCCTATGCCGAGCTGTTTGTACAAATCGTTCGCGTAGGCCTGGACGTCATTGCCATCGAGCGATTTCACCGTAACGATGGCCATCTGCGCGCCGGTCTTCTGTTCGAGTTCCGTGCAGAGGGCTTCGAGCTGGGATTTTGTCTGCGGTTGAATGATGCCGGCGAGGTCGGTCACGTAGCCGGTGGGATGAATCTGCTTGATATTCTCGGCGCGTGCAGCCCCGCTCGCCATGAGCAGGAGCCACACCACCGAGCAGATTCCTCTTGAGAACTGTTTCTTCATCTGCGGGGATTCGCGATACAAGTCGCCTTTTCTCCACCGGGTGGTGCCGGGCGGGCTTTTCCGCCCTGCAGTTTCTTCCACCATACGATACTTGGTGCAACGAAAGGAAGCAGCGGTCACTCGGAGCGAAGAGGCCAAACAGGTGCGGATCATGGTTCAGCCACTGGGCGAATTCTCTCACAACTGGCGCCATAAAATCCGCTCCGTTTTTATCTCTTCACGGCTGCCATTGACCGCCGCGACACGACCGCCGCCAGCCGCAACCCCATCTCCCCCTTCCACTCAACTCTTCAAATCTTGAACTCTCCCCTCTTGGCGGTGGCCAATAGTTATTTCACGCACTCATCCCCGAGATGATCACAGGATGACGAGGGTACCCGACCCTTTCGCTTCTCAGAAAGGGTCGGCTCTTCTTCTCTTGTCGTCTCACCTTCTTTTCTGTAATTATCCTTCCCTCCTTGAGTTTAGTGCGTCGATGGCCATCAACCCCGGATCTCCCGTCGCATAAAACAAAAAACTGCTCCACGGCCAATCCTTGGGATGCTCCACCAGTTTCCTCTCCACCGGGTTGGCGTGCATGTAGTTGAGCTTCTCTTTTGCTTTTTCCTGGCTGTAGACATTGAAATCATAAAACCGGCGTTGCCAGAAGCGCCGCAATTCCGATCCTTCGTCCGAATCCTCAAATCGAAATGGCTCACCGGATGTGCAGCGGGGTTTCCCCCGCAATTCTCGCGATACCCGCTGTTTAAGGATTTGCAATACCCTCGAAGGAGTCAAACACCCCGGTTCGCTAATCAACAGGTGCACATGCTCCGGCATCACCACGTAACCGAAAACCTGAAACTCGTATCGTTCCCGAACTTCACCCAGGATTTTCACGAACAAATCACGCTCCGCTGCCGTCGCAAGAAGTTGCCGCCGCTGGTAACAACTAAAGGTAATAAAATGGAGGTCGCCCCGGCCCGTGTACCGCTTGGGTTTAATTCTCAGCAAGAGAAGCAGAACCCACCCTTTCTCGGAAGAAAGGGTGGGGCACCCTCGTATAAGTACTCATCGCGTAACTAACGGACTAGCTATAATATCATTATGGGTAAACAGCAAGACAAATTTCAAGTGCGATTGAGCTGGCCCCCACCCCGGCGTTTGCGTAAGCAGCGGGTGGCCAACAGATATTTCACGCACACGTCCCCGAGATAATCACAGGATGACGAGGGTGCCCGACCCTTTCGCTTCTCAGAAAGGGTCGGCTCTTCTTCTCTTGTCGGCTCGCCTTCTTTTCCGTAATTATCCGCCCTTCCTTGAGCTCAGTGCGTCGATGGCAATCAGCCCCGGACCTCCCGTCGCATAAAACAAAAAACTGCTCCACGGGCAGCCTTCTCCTGAGCTTCGAAGGGCTCCGAAATTAAGCCTCGGCGGCCAGCAGGGCTGTGTAGGCCCTGGGCTTCAGCCCAGGGCGCGAAGCGCCCCTGAGGAATCGGGTCCAGAGAGTAGGGCGCGCTTGCTGAGCTCCATGCCCAATCTTCGGGAGCGGTGGTGGTGTTACTTGAGTTGTTGCGGTGGTGGTGGCCCCGCTAGAGTAGGCCGCCAAATGCTCATCAGTTGCTCGTTCCTTTGTCTTCCTCACCGTTGAGCCTGGCTGCCAAACTATTTTCATCCAATATTTGGGAAAGAGGTTCATTTTTCACCACTGAAGGAATTGAGATAAAGAGGTCATACTGCAACTGACCTTTCCCGAACATTTGCTCCATCTTCAACTTCAGCTCCGCCATGTTGTGGCAAGTCCTAGCGATCCCGACGAGCATCCAAATATGCTCAATCAGCTTGCGAAGCCCAAACTGGCTCGTAAGCCACTGATGATAGTTCTGTCCCTTTTGCGGTTTGGGAGCGTTATCCTTGAGCCATTTTGCAACATCAGGGTCTAGGTACTCATAAACAAGCGCCATCACTAATTGACCCCAATACTTCGGTCTGTGAGTGACCGTACCGCGCCATTTTGTGAGCCTTCCAAATTCGAGCCACAATTCATCAGGAAACGTCTTCTCCCATTTCCGCATTTCCTCTTCAAGATAAGCGCGTAGCTTGACCTTTAGTGCATCTTCCTCGCGTTGGTATTGGTACCCTGTCGCCTCATCAATTAGGGCGTCCAAACCAACTTTCGCGCAAGCGGCCAAGAACATGCTCGCTTTTACCGCCATTGCGATCTGTCTAGGACTGAGTTTGACCTCGGGCGGAGTCCTTTGACTTGCCTCTAACGCTGCAACCAAACCCTTGCAAATCTCGATGAGAAGATCAGCCGGAAGTCCCTTTACTTCACGACCCAGTTGTTCAACTTCCGGCAATCGAAAAGAGACCATCTTCGCGACTACCAAGTCCTTGTCAACATAGGGCTTAAGGTTCTGCGAACGCAAGTATCCTTCCAGGTCTCCTTGACCCTTGAATCCGCTGAGCATTTCCGTCGTTGCGGTCCTTCCAATTACGCGTAATCTGTTATCCAAGACATAGCAAGGGATTTCCATGTCGAAGAGATTCAAAAAACCCTTGTATTTTGCGGTCGGCAGGTTTTCCTTGGACGTTACGGAACTCTCTTCCTCGGGAACCAAGACAATGGACTTGAATCCTCTGACTTTTGCCCATCTTGCTTGAACGGCCCTTGTGGCTATTTCTCGGCGCTGTTCAGCGGTCAGACTTGCGGCCCTTGCATCCCCACCTTTTGAGGACCCTAACCTCGCGAGGGTCTTGCCCGCTTTGGTGGTTCTACTCTCTTCGCTCATCTCGTCCTCCAAGCGAGGCCATGTTATAGGTCGGCAGGGAATATGTCAATACTTGCCCGTGCAAATACATATCGTAACTACTTGCCCGACAAAGTATGGTATCCTTCTGTAGACAAAAGGCAGGCGGCTCAGGCGGGGGCCCAAGCTTAGGTATTAAGCCGCGTGGCCCGGCCAACGACGAAGTGCACAATCCACTGTGCACTCCCTGGCGGATAGCCTGCAGGAAAATGCGGAGCCAACCCTGGGCGCCTGCATGCCATCAGGTACTGATGGCTTCAGCAGATCCTCTAAACGGCTCGCAGCGCACGGCTAGCATAACGGGTTTTGGTGAACCGGATACACCTTTACAATGACAGCGAATGAAAAGGGAATATCATTTGATCCTCACGCTGTGAAGATCCACATTGACGGCAACTGCTGGAAAAATCCGGGCGGCAGCGGCGGTCTTGGTGTGCGCGTGGATTATGGATGCGACATAGACCGCGAGTGCGAGGTTGTCGAATACCGCGGGTACTTCGAGACAAACAACCAGCGCATGGAACTCCGTGCCTGCATTTTTGCTCATGAGTGGATCGCTGACAATACAGGTGACCTTGGCGCTCGGCGTTTCATTATTCTGACTGACTCTTCATACGTGTACGGTGGGTACTCGTGGGTGATTGGCTGGGCCCAAAACGGATATACGACGAATGCAGGCAGACCAATTAAGAATCCGGCACTTTGGAGAGATCTAATGACATTGCGGCGAAAACTGTCGCCATGCGCTCGCATTGAAGTCAAACTTGTTCCGAGAAGATCCGATGAGGGCGCTAAAGAAGTGGACCGAACGGCAAAGGCAGCCGGAAGACTTCCGAGCAACGTTGATTGGGGATTTCAAAAAGGGAAAATTGGGCGGCCAAAGAATAACAGCAAGAAATCGGCGCAGCTCTATCCGGCGGCCGGGCAGACTCCGATCATCAGGCCTTATAAGAGCGATATGGCAAGTCGGGAGATTCAACTCTTCAGATTTGAGGTGTGGGACGAGAGCAAGAAAATGTTTTTCGACAAATTTCAAGCGTATACGGACAATGCCATCGGTAATCAGATCCATCGGCAGAATGTATATCAGGTCCGCATGAATGACGCGCCGGGGTATCCGCAGATTATTGAGATTCTGTGGTCTAGGAAGGAAAGGGATTTTGTTGCCCAAAGGGCCGCGGCGCCGTAGGTCCACATTCCAGACGGGGTGCCTCATACGTCGGTTTCAAGTGTGGGCTCTTGGGGTGCTCTTTTTTCCTCTCCTTCCACCGCGTACCAGTTTCGAAAATAGTACCCTGTAAATAATAGTAGACAAACGGTAAATAACGTGCTATCATGCCTACGTTATGCTGCGGGGATGCTGCTCTTGCGCCATTTCGGAACGCTCCACGCCCTCTCTCTTTGCCTTGTCTTCGCTCTTTCGCATGCTAAGTCCAACTATTCCCGTACATCCACGCAATGCGCCCGTAAGTCCAATCATTCCCGTACATACGCAAAAACAGGGGGGGTGGGGGTATATTATCCGCATGGTAATGTATCTACAATATGTCGGCGCGCCGACATTTTCGCCTCCCGCGGACCGCCTCAGAAGGCGGCCCCTACACGAGCGAGAGAAACCGAAGAGCACAGGCAAGAGTGCCTGTGCCACCAAGGGCAAGAAAACCCAAGAGCGGACCGGCTCCGCCGGGGGTGGCGCAAACTTTCACTCTCGGCTATCCTTAGTTGTACACACGCCGTTGTACGCGGAAGTCCCCCGAATACAGGAACACGCCTATGAGTGAAACGAAAATTATTGCGTCTGACACAAATAAAGTGACGCCCGAAACCAAAGCCGCCCGCCCAACCTGGAAGGACGCAGGCAAAGTGCACGCGGGCGAGCAGCCGTTCACTTACCCGCTGAAACGCGAGTTCGTGGAGCCGGACTGGCGGCGATTGCCGGGTTACCGCAATGTCACGCGCGAAGAGTGGGAGACAGCGCTGTGGCAACGGCGGCACACGGTCAAGAACCTGAAGGAACTCAAACAGGTTTTCGGCGGCCTCATGCCGGACACGCTGATGGCCAGCATGGAGCGCGATATCAAAGAGCGCGCCACGATGTCCATCCTGGTGCCGCCGCACATGCTGAACACGATGGAAGAGAAGGATCTGTGGAACGATCCGGTGCGGCGCTACATGCTGCCTGCGTTTGACGACCGGCATCCCGAGTGGCCAAGCCACCCCAAGGCCAGCCGCGATTCCTTGCATGAATCGGACATGTGGGCCGTGGAAGGCCTGACGCACCGCTACCCGACGAAGGTGTTGGCGGAATTGCTTTCGACCTGCTCGCAATATTGCGGACACTGCACGCGCATGGATCTGGTGGGAAACGATGTGCCGCTGGTTGTGAAGCTCAAATTTCAGATCCCGCAGAAGGATCGTTACCAGCAGATGCTGGATTATCTGCGCGTGACGCCTTCCGTCCGCGACGTTGTGGTGAGCGGCGGCGACATTGCCAACACACCCATCGCTACGCTGGAGGAGTTCTGCTCGAAGCTGATGGATATCCCGAACATCAAGGACATTCGCCTGGCCACGAAAGGCCTGATCGCCATCCCGCAGCACTTTTTGCAGGCGGACGTGCAGGCGGGGCTCGATCGTCTGGCGAAAAAGGCGCGCGAACGCGGCGTGGACATCGCCGTGCACACGCATGTGAACAGCGCGCGCCAAGTGACACCGTTGGTAGCGAAAGCGGTGCAGTCCTTGCTGGACATGGGCTATCGTGACGTGCGCAACCAGGGCGTGCTCCTGCGCGGCATTAATGATACGCAGAAAGAATTGCTGGATTTGTGTTTCATGCTTCTGGATCACGGCAAGATCATGCCGTACTACTTCTATCAGTGCGACATGATTCCCAATGCCGAGCACTGGCGCCTGGCCGTTCATGAAGCGCAGCAACTGCAACACGACATCATGGGATATTTGCCGGGGTTTGCCACGCCGCGCATGGTTTGCGACGTGCCGTTCGTGGGCAAGCGCTGGGTGAACCAGGTGAAGGAGTACGATCGCCATCTGGGCATTTCCTATTGGACGAAGAATTACCGCACGGGCATTGAAGCCGATGATGCGGAAGCGCTCACCCGCCGCTATGAGTATTACGATCCCGTATACACCTTGCCGCAGCAGGGCCAGGAATGGTGGCGGAACAAGCCCGTTCCTCCCAACCTCTCAAAATAGTCCGCGGATCACACGGAAAGACTGTCCAGCCCTTATTGCACGGCGGGCGAGGAGTCACTCGAGTTTGTAGGACTTGGGGGGCAGCAGTAGTTGAATGCCGAAGTAGCCGATGAAATAGGATTGATTGTTGCGGGTGGGTTCGAGGCTGCGGCCAGCCATGAGGAGCAGGATTACCGGACGATGGATTTTGTAGCGAGCCCCCAAGCCCATGGTGGGCTGGCTGTTAGAGGGATGAAAGGTTCCTTGGGAATAGAGCTCCATGTCCATTTCGAGTTTTGGAGTGAAATCGTGGCCTAGGACGAGGCCGGTGAGCCAACCGTCCGGTCCTTTGCGGACAAACTGATAACCGATTTCGCAGTCCACATTGACAGGGCCGAACTTTCTGGAGAATTCAAAGGGCAGGAGGAAGGTATCGCTCGCGGGGGTGATCCCACGGCGGACGGCGTCGTTGGGGTTATTAAGGAAGAGCTGGGGGAAAACCGAGATGGAGAGGCCAGACTCCCCGGCGTCGTAGAAACGCCACTTGACGCCGGGATTGGATTGACCCAAGCCAAATTTAGTCGTGGAAAAGGGATTTTGGACGCGCAACCAGGCACTTTCGTAAGTGAGCTGGATGCGCTCGCCAACGCCGAAATTGATATCGACGTCAGGGGTGTGCGAGACGGACTGGTTGCTGTAGAAAAAGGGCATGTAGCCGAGATTGATTTCCCAATTGAGATTGCCGGGGGTACCCGGATCATTGGTGTAGTAGGGCGGGCCGCCTTGGGCATATGCGGAGGTAGCAGCAAATAAGAAAGCGAGGAGGGGGATTAGAATCCGCAACATAGCCAGGGGGCCAAGGGCGCGGAGCAGAAAGGGTACGAAGGTCCCAACGCGAGTAACCCAACGGAAAACTCGGTGACAATTGGACGGCTCAGATGATCTCCTATAGTCTTTGATGTCCACCTCATAGACTGCGTCGTGGCCATTGGCGACGACATCCTGGGCATAAGACTGTTCCTGGAATCCTTTGGCCACGAAACACGCAATCCAGGGATCATCTTCAACGCGGAGAAACCGCATAGGCGTATCTTCCCAGATTTGCGGGGAGAATGGCACCTGCCACGAGGTGCCCTGCCTGCAGCTCTTCAGGTTTGCGATTGGCGTGCTAGCTGCCTGTTTCACTCAGGACAGGCTGCGGGGATTCGATTTCGGTGAGTTCGGCGAGTTTGGCGCGTTTGACGTCCCAAGCTAGGCCGATGGTTTTGAGGGTGTAGATTCCGTACCAATTCATGTCCAGCTCATACCACTTCAAGCCGTGACGCGCGGATTGCGGCGCGTAGTGGTGGTTATTGTGCCAACCTTCGCCAAAGGTGAGAAAGGCCACCCAAAAGCTATTCCTGGAAAGATCACCAGTGGCGAAGCGCTGCGAGCCCCAAATGTGCGTGGCGGAATTCACGAGCCAGGTGGCGTGCAGGCTGATGACGGTGCGCAGGAAAACACCCCACATCACCCAAGGCCAACCACCAATGAAATAGAAAATCACCGCGAGAACGAGCGAAGGGATCACGTGCCACTTGCTGATCCACAGGTGGAATTTGTCTTTGCGCAGATCGGGAACATAGGGGAGAAGCTCGGTGCGATCGCGGTGCATCGCGCGGCCCGTGATAATCCATCCCATGTGAGACCAGATGCCGCCATCGCGCGGTGAGTGTGGATCACCTTCCTTGTCGGCGTTCTGATGATGGATACGGTGAGTGGCGACCCAGGCGATGGGGCCTCCTTCCATGGCCAGCGTGCCGCAGGTCGTCAGGAAATACTCAATCCATTTGGGCGTTTTGTAGCCGCGATGCGTGAGCAGGCGATGGTAGCCCATGCCGATGCCCAGGCTGCCGGCAACCCACCACATCACCACGGTGAGAATCAGAGCCTCCCAGGTGAAAAAGAAGATGGCTCCAAGGGCGCAGATGTGCAACCCAATCATGATGAGGGTGACGCCCCAATTGATGGGCTGGTGAAAGGTGCGGTCGCGGCGAAACTTAGAGAGAAGGCTCATAGGCTTTGAAAGAGTATCACCTTACGCTGCGTAAACGTGCGAATTCGCACGGGCAGTTGTCCGTCCCGGCGCAGGGCAACTTAGGTTTGAGAGAACGGCGGCTCAGTCGGTAATTACAAACTCGGCCGCATCGCCGCTCGATGAATCGGGGCTAACCCAGATGTGGACGAGGCTTGGCTCGACGGTGTATTCGTTGCGGATGTCCCAGAGGGCAAAGCTATCCGCGCGGAGGGAAAACGTCACTTTCTTCGTTTCTCCGGGATTGAGCGCAACACGCTGGAAGCCCTTCAGCTTGCGCACGGGCTCTTCGACGCTGGTGCCTTGCAGGCGAACGTAGAGCTGCACGACTTCGTCAGCCGCTGTTTTGCCAGTGTTGGAGACATTCGCCGTGACAGTGAGCATCGGCTTCGCGTCGGCGGAACTCTTGCGCAGCTCCGCATTCAGGGTTTTGGCGCTGAGTTTCTTCGCGCTGATCTCCGGCGCGCCATACGAAAAATCGGTGTAGGACAAACCATAACCGAAGGGGAACTGCGGTGCGTTCAGTTCATCGATGTAGCGCGAGGCGTAGCGCTCATCGGCGTCCTTTGGCGGGCGAGTGAGATCGCGATTGCCTGCGGGGCGGCCGGTGTTGAGCGCGTTGTAATAAATGGGAATCTGGCCTACCGCGCGCGGCCAACTCACCGTCAGTCTGCCGCTCGGCGTGGCCTCGCCAAACAGAGTTCGTACGATGGCGGGACCTGCTTGTACGCCCGGGCACCAGAGTTCCAGAACGGCGGGAACATGCGCGAACGCCCATGGCAGCACAAGCGGGCGGCCTGTGAAGAGCAGCAACACGACCGGCTTTCCGGTGACGGACACTTTTTCGAGCAACTCCTCCTGCCGGCCGGGCAACATGGGATGCGCACGAGAACCTGCCTCGCCCGTCATCTCCGGCGTGTACTCTCCCAACGCTAGAATGGCGATATCGGAAGCGCGTGCAGCCGCAACGCCCTCCTCGATTTGTGCGTCACTCGCCGCCAGAAATTCGCCGCCTTGGGCATATTTGATGTGTTCGGCGCCCAGTTTTTGCGTCAGAGCGGTCTTCAGCGTCACGACATCCTGAGGATTGCCGCGGCCGGCCCACGCGCCCAGCATGCTGGGGGCATCATCGGCGAGCGGTCCGATTAGGGCTACAGTTGGTACATCGCTCGCGAGCGGCAGCACCCGGCGGGAAGCGATGAAGTCGTTTTTCAGCAGAACAAAAGAGCGCTCCGCAGCCGTGCGAGCCAGTTGCAGGCTTTCCGCGGGCAACGCGCCATGATTTTCGCGCGACTCGTCGGTATAGGGCTTGTCGAAAAGACCGAGCGCAAATTTCACACGGAGAATGCGGCGCACCGCTTCATCGAGCCGCGCCTGGGTCACTTTGCCGCTCTTGATCAGGTCGCCGAGATGCTCATGGTAGAGATTGCTCTCCATGTCCATGTCCACACCGGCAGTGAACGCTTTCCAAGCAGCCGTTTTGCCGTCATTGGCGATGCCGTGTGCGATCAATTCAGCGATGGAGGTCCAGTCGCTATCCACGATGCCAGGGAATTTCCACTCGTTGCGGAGAACCTCGGTCAAAGTGAAGGGATTCGCACTGGCAGGTACGCTGTTTAAAGAATTGAACGCGCTCATGACGGAAGCGCCGCCTTCATCTAGGGCAGCGTAGAACGGCGGCAAGTATACTTCGCGAAGGTTGTGCTCGGAAATCTCGGTGGTGTTGTAGTCTCGCCCGGCTTCCGCGGCGCCGTATCCCACATAGTGTTTCGCGCAGGCGGCAATGCTGTCGGGGGCATCAAGGGTCTTGCCCTGGTAGCCGCGCACATAGGCGCGGGCCATCGCACTTCCAAGAAAAGGATCTTCGCCCGCTCCTTCGACGATGCGGCCCCAGCGGAGATCGCGCGCGATATCCACCATCGGCGAGAACGTCCAGCGCACGCCGGCGGCGGAAGCTTCCTGGGCGGCAAGGCGGGAAGCGGCTTCCACGATTTGCGGATCCCAGGTGGCGGCGAGTCCGAGGGGCACGGGAAACACCGTACGGTAGCCGTGAATAACGTCCAAGCCGAACAAAAGCGGAATGTGCAGGCGCGAGTGCTCGACGGCCTCATGCTGGAACTTGTTCGCGTCCTTTACACTTTCCAGATTATAAAGAGAGCCCACCTGGCCCGTTGCGGCCATTTCCGAGTAGCCGCCCCTGCCCGTTCCCGGGCCCGTCGGCGAGCCAATCGAATACTGCACCAGTTGTCCGATTTTCTCTTCGAGGGTCATCTGGCGGAGCAGGGCATCCACCTTCTTCTCAATGGATGGAGCAGCGAGTGCGGATCGGACCGGAGCACCACGGAAGGTGGAGGCTTGTTTGGGGTTCTGTGCCGAAATAGAAGTGGCAATAAGACACGCGGCAAAAGCAAACAATGCAAGCGAGCGGAGGAATTTGGGTGGCACGGTGGAAGGCTCCTGTCTTTTTGGGGTCACCTCGAAGTGCACGAGAGGAAGGCCTCAACAAAATCGATTTATTAAAGCCACGCTAGCACAATACCGGAAGTCATTCCAGTTCCGGGATGCTGCCTTGTCACGGCAGAGAATCTGCTTGTTCGCGTTCGTCGGTGGTGGGTCAGTTTGCGGAAACCGCGTTTATCAGGGACTTGGCGTATCTGCCCTGATCCAGCGAAGCGCCACGTGGATAGGTTAGAATACGCGGTGCAATGCAAACCGCCCTCATTGTGGTGCTTTCTCTTCTGAATGTCGGTGTGGTCGGCCTCGGCATCTACCTAGCCTCGTACTTGAAAAAGAAAGCCCAGAATCTGGCGACGCGGGAAGAGTTCAAAGATTTGCAGAAGCAGACAGCGGAACTGACCCGAACGACGAAGGAGATAGAGGCAACAATATCGGGCGAACTTTGGAATCAGCAGAAACGATGGGAACTCAAGCGCGAAGTATTTTTTCAGGTTATGAAAAGGATATCTGCTGTATTCGATGCATTAAAAGACCTGGACAACGTGTTACAAACAGAACTTAGAAATCCGTCTGTGGTGACCGAAACCTGGAAGGAAATAAGCGTTAGTGAGAATGCCAAATGGTTTAGAGCTATGGCGGCCCTCCATGAGTCACAGCTATTTGTAGGAGTAACGTGTGGTAAGGACGTTGTTGGCGTGCTGGACAAATATGTGATTCTCACTACTGGTGTCTCAGGCCGGATTCACAAAAAGGACGGACAGATTTTTAAGTCCTCGGCGGACCAATTGTTCGATTTGCACGAAGCAATGCGCGCCGCATTCAGAAAAGAATTAGGCATCACACATTAATCCACTGAATCTTCCGCGTTTACCAGGACTTGATTGCGATGTGGGCTTGCAGCGATGGTGTCAGGGAAATGCTGCATGCTCGTGGTGAACGCACGTTGAAATCTTCTCAATTTCTAAGGATAACTTCGCAGAGCGCATCTAATTCAAGAGATGTAAGATTGTGGCATGGAAGCCGTCTCTTTACGAAACTGGGATGCGTTCACAGCCGAACTTCAAAAACTACGCGACGAGCTCCCCAAGGATGCTTCAGGGCAGCCGCCTGAGTTGCTCTTTCGAGGTCAGAGCGATTCGGACTGGCGGCTGAGTACAACCCTGGAACGCGCGGATTGTGAAGGCATGACCTTTGACGAGTACTATCGCTTAGCAGTCGCTCGTGCGAGGCCGACCGTAGAAGCCTTCACCGACGCGGTATGGGAAGTACCTGACTATGACACCGCGTTGGAACAAGCTTTTCGCACTGACCGAGAACTCTTTTTTTCTCGCGAGTTTCCTTCCGTTGGATTTTATCGATACATGGTCTATTTAAGACATCACGGGTTCCCGTCTCCCCTTCTCGACTGGACATCGTCGATGCATGTTGCGGCATTTTTCGCGTTTAGAGAAACCGGCCCGGCTGAGAAGCGGTCGATTTTTGTATATTGCGAGAGACCATACGGGATTAAGGGCGGAGCAGTTGGCGAACCTGCGATGCGAGCGGTCGGAAGATATGTTCGCACGCATGCGAGGCATTTCAGGCAACTTTCGGATTATACGATCTGTGCAGCTTTCGATGAGAAATCAGGTGGTTGGCGCTTTCATCGACATGATCCAGTCTTTGGGAGTCGCGACAAACAAGATTTTCTGTGGAAGTTCGATCTTCCATCGACGGAGCGGATAGCAATCCTGAAATCGCTCGACCAATACAATCTAAACGCGTTCTCGCTTTTTGATACACAGGAGACCTTGCTCGAAACCGTGTGGTTGCGTGAGCAGGTCCTGGAAAAGGGGATTTCTCAAATGTATCTGATGTCAGAGGAACCACTGCCACTAACCAGCAAGAAACTGGCTGCGGTTCTCAAGGACTACGGTTATGAATCCCATCCAAAGGGTATGGCGCAGCCCCTTGGGGTTGACGTCGAACAAGCGAGTGATGGCAAGACTGCTTACTTCGACGTGAACGCTGATGCGGTCCGGAAAAACGGTGAGGTACCTGAGCGTCCGATCCGCCTGACCTTCGACAGAGTGGGTACGAGAGGTGCGTCCCCCGTCTGGAAATTGAAGTCGGTCCTGGAGTTAGCGGCCGGCGTGGAGTCGAAAGCGTTAGACCGGCAGCCGGAAACGCCGAAGAGAAATGCGCCTTGGCCCGGCTAGGCATTCAGACTTCCGATTAGAGGATCGCTAAAGCAGGGTGCTAAGTCCCGGTTGAGCTGGCACCGCTGACCAGACATCTTCGTAGTGGGGCCCATGTGTCCGACTAAAGCGTGGCCTAATCGGAAACTGACCCACTGCCCGTTCGTCAGAGGCATTGACGTTACGCGGACACAGCGCGGCGAATGTGCTCCGTCACGACTGGGGCTTTTTCAGAAGATCATTCACCTTGGCCATGACCTCGAAGGCATCGGCAACGTAGAGCACGTCGGCCTTGCCGCGGGCCCAGCCACAATTGGGATCGAGATTGATCGCGCGCCGCTCGTTGATAAACCGCCAGCCGACCACGTGGGGTTCCTCGCCGTGACAACACGTGGAGAGCCCTTTCGGGTGGCGTGGAGTGGCACCGGTCTGGCCCACCTGATTCAGATGGGTCATGAATCCCAGCACGGCCTGATTCTCCCCGCTTTGATCCACGAGCGACTTACTGCCGCCGAGTGAAGCTCCAGACGCGCGAAGAAAACCGAGGATGAGAGATTCGGCTTGTTCCGGGTGCGACTTTCCGTCGGGCTGCTTCTTGGTCCAGCCGGCGCCGGCCACGAAGAGCAGGGCGGCATCGGGTCGAATCGTCTGTGAATCCGATTTGGGCGCGCGGATTCCCGCGATGGTCGTGCGCCGGGCCTCGGAAGGCAGCGCGACGGCGATTTCTTCAATGGCTGCTTTTCCCGAGGGGCCGCAATACGCCTCGTGACATCCGGAATCGAGCAGCAAGATCCAGGGACGGGCGTCGCGCTGAAATACGCCTTCGATGCGCTGCCGGTAGAACCAACGCGTGGCGCAAACTGCTCCATCAACTACCTGGATCGAGGTGATGTGCGTATCCACGCGGCCATTCAAGCGATGGGCCAAGCCGGGCAGCGCGCGCAGGAAGCGGGACGTTGCGGGCGCGAGGATCAGGTCGGCGGAAGCAGTCCGGCACAACGCCTCGGCAGCCAAAAGGTCGCTGGCAAAGCGCGGCTGCGCGAAGTCTGATCCCATGACAGCAAGCAGGCGTTGTGCGCCGCTATTCGCCACGGAATCCGCGGCAGCTTGCACGTCACCGCCAATTAAACCTATGGAGAGGGAAGCATTCAGTTGCTTGGCCAGCTCAACAGCGGCGCCGAGAGCTTCTCCTGCGGCCTTGGGCAGTCCATTGCCAGATTCATCGAGATGAGCGAGCAGAAGAATATTCTTGGTCATGGCCTCTTCCTCACGCCTTCTCGATCCAGGCGACGATTTCCCGGGCAATCTCTTCGGCGGAGAGATTTTTGACGATGCGCGTTTGCCGCTGTTGTTTTGGCGGGCTGGCACTTCGATAGCGTATAGCGTCCGGAGCGGGGGCAGCGGTTTTGGCGCGCTGTAACGCGGGCATGATCGCGCGCATATTGGCCATGCCGATCTGAGGGTTGTTGCGCGGTTCCGGGAGATTGCCGGTTGCCCAGCCGAATAATGCAGGAGGGCCCTGGCAGAGCGAAACTTGGTGACGGCCACCTTCGATGCGTTCCAGAATTTCAAACGCGCCATCAGGCTGTACCCTGAGCTGATCGACTCCCTGGAATTGATCGAGAATGCCGAGACGTTCGCCGATCAATTGCATAGTGACGCCCGCGCCCCGCGAAGCCGATTCCCAGCCGCCGAACAAAAGCAGCCGCGAGCGATCCAGCCCTGTGATGGATTGGATGGCTTCGGCGAGAAGCGCGGCCGTGGCATGCGCATCAGCAAAGCCGCTGGCAGGCCCATCGATGGGAACTAATTCGAAGCTGACCTTCTGCGCGATGGTCATCATCACCTGCCGCAATTTGGCTTTTGCGCCGAGGCTGACGAGCCACACTTTGCTTCCGGCTGCGTGGGCGGCAAGATTGGCGGCTTCATAGAGCGCGTGCGCGGCCCAGGGATCGAGCACGGCAGGAAGCAGCATCTCGTTCTTGAGGGCCGGGCCGGCGGGTGTCTCGATGGGTTCGAGAGTTTGCAGCGGATCGGGCACGACGCTGCCGCAAACAACGATATGGTATCCATTACTCATGCTGGTGAATTCCCCCGTACGCGAATTCTCGTTCTGAAACTCAATTCAAAGCGGAATGCAAACCGCCGGCGCCGGCGCGGAAATCTATGTTAGCGGGTTCGCCGGCTTCATCGGCGCGGCAATTCCACAAGCAAGCGCCGCAGAAAATGCACTTTTCCCGGTCAAACTGGGGCACGCCGCTCTCGCCACGGGAAATCGCCTGGCCGGAACACATTTCCACGCAAAGTTTCGGCTCGCAGTTGCGGCAGACATCCGGGCGAAGGAACGCCACATGATTGGCGTAGCCTGGCGGCGCTTGCACGCTGCCGCCGGTCAGCAAGGCGTCTTGTTGAGAGATGAGCAGTTTCCCGTCGAACGGAATTTCCGGCCAGCCGCAACGATTCATGATCTGGTCGTGCAACGGCAGGCTGCGCTCGGCCGCTTCGTCCTTCAATTTTTGTAATTCAGCCGGAGGGATGCGCGCACCGCAGCGCTCCTCCAGGGACGCGCCTTTTTGTCGCGAAGACGGCGGAGGAATAACCACGCGGCCGCCGGTGAAGCCTGCGAGCGCCATTCCGAAAAGGCCGCTGAGTAATCCATGCGGGAACCCGTTGCGAGAATCGGCAGCAACCCGGGATTCGCGGTCCACCCAACTGGCGCGGCGGCGACGCACGTAGGTGTCTTCCAGATTTTGTCGCGTGAACGGCAGTTTCTTCTCGAGGAGCTCGACGACAGCTTCGGCGAGTTGCGCGCCCGTGGTCCAGGCTTCATCCACGCCGGAGCCGGAGAGAACATTGGTGCTCCCGGAGCCTTCGCCGATTCGCGCGTAGCCGTTTCCCACAAGGAAAGGCTCGCCGCGGCGCCCCGATTCCTGCAGCGACTTCGCGCCCCACGATTTCAGCGTTCCGCCCTGCAAATGGCGCCACAGATAAGGATGAAGAACGAAGTGCTGCAGATAGCGATAGGCCGTGCGCACGGGGCTGCGGAACCACGAAGGAATGAAGATGCCCACGGAAGCCAGACGGTCCGGATGGACGTAGAGGAAGCCGAAAATCTCCGGCTCCGGGAAGCCGAACGTGTGCAGAACCGTTCCTGCCTCTAGCCCGGAATCTTCCCGAAGCTCGATCACCATCTTCATGCCCAGCGCCCATTCGGAATGCTCGTGCCCCGCCGGCAAGCCGAAATGCGCATCGATCCCGCGGCCGACAGCGCCCACCGGTCCATCGCCCACCACGGTCAGCGCCGCGCGGATGTCCATTCCGGGCAGAAAACCATCTTGCGGTGTGCCGTCCAGAGCGGTGCCCTGATCCGCAAGACGTATCCCCTTCACGGCGCGGTCTTCGATTAACGGTGCGCTCACGGGCGTGCCAGGCCAGATCTGCAGCAAGCCCGAAGAAGTGAGATGCTCGGCCACCCATTGATTGAACTGGCCGAGGGACATCACGAAGCCGTCGTGCTTTTGCATGAAACTCGGGATGAAGGGGAGTTCGAGAGCGTCTTCACGACATCCGATAAAAGAGCCAAACGTGCGAATCAGTTTGTCGGCAGCGCGCAGCGCGAAGGAGCGCTTGCTGGCGCCGGTGGGATCGAGAAGATAGACCAGCTTCTCTTGCTTGACCGGAGTGGCCATGGGGATTTGCGCAAGGTCAAGCTCGGGGAAGCTGCGGCGGATGCCACGCCCCCGCGTGACCGCTCCCGAAACGCCAAACCCCAAGCCGTCAGCGCGCTCGTAGCAAATCACCTGGAGCGGCGTCCCGGGCAGGCAACTGCTCTCCAGCCGCGGAGAACCGTCCGGGTTCAGCAAGCTGCGCGAGAGTGTGGTGAGGAAACCGCCCATAGCCGGACCGAAGCCGACACAAGCGATATCGACATCCATCTGCTGCCGGTCGATGGCGGCAGGCGGCGCGGGTCCGACCGGGGTCATGCGGGGTAGTCCAACACTTCCGGAATCATGAGCTTCGATACGGCTTCGGCGGCGCGGTCCTTTGCCAATCGCGAACCGGTCAGGCACGTGGCCAGCTTGCTGTGCAGCGTCAGGAACTGCTCCGCGCCGTTGCACTTCGCGCAAGGGCCGGCCTTGCTTGGGTGTGAGCCGTCGCCTGCAATCACATCGGTAGCACAAGCGGCGATCCCGGGAACGAATCCTTCGAGGGCGTCGAGTTCGTCCTGCTGGTAGCAGCCCCGGTAGCCTTCTTCATCCCAAGCCGGGTGCCGGTTGTAGCCAAAGACGAGTTCCGCGCAAATGCGGGCCGCTTCGCCTCCCGCGCGCGCGGTCTGCACGTGGCAAAGATCGCTCAGGAAATTGACCAACCCGGAGAGGCCCTCGGCCACCGAACTGTCCTGTGCGCCGCGGCGATCCAGTTCCAGCACATCGAGGACCTGGCAACGCGCCGCCAGAAGCCAGCAGAGCGCGTCGGCCAGCGGGAAGGTGACGCCCTGCCGTGCGCTCTGATACAGCTTGCCGCCATCGCTGTCAGTGGAGTGCTGCAGGCGTTCGAGCGTCCACAGCCACATGGTCATCGCCGTTGCCAAAGTGCATGCGCCCGTGCCGGGACGCTCCGAAGCGATGCCGCGCATTTCCCTGATCCAGTTGCGGAACTGCGCCAGAAAGACCGGGTTCGTCATGGTCACGGATAGCTGGCGCCGCTGCACCGCCTCGGGTCCCTCGTAGGTGGCTTCGAGCTGCGCGTCCATCCACTTGTTGCCCAGGAAGCCGGGGCAGTCTTCCGTGATGCCGTAGCCGCCCATCAGGCTCACGGCTTCGCGCATCATCTGCGCACCCCAGCCTGTGTTCCACAACTTCGCGGCAGGGCAGAGTATGTCCGCAAGAGAATCAAGCGTCACAAAGCGCATCAACGTATCCGATTGCAACTTCTCCTTGCGTTGATCGCCCGGCATGAGCCGCAGAAGCGACGCGGCTTCATCGGAAACCTGGCGCAAGAACTTCGCTTTTGCGCGCGTGCCGCTCACACCGCGCTCCGCGATGATGCGGTCGGCTTCCCGCTCGAGTGGGTCCAATTCGTCAAATGCTCGCGCGGCCGCAAATGCCAGCGAAGCACTCGCCTCCCCCGTGGCCCATACATCCACCAGTCGGTGGAGGGCATCTTCGCGTGCCTGCAGACCCATCTCGTAGCGTACCGAGCCAGGGGTGGCCGTGGCGGCGCCGCGGAATCTGCCGCGTTGATACCGGATCACAGGTTCCACAGCGGAAAGCAACTTAGCGGCGGTCATCACACCCACGGTTACCCGAGTGCGCCGGAACACCGCTTCAATGACTTCGCTGTGGCTGTAGCGCGGTACCAGGACGCCGTTCTTAATATCGTATCCCCCCACAATACGGCTGGCCGGAACGCGCAAATTGAAGATCGGATCCCCCGTAGAGGAAAGCTGGTGAACCATTTTCTTGGTGGCCGTGCCACGATCGAAGATGCCCGGGTCACCCTCTTCCAGGATGACCATGCAGCTTCCCTTGATTCGGTCATCGCCAGAGTCAACGGCGGCGGTCACAAAGTTCGCGAATCCAATGTTGGTGATGAAACGACCGCGCTTCTCCACTTGGAGGATGGGCTCTTCCCCAGGCTTCCATTCGACGATACGGATCTTGCCGTCAAGCATGCCGGTGTCTACGCCGACATAGGGAATCGGCTCGGTCAGGCAGAACGCGCCGCGCCACGGCTTGCGATCCTCGCCGGGTTGTGGGGGAGCCGCAAGTTTCATGTAACGATCCTGCTGCTCTGGGGTGCCGCGTTCGTGAATCGGTGCCAAAGCAAGACATCCGGCGAGGCTGGCGGTGGCAGCGCCTCCGTCCACCCAAGCTAACTCAAAGGCCACAAGCGCCAACGCGAGGTTCCGGGGTCCCGCAATGAATCCACCTTGTTCGAGATCCATAAAGACCGCGGTGATGCCCGAGTGGTCAAAAGCTTCCAACATCTCCGCTTTGCCAGGGGTCCACTCGTGGGTATTACGGCCACCTTGCGCTACCAAGCGAGCAACCGGACCACGGGCTACAGCCCGAACAGACTGGACCAGCATTTGGAGGTCGTAGCGGTCGGCAAAGCTCCATTGGATCTGGCGGGCGGCATCGGAGGGGAGGGTGCGGAGCATTTCCAGCTTGTGGCGGGTGGCGGTGGACATAGATGGTGTCCTTTCGGTGGGAGACTTCACCAATCTGTCAAACCCGGAACACATAGGTCTGTGATATCCGTCACTGGCAAACGTGACGTGGTCGAAACGGGCCGTTTTGCCACCAGCGGATTTGGCGCGAAAACGGGGCAGAGGCGATTCATTGGCCACAAAAGAGAGCCATCCGCTGGGAATGTGGCCAAAGAGCCTACAGTGTTTGCGCGGATAGAAACTCCGTTAGCTGTCGGGAGTCACCCTCCGCCGTGACTCGCATCACGGTTTCGCCCCTTCCAGACGCCTAGCATCCAGAATGTAGGCGTGTGGTATTGATGCGAATGAGGACAAAGTCCTCCGTTAAGAGTGCGTGTGCAAGAGCGGAGAACGCTGGCCCAGGGAGTATCGAGGTCTTGGGTATGTAAGATAAGGATGGGGCGACGACCGGTGGTTCCCCGCAAAACGGGCCAGGTTCCTGCCAGGGCCTAGACCGCACGGCGCGCCCAATCTCGCAGCGAGCAGCACCTCGTCCAGCTTCGCCCGCTCCTCGTAGTTCAGCATCGATGGCGGAAGTGGGTGTGAACAACACCCGCGCGTTCCTCTCTGGCGGAAAGGGACGCGGCAGCGCTGGAAGACTGCACCGGTTGATGACGCGGCACACCAGGCTCTGGAGGGTGCGCAAGTACCTGCGAAAGGAGTGTTATGCACGAAATGGCCAAGGAACTTCTCGACGCGGGGGAACGCGCTTTCATTGATCAGGTGATCGTGAGCAAGGATGAGCGCCCCGGCGCACTGCTGGGTATCCTGGAAGCCGTTCAGGAGCACCACCCGCACAAATACCTTCCCATGGAGACGCTGGAGTATATTGCGTTGAAAACGCAGACGCCGCTCTCCCGCGTCTATAGTGTTGCCACCTTCTACGCCTTGTTCAACCTCCAGCCACAGGGCGACAACACCATCTGCATTTGTCGCGGCACGGCGTGCCACACGCGCGGCTCGCGCAATCTCCTCGAGAGCCTGCGCTTGGAACTGGGCTTGACGCTCGAAGATGAAAGCGACGGCGGCGGTGCCGACAAGATCCTGCAGACAACGCCCGACCAGAAATTCACGGTGCGCACCGTGGCGTGTTTTGGGCAGTGTGCGCTGGCGCCGGTCGTGGAAGTGAATCACCACATTTGCGGCCACGCGAATGAGCGCACATTGCAGCGTGAAATCCAGACGATCGAGCGGGGGAGTGAGTGATGCCGCGAATTCAGGATATTGGAGCATTTACTGCTGTTCGCGAATCAGGAATGGCAAAACTGGTGCCGCAGGTGCCGCGCATCGCCGTTGGCATGGGTACGTGCGGCCGGGGGAATGGCGCCGAAGGTCTTTACCGCGCCTTCGCCGAGACCATTGACCGGAGCGGGATGAACGTGGTTCTGGCGAGCGTCGGGTGTTTCGGCGCTTGTTTTCAGGAACCGCTTGTAAATATCCGCCTGCCGGGGCTTCCGCTAATCATTCTGCACCGTGTGCAGTCGAATGACGCCGTGCGCATCCTGCATGAGCTTTCCCGCGGAAACATCACGAACGACCTGGCGTACTGCAAGGTCGAGGAGTGGGATCACATTACCGCGAAGTTGAAATATGGCCGCGGCTACCCGGAGATTCCCCTTTGGAACGACGTGCCCTTCTTCAAGGGACAAAAGAAAATCGTTCTGCGGAATTGCGGGTTCATCAATCCCGATGACATCGAAGAATACATCGCCGTCGGTGGCTATCAGGCCTTGTACAAGGTCCTGATCGATGGCCGCCCGGAGAACATCCTCGAACAGATCAAAGCTTCAAAGCTGCGTGGACGCGGCGGCGCGGGATATCTCACGGGGAATAAGTGGGAATTCATGGCCAAGGCCAAGTCCGACCAGAAGTACATCATCTGCAACGCCGACGAGGGCGATCCCGGCGCGTACATGAATCGCAATGAGATCGAAAGCGATCCGCACTCCCTGATCGAAGGCATGATCATCGGCGGATACGTGATGGGCGCGACGGAAGGCATCATCTATATTCGCGCGGAGTATCCCCTGGCCGTCCACCGGTTGAACCGCGCGATCGAGCAGGCGCGGGAACACGGCGTTCTGGGCGACAACATCCTTGGCCGTGGGTTCAAGTTCAACATCGAACTCGTGGAGGGCGCGGGCGCCTTTGTTTGCGGCGAAGAAACGGCGCTGATCGCTTCGCTCGAAGGCTGTGCGGGGCGGCCGCGGCCACGGCCTCCCTTCCCGGCGCACAAGGGGCTCTGGGGCAAGCCCACCAACATTAATAATGTGGAGACCTGGTACAACATCTCCCCCATCGTGACCTTGGGTCCCGCATGGTTCACGGAAACCGGCAGTCCGAAGAGTTCCGGCACGAAGGTGTTTTCGCTGGTCGGAAAAATCAGCAGCACCGGCCTGGTGGAGATGCCGCTGGGCACACCGCTGAGAACATTCATCTACGACATCGGCGAAGGCGGCGTGAACGGCCACCAAATCAAAGCCGTGCAGACCGGCGGGCCATCCGGTGGCTGCATCCCACCGGAAATGTTCGATACGCCCGTGGACTACGAAAGCCTGGCGCAACTCGGCTCGATCATGGGTTCCGGCGGCATGGTGGTGATGGATGATGACAACTGCATGGTGGATGTGGCGCGTTACTTCATCGAGTTCACGCATTCCGAATCCTGCGGTAAATGCTTGCCGTGCCGCGTTGGACTGAACAAATCGCTGCGCATCCTGAGCCGTATAACCGAAGGCGCCGGTACCGTGCATCACCTGGGGCTCTTGGACGAATTGAGCCGCTATATCCGGGAATGTTCGCTTTGCGGGCTAGGGCAAACCGCGCCAAATCCCGTGCTTACCACCCTGCGTCATTTCCATCATGAATTCGAGGACCACATTGTTGCGCGGCGCTGCCAGGCTGGCGTGTGTGAAGAACTAGCGCTCTCTCCCTGCGAGAACAGTTGCCCGCTGCACATGAACATTCCGCGGTTCCTGCAACTGTACAAAGAAAATCGGCTGGATGACGCGTTTGTGTCGGTCATCATGGAGAATCCTCTGCCGGCTTCGACAGGCAGGGTGTGCCAGCATCCGTGCGACAGCCGCTGCCGGCGCCAGACGTTGGACGAACCAGTGAACATGCGCGAAGTGCATCGCTTCATCGCGGACTCGGTTTTCTTCTCGGACCGTTATGAAGAAGTCCTGAAACGCGTGTTATCGCGCAAACTGGAGCCCACCGGGCGGAAGATCGCGATTAGCGGCGCGGGCCCGGCGGGGCTGACGGCGGCGTTCTACTTGGCGATGCTTGGTCATGAGGTCACCGTGTATGACAGCAAGTCGGAAGCCGGCGGGATGTTGCGCTTCGCGCTTCCAGAGTACCGCCTGCCGAAAGCGGCGTTGCGGCGTGAAATCGAACTGATCGAGCGCCTCGGCGTGAAATTCATCTTCAATACGCGTGTTGGTTTCGATGTGCCTCTGAATGAATTGGCCGACCGTTTCGATTCCGTGTTCATCTCCATCGGGACCTGGAGAGAATCCTGGGTCTATCAGCCGGGCACGGAGTTGAAGGGTGTCTATCCCGCGCTGCTCTTCCTGGAAGCCGTGTCGAAAGGCGAGAGAGTGCCCATCGGGAAAAACGTGGCCATCATCGGCGGTGGAAACGCTGCCATCGATTCGGCGCGCACGGCATTGCGCCGCGGCGCGGAAGTTACCGTCTTCTACCGGCGCGAACATAAGGACATGCCGGCCATCGAGGAAGAAACACAGGCCGCGAAGGATGAGGGAGCGCAGTTCGTGTTCCTGGCCGCGCCGCACCGCGTGATTGGCGACAAGGCCGGGAATGTGAAAGCCCTTGAGATCGTGAAGACCACCCTTGGCGAGTACGACGCTTCCGGGCGGCGCAAACCTGTAGCCTCCGACGAAATTCGCCGTTACGAGTGCGATTCCGTGATTTTTGCCATCGGCGAAAGCGTGGACTTCGACTTCGCGCGCGCTTCGGGATTGAGTCTGAAGCCGAGCGGCACGATTGACGTGGACCGCTTCTCGCTGGAATCCAGCCGCTCAGGGTTTTATGCCGGAGGTGACGTGATCACCGGCGCCTCGAACGTTTCGAACGCCATGGCCTATGGCAAGCAAGCAGCACGCAACATTGACATGAAACTCATGGAGTCCGACCGCTGGGGCGAGATCTTGCCGGATTTTGAATTCGGACAAGATCCTCCAGAGGTTCCCAGTCCCAATCACCGCAACAACGGCCAGATGCTGGCTCCGGTCGTGCGGGTCCGTTCCAACGCCGAGGTGGTCATGGGCCTGAGCCATGAAGAGACGCTGGATGAAACATGCCGGTGCCTGCGTTGCGACGTCAAAGTTGCCAACGTGAGCTAGATAAAGGAGCGACGCCTTGCCGCAGAAAAAACTTTCCGTGCGAATCGATGGCGAATTAATCAGCGCCGTGGAAGGCCAGACCATCCTGCAGGCCGCGCGAGCCAACGGCAAACGCATCCCGACGCTCTGCGACCTGGAAGGGCTCACGCCGGTTGGCGCTTGCCGGCTTTGCATCGTGGAAATCTCCGGAACCGACCGGCTATTCCCGGCCTGCACAACTCCGGTGCAGGACGGGATGTCGGTCACCACGGTGTCGCCCAAACTCACGCAATACAGGCGAGTTTCGCTGGAACTGCTTTTCGTCGAGCGCAATCACGTGTGTTCGGCGTGCGTTTCGAATGGCCATTGCGAGTTGCAGGCCATGGCCACGGAAATGGGCATCAGCACGGTGCGCTTTGCTTACAACTACCCGAAGCTGGCCGTCGATTTGTCTCATCCGCGTTACGTTCTTGACCAGAACCGCTGCATTTTGTGCACACGATGCGTGCGCGTTTGCGCGGAGCTGGAAGGCGCGCACGTCTGGGAAGTGACTTCGCGCGGCATTCATTCCCGGATTGTCGGCGATCTCAACCAGAAGTGGGGCGACGCGAAAGGGTGCACGAGCTGCGGCAAGTGCGTGCAAGCGTGCCCGACAGGAGCGCTGGCGGAAAAGGGCTGGGCCGTCGAAGAGATGGTCAAGAAAAACGACAATATCAGCTCGCTGGTTCGCAGGAGAGGAGTCCAGGCATGAAGAAAGTCAAAGTGGCGACGGTCTGGCTGGACGGCTGCTCGGGTTGCCACATGTCGTTGCTGGACATGGACGCCGCTATCATCTCGCTGGCGCAGAAGATCGAACTGGTCTACGGGCCGCTGGTGGACGCGCAGGAATTCCCCGAGGACGTGGACGTTACTTTGGTCGAAGGCGCGGTCAGTTCGCAGGACGACCTCAACAAACTCAAGAAGATTCGCCAGCGCACACGGCTGCTCATTTCTTTGGGGGATTGCGCGGTCACCGGTAATGTCCCGGCGATGCGCAATTCCATCCCCGTGCAAAAGCTGCTGCATCAGGTGTACGTCGAAGGCGTGCAAGCAAACAAAATCATACCGACGGATGGCGTGCCCGCGCTGCTGAAGCAGGCTCGCCCGCTGCGTGAATTCGTGAAGGTGGACATGTGCCTGCCGGGTTGCCCGCCTCCCGCAAAAGCGATTTCCAGCGTGATCGCGGAACTTCTGGACGGCAAAAAGCGTGAAGGAACCCTGGCGGTAAAGTTTGGATAAGGAGCTTCCGATGAAGCGCATCACGATTGACCCGGTGACCCGCATCGAAGGGCACGCCAAGATTACGATTCATCTGGATGATAACGGCCGCGTGACGGGAACCGAATTCCACGTGACGCAAATTCGCGGTTTCGAAAAGTTCACCGAGGGGCGCCCCTATTACGAAATGCCGGGGATCACGGCCCGGATTTGCGGTATTTGCCCGATCAGCCACCTGCTGGCGTCTTCCAAGGCATGCGACGCGATCATGGCTGTGCGGATTCCTCCGACGGCCAGACAGCTCAGGGAACTCATTCACTGCGCGCAAATGGTGCAATCCCATGCGCTCAGCTTCTTCTATCTTTCATCGCCGGATTTTCTTCTGGGCATGGATTCCGATATCGCCACCCGCAATGTGCTGGGGGTGATCGCTGCGCACCCGGAACTTGCCCGTGACGGCATTGAACTCCGGAAATTCGGTTTGCAAATCATTGAGAGCCTCGGGCAAGAGCGCGTGCATTCATCCTGGATTGTTCCGGGAGGCGTGGGCTCGCCGTTCTCCGCTCACGCTCGCGACCGCATCCTTGCCGACCTGCCTGCCGCCAAAGCGATTGCCGAGCGTACCATCGCTTTCTTTAAGGGCGCGCTGGATTCCTATAAAGAGGAGATCGAGTATTTCGGTTCCGCGCCCACGATGTATGCCGGGCTTGTGGATACACCAGGGAACGTGCAGTTCTACGAGGGCGGCTTGCGCTTCCAGAAGGCCGACGGCGAAATCGCGGCCGACCACATTCCCGCCGAGGACTACGCCAACTGGATCGGCGAGGCCAGCCTTCGTGAATCGTATCTGAAAGCGCCCTATTTCAAGCCGCAGGGATTTCCCGATGGCGTGTACCGCGTCGGTCCCTTGGCGCGATTGAATGTAGCCCAACAGTGCGGCTTTCCCAAAGCGGACGCGGAATTCCAGGAATTTCACCAGCGCTTTGGCGCCCCCGCGCATAGCGCATTCCTGAATCACTACGCGCGGCTCATTGAGATCGTCTGCGCACTTGAAAAAATCGAGATGCTGCTCAACAGCCCGCAAATTCTGGACAAGCATGTTCGAGCCACCGCCGGCGTGAATTCGCTCGAAGGCGTGGGCATGGTGGAAGCTCCGCGCGGTGTGCTGATTCACCACTATAAGGTCAATGAGGAAGGCGCCATCGTTTGGGCCAACCTGATCGTTGCCACGGGCCACAACAACTTGGCGATCGGCCGCAGCATCCAGCAGGTGAGCGAGCATTTCATTGACGGCACAAAACTCCATGAAGGCATGCTGAACCGCGTCTCCGCGGTGGTGCGGGCCTATGATCCGTGTCTGAGTTGTTCGACACACGCGAACGGCCAACTGGCCCTGCGGATCCAACTGCGCGCTGCCGGCGGGGAATTGCTGGACGAGATTGCCACCGGCTGAAGCGAATCTTTTGTTTGCCCCCCTAAAACTGTGTTAAGAACGTTTGAGTGCGAGGCAGTGCGCCTCGCACAAGCGTAAAGAGGGGAGAGATTCCTTGGCTCACACAAAATTAGCCGTTTTCCTTTCCGTGGTGGCCGTTGGATTCGGCGTGGCGATGTTGCACTATGGGAACTCGACTTCCTTCGCCTCTCAGCAGAGTCCCGCGAAAGTCGAGCGGCTGCACCCGGCCGCCAACGAGATCATTCCGGACGGCGCCATTCTGCACAAGCTGGCCAGCGGATACACCTGGACAGAAGGCCCCATCTGGATTCACGAGGGCTATCTGCTCTTTGCCGATATTCCCAGCAATAGCATCCGCAAATGGCAGCCCGGAGCCGCCGCGAGCATCCTTCTGCAACCCAGTGGTTTTAAGGGAACCGCAACGTTCGGCGGCCACGAACCGGGATCGAACGGGATGACACTGGATGCGCGCGGGCGCCTGACCGTCGCCGGGCATGGGCAGCGCGACGTCTACCGGATCGAATCGCTCAGCGATCCATCACACACCACCATTTTGGCGGACACCTTCGAGGGCAAACGCCTGAACAGTCCTAACGACCTCGTTTACAAATCGGATGGCTCGCTGTACTTCACGGATCCGCCCTACGGTCTGCCCACGCAAAAAGACACTGATCCGGCAAAGGAATTGACGATCAATGGTGTCTATCGCCTTGCGGGGGCCCTGGAACAAGGACCCGGCGCACCGCCGAAGCGGGAAAATTTGCAGCTTCTGATAAAGGATCTGCCGCGGCCCAATGGCATCGCCTTTTCGCCGGATGAGCAATTTCTCTACGTCAGCAATTCCGAGCCGCAGAAGACCTGGATGCGCTACCGGGTGAAAACGGATGGCACGCTGGCAGAGGGAGAGGTTTTCTTCGATGCCACATCCGATCCTCGCAAAGGAAGTCCCGACGGGATCAAAGTCGATCAAGCGGGGAATTTGTACGGCGCGGGCCCCGGGGGCGTGTGGATTTTCTCTTCGGGAGGCAAACACATCGCCACGATACTCACCCCTGAGGTCGTTGCGAACCTGAACTGGGGCGGCAGCGATGGCAAGTCGCTCTTCATCACGGCGAGCAGCAGTGTGTACCGCATCGATTTGCAGATTCCGGGAGTGCGGCCGTAGAGCCAAAAACCGCACCCTTCATAAGCCAAACCCAAAGGGTGCGGCACCCACGTCTTGCCACCTTGCGAAGGGTGCCCCACCCGCCGTCAGGAACGGCCACGACACTCTGGTTCGCAACGGTCCAGGTCATGCCTCAGGCGGGTGGCCCGGGTTGAACGCGGTGGAATCGGTTGACATGGGGCACAAGGAAGGATATCACTTCAACAATTCCCGCGGAAGTAGAGAGGCGCGGAGGGTGCCCCAGGTTCGGTGTGGGAACCTGGGTCTTGGGGTGGCATTTCTCGCTTTGGGGTTTGCGATGCCGGCTGGGCTGAAGCGCTACTACGGCAAAGGTCATTTGCACTTCATTACCTTCAGTTGTTATCGGCGTCTGCCATTGTTGAAGACAGTGCGTGCGCGCGACATCTTCGTGCAAGAGTTGGGAAGAGTCCGCGACGAGACGGAGTTTCGTCTGCTCGGGTATGTGGTCATGCCGGAGCACGTGCATCTGTTGATGAGCGAACCGAAACGCGGAACGCCATCAACCGTGTTGCAGAAATTAAAACTGCGGGTGTCGCGGAAGATGCGCAAGCGGAGAAAATTCGCCGGCGTGGGGCAGTTACAGTTGCCGTTCCAGGAAGAGGGGGGACCGCCGCGGGCATTCTGGCAGCCGAGGTTTTATGATTTTAACGTATACACGAAGGGCAAGAAGACAGAGAAGTTGAACTACATGCACGCGAATCCTGGGACGCGAAGATTGGTGAAGCATCCCAAGGAATGGCCATGGAGCAGTTGGTCCTTTTACGCCAAGGGCGAGCCGGGGTTGGTCCGCATGGACGTTGGAGAGTAGGGAGAAAAGGGGACCCCAAGACCCAGGTTCAAATGCCGAACCTGGGGCACCCTCCGTGTTTATTTGATGCGAGCGGGTCGAAGAGTTTGTAGCTCCGCTCTATGAAGATTGTTCAAGAAGAAAGAGGCAGCAATCCGGGCCACTCGCCGAGTCCCTGAGAGGGATGCGATTGCATTCCATCATGGACGCACTCATTCCAGTAGCCATTGCCCCGTCTTTTCGACAAAGCGGAATGCGTAGCGCGGATACGAGGTCTCGTCGCGTTCCGCGCGGACGACCCTTGCCTTGCCGACCAATTGTTCGCCTGAGCCCACAAGGCGAACACTCACCGTCGAATTTGGAGCGAGTGCGACGCTACAGGAACACAAGAAACTGCTGCGGCTCATGTTTTCGGTAGTTGTTAGAGCCGAAAACGCCTCTGCGTTCTCATCCGTCCCCGAGAGCTTCAACGGCACCCGAAGACGGACTCGGGGTTCACTCCTGCGCTCTTTCCGGCCATTCTTTAAAAATGTCTCCAATGATTGGCGCAAAGCGTCAAAGTCCACTGGCTTCTCAAAGTAGCCAACAACGCCCAACTCGCGACAAAACTCCTTGGTCTTGGATCCGGCTTCGCCGCTAATCACAAATACAGGAATCAACTGGGTGGCGCTGAACGATGTAAAGGTTTGCAACAGTTCGAACCCGGAGTATCTTGGCATGCGCAGGTCCAGCAGGATTGCGTCTGGCTTGTGCTCCAATGCGAGGGCCAGAGCCTGTTCCGGCTCTCCCGTGTCAACGATTTCATAGGAGTCCATCAGATTAAGTCGAATCAATCGTCGTACTGATTCTTCGTCATCGACAACCAAAAGTTTCGCCATACTGAGTTTTACTCAAACTTTCTGCCGCGGCAATTCCGCCACCAGCGGCGCTTTCATTCCTGCAATCGCGCGAACCGATTTCAGAACTTCACAAACTTTTGAGATCAGAACCTCTTCTGTGAACGGCTTATGGAGTAAATGGGTTCCCTCTTCAAGAACTCCGTGACCAGCAATAAAACTGTCCGTATAGCCCGACATGTAAAGAACTTTCATTCCAGGCCGCTTCGGAAGCAATTGTTCGGCCAGGACCCTTCCGTTCATCCCGGGCATCACGACGTCTGTCAGGAGCAAATGAATCTTTCCAGAGAACTCCGCTGCAACCTTGAGAGCTTCTTCTCCGCTGGAAGCCGTAAGAACTTGAAAACCACGCTCTTCCAAAAAGGTCCGTGCCAACTTTCTCAAGGGCTCCGCATCTTCCGCCACGAGTATCGTCTCGCTTCCCTGCGAGTTGGGCGAGGGCGAGGTCTGCTCCGCGACGTGCGTAACCGTCTCCTCCACGCGGGGAAGAAAGATTTGGAAACAAGAACCCTTACCCAGTTCGCTGTCCACCCAGATATAACCACCGCTTTGCTTCATGATGCCGTAAACTGTCGCAAGCCCTAATCCCGTCCCCTTGCCGACTTCCTTCGTAGTGAAAAATGGCTCGAAGATATGCAGCAGGGTCTCGCTGTTCATTCCAACGCCCGAATCCGCGACCGACAGTATTACGTACTTCCCCGGTTTTGCCCCCGGGTGCTGCCGCGCATACATTTCATCCATTACGACATCCGCTGTCCCGATGGTCAGCCTGCCGCCGCTGGGCATAGCATCCCGGGCGTTGACCGCCAGGTTCATCACCACCTGCTCTATTTGTCCTTGGTCGGCCTTCACATTCCCAATCGCGGGTTCGAGCTTCGTGCTTATGGCGATGTCCTCACCAATCAATCGGGGTAGCATTTTCACCATGTCGGAAACCAGTTCATTCAAGTTCAGGACTTTCGGGGTTAGAATCTGTTGCCGGCTAAACGCGAGCAATTGACGCGTGAGCGACGTCGCGCGCTGTCCCGCTTTCTCGATCTCCTCGATGTATTCGTGCAATGGGTTATCGCGTTCCATTTTCCGCGCGAGCATCTGGCTGTAACCGATAATCACTCCGAGCAGATTATTGAAATCGTGCGCAATCCCACCCGAGAGACGCCCCACAGCCTCCATTTTTGCCGCCATCCGGAGTTGACGCTCGAGAACTCGTCTCTCCGTGATGTCTTCGACAAAGACCTCGTTATAGGTAGAATTCTCATCCCCACCTTCCGCTCTCCGGCCGCTGCACAGCACAGTGATGGGGGAATCATCCTTGCGTTTCCACTCCATCTCCACGTCCTTAAATTCGTCCACGCTGCCCAATAACTCAACCAAATGATGAAAATCAGCGCGATTCCGGAAAACATGGTCCCCAAGGTTGGCATCCAGCAGGTCCGTGGAGGACCGGTAGCCCAACATTTCTTGCAGTGCCGAATTGACTCGCAGGAAGCGGCCGTCCACACTGGCGCGAAAAATCCCGTAGGGCGCGCCCTCAACCACGGAACGGAAACTCGTTTCCGACTGCCGTAATGCTTGTTCCGCTTGCCTTCCCACAGTGATGTCGCGGCCGATTCCGATAATCCCGAGCACCTCGCCTTGCCGATCGCGCAAGGGAACCTTCGATGTCGAGAGCCACTTCGCGTTTCCTTCGGCGTCCACCGACCGCTCCTCCTGATTAAGCAGCGGCAGTCCGGTTTGGAGGATGGCCTGTTCATCGGAATAGTAGGCCGTTGCCAGTTCTTTCGGAAAATAGTCGAAATCCGTTTTCCCGAGCAAATCCTCGGGGTTCTTCGCTCCCATAAGCTGGGCGAGTGCGCGGTTTGCCAAAACGAACC
>DLMH01000123.1 GCA_002478115.1 Candidatus Acidiferrum typicum | reverse complement strand
ATCCCTGGTGGCGAATCGGGGATTTCGGTGTGCTTGGCCTGTGGATCGTGGTTGTCAGTTTCACCATTAATTATCACGAGAAGTGGGCGGACGAAGCGCAGGCCTGGTTGCTGGCGCGGGATCTCGATCTCGGCACCATCTGGTTTCACGAACTTCGCTACGAGGGCTCTCCAGGTTTGTGGCACACCATCCTGTGGGTGGCGCAACATGTGTTCCACGCGAGATATGGAGCGCTCTCATATTTGGGAGCCTCCTTCGCGTTCGCCGGTGTCGTTGCATTGCTCTTTATTGCGCCTTTCCCACGCCCGATCCGCTGGCTGATGGCATTGAGCTATTTCTTCGTCTATCAGTATGCTCTCGTCGCGCGGTCCTACGTGTTGTTCGCTCTCTTCTGTTTTGTTGCTGCCCGGCAATTCCGGGATCTGAGGCGTCCCCAACTCTTCGCGCTTTCCCTGGTTCCGCTGGCCAATCTGACCGCTCACGGCAGTCTTATGGCTTTCGGGCTGGCGGTGGCCTATGCCTTTCGATTCATGAAGCAGTGGTCTGATCACGACGACAAGACGCGAAGATGGTTTGCGGTTTCAGCGGCCAGTCTCGTCGTAATGTACTTGTTCCTTTTCTTCATTCTCCGGCCGGCACCGGACGTTGAAGCAACGCATCAGGCTGGCCTTACCGCAATCGTGATTGCGCAACGATCACTCGCATCCATCATCGGAGCGCTCGTGGATAATACGTGGCTATCACTTGCCGTCTTCTGCGTCTTCGGCGTGTGGTGTTTTCTGCGACGGGCGCTGACTTCTTTTCTGCTGCCCGTTGCACTCATGGCGGGATTGTACGGCTACGCAAATGGCGGCCCGTATCAGCAGGGTACGATCTTCCTCGCCATGATCACCGGGCTGGCGATCGCCTGGCCGAGTGCGGAGGAGGCCCGTCATCTCGATACGTCCGGCTTGTGGAGCTACAGGGTCGTAGTTGCAACCTTGGCGATGACACTCTGCTATCAGGTCTTCAATGCCTCTGTCGCGATCCGCAATGACGTACGCCTGCCCTATTCCGGAGCCGAGGACATGGCGGAATACCTTGCACCGTTGGTGAAGCAGGGCAAAGTCATCTATGGCAATCAGTACGGAATGGTCGCTATCAACGCCTACTTCGACCACAACATCTTTGCCAACCTGCATCGTGCCTACTATCACCACTCAGTGTCTGAATACCATCCGCAGCAAGTTGAAGATCAGTTGCGCAGCGCAGCGGCGGACTACATCGTCATCCAATATTTTGATTCCTTCGACGAGGATCTGTTCAAGAAAGAGATGTCAGTGATGGACGCTTGGGGATACCCGCTCGACCATTTCTCCGATGGTTACCTCCTGACAAAGACCGGCTATTCTCACTGTCAGATATACATGCTCTTTAAGAAGGAACGTCCCTAGCTGCACGCAACACCATACGCATCTACGGTTTGATCAGGACAACCGAGACCCTGTCACTGTACGCCACTTGGAATGCTGGCAGCGTCCTTAGGGCTTGCCCCATCGGCGAATTTTGCGGCAATAGCAGCGTTCCAGCCTGGGCCATCGCGGGATAGGCCTGATAACGCATATCGGCGTTCATGGCTTTGAAATATTGCACGACGAAATCGTCGTCGTACAAGCCGGGGCGGCTGTCGATGGCCACGGGATATTCCGGCAAATACCAGGTCAGGAACCCTCCCCAGTCATAGAAGTTGAACAGCGGCTGCGGAAGCTGATGTTCACGAATGTAATGGCAGGCGGCAACCGGATAGGTTTGAGCGACCTTTGCCATCAGCGCATCGTGGCTGCGGGGAATTTCGAGCATGGCCGCGAGTATTAAGCTCGTGACCGCCAGTCCCCCGGCAATGAGCACCTGCCCGTTCCACGTGTGCCGCTTGTCTGCGTCGGCAGCTTCGTCCGCATTGCCGATTGCCTCGCCGATTACTGCAATTGCGGCCAGAGTTGCGAGCCATGCGTCACGCTGCGCATGGAATGAGAGCATCGTGCAGCCGATCATGAGTGCGATTTGGAATAGGTCCCGAGAACGACGCAGACCGAGCGCCAGAAACGCTCCCATCGTCAAAAGCATCAGAACGTAGTCCCGAGGCTGGCGGAAACTCATGGCGTGGAAGTTTGGAAAGTAACGGTTCGAGGCGCTCGTTAGGCTCGCGAAAAAAACTCCGTAGAGGTGATAAGAGTAAGGCGTCACGAAGGTCGCGATCCCGCATAATGTTACTACTACGCCAGCGTTTTTTGCCGAGACGGCAGCCCCCTTTTCTTGGGGATGCTCGATTGCCGATCGCTGTCCTAGGGACTGGAGGAAAGATGTACTCAGGTACAGCACAAGAAGCAGGATTCCGTACACAAACTGAACGTCGAGATTGGCCCACACCAGGAAAAGCGGCGGTAACCAAAAGAGAAGTCGAACGCTGCCTGTGTCGTGGTTCTCGCTTAGCAGTAGCAATTCGACAGCAAAGAAAACTATCGAGCAATAGCCGGGGCCCGGCTGAACGCTGCCGAGTGTGTATTGCGCGGTAGCCGATAATGCGACCGCAGGCCAGAATCTTCCGCGTAAACCACCCGCCAGGAGGAAGCTCACGACCGCGAATGCCGTTTTGAAGCCCATCAGCAGAAGTGGGATGGAGCGCAGTCCCAGCATTCTGAAGGCGAAAGCAATCTTCAGATCGTAGCCCCAGCTTGAAGCGGTCCAGGGAAGGGCCGCCGACTGCGAGAAAAGTCCACTATGCGGCACAGCGTGATTTTGGAGGATCCAAAGTCCAGTGCGCAGGTGCCACCAAATGTCGCCGTTCGAGAGAGCCGTTAGCGAAAAGAGGTTCTTGGCCTCGAAAATCGCCGCGGAAGCGAACAACAGCAGCATCGTTCCTATTCGCGGTATCGCCGTATAAAACAGACTATGTCGCAAGGCAGGATGATCTGTTTTTCGCGGGGCGGGGTTCATCGGGGTTCGTAGACTGCCGAGGCGCATTTCATTCTCGCACATTGCCCATTGTCGGCCTCCCCGTTCAGGTCGAGGCTGGAGAAAAGGTTTCCCCTGCGCAAGCGGGTTCCCGAAACGGGGCTTTCTCCCCATTAAAGGCGCGTTTTGCCCCTTTGCTCACTTGCGGTCTTCGCGAGCTTGAGGACGCAACTCCTTGTGAATATTGCAGTTAGTCCTTATGCTGGGCTGGCATCGTAATTGCCCCTGTGCGGGGATATGGCTTCACATCGCTGAATCGGCTTTGAAGTTGGCGCAGCGTTCCCAGCGTTGCGGTAAGCGTAATCGAGGGGGGGGTTGGCTTCGAGGGCGCCCGGGAAGGAAGGTAGGTTCACATGAGCTACAACATTCTTCGTGTCTGCAAGTGGCGGTTGGCGGTCGTTGCACTATTTGTACTCGGGGTCCAGTTCGCATTAGCCAGCAATGCACCTGTGGTTTCCGGCTCCTATGAGGTTGTGCAGAGCACGGATCTCGGTTCCCAAACACAGATTCGGATGCTCATCCATCTGACGAACCACGGGCCGTATGACCTCTCCATTCAGAGGATGACTCTTTGGGACTTCTCTCATCCTGATAAGGGCGGATCCCAAGCCTGTGCGGTCTCGCTTCGCGCGCACGCGTCCACAGAGACCACACAGGAATTCACCATCCGGCGGTCGGACTATCAGTTGTGGCAAAAGGGAATGCGTCCCCGACTCGTCCTGCAGACGCCGGGGCCTGGTAAAACCAAGAACACAACAGTGGTCCGCCTGGACCGGATTGCTAGCACGGCGGAGGTAAAGTGATCATGCGTTCCCACACCTTACCTAGAGTTTCTTTTCTTGCTCTGGCACTTGTGCTGCTCGCGCCCCAGGCTTCACTGGCGCAGTATGCCATCAGCACTGTTGCCGGCGGCGGCCCAAATAATCTAGCGGCACTGACAGCCAGCATTGGGTATCCGGGCAGTGTCGCATTCGACGGCGTAGGGAACGCCTATATCGCAGCTTCCTACTCGAGTCATATTTTCAAAGTGGATACGACCGGTACTCTCACCGTCGTAGCCGGGAACGGCACTCACGGCTACTCCGGTGACGGAGGACCGGCCACCAGTGCGGCGCTCGGGATTTTCGGACCGGAAGGTGTGGCTGTGGACGGCTCGGGAAACATTTTCATCGCCGACACAGACAATTCGGTGATTCGTGAAGTGGTGGCGAGCACCGGCAACATTCAAACCGTGGCGGGCAACGCCACGTTAGGGGCTGGATATTCAGGCGATGGCGGACCGGCGACCAGCGCGCAACTCAATGATCCTTTCGGCGTTTTTGTAGATGGCTCAGGAAATATGTTTATCGCGGACGCAGACAATTGCCTTATCCGCAAGGTGAGCGGCGGCAACATCTCAACCGTAGCTGGCAACCCTGCGCTGCAGCAACCCTGCGGGTACACCGGCGATGGCGGCCTGGCGACCAGCGCACAACTTGATGTTCCGGAAGGGGTATTTCTTGACGCCTCGGGAAATATTTTTATCGCGGACACATATAACAACCTTATCCGCATCGTGAACACGGGGACCGCGCAGATTACGATTGCCGGAGTTGCAATTGCGCCAGGCGATATTCAGACCGTGGCTGGAACTTACTACGATTCAGAGGGGGGCACCGATTGTCAATATACAGGCGGATATCT
>DLMH01000189.1 GCA_002478115.1 Candidatus Acidiferrum typicum | reverse complement strand
CTTTTATAATGCGATTACATCAACTACGCGGCCGGAGAAATTCTAGGTTGGAGACTATTTGGGCACTCAGACCCCAAACTGTCGCAGGTGAGGACCGGCAGAGCATCGTGGTCAGCATAAAATCCTGTCGAATGGCTATTGCCACTGGGATTTTTCTCATCCAATATCATTGCCATGTCTAGATGCGGCTCAGTGCGAACGTCAGCGTGCGCGGTTTTGTTCTTTGGCCTTTCATTCCTGCAAACGGCGCCTACCGCCGACGGGCGGGCTCGGCAGGTCGAAAACAAACCCTCCACCCCGGAGATATCGAGCGCGGATGCGCCTCCCATTCTGGTTGAGCTGTTCACCTCTGAAGGTTGTTCCAGTTGTCCTCCCGCGGACGCCCTCCTCCAAAGGATGGACACTTTCCCGCCCATTGCTGGTGCGCAATTCATCGTCCTGAGTGAACACGTGGATTATTGGGACCATGACGGCTGGAAAGATCCAAACTCCTCAGCTGCACTAACGGAACGCCAGGCTGCCTATGTCCGCGCCCTTGGGCTTAAGACTCCGTACACTCCCCAGATCATCGTGGATGGAACCAGCGAAATGCGCGCTAACGATTCGCTACAGGCGGACAAAGTGTTTCACAAAGCTGCCGCCGTACCTAAGGTGCCTGTACACATCAGCGAGGTGAACGTTGATGCCGGAAATCCAGCTGTTATTCGAATGCGCATCGAAGCTGACGGCAAATCCCAGAAACAAAACGCCGACGTCCTTGTGGCTGTCGCTCTCGATCGCGTCGAGTCGCAAGTCTTGCGCGGCGAAAACGGCGGCCAACACTTGACGCACGTTGCGGTCGTGCTGCAACTCACAAAGATAGGAAAGCTACCGAGGGGAAAGACCTTTGACGAAAGTGTTCAGTTGAAGCTCAAGCCCGGTACGGATCCAAGAAATGTTCGGATTGTTGCTTTTGTGCAAGAACCTGGACCAGGCAGATTACTCGGAGCGGCTTTGCGGAAGCCTGCGAGATGACCGTACTCGCCATAATGCTCATTGAGGGGTTCTAATTGTAAACGCCTGATAGCTACAACTGACTTCAACGCGGGAGTAAGATGGTTGCGCTGGGCTTTTAGGCTGAGACGGTTACGACGATGAGTGAATCCTTTCGCACTATGGTCCGAAAGCCGAGTGCATTTCTTCCGGTTGCAATGTCTCTGATGGCACTGGCGCTTCTTGGCGGGGCTTACATTTATGGCCGAGCCACGCGACAGGGTGCTCTCGTGCGTGAGGCTGACGAGGGTTCAATCGCTCATTTATGGCAGCTTCTCATGGCGGGACAGCTTCCCGTGCTGGCATACTTCGCCATCAAGTGGCTACCGCGAGCGCCAAAGCAGACGCTGCGCGTGCTTGCGCTACAGGCCGGAGCTGTGCTGGCTGCAATGGCACCCGTCTACTTCCTGAACCTGTAAACTTCAAGGTCAGTCAATGTGGTAGCAGGCAATTATGATCAGGACAGCCCACCATCTGGCGTAACATCTCTTTATCACGCATTGACCCTATTTCTGAGTGCCTCCCCCGCAATTGTGAACCACGACGGACACACCATCTCCTCGAAGTTAACGCGGCGGATCTCCGCGGGCTCGATTATGCGACTGCACGTCGGACAGACTGTCTTCATTGCGGCCAGAAAGTGGGAACAAAGTCTGGAGTGAGTCCGTAAAGGAATCATGCGATATCAATCCAGCGTGATGGTCGGCAACGTTCCCGTGATCTCAGTTGCGTTCGGCCCTGACGCTCGGTCCAACCAAAACCGCGGGCGCGCCGTAGGCTTGGTGGCGGTAGGCGACGTTGCGGTAGGCATTATTGCCGTCGGTGCGATTGCGGCAGGGGTGATCGCAGTCGGAGGCTTGGGATTCGGGGTCGTCAGCGTCGGCGGGTTGGCTTTGGGCTTAGTGGCCTTGGGAGGACTCGCGGTCGGAGGAGTGGCTGTAGGCGGGTTGGCCGCCGGTTTCCGGTCCCTGGGAGGCTTGGCGATTGGCCCACATCCGGATGGCGGGTTACGGGTCTACTGGCCAACTTCGTGACACTTGGATCTCGCACGGGGCTTTGCCTGCGAAGATCGTCAGGACTCAGGCGACAACTGATCGTAAACCGAACACCTGAGAAATTGCATGAGCGAGGCGCTCGGATCATTCATAGGCCGATTAGTGTGGCCCGTTTTGGATGCGCTGATGCGTGCAGGAACTCAGGTTCGGACCGATGATTGTTGAAACATCCCGATTTCACTCAAAACCCCTCAATGCATTATGAGAGAGCGCCCCACTTCGCCGTTAGCAAAGGCAAAGCCTCATAAGCTAACATCTTCTTGTTCTCCTTCCTTCGAAAAGGAGCACACGAGCGCCTCCGTGCGGGCTGCAATGGAGGAAACTCGTGGAACTGTTTCGAAAGAAAGATTCTCGATTTTACTGGTATGACTTCAAGGTTCGCGGCAAACGGTACCGAGGGTCTACCAAAGAGACCAACAAAAAGAGGGCCGGAAGGATTGCCGCTTTGCGGTTCTCACAAGCAATTGAAGGTACGGGTCTGCTGGACCGGAAGGCTCCCAGCCTGCAGGAGCTCTCGACCCGGTTCAGAGGCTGGGTCGAATCAGCAGGTCTGGCGAGCAAGACAAGAAAATACTACGCAAATGGCTGGCGACTGCTGTCCAGCACATGCATCGTTGGCATGCGTCTTGACCACATAACCAAGGACCATGTGGAGGTCCTCCGTTTCGGCGGTTCAGCAGCGAACGTAAACTGTGCATTACGAACGTTGCGCCGGATGCTCCACAAGGGAGAAGAGTGGAATCTCCTCATCAAGATTCCAAAATTCAAGCTGTGGCCGGAGCATGGACGCAAACTAAGGCTGGATGATAATGCTGAAGAGAAGTTACTGACCGCTGCTAAATCCTGCAATTGGAAACCTGAGATGTTCGAGCTGTTTCGGGATGTCATCATTCTCGCAAGGGACACGGGAATGAGGAACGGGAGAGAGCTTTATCGTATCCGTACCGAAAATCTGGATTGGAACAATCGAATCATCTTCGTGCCAGACAGCAAGACTGTCGATGGGAGAAGAATGATCCCGATGAGCGATCGGGCATACGAAGTGCTCCGGGCCCGCGCCGCAGGTAAGGTGGAGGGATGCCTGTTTCCTTCCGCTCGTTCACGGTGTGGTCATTTGATGGACCTGGGAAAGCCTTTCCGAATCGCACGCCGGAAGGCTCAACTCCCCGAGAATCTCGTCTTGTATTGCGCACGACACGATTACGGGACAAGGGTCCTAAGCAATACCGGCAATCTAGCGGCGGTAATGACGACAATGGGGCATAAAGATGTCAGAGCTACCATGCAGTATCAACATCCAGACCTTGAGATTGTCCGAGCCGCCCTGAATCGAACAAATGGATCGTCCGTGCAGACGACCACATAGGCACGTCCGCGGCACGTTCTAGGACACAGGCGAAAACGATAATTCGGCAGGTGGTTGAAAACATGATCAGAACAGAGGAAATCAAACTGGCGGTGACTAACGTCCGATCAGTCGCCAATTTGGCGTTCTGTTGTGAATCTTCTATTGACTAGTCATATGACTAGCCCCTACAATGACGAGCATCGAGCAAGGAGATTGGGGCATGAATTCGTGGCAAGTTCAGGATGCGAAAGCGCGGTTTAGCGAATTCTTGGACGCAACCATCGAGAAGGGACCCCAAGTTGTCACCCGGCGCGGAATCGAAACCGCCATCCTCGTACCGATTGGAGAGTGGAACCGCTTGCAACGGGCTGCGCGTCCCGGCCTCAAAGCCTTGTTGTTGGCTCCCGAAGCTCGCTTTAAGAATTTGATCCCGGAGCGCCACAAGTTGCGACGACGGACTGTGCTGGAGTTCAAGTGAACGGATACCTCTTAGATACCAATATCGTTTCCGAGCTGCGAAAGCCACGCCCACATGGCGGAGTGCTAGCTTGGCTCAACAAGCAGGAAGAGGAGCAATTGTTTTTGTCAGCCGTGACGATAGGCGAACTGCAAGCGGGAATTGAGCGGACTCGGCACCAAGATCCAGCTAAGGCTATCGACATCGAGTCTTGGGCAGATCAGGTGGCCGCTTCGTATCAGATACTGCCGATGGATACGCCGTGCTTTCGGGAGTGGGGTCGGATCATGAACCAAAGACCTGACCGGTTGATCGAGGACGCTATGATTGCTGCCACGGCCCGCGTGCATCGGTTGGTCGTTGCCACCAGAAACGAAGGGGATTTCAGGCAGCTGGACGTAGGAACTCTCAACCCGTTTAAGACGAGCTAGTCTCTCGAGGCGTTCACCAAAGCCGTCAGCAGCTTTGGCCGATTCGTCAATCTCACGGACCTTCTGCTAATGGTGCAGTTTGAAATCCACAGGTCCTAGCGTCTGACTCCGGGATGTGGGAAACTGTGCTTATGTCAGAGAAACGAACAAAAGCCGATAAAGCACAGAGAGAAGCTGATCTACTCGACGAGAAGTCGTCTCACCGTCCACCCCAGAATCAGGGGAAAAAACCACGCGAGGACTTCAACCAAGCCGCTGTGCGAATCGTCGAAGAGGCTGCTGAGAAGGATTAAGCCCTAGCCAATCAGCCCCACAAGCCAGACCGTCCTGAGAGTTTTGGTTCGCTCCTTGCAGCATCGAGCGCGTCGGTCCCCTTTGACCAGCGAACCGACAGCAACTTCAGATCGTCATCCTTTATATGGTGGACGCTGTCGTAACCGTGTACAAGTAAAATTCGTAGTCCATTCGAAACCGCCGGCTGGCGGCTGTGAGCTGAAGTCCATGTGATCGAATTAGTCGCTTGTAAAAGCGACGTGTGCTGTTTTGCCAGTGGGTGATCTTCGGGCAAATGCGCGATCCACCAGCCGCTTCTGCTTTCTGAAATGCGGTCATCCTTATTATTAGGCTCCTTGTTCTCTCCGCGTTTTAAACCCCTCATACCCTCGTTCGAAACCCATAGCAGAGACGGCCCTTTCCGCCGTCAAGGGTAAAGCTGTCGCCAGCCACAAACCGGCTGCCCTATGACTGCTCGGGCCGCTCTGCACAACACCTCTCCATTACGAGGGAATGAAGTTTTTTAAACGCTCGTAAAGGAGAAAAACAATGCAGCGAACCGAAAAGCAGGACATCTACACCCGAATCACCAATCAGATCGTCAGCCACTTGGAAAAAGGCGTGAGGCCTTGGGTTCGGCCGTGGAATGCCGAACATGC
>DLMH01000149.1 GCA_002478115.1 Candidatus Acidiferrum typicum | reverse complement strand
TCATCCCATCTGGTAAACGCGGTTCTCGTCAATGTGAATCCGCCGAACGAGCCAGAAGTCCGGATCTGGGAAGTTGCTCCCATGTCGCTTCCAGCCGATTCCTGGGTGGATGACGGGCTATGCGGAAGTTATCCCAGCAAAACCCGAGCGCACCATCACTTCCGGCTTGCCGACCACCCGGCACTGGGGACAGTTCAACTAACTTTTTAAGTTTCCCGAGGAAGCATCACGGCCGAGTCAGGCACACCCCAGAAGGTCGCGCGATCTTTGGAGAGCAGAATCTCCAGTCCTATCAGGTCCTCTCGAATCTCAACGTGGCGAAACTTTGTCTGTGAGATCAATTCTTCAAACTAACCTTTGGTGTAAGCGCGCTTGAGCAGCATGAAGCGAAAAGTCAGCTTGGTTATAATCCCGTTCATGGTGCTGAGGTTCATGTCATTTATAGCTTGGTTGATCGATTCCTTGGCCGCATCCCTTCGCAGATCAATAATCAGAGCTTGCCCACCAGGCCTGAGAACGCGATAAATCTCTTCCAAGGCACGCTTGGGCTCGCTGAAATTCTTGAAGGCCGCTCGACAAAGAAGAAAATCGAACGTGTCATTGTCGAACGGCATGCCGGAAGCGTTACCTCGGCGAAAGTCAATCCGTACATTTGCTTTTGCAGCATTCGCGCGGGCTATCTCAACAAACGTTTCGCTTATGTCCAACCCCGTGATTTGATAGTCACCGAGTTTCGCCAATTCAATGGCGCAATATCCCGGCCCAGGAGCGACTTCGAGGACGCTACTCTGGGGCAGAATCTGTTTAGCGGTGCGCCGGGCCAGTGCTCGGAAGTCCTCAAGCGATTTCTTGGTAAGGGCCGCATACCATCTTGCAACGGCGCCCTCCATTCCCCAACCTTTGTAGGGCTTTGTATTTAATACGTGAGCCGACATGAGATCCTTCTTCTCTACAGCGAACCTAGGCCACTCTTCGAACTCGTTAAAGGCGCATTCGGCGAACGCAAACCTGAGATCGGCGAATGCACTCTTCTGGCCGGTGAGCGAGGCGTTGCGATCAAATCACGGGCTAACCGGAAGTTATTCCGTTCTGGGAAGTTTCAGCTAGTCAACTCCTGATTTGTCGACAAACCGGAAAAGTTCGTTCCAGTACCCACCTGGACGGTTTGCGCGTTTACCAGGCGTATGGTTGGATGTAAAGCGGTACAATCGGGACAACTTTGCCACTTCAAAAAATGATTCAATCGCCGCAAGGAGTCCTTTCGATGAAGCTTCCGAAGAGGGTCCATAAAAGTCTTTCTGCCATCTTGCTCGTGATTCTCTTATTCCTCGGTGGCTCATCATTCGCTCTGAATCTGACCCCGCACAACTCGGACGGAACAAATCGGGGGTTGGAGATGGACGTTCATCTCGACCCCACCAATGTTTCGCAATCCAAGGTTCCAAAGTTTAGAGTTGAATTGAGAAATGCCGGTGAAGACGACTTAATCTTGAATTTGGGAATTATGCTTGCGAATGGCAGCAAGCAATATCCAAAAGATATCATCCTGATTATTACAGACTCGGAAGGAAAATCTCGACGGTTTGACCTCAGAGAGCCAGGCTTGATTGCGGGCCGCTTGGACCCTTTAATTGTGCCTCTTCCAGTCGGTTCTACATTCTCCATACCTGTGGATTTGGACAAATATTGGCCGGCAGCGTCAAATGAATTTGAGTACAAATTGAAGCCCGGCACGTATTCCCTTGAGGCTAAGTTCAGCGGCAGAGCAGTGACGCAACAAGAAGCCAACCTTGACGTAAAAGGAATCGCGTTGATGCCTTATTGGATCGGCACCATAACTTCGAATCGGTTACGATTCGAATTCTCGCGCCAGTAAGCCGCCTTCTCTTCTAAGTCCGCTCACCGGAAAAGTCCGGCCCAGTACCCACATGTCCGGTTTCCGCGTTAATCGTCCAGTGGATTATTTGCGAGTGCGTCGTGATTGGGGCTTCGTGTCCAGGCTTCAATTCGGGCTCTTCGCAGACCAGAGGCGAAGCAAGTCTTTCCACTTCTCTTGTGTTTGCGCCCATTCTATTACCTTTTCCGCTTCCTCGCTCGGCGTGGTTTCCGCCAGACGCGGGCTGAGCACTGGCCCTTCGTCTGGATTCCCGCGAAACGAAAAACTCATCATGGATTGAATGCCGGGTCCCAGATGGCAGCCCGTGCATTCCACGAAGGGCGAAGAAGCTCGCACGCACATACCTTTATCCTCGAAAACATCAAAACCCTGAGACATGGCAGGGAGGATTAGAAACGTATCGTCACTCGGCGTCACGCCGCGGAGCCCGCTGTGGCCTTCTGAAAAAAGCAATTTGCGGCTCAGCTCAATCGTCGATGGCTCTTGAAAACTGCGAGCAAGCGCAACATCGCGCGACGCCATTGGGTTGACGCTGGGAATCTCGGTGTAGTGGCGGATTTGCACACTTTCAGTGACCGGTGTAAGTCGCAAATGTCCTTCCACATCTGGCAGAACCATCTTCCGAACTAGCGCGAACTCGGTTCCCGCCGGGAATTGCGGCACCTGCGGATTCCACACATCCATCGGCTGCGGCCAATTCGGGTCTTGCATGCGTACGAAGAGGGGAATTCTCATTTCCGCGAGTTGTCGAAAGTACGCCAGCGTTGCGCCGCGTCCTCCGGGCAAGCGCGCGAAAACCAGGAACACCGAACGCGCGGTGAAAGACGCATCGTGCAGTGGCGCCGCCAACTCGTGATTCGGTGCTCCGAGGCAAACCCACGGCCCGCTCGGGTCGAACAGATCAAGCGGGAGGAACGCCTGATTGGGATTTGTTCGATCGTATGCTGCAGGGAATTCGTGGTTCCGCACTGCGCGCGCGTAAGTGTCGGGCAGTTGCGCCAGTTCATCCGGGGAAAGCGCGAGACGTCGCACAATGAGGGCGAGGTTTGCCATGAGTTCGCGGCGTTCCTCTTGATGTGCGAGTCCCGCCTGATCTGGCTCATCCGCCCAGTCGAAAACCGCCCAAATATCTCGCTGGAGGATTGCGCGCTTTGTCGGTTTGCTAATTTGTCGCTCCGCGTGAGTGCGAAGGAACTTATCAGCCAAAGTAATCGCTTGAGCCTGCGATTTTCCGCTCAGCAGGTAATTCGTTTCGCGCCAAAGAAGCGGATCGAGTGCATCAAATCCATACTCTTTTCCACCAGTTTCGGTACGCACGTGCAATTGGCGGTAAAGCTGATTGGAAACGTGCCGCGGATCGGAATCAAACAGCCCAGTTCTTTCATCGGCTTGAGCGGAAATGTGCCAGCACAGCCATATACCTATGATCGTCGCACTCGCACAAGCAACTGAACGACAAAGTCGCATAGGCGATATCCTACCATCCCATGAAACACGAGTGGCCACGGTGCACTGCTCGGCCACGCGCTCAAGTCCTGGTAAGTCGGCAAACCGGTAACTTGGGTACTAGGACCCACTTGTACGGTTTCCGCGTTAGAACTTGCTCCAATGGCCTCATTCATTAGAACTTAGCGTTACCCAAGGCTTCTGTCGGACTCGCAGGAAATTCCAAATATCATAAGTGTCCATAAGGAAACAGACTCCGATTAAATCCCAGCGGAAAATAGTTGACTTTCTGATATTTCTGATATTCTGATTTCCTTATTTTCCGCTAAGGGTCTGCGCTCCCGGACTCGCTTCCCACGCTTCCTTGTCCGCCCCGCTGATCCTGGATGAGGTTTCTATGTCTGACCAAACCAGTAGCGGGGCCCAGTCTTATCTCCAAAGTGTGCGCTCGGAGACGAACTCTTTCCACAGATGCCGTCCTCTCCGCGTCCTTTTCGTTCATCGTGATTCAAGCGCGGTTGATTCCTGCCTGCATGAGCTCAAGAAAGCACAATTCATTGTCACCTACGATTCTGTTGTGGGCCTGGCACACTGCGCAAAGCGCCGTGGCTCCCCATCCCACGATGTCATCGTCGTCGAGTACCCCACTCCCAGCATCAGAGGCTCTCAGGCCCTCCAACTCTTTCTTCAGACTGTGGAACAGAGCGCTCTTGTTTTCTTGACCACGGGTTGTGGCAGTGAAGCCGTTGCGGAACTTGCCGCCCATGGTCCTTTCGAGTGCGTGGAGCGGCAGCATATTGCTCAATTGCCTATGGCCGTTCGCCGCGCCCTCAAGGAGAAAAAATTAAGCTCGGAACTCGAAGAAGCGGAAAGAGCTTTGCGGCACTCGCGATCGCTCTACCGCGCCCTCGTGGACAATCCTTCTTTCGGAGTTTGCCGCTGCGATGCGAATGGGAACTTTCTCGATGTCAATCTGACTTTCGTGGCCATGCTTGGCTACGATTCCAAGGAGGAAGTGCTTGCGGCCAACCGGGCCTCTCGCATCGTTCTCGGTCTTGGTCATGGACGCTTCTTGGCCGGCCTTTTTCAGGCCTCCGTGCCCGTCCAGCCGGTCGAGAAAGAGTGGAAAAGGAAAGACGGCACCATCCTCAAAGCCAGGCTCAGCGGCCGCGATGCCTTTGACGAGCATGGCAAATTCAATGGCTGCGAAATCATCGTTGTGGACATCACCGAACAGCGCTACCTGGAGGAGCAACTCCGCCATCAGGCCTTCAATGATTCCCTGACCGGCTTGGCCAATCATCGCCGTCTCTTCGATGTGTTGCAGTCAGAAATCTCCCGCTCTCAACGCACCGGGCGGGAATTCTCTCTTCTGCTCCTAGACCTCGATGGCTTGAAAGACATCAATGATAACTTTGGCCATCTCGCCGGTAACCGCGCGCTCTGCAGGCTCGCCCAGATCCTCAAGGACTGCTGCCGCACCACCGACACAGCGGCTCGCCACGGCGGCGACGAGTTTGCCATCGTCCTGCCGGAGACTGGCGTCGCCTCAGCCTCCCTGGTGACACGCCGCATTCGCGAACTTCTTGAGAAGGACGCCGAAGAGCCGGCTCTGACCGTGAGTGTGGGAATTGCCACCTATCCCCGCGAGGCGGCTACCATCGCAACGCTCCTCTACGCAGCGGACCGCTCCCTCTATGCCATGAAATCCCAAAAGCCTCGCGCCCTTCGTGCCGCGGCAGGATCTTTTTCCTCTCCAACAGTGGCGCTCCCTATGCTTGACCAGAATAGCGAATGATCGGACCACCGCCGGGAAGGAGGGAAAACGGTTAAAGTGAAATCAAGTAGATCCCAATGTGTCCGAACACCCTCTTGCACCAATCGTTCAACGCTGCTGTCAACGATTGAAATCAAAGACCGATAATCTGAATAACCGATATCTTTTCGGCTAACTCCTGATTAGTCGACTCATGCTTATCCGGTTGTT
>DLMH01000087.1 GCA_002478115.1 Candidatus Acidiferrum typicum | reverse complement strand
AATGCTCAACCGGACACTACTGGACATTAGCCCGTTGTCATCCCGAGCGGAGCGGGGGATCTGCTTTTCGCAAAAGACAGCACGTTATTTCGGTAAGAGGTAAATGCGCTTTTTCTGGGAGGCTATTTGCGTTTCCTTAAATCATTCGGTCTCGTTCTCCTGCTTGGGCTGCTACGCGTCCCGCTCGCCGCCTCCCAGTATCCTCCGGCACCCGGGACAGGCCCCGGCCTGCCCGAAACCATCGAAGCCATTGACAGCGCCCGCGTCACCACGCGCATCCTTTACATCACCGCGCACCCCGACGATGAAAGCGCCGCCGTCCTCACCTATCTCGCTCGCGGCCTCCATGCCGATGTGGCTCTGCTCTCCCTCACCCGCGGTGAAGGCGGCCAAAACGCTCTCGGTCCCGAACAAGCTCCGCAACTCGGCCTCATCCGCACCCAGGAACTTCTCGCCGCCACACGCGGCTATGGCGTGAAGCTTTATTTCACGCGCGCCCGCGATTTTGGCTACTCCAAAACTCCCGAAGAAACCGAAAAAATCTGGGGCGATCTGGTGCTCGAAGACATGGTCCGCGTCATCCGCGAATTCCGTCCCAACATCGTGATTAACGGCTGGGGCGGCGTCCACTCCGGCCACGGCCATCACCAAGTTTCCGGCATCTGGACCACCAAAGCCGTCGCTTTCGCCGCCGACCCCGACGCGTTCTCCGTTCTGCGCAACGAAGGGTTGCTTCCCTGGAACGGCGGCGAATCAGCAGTCCAAATTCTCGATGTCGAACGAGGCTCCCAAAAGCCAACGGGTTACGTGTTGCCTTTGGATGATGTCTCACCGCTGTACGGAAAATCCTGGCGCCAGATCGGCCTCGATGCCTTCGTTAATCATCGGTCTCAAGGCATCGCTGGCTTCATCAATTCTCCTTTCCTGATGCGGCCAATCGCGCTTCTGCGGGAAGATGGAAAGAATTTCGACCCGTCTACTCTTGCTGTTCCTCTGGCAGAATTGTTTGGAAGGGAAGATGGGGAAATTTGTTCCCCGCACAAAGATTGGTGCGACGCCCTGAAGCGTTCGGATCAAGCTTTGTCCCAGGCCCGTACTTCCGCTTTGGCGTTAGATTTTTCCGCAGCGACCAATCTGTTGCTGGATGCTCAGAAACAGTTGGCAACGATTCTTCCCGCCGACGTCATCTCTTCCCACGGAAAAGGCCCGAACCTATTCCAAGTTGGTTTCCAATTGGAGCGAGTAACGCGCGCTCTACGTCTCGCTGCCGGATTCTCTTTTGAGGCAGAGGCAGCTCGAAACGACATCGTTCTAGGCGAGCCCATGTTCTTGACTGTTGCCTACCATTGTCGCTCCGGCGTGCAGTGCCCGTTTGAAGGGCCACTGTTAGTAACTGCAGGCAGGGAATTCCAGCCGATCGGAGGCGACCCGGCGCGTGGCCTAAAATTCGAAATTACACTCGAGTCGGCTCCGCAACTCCCTCCAACATACGAGCAACTCAGCGCAGAGCCTCGGCGCGTGATCTTTGTCTCCCTGAAAGAGCAAATCGATCCTAACCACTCAATTTACATCCACAGTAATGTGTTTTACACATTTGCCTCTTCCACAGCCGTAGCCAGAGTTCCCATCAGCCTTGTGCCTGCTTATACCCTCGCGGTTGAACCGCAGCAATCCATCGAGATCTTGAACGCCGAGCACAAGCCCTTCGATATCTTCCTCCGCGTGCATTCCTACTCCACGAAAACAGCGAAGGTCTCCGTCGGGCTAACCGTTCCCGATGGGCTCCACTCCAGTGCTCCCCTTCAGCTCACCTTCGACGGCATTGGCGACCAATACGCCAAATTCACCGTGACCCCTCCCACCAAGCTCGATTCCGGAGATTTCACCATCACCGCCTACGCCAAGCGCGGCGACGAAACCTTCTCCACCTCTCTCGAGCCGCTGCCCTCCATGCCCAGCATCCTCTGGAGCGAACCAGCACAGTGCATCGTCCACGCCTTCGACATCAACGTGCCCCCGCATCTCCGCGTTGGTTATATCTCCGCCGAAGGCGAACCCATCCCCGACGCCCTGAAGCGCCTTGGCATCTCCGTCGACTTGCTGGATCCCGCGGCTCTTGCTTTCGGCAACCTCTCGATTTACGACGCCATCGTTGTCGGCGTGCGTGCCTACGAACTCCGCCCCGAACTCACTGGCGCGAACAAGCGCCTTCTGGATTACGTCTCCAATGGCGGCACGCTGGTCGTCCAGTACAACCGCGATTTCGTCTGGGACAAACTCCAGCCCGCTCCTTATCCCGCGAAGATCGGCAGCCCCACTCCCCGCGTCACCGATGAAACTGCCGATGTGAAATTCCTTCAGCCCGCCGATCCTCTTCTCAATACGCCCAACAGAATCACCGCCGCCGATTTCAACAACTGGGTCCAGGAGCGCGGCCTCTACTACTGGAGCGATTTCGACTCCCGCTACACTCCGCTCCTCGCCATGCACGATCCCGGCGAAACCGATCTGAATGGCAGCCTGGTCTACACACGCTATGGCCAGGGCACCTACATCTACACCGGCCTCTCCTTTTTCCGCCAATTGCCCGAAGGCAACTCCGGCGCCTATCGCCTCTTCGTGAATCTCATCAGCGCTTCGCGCACACATCAGCCTGCCCCCACCCACTAGACCAACTAGGCACACTCCCCTGCCGCAATCCCGGCAGTGCGCTATGCTCATCATGCTTAGCACTGGCAGCAATAGGAAGAATTCGGCGCGCCGCAAGTTCCTCGCGAATTTCCGGCGCGACACACTCCGCAGGAGCGATCGAGCATGAAACGCACGTCCATTCTTTCCTACGGGAGCCGCCCGTTCTCTCGCGGCCTTTCTCTTTTTCTCATCCTCGCATTCAGCCTGGCGCTGGCCACCAACGCCGCCGCCCAAAAGATAAAGAAGAAAGACGACACCCCGCCACCCGCACCCACTGCCAGCACGCTGGGTATGCCCGATGAGCAAAGGATCGACTACCTGATTTCCGAGATGTTGGGCGCCTGGCAAGTGGGGGACGTCGATAAACTCCACAAATGCATCGCCGACGACATCAGCGTGGTAAACGGCTTTTGGGCCCCGCCGGTCATCGGCTGGGGAAATTACCTGGCGGATTACAAATTGCAGCGCTCGCGCATCCAGCAAGTCCGCCTCGACCGCACGAACACACTCATACGCCTTGCCGGGAAATTCGCCTGGGCTTCCTATCAGTGGGACTTTTCAGCGGTCGTGGACGGCCAGCCTGACACCGCTCAGGGGCAGACCACGCTCGTCTTCGAAAAACGGGGCGACGACTGGGTGGTGGTCCATAATCACACCTCCCTCGTCCAGGCTTCTCAGCCGGTCACCCCTGCAAGCACAATCACCCCTCCACCCGCAAAGCCCTGATCTGTTCGCTCGGCCTTGCGCTTTACCAGGCCTGCCCTAGAAATTCTTCAGGCCGTGGTACACGAAGATTCCGGCAATCAGCAGCAGCAGTACCCCGGAAGTGATCCCGCTGGTCAGGATGGGCTTGGAGAGCTTATTAATCTTGACGACCAGTTCGTGCTGCTCGTTCGCCATGTGATCTTGCGCCTTATCCAGGAAGATCTGGTCGTCCTCATGGCTGGTTAGAACACTCCGCCATGCGACCAAGGCAAGAAAGACGGCGGTGACGACTCCCCAGACAATCAGAAGATACAGCATTGGCCCCGACAACACAGATTCTACGGTCTCCATAGAAACCTCCGCATTGGAACCAGTACGCGGTGCCCCCGATTTATTCGGGGCGGGCAAACCTAATTCTGCGCGCAGTATAGCACTATGTTTGGGGATTACTAGGGGGGTACCAAGGGTCCGGCGGCCCACCAATCCGCCTCCCTGCCAGCCCTCGAAAATACTACTTTATATACATCAATTAGTGATAACCCTGACGGCCGAGTGAACGGATTCACCCCCCGCTCCTCTTCCTTGGCCACTTATTTACCCATTTGTTTTGTGTGACTTACGCAAGTGGCCGCAACCGGAACATTATCGCTTCCACCGCTTTTCCCCTATCCTCTTCTCCACGTGACTCCTGCGCTTGCAATCCGCTCATGCGCAATCCGTTCGCACTGACTGCAGCTCGGGCTTCCCTTAGCATCCGCTGGCCCTGCTCCCCCACGCCAAGGCCCTTGGGTGCTTCTGCGATTGCTTCCCCTGTTGGCCTCCCGCCGGAAACTCACCACATTAAGCCGCGCATTCCGGATTTTCCACCTGCTCTTTTCATCGCCTGCCAACCGGAATGCAGTCTTGTCCTCGCGCCTCCACTGCAGAAGCACATAGAGGAAGAAGCCGCAAGCTAGCATGCAAATCGTTTCAAAAACCACCAGAGCCATGACGCAAGTTCGAGCTGAGCCCTAGGTCTTACTCCGCTTTTTTCACTTCCGCGGACCCCTAATGCATCACTCGACACAAACAAAATCGCAAAATGCGTCTCGGAAAGTCCTGAGGGAGTCATAAAGACTTCATAAACGCTTCTTGCTCAACCACGTCAACAACAGCGCGCGCTTTTCCACGGCGCAAGATCCCTTCCCTTACTGTTGATCAATCCCCATATCGCCGGTGGTCGACGCCGACAGCCACGGCCATCGGCAACTGCTTCACTTCTATCTCACGCTTCGTTGACAAACCAATATCTGGGCCTCAAAATCAGTGCTGCCTCGTTTTACCCCGCTTGTGCCCAAGTGGCGGAACTGGCAGACGCGCTAGCTTCAGGAGCTAGTGGCCGCAAGGTCGTGGAGGTTCGAGTCCTCTCTTGGGCACCATTTTCTTCTCCTCACACGCCCCAGCGGTCCTTCCGCACACACCCGGCAAGACTCATTCCGCCGCCATATAGATGTACCGCAGCACGAACACAATCGTCAGTATCCACAGGAGCGCGCTCACTTCACGGAATTTCCCCGCGGCCACTTTGGCCACCGTGTAGGAAATTACCCCCAGGCTCAAGCCCGTGGCAATGCTGAACGTCAGCGGCGTCGCCACCAACGTCACGAACGCCGGAAACGCTTCGCTGAACTCCTTCCAATCCACTTGCCCGATGGATTTCGTCATCAGCGCGCCCACCAGGATCAGCGCCGGTGCCGTTGCGAATCCCGGAATCGCCGCGGCCACGGGCGAAAAAAACATCGCTGCCAGAAACAGCCCCGCCACCATCACGTTGCTCAGCCCCGTGCGCGCCCCCGCCGCTACTCCCGCGGCACTCTCGATATAACTGGTCACCGTCGAGGTCCCCGTCAGCGCGCCGAACATCGTTCCCACGCCATCCGCCAGCAACGCACGCCCCACCCGTGGAATTTTCCCTTCCTTGACGAATCCCCCTTGCTCGCACACGCCCACCAGCGTGCCCACGTTGTCGAACAGGTCCACGAACAGAAATATGAAAATGATCTCCGCCAGCCCCAGGTGCGCGGCGCCGCGCAAATCCAGCTTCAGAAACGTGGCCGAAGGATGCGGCAGCGCCAGCACCGCCAAAGGCCAGTGCGCCAATCCCCGGAAAATTCCAAACAGTGTGGTGCCCAGAATCCCCAGCAGGATCGCACCGTTCACCCGCCGCACCATCAGCGCCAGCGTCAACACGATTCCCAGGCAAGCCGCCTGCACTTCCCGGTCCGAAAAATTGCCCAGGCTGACAAACGTCGCCGGATTCGCCACCACCAGCTTCGCGCTGCGCAAGCCCACAAACGCAATAAACATCCCGATCCCGCCCGCCGTCGCGTGCTTCAAGCCGTGCGGAATGCCGTTCACGATCTGCTCACGCACCCGCGTCACTGTCAGCAGCACAAATAGCACTCCCGAAAAAAACACCGCTCCCAGCGCTGTCGGCCACGGAACGTGCATTCCCAGGCACACCGAATAGGTGAAGTACGCATTCAGCGACATCCCCGGCGCCAGCGCGATCGGATAATTCGCGTAACACCCCATCACCAGCGTCGCCGCTGCCGCCGACAAACACGTTGCGAAAACCACCCCATCCGCCGGCATCCCCGTTTGCGCCAGGATCTGCGGATTCACCACGATGATGTACGCCATCGTGAGAAACGTCGTCATGCCGCCCAGCAACTCTCGGCGCACGCTGGTCTGGTTTTCCTGCAAACGGAAAAGTTGCTCGATCAAGAAGGTTTCCTGCCGCCTGTTGTGATTTTTCGCGGTTTCGCCGTCACTTTAGTTTTCTCCGCCCCGCCTGTCAATCTTTGTCCTTGCTGATTCTTTCGCCAAATCCTGACTCGGGAAGTTATGCAGTGCGGGAGGCAAACGAGGAGCGGAGAAGGGAGAGGAAAGAGGAGTGCAGGCGGGAAAGCGAGCGGCCGCGGAGGTAGACGGTACCAATGGTGCGGAAGGCCTGGTCGTCGGCGAGGCGGATGAAGCGGCAGGGCGCGGATTGTTCGATGGCCATTTCGGGAACGATGGAAACGCCCATGCGAGCGCCGACCATGCTGAGAAGGCTGCTGAACTGGCCACTTTCAAAAACGACTTGCGGATTAAGCCGGGCGCGGTCGCAGGCGGCGACGGCGGTGTCGCGAAAACAGTGGCCATCGCGGAGGAGGAGGAAGGGCTCGGAGCGGAGATCCTTGAGGAAGAGCGAAGAGCGCTTGGCGAGTCGATGATGCTTGGGAATGGCGGCGAAAAGGCGTTCGGTGAGGAATGGCGCGGTTTCAAATTCATGGCCGCGGATAGGAAGCGCGAGGATGGCGATATCTATGTTGCCGGCGCGAAGGCGTTCAAGAAGGACGGGGGTGATTTCCTCCACAACAGAAAGATGCGCCTGAGGAAATTTGCGGGCAAAGGCGATGAGTTGTGCGGGCAGGAGGTACGGCGCAACGGTAGGGATGACGCCAAGGCGAAGAGAGCCGCCGACGGAGTCTTTGAGCTCGGCGACGTCGCCGCGAGCGGCCTCAACTTCGCGAAGAACCGTACGGGCGCGGGGGAGAAACGTTTTCCCGAGCTCCGTGAGACGAACGGAACGCCCCAGCCGGTCAAAGAGGCGGGCGCCGAGTTCGTCTTCGAGCTTGCGTATTTGCTGCGAGAGCGAGGGTTGCGAGACGTGGGACTGCTCGGCGCCGCGGCTGAAGCTGCCGGTATCGGCCACGGCGCAGAAGTACCGGAGTTGGTGAATTTCCATAGGGCAAGGCTCGGTAACCAGCCACCTGTAAGCAAAGATCAGGAAACAGTATTTGGTACTATAGGCAATGCCTATCTATTGTATCCGAACTAGATATTGGAATTATAGCTGACAGGCGCATAGTGTGGGAGGCTGCGTAACACGTGACTCGCTACCAGTGACGAGTGACGCGCAATCAGGCCGGCGCGACAAGCGCTGCGGCAAAGGACGGGACTGAGGAGGAAGCCATGGCAGAAGAGAAAAAACCAATTATGACCACGGATGCGGGACGCCCGGTGGGCGACAACCAAAATTCCCTCACCGTTGGACCCCGCGGGCCCATCGTCTTTGAAGATTTCCTGCTGTTCGAAAAGATGGCCCACTTCAACCGGGAGAGAATTCCGGAGCGCGTGGTGCATGCAAAGGGCTCGGGCGCCCACGGACATTTCGTGTGCACGAGCAAGGAGATGACCAAGTACACGACGGCGAAGCTATTCTCGCAGGTGGGCAAGAAGACCCCGACCTTCATCCGCTGCTCCACGGTGGGTGGTGAGAAGGGTTCGGCGGACACGGAGCGCGATCCGCGCGGGTTCGCGCTGAAGTTTTACACGGAAGAGGGCAACTGGGACATGACGGGAAACAACACGCCCGTCTTCTTTATTCGCGATCCGCTGAAGTTCGGGGATTTCATTCACACGCAGAAGCGCGACCCGCAAACAAACCTGAAATCGCCCACCATGATGTGGGATTTCTGGTCGCTCTCGCCGGAATCGCTGCACCAGGTGACCATCCTGTTCAGCGATCGCGGAACACCGGACGGTTACCGGCACATGGACGGGTTCAGCAGTCACACCTTCAGCCTCATCAACGACAAAAACGAGCTCTTCTACGCGAAGTGGCACTTCAAGACCAAGCAGGGCATCAAGAACTTCACGGGCGAAAAGGCCAGCGAAATGCGCGGGATCGATCCGGACTATTCGCAGCGGGACTTGTTCGAGGCCATCAAGCGCGGAGATTATCCGAAGTGGCGGGTGTGCGTGCAGATCATGCCGGAGAAGGAAGCGGAGACGTATCCTATCAACCCGTTCGACCTGACGAAGGTGTGGCCGCACAAGGATTACCCGCTTCACGAAGTGGGCGAACTGGAACTCAACCGGAATCCGGAGAACTATTTCGCGGAAGTGGAACAGGCGGCCTTTGAGCCCCGCAATGTCGTGCCCGGTATGGGCTTTTCTCCCGACAAGATGCTGCAGGCGCGGCTCATCTCCTACCCGGACGCGCACCGCTACCGCCTGGGCGTGAATTACGATTCTTTGCCGGTGAACAAGCCGCAGTGCCCCTACCATACTTACAACAAGGATGGCGCGATGCGCTTCGATGGCAACGACGGAGGCGCGGTGAACTACGAACCGAATAGCTTCGGCGGGCCGACGCAGGACAAAAAATACGTGGAACGCCCAACGCCCGTGAGCGGGACCGTCGCGCGGCACGATCATCGTTCGGACAGCGACTACTACACCCAGCCCGGGAATCTGTTCCGGTTACTGCCGCCAGACGCGAAGGAACGGCTGATCGCAAACATCGTGGGGAGCTTGAAAGAAGTTCCCGTGCGCATCCAGGAACTACAGGTTCAGCACTTCTACATGGCCGATCCGGCGTACGGGTCCGGCGTGGCGAAGGGGCTCGGGCTGGACATCAAGTCCGTAGTCGCGAAGAAGCAGGCGTCGGCTGCGGATTGAATCGGCCAATGCTGATGCCAAAGATCACGTATCCGTAATGAGCAAACAGGAAACGGGGCGGGCGGAGAGGCTCGCCCTTTTTTTGTGATGCGCGGAAATTGTGCACCGCCGCTGGAAGCACCTATTACTTCCGGAACGCTCCCCACCCAATCCGCACCTGAATCGTGTTGATCCCCGGATTCGGGTCGGAAATTCCCGCATTCGAGATGTGCATAAACCGCACTTCTGCCGTCCAATTGTGCTTTTCGCTCAGAAAATGCGCGCCCAACGCCCCGCTCGTCGTGAAGTTCACGTGAGAAGTTCCCTCCGGCACCTTCGTATTCGTGAACAGCGTCCCGCCCTCAATCTCGAAATAGGGCTTCACTTTTTTCGGCGATGTCAGGATCCATTTGAACGCAAACGGATTCACCCCCGCTCCGTACGCCGTGTTCGTGCTCTGCACGATCGCCCATGCCGGCACCGCATCCAGCGCGTACTCCAATTGCCCCCGCAAGAAACCCGGCCCGTGCGGCGATGTGATAACCACGCCATAGCGTAAGCCAAGGTTCCAGACCCCTGTGCCGGACTGGCTTCCGTTGATTCCATGCCCTCCGCCGGTCCACACCTGCCATTCGCTGCTCGCGCCCTCAGGACCCGCCTGCGCGTGGCCCTCCCGCGCACAAAGCAGCATACCCACAACGCACATCACCCCGAACACTCCGCTCCTTTTCACAGTAAACTCTCCCAAGAACCCGAATCCGCACAATATCCGAAACACCCCGCTCCCGCAATCGCAGAAAGAGTCGAGTAGCGGATCACTTTCCGATTAATACGTTTGAACGTAGCCGCCCTGCG
>DLMH01000029.1 GCA_002478115.1 Candidatus Acidiferrum typicum | reverse complement strand
TGCTATTTTATGACACAGTAGTATTAGAGGGGATCCGCTGGGGTGCAGCCTTTACGGCGTGGGTGAGAGATCCCTTTTCCACATACTGCGCAACACGCCGAGCGTGATGGGCAGCGCGCCGGCGAAGAGGAAGACCACATCCCCCACCATGCGCAGCCATTCCAGCTTGTGGTAGGTGCCGCCCATCAGGAATGTCAGGCGGCGCGCGTGCCAATACCCGTTGGCGATGGAATCCCAGAGCTGGATTACTCCTCCGGGGAACAGATCCAGGATGATCATGAGCGCGAGGCCCACGTTAGCACCCCAGAAGCCCACCCGGACGAACTTCTCCGTCTCCTTCCATGTGGTGTCGGATTGCATGGCCCTCAAGCAGAAGACCAGGACTGCTAAGGCCAACATCCCAAAGACACCAAACATTGCGGCGTGTGCGTGATTGGCGGTGAGCGACGTGCCCACCTCGAAGTAGGACACGATCGGCAGGTTGATCAGGAAACCGAAGATCCCTGCGCCGACGAAGTTCCAGACACCCACGGCCATGAGGAAGTAGATGGACCACTTCTGGCTCCAGGCCAGATCGTGGCCGCACACCGAACACTGCGCCTTTCTCAGCTTGATGAAATCCCAGGCGTCCAGAGTCAGAAGCGTTAGAGGCACAACCTCCATAGCGGAGAAGCACGACGCCAGCCCCATATTGAGCGTTCCCTGGCCTGTGAAGTACCAATGGTGGCCTGTGCCGATGATCCCGGCGCTGAGATACAGGATGGCATCCAGGTAGATCAGGCGCGTGGCGGTCTTGGTGCTGACCACGCCCATCTGGTGGAACATGATGGCCACCAGCACCGTCGCGAAGAGTTCGAAGAATCCCTCCACCCAAAGATGGATGATCCAGAAGCGCCAGTTGTCAATGACGGCGAAGTTGGTGTGGGGGCCATAGAAAAGGGCGGGCAGGTAGAAGAAAGGGATGGCAACGGCCGCGTACAGAAAGAGTGAGGACAGTTCGCGCTTGTCAGGAATCTTGAAGGCGGGCTTGAGCGCCCGAAACATCAGAAACAGCCAGAAGAGGAGGGCAACTGCCAGCAGGAACTGCCAGAGCCGCCCGAGGTCCAGGTACTCGGAACCCTGGTGACCGAACCAGAACCAGAGGTGCCCCAGCTTGTCGTTGATGCCGAGGGACTCGCCCACCAGGCTGCCGACGACGACCACCACCAGCGCCCCCAGGAGTGCGTAGACGCCGGTCCTCTGGTGTCTGGGCTCTTCGCCACCGACCCACGACGCCAGGAAAAGGCCGCCGCCCACCCATGCCGTCGCGATCCAGAAAATGGCGAGCTGGAGGTGCCAGGTGCGCGCCAGGGTGTAGGGCAGCCAGCGGGCGATGTCAAGCCCGTAAAAGGCTCCTGTCTCCACCCGATAGTGGGCGAGCACGCCTCCCAGGAACGATTGCACCAGGAACAGGAGGGCCACGACGCCGAAAAACCATCCCGTAGCCCACTGACTGGGCGTGAGCTTCAAAGCAGGGGGAGCAAAGTGCATAACATGGGAGCCAGCGCCCTCGCCCTTCCAGCCCAAGTAGTCGAACTTGCCGACGACGAAGAGAATTAAACCCAGCCCTGACAGCAGGGTGATGAGACTCAAAGCGCTCCAAACATAGGCCTCGGTGGAAGGACGGTTTCCCGCGATGGGCTCGTAGGGCCAGTTGTTGGTGTAGGAGTAATCCTTCCCAGGGCGATTCGCCGTTGTGGCCCAGGCCGCCCAAGCGAAGTAGGCGGTCAGAGCTTTCAGCTCCCCGGGGTTCTGAATATAGTTGGGTGGTAGCCCGGGAGCGGCGTCCTTCCTGGTGAAGTAGTCGCTCCATTCGCGAACCTGTATGCGGTAGGCAGCCACCTCGCCTGACGAGAGCCGGAGAGTTCGCGAGGCTGGTTCGTACCGGTTTTCCTTGAGCACCGTTATCGTCCGCGCAGAGACGACGCTCTGCTCGTCCGGCGAGAGCTGCGCAAAGAGTTTGCCGTACTTCTCGGTCGCGATCGTGTCCCGGGTTACCTCGCTGAGCCTATGCAGGTACTCCGCACTATAATCAGGACCTAGGTAAGCCCCATGGCCCCACAGGGTCCCGTGCTCCATGAGACCGTACTTGAGGAACACCTCCTGGCCCATTTGGATGTCGGCTCCGGTAAACACCACAGTTCCGGTGCCATCCGCGGCCTGCTCGGGGATCGGCGGAGCGTTCTTGTAGGTCAGGACCGTGACAAAGGATAGAACCGAGAAGCCAGCGATCATTACGAGGATGGCCGAGTGTCTCCACCACGGAGAGAGCCTCGTAGAGTCGGCAGACGTGTCAACCATGATATGCCCCTTTCAATCTCCTACCAGGATTTCCTGGTTTCCAGTCCTTATGGCAGAAGACCGCATTGGTGCGATCACGCAGGAATCCATCGAGGCCATTGTGTTGCTTAATTCGGATGAGACCAAACTTCATTTTCAGACCTCATGCTCTGCAATAGCATAGGCTTGCGCTTCTGCCCCCGGGGAGTGCAGTGGTTCCCAATCCAGGTCATCATGTCTGACCTCGGCGCTTGACTCGGTTTCTCCCAGTATTCGAGATGCATTGCACGCGCACTTCACGTCTCAAAGATGCCGAAATCGACCTTCGAGCGCTGCATGACGCGGGGGAACGAATGAGGCACGGGCATTAGTTCGAGCCAATCTTTACCGGCAGGCCGACAACCAAGGGCTGTTTGCAGGCGTGGCTCGGCACTAGCACGAAAGTTCCGAGAATGTTTGCGGCATAGATGGTCAACCCCCCGAGCTCGCACAATGCCGAGACCGGCAAGACCGACCACGCCCAATTCGCGTAACCCTGGTACGCGATGACCTCGCAAGACACGCGCAACGTGCAACCCAAAGTGACGAGTGCCAATGCTCCAAACATGAGCTTCGTGCTCCAGAGCAGCCGCATACCAGCAAATGCCGGTAGAATTCGCTGCCCCACGCTCAAGATCATCACGGATATAAATCCGACGGTTAGTGCGTGCCGCGATGCGCCCCAGATTCCCCCGGAGTTGTCCCACCGGACTGCCGCCAGGCCCAACGCTGCTGCCACAAGAAGCCATCCGTACGCCATGCGAACAAAGAAGGGAAAGCTCGAATGAACACCACGAGTTTTCGCTTCCTTCACTGAAGCCTCAAACATCCTGAGGGCCACTATCGCCAAGGAGGCCCCCAACAAAAAGAGACCGGATGCCAGTAAGATCGCGCCCACAACCGCAAGGATGACGCCCAGGAGATTGACAACGACTGCAAACACTAGCACCTTCTGACGCAATGGTTTCAAGCCAAGGAAGACGGACATCCATTTTGCGCTGAAGCCCCATACAAAGGGCACCAGGAATCCCCAGGCCATCAGTGCGAGATAGCGTTGGTCCCACGCATGCGGCAGCGCGGGAGTTGTAGCTCGAAAGGCCAGGTAAAAACAGCCCACCACATTGGACAGCAAAACGAGTAGCAACCCGATGCTTGCGCTGAGCACGACCCACACCCACGGCTCCATTTTTTCCTTGCCCGTATCTTCGGGCCGATGTTGAGACACGGAACGGAAGAAAATGAGGAAAGCCGCAAGTTCCAATAGCGCGGAAACTGGCAGCAGGATTCGCCACTCCCACAAGTACACATTGGCGCTCCAGCGTAACGCCACGCCCACAGTCCACATCACCCAACAGAGCCAGGCCGTCCAGAAACCCGAATTCTTTGCACCGCGCAGCTTTGGAATCGAATAGAACCCAATGCCTAAAATGAAACTTCCCACCCAGCCGAAGACTTGCGCGTGACCGTGTGCTTGCAACCAGGCAGGCGAGATTGATGCCACACTTTCTTTGCCGCTGATTTGCAGCAGATTCCACACGCCCAGAAAAGTGCCGGGGAAAACCATGAACAGCAGACCCGTCGTGACAAATGCCATGAGAAGCCGGGAGAGCGCCTCTTCGCGCTTTCTTACAATTTCCATGGTCTGCGCGGGCGTCGGCCCATGGGGACGAGGCGCAGGATTGACGATGGCGACAAAAGAGGTAAACATACGATTGATCGGGGTCAGACGACCGCGCCCTCCAGCTCCACCGCTCGTGGAAAGAGAATGTTGTTCTCCAAGTGAACGTGCTGATGGAGGTCGATCTCGAATTGCTGTAGTTCCTGGAGCAGCGCCTTGTAACTCGTGCATGCATCCGCTGGGGTCGCGTATTCCGCGCTGGCCTTGCGAATCTGTCTTACCCACTCACCCGCCGCATCGTGCTCTTTCATCATGGCGTGAATCGGATTCTTGACGGTCTGAAAGAACGGAGGCTCTAGAATGCCCTTCCCGTCTGCCGCACGCTCGAGAGCTTCGATATAAGGGAACAAAATCTGTTCTTCCTTCTGCATGTGCATGATCATTTCCCTGCCGACGGCATGAAAGCTGGTTTCGATTTCAGCGAGTTCGGGGTGATGCTCCCCGTGCTTTGCTTTCACTTTTTCGAGCAGCGGGTTAATGCGGAGAATCGCTTCACGAACATACTTATGATGGTGACTTTTGATGTGCGCAGTGAGGTCGCTCAGCGGTGACGCCGTCCAATTCGCATCGGAAGGATTCACATCCTGGCTATTCTCGCGCAATTGCTTGAGAATCTCCTGCGCATCAACACCCGCATGGACGCAGGCTTCCTGGAGAGATTTTCCTCCCCCGCAGCAGTAGTCAACGCGGGCATCTTCAAGAACGTGCCTCGCGGATGGGTCCGCGAGCGCAATATCCTTCACTTTGGTTTCGCTGATGAAATTCATAGCTGCCTCCACAACAACGCCAGTTTGGGTTGTGCGTCACAGGGAGGCAGTGACTAAAGTCACTCGCGTCGGCAAGAATGTGAAGAAATTCAGGTTATTCGTTCCCGGACTGTTCGTGCTTGAGGCCTTCGAGGTCCTTCACAATGATCTTGCGGCCATCCACCTGAAGAAATCCTTCGGCCTGGAGGCGTCCGAGATTCCGCGAAACGAGCTCCCGCACGGTGCCCAACTCCGAGGCTAACTCCTGATGGCTCTTCGTGAGTTCGATGGAAATTCCCTTCATTGAAGACGCCCCATTCGCCTGTGCCAGCCGGAGGATGAGAGCAATTAAGCGTTGACGCACGGTCGTGAAAGATAATTCCTCGATGATTCCAACCAAGCGTCGTAGTCTGGCGCCCACGACTGCAATAACCTTAAGGGCCACCTCCGGATGTTCGAGACAGAAATTCTGGAAATCTTTGCGCGAAATGAAAAGCAATTCCGCGTCTTCCAAGGCTGAGGCGGAGGCCGGGTAGTTGCCTCCGTCAAACACCGGCAGCTCCGCAAATGAGCTTCCGGATCCTTCTACAGCCAGGAGCTGCTCGCGCCCACTGGGCGACAGCTTGAAAATGCGGATTTTGCCCGATGCCACAAGAAACAGACCGGTGCATGCGTCACCCTCGCTAAACAACAGTTCGCCGCGCCCAAAATGCCTGTTGCTAACTCGCTTGGCCAACGCCTCCATCTCCCTCTCCGAAAGACTTGCGAACAACGGGCTCTTTCGCAATATTGGTTCTACGATGATGTTCACAGTTTCGCTCCGTCAGTAGCACTCGATAGCCAACCCGCTCTTCTAACCCCGACTCTCTCCCAACTTCCCGCGCATGACACTTTCATGACATGCTTTAATTCGTGAGCCAAATGCCGAACACAGATTCTCGCAACCAATTGATTGTAATGAATGAACGAATCCCTAGCTCTGGAATCCGAGAGTACTACTACATTTTTATGACAGCGGTTGCTGATATTGGATAGGTTGCCAAAAAGGATCCTTGGTTCAGCAACTTGCGGACCGCCGATTTCATTTCGCATGCAGACGCATTCGGGCCATAGCCGAATGCTCTACCCAGTCGCGTAACTACTTCATGGCAAAAGGATTTGGCTCCCCCGGGGAGCATTCGAACCTCCTACATTTCGGTTAACAGTCGATAGCGGAAAAAATCCGAACTCCGTATATGGTGTCGCTTACCAGAAATCGGGAGCCACTATTCCTTCTACAGTTGCACTCGAAGACGACGGTTTCCAAGACCGTTGCGGCCCGGAAGTGCCCTGAGAAACCGAACCGATTAGGGCGCGGTCACGAACCGTGTGTGTCGAGAAAAAATCGGAGGAATGACCGAAAGGCCGAAGGCTGCGGTTTTTAAAACCGCACTCCCGATGGCGTTCTCAGGTGATCTGGGGTGATCTAAGGTGTTGTGAAGTGTTGTGAGGTCACCTGCTTTGCAGAGGTTTGCTAATTCATCCTGCCCTGTTTGTACTCACTACGTTTCATTTGTTTTGAATAACTTAGGACGCTGTCAATCGCATCGGATGCGCTCATTTGCAGGCTATAGTGCACCGAGAGTGCACCGAAACAAGCGCTTTGCTCCCGAGGTGTCCACTTCTTGCGAAGCGGTGAGAACCTCCGAAACCCTTCGGTTATCCGCGTAAGGCATTTCCAAGACCGCGTCGATTCCGATGTCTTGACCTGTGATTTCACGCCAAATGAGCCCTGCACTCGTTGCCAGCTGGTGAGCATAAGCCACTGCGGCGCGTTCGTGCCTGGCGGTCTTCTCCTCCCCACTCATCTCGCTCCCTCGCGTGGACCGTTATCGGCTCCTTCCGCTACTCACTCACCACTACCCGTTGGCCTCAATCCCGCTGCGCCGCTAGGAACAGAATGGCCGGTTCATTCAGTTCCCGCCGCGGGTATTTGAGAAGGTTCCAGTAACTAGTGCCGCCTTGCCGCAATTCGTACTCCACGAACTTTCGAATCATGGCAACAACCTCTTCCCGCACCCGCTTTTCATCGGTTTTTCCCGTCGATGTCTGCATATCGAGCCTGTGCCGAAATAAGGCCATGGTCCCCCACGTGATCTCCACAATCGTAGTCTGCATGCGGCTCCCGGATTTCAGGGCGACATAAAATTGCTCGGCTGCACGAGGCGCTCCATCCGTTCCGTAGGCCGGTCCTTGGCTCGTCACATCGATCACTTGCCATAGTGCACGGACCAGACTGTCGACTCTCGTCCCACGCGCACCAACGACTTCGCTTAGTTCGGCAACGATGGCTTCGACGCGTTCGAGTTCCGCTCCATCCGACAGAACCACTTCGAGAAAGACGGAATCCTCCATGTCGAGGCATTGCGACTTATCTCGGCGCAACAGGCCCTCAAGATTTGCTTCCCGGAGCTTCTCGAGCAGCATGTCTTGAACGTGGGTGGCCTCATTGACCAGCATTGCGCCTCCTTTTACGGCACCGATACTTCCAAAAGATCGGACTCTTTGACTTCGCCAACAATTCCGAGAATCCTCGGATACTCGGGAACATCGTTCATTCGCACCACATACGCGTGCTGGCGGTGGAGTTCATTGCCGAGAGTGGCATCCGCATAGGCCACAAATTTCTCGATGAAATCCTTTGCTTGCACGGAATAAAGCTCGAACTTGATCTTTTGTTCCCCGCGTCGAATGGGCAGCGTTTGATACACGCGAATGGTGATCTCCTGCCCGGCCGCGGGAAAGAGCTTCGCCGCTTTGCCGGGATTATTCTTCGCACGGCCGATTTTGCCAGATCGGAAGCCACGGTCGACTTCGGTCGGCAGCGCCGCCGCGGCTTTGGCGTCCCGATCAACCACTTTCGTGATCGGCGTCGATTTTCCCGCAATGAACTTCACCTCTACCCGGACATGAAATCCCAGCTTGCGTCGAACTCGGAGCAACTCCTTCCAAAGGTCAACGTTCTCCAAGGGGCGACCGTGAACGTTCCGCCAGCTATTCGTGCTCCATCCGATCGCTCGGTTGTAATTGTCAGAGACATACTTCGAATCGGTGACGATCTGGACGTGCTGGACGCGCAAGTTTTCACCTTGCTCCCAAACCCATTCATGGGCAAACACGCAGGCGCGGAGTTCCATGCGATTATTGTTGGTCTCGAAGTAGCCAGCATACTCGATGAGCTCGTCGGGAAGATTCCACTCGAACGGATACTCGATGCGCGCGGCGAATCCTCCCGCTCCCCCGGGGTTCTTCCGGCAGGAGCCGTCGATGTAAATCTTCAGCGCGCGCAAATCGAAAGACACATTCCCTCGCTCTAAAGCGAAAAGGGACGGCTCTCCGAGCCGCCCCTTTCGACTTAGGTATTCGAATTATAACAGGCAAGTGCCTCGCCTGACGCGAAGCCACCTCCGCCCCTGGCGACGCCGTCGGGAGCTAGAACGGGCAGGCCACTGCCTTATAATTGTGTATGCCGGAAACTCCTCAAGGACGATCCATTCCATACAAACTCATCGGTTTCGCTTCACACGAAGACGCCAAAGTGGCGGGGGACCGCGTCGCCCATGCAATCGACGAAATGTGCATGGAACTCGGCCTCAGTCTGAGAGCCTTAGAGGGAGTCACGATCGCCCACGATTACGACGCCGCACTTGCTCAACTCGACCGGGGCTACCAGGCCAGCGCTCCGCTGACCCGTACCAAAGACGACATCGCGGAAGGATGCGCGATGGCACCTCTGGTCCTGCGCAACGGCGAAGTCCTGTCTCACTTGGTTTTGAGCGCCTTCCTTGTGCCCTTGATCAACACCCCGCAATCGGGTGTGAATGGCAAATACATCATTGCGCATGAACTGGCGCACGTTCACGAGCACTATTTTCGAAACCGTGTTCTGCCAAACACGCTTCTCAAGGTCAGAATCCCGAAACGAGACGAGGCCTTCCTCTACGACTTAGCGGACACCTGCTGGGGTGAATACATGGCGTGCTTCTTCAGTGCGCCGGTTCATCCCGAGCAGGCGAAGCTATTCGAAATGCCGCTTCTTGCCTTGCTCCCAAAGGCGAGGGGCGAGATCATCGCTGCAAAGAAAGATTGGCTGGTTGACCATGACATTGAAAAGATCTGGCAACGGGCCGGAACCACCGTGTATTCCTTGCTGAAATGCTTTTCCTATCTTCTCGGGCATGCCGCCGGCTTGGGCAAATCGGCAAGCGAGACCGCTCCAGAAACGTGGGCGCTATTGAATAACAACGTCTGGCTTTTCACCTGGGTCGAAAAACTCAATGAAGAGCTCTTCCGAATGTTCGAGACATTTGAGGAGTGGAAAAGCCTGGGAGTCTTTGAGCCTTTGAAGCTGCTTGCGCGCGGACTTTTGGCCGACTGCGGAATCAGAATCTCTGATTTACAAGGTTCGCTGTATATCTCAGTTGGGCCGGGAAAACTTCCTGTGCCCCCTGCCTAACCTGGGATGTCAAGTCTGCGCCAACTCGGCAGGCATCGTGAGGAGGACACATGCTCGGCATACCTAAACAGTTCTTAGACTGCTCGGTGTATCTCTACAAGACGCAAGCCCATGCAGACAAGGGCGAGCAGTCTGGAGGAAGTGGATTCCTCGTCGGTATGCCACTAACGGAGAATCCCGAAGAGATTCAGTTCTACGTCGTAACCAACGAACACGTGATCCGCGAGATGGACAGTCCGACTATCCGGCTCAATCGGATTGAGGGCAAAGCAGAGAGCCATTCAACGAATCTTCGGCGCTGGATCTCTCACGCCCCATCGGACCTAGCGATATATCCCCTCGAGGTGATTGAGGAAGATTTCAGACTCGCATGGGTTCCCTTTAGCAGACTGCTCGATGAGTCTAAGGTGAGAGCTCTCGAGATCCTTCCTGGCGGTGAAGTTTTCATGATCGGAAGGTTTGTCGGCCACGACGGCCGCCAGAGAAACACCCCCAGCGTTCGCTTGGATAACGTTCGGGTAGCTAAAATCCGCCCAGAGCGTCGTCTTTCACTTCCCACAACCCCGTCCGGGCAGCCGGCCCCTCACCCAGGATCCAGTGGAGAGCGTTTTCGGAAGTCGACAAGACTCCGTGCAGGTGGAACCTCTAAGCCTCGCTCTTCGTATTCATTTGCATGAGTTGACGAACCTTAGGCCCACTTGGATTGATCGTCTT
>DLMH01000145.1:11502-12136 GCA_002478115.1 Candidatus Acidiferrum typicum | reverse complement strand
TGGAGAATGGTCTCCGGGAGCATGATGATGATCCCCGCCCTTCCTTGATAATCGCCACCCTTGTGAAAAAGCCGTATTTCGACGCAGGTTCTTGAGCACGCCATTTGAGTGTGTTTTTGTCTTTCCTCTTCGTCGGCAGACTTCCGAGAAGCCAATTTCAAGCCACTTCGTCTAGCTGGCAGCCGCAACGGCTGGCATCGGGTGATAGGTCTTCTCCACTCGAGAGCACGGCCCAACGGATCCTGGCCAGCTTGTTCGCGGTGGCAACGATCACCAAATAGCGGGCGGCCCTGCTTTCCATGCTGCTCGTCCACTGTCCCAGACTCGATCCTTCGCGTTTGACGCGCAACATCGCAGGCAAGATCTCGATGGCCATTGGGCAACTACCGTCCGTAGGGGTGTTGCGACCTTTTACCGCGGGTTGCGGGAGAAATTCGGTTTTGTTAGGCGTTCTAAGGTTTCTCTTAAGACAGCGCATATATGTTGCACATCGGCTTGCGTCAGTTTGTTAAAGAATGGTAGTGCGAGCGTGCGCGCTGATACGGATTCGGTTACCGGAAGAAAATATGAATTTCTCCATGCCCCATAACTAGGCTGCATATGGATCGGGGCGAAATAGCGTCCGCAACCTATT
>DLMH01000145.1:829-11384 GCA_002478115.1 Candidatus Acidiferrum typicum | reverse complement strand
TTTCATGGAGGCGGACAACATACACAAACCAGCTGATGCGACCCTGTGGGGCATATGCAGGAGGGAGCAAAATGTCTGTGCAGTTGTCGAGGAACTGGTGATAGGCGCGCGCAACTGCCTCGCGTGCTGTTAAGATGCTCTCGATTCGCTTCATCTGTGCGCTACCCAATGCGCAATGCATTTCAGAGAGACGGTAGTTGAAACCGAGTTCACTGTGCTGGAACCAGTCATCGGTTTCATAGCGTCCCTGATTTCGAAGCGCCCGGATCTTCTTCGCAACTCCCGAATCGCGGGTGACAATCATTCCGCCTTCCCCGGTGGTGATTTGCTTGTTGGGGTAGAAAGCAAAAATGCCGGCATCTCCTAATGCGCCAACCTTCTGGCTATGAGACTCAGCTCCAATTGCTTCGCATGCATCTTCGATGAGTAGCAAACCATGACGCCGCGCAATGGTGAGAAGCGCATCCATGTCCGCCGGATATCCAAAGGTGTGAACGGCAACGATTGCTCTGGTTTTGTTCGTGATCGCCGCTTCAGCCTGCTCTGGATCTATGTTGAGCGTGACGGGATCAATATCAACAAAGACGGGATTTGCTCCCACATAGCGAATCGCATTGGCTGCAGCGACGAAGGTGAACGACGGCACAATCACTTCGTCCCCCGGTCGTATACCGAACGCAAGCATGCAAAGGTGGAGGCCGGCAGTTCCGGAGCTTACGCCAATGGCGTAAGGAGCACCCGTATAAATGGCAACGGCGCGCTCAAATTCTTCGAGCTTTGGGCCCAGGCTCAAACGCGAACTGCGCAACACCTCCACGACAGCTTCTATTTCTGCTAGAGATATGTCAGGTGCAGAGAGCGGAATCTTCATGGGAATCATTCCGGGGTGGATGTACGTTTCCGCAGCAGATCTGCGTCTAGGGACACGGAAGTCAATATCTCTACGATCCTCTCGGCCGCATGTCCGTCCCCATAGGGATTCGTCATGCCCTGCAGAGAAGATTTAAAGCGGTTGCATCTGGCTTCCTCTATTTTCTCCAGAATGGACTGCTTGTCTGCTTTGGCATCGAGCACGTTCCCGGCGCGCTCTCTGCCATATTGCCGGAGGCCAACATTCACTGTCGGTAATGCGAGCGAAGCAGTTTCCATGATGCCGCTGCTTGAATTGCCTACCATGAGGTCCACACTTGCCAGCAAACTCCAGTAAAGCACCGCACTCAGGTTGACAAATATGCGCCCGTTAGCCCGTGCTTCCAAGAACCTTCGGGTTTGCTCAATCAGTGAGCGACTCCCGGCATCCGCATTGGGATAACAAAAGAGGATTTGTTCACTTCTCTCGCTAAGTGCTGCAAATAAAGCGGTGGCTTCATAGGTGGTATCGTGCGCGATGGTTACCGGGTGGTAGGCGACGATCATGGAGGGTTTAGAGAGATCGAGCTGGAGCTGCATTTCCAGCTCATTTCGTGTGCGCAATTTGCTGCGCCTAAGATGATCGAGCGATGGAGCGCCCGCGCGATGAACTCGCCAAGGCTCCTCGCCCATGGAGATGATGCGTTGCCGGGCCTTTTCGGTTGACGTGAAGTGAACATGGCTCATTTTCGTGACGGCATTCCGGACAGCGTCATCAATCGCGCCCTCACTGATTTCTCCACCCTCGATGTGCGCAATCGGTATGCGCAGGGCTAGCGCGACACTCGCGGGAGCAAGTATTTCGTAGCGGTCAGCGATCAGAAGCAGAATGTTAGGGCGCATGCGTCCAAGCAGATCCGCGAGCGAAAGCACCCCAATGCCGATGCTCTTTGCCATGCCGATATCGGTATCCGAGCTAAGAAGGGTTTCCACAGAAGCAGCAATCGCAATGCCGTCCTTCTGAATCTCCTGTGCACTCAGACCAAACTCCGGAGACAGATGCGAACCCATGACAATCAGCTTAAGATCAACATCTGGATGGGCTGCCAGTTCGCGCAGGGGCCAGTAGAGATGACTGTAGTCTGCCCGTGAAGTCGTAATCACGGCAATGGTCCGCTTCTGATTCATTTCCTGAGCTCTATTTGGCGTTTATTTTCGATGAGCTGCTGCAGAACATGGCCAGGCCGATATTCGGGCACTGCTTTACAGATGCTCTCCAACAGCAGCCGCAAATCTCTCTGTCGAACACTCAGGGTTATCTGTTCCATAATCCCGTGCAAAGTTCTGACAGCCATTCTTTCCGGCTGCACTGTGGAGAAAAGATCATTATCTTGTGCAAGGACACTCTCATAAGAGGATGAGAGGAGTTCTTCAACCTTGTCTCCTGGGCGTAGTCCGGTGAAGATAATCTCGATGCCCTGCTGCTCTCTGGCCGTTGCTGCAATGAGATAACGTGCAAGCTCTTCGACCGTTCTGGACGGACCTAGGTCGGGAATCAAGATTCCGGCTTCGTACTCCGGTGACAATGCAGTCATAAGGAGAGTAACCGCATGGTCGAGGGTTAGAAAGAAACGGCGGGCGTTAGGATGTGTGACTGTGACCGGCCCGCCTTCCATAATCTGTTTAAGAAAGATTGGACCTACACTGCCGCTCGAACCAAGTACGTTGCCCAGCCGCACTGCCTTTCGTTGCAAAGCTTTGTCTGGATGCGCAAACAAAAGTAGCTCAGCCAGACGCTTTGTGGCACCCATGATGCTTGCCGGCAAGACAGCCTTGTCTGTGGACACCATGATGAATTGGGCCGCGCCGAACTCTGAGGCTGCTTGCAACACAGCATACGTGCCGAGAACATTGGTGCTTGCTGCTGCCAGCGGATTCAGCTCCATCAATGGAACATGCTTGCATGCTGCAGCATGAAGGATGATTTGCGGGCGGTAGAGTGCGAAGAGCTCAGAAAGCAAAATGGAATCACAGATGCTGCCCAGAATCGGTATGTGCGCTACTTTCCGTGATATATCGAAGGACTGTTCAAGAGCATGCAAGCTATGTTCGTTGCTATCAAGAAGAATCAAGGCGTCCGGATAGCATGTGGTTGCGAAGCGAGCGAGGGCCGAGCCGATAGAACCACCGGCACCCGTGATCAACAGGGTCTTCCCGGAAATGTACTCTTTTAATGACGGAGATGAGGGCACGCAGCACGAGTTGCCGGCAAATTCTGTCCAAATGCTCTTACCGTCCTGCGTGTTGTGCATCATTGCGGCAAACCTAGAGTATAAAGTAAGCGTCTGACCAACACACCTGTCATGTAGGGCGCTACGTGCCCGTGAAATCTCATGAAAATCGCTCAGAGTTTAAGCAATAATTCTCAATGGTTGGGAGTGGCGAGATTGATCGAACAGTGGAGAAGCTGAGGCCGAACACCTGTCTGATCCGGAGCGTGCGTGATAGAGCGAATAAATGGGCGTTGTCTCTTCCCCTGTGGGAGCGACGATAGCCCGAGACCCTGCTTAATGTACCTTCGGCACGCTCTCCGCTCCCGCCAGGAGGAAACCTATGCCGTATAGGATAGCGGGAATCGATGTACATAAAAAGAAGCTGGCCGTGGTTGTGGCTGACGTCGAAGTTGAAGACGAATACCAATTCGAGCGACGCTGGTACGGAAGCAACCCGGAGCAGTTGCAACTGTTGGCGGAATGGCTTATCCAGCAGCAGGTGGAGGAGGTGGTAATGGAATCCACTGCGCAATACTGGAAACCGGTTTGGGGAGCGCTCGAGCAGTATTGGAAGCCAAGCTGTGAGAAGCGGGAAGGTGCGGGCCGGATGTCTGGCACACTCCATCTGGCGCAAGCCTTGTCCAATCGTGGGCGGCGGGGGCGCAAGAAAGACTTTCGCGATGCCGAACGTTTGCTGAAGCGGCTGGTGTCTCAGGAGCTGACCTTGAGCTTCGTGCCCCATGCCGAACAGCGTCTCTGGCGGACCGTGACACGCACAAAATACCAGCTCCGGCGTAACAAAGTACGGCTGCACAATCAACTGGAAGCGCTGCTGGAAGAAGCGCATATCAAGTTATCCAGCCTGGTTTCAGATCTGCTCGGCGCCAGTGCACGGCGGATGCTGCAGGCCTTGGCGGAGGGAGAAACGGATCCGGCGGCGTTAGCCGCCTTGGCCGACCAACGCCTGCGCGCCACGTCGACGCAGCTACGCGATGCCTTGGGTGCGTGCACGGAGCTCAATCCCGTCTACCGCCGGCTGGTGAAGATGGTGCTCGAGGAGTTGCAATGGATCGAGCAGCAGATCGGCCAACTGGACCAGGAGATGGCAAGCCTGCTCCGCCAGCACCAGGATGCAGTCCAGCGGCTCGCTGAAGTCCCCGGTCTCGGGGTGGATTCGGCGCAACAGATCATTGCCGAAGTGGGTGCCAAGGCAGCGACCTTCGCTTCCGCCAAGAATCTCTCCTCGTTGGTCGGGGCATGCCCGGGAGAGGAAGAGAGCGCGGAAGTAAATTACAGCGCGCGCTCACCGAAGGGGAACCGGCACATGCGTCGCCTTCTCAATCAGGCTGCCAATGCTGCCGTCAAAGTTAAAGGAAGCATCTTCGAGATCGTCTACCGTCGTCTCGGTCCGCGCCTCGGCCACAACAAAACCATCGGCGCAATTGCGCATCGCATCTGTCAGCTGATCTGGATAATCCTGAATAAAGGCGTTCGCTATGAGGAACGGGGCCCGGCGGTTTCGGAAAACTCCAGACGAGCCCGCACTTCCCGGATGATCCGGACACTCCGCAAGCTTGGCTACCGAGTCGAACTTCAAGCGGATCCGGCATGAGCAGCGCGATTTTCGACCCTGTTCGCGAAATGATGTCTGTGTTGGAGTAGCTGGATGACTGTAGAAAATAGGTTGTCAGCACCCAAGCGACGGACAGGAGCTGAAGTTCAGCGTTCGCCACTAAAGATGGACGTAAGAGCCGACGAACCAACTCGATGCCGCCTCAAATTCCCTGAAGACCTGGTGAACGAAGAGGCTAGTACTCCCTTCTTACACGGTTCGTACGGCGTAGCGGGGGGGTACTAGCACGGAACACTTTTACTTCGCAAAACGGGACAATCCCTGGTTCATTTCTTACACTGTAAACATGCAAGGCCCTCTTTCAGAGCTTCAAGTGTTTGAGGCTTTATCCACCCTCAGTAATACGACACCGCCATACCCGGAATACGCGACATGGAGGCGCATAGACAATGAACGCTTTTAAAACTCCGCAGAGTCAGAACGTGGCCTTTCTTGCAAGATTTGCGGCTCTGTTGCTGACGGCGTTCGGACTGGCGATTAGCTTTACCGCATCGGCGTTCGGACAGGGCTTCGCGAGGCCGGATGGTTCGGTTCCCGTGCCGATGGATTGGAGCTCAAAGCACGTTGTCTTCACCGCGGGTTTCACGCCGAAGCAGGCGGCGACAATGTGGAACGAGCCACGGGCCTATGCAGAGTGGCTCCTGCATGGGAATGCGCCGGCAGATTCAGGCCTGGTGCGCCGCCGGCGGCGGAGGCCGCGAAGGCAGTCAAGGGGCAAAATGCGAAGGGACTGGGCCATTTCGCTGGGCACCGGCGGCGTCGCTCAAGGAATGTCGCCCGCCAAGTACTCCTTCGACGTGAACGCGACGCCGAGCTGCAGCTCCGATTTCGTAGTATTCCCCATCAACGCGCCGACCGGGAACACGCGCGCCAATGTGGTTGGGACTTTCACCGGCGAGCCGACGTCTGGCCAGACTACGTCAATCACCATAACTCCGACGGGTGGAACCATGGTCACTCTCACCTTGACCTCATCGGCCACCTCGAACACAGCGCAAAACTTCGAAGTGTCCGCCACGGCTGCCACCGATGCGGCCAATCTGGCGGCGGCGATCAATCGTAACCTCATTAGCACCGCTCTCGACCGTATTGTGGCAGTTGCGTCGGGAGATACGGTTACTGTATACGCGCTCACACCAGGGTCCGGCGTGACGCTGACTGACGCCTACACGCTGACCAATTTCAGCTGGGGCACCGTTACTGCCGGGACGAATGGCGCCCAAGCCAACATCGTCGCCTTCAATCAGCTCTACAGCGGGTCCGGGACGTCGCTGTGTAATCTCTCGAATCCGGAATTCATCTTTTCCTACGCCTCTGGCGTCGGACCGGTCGCCACCTCGCCCGGCCTCTCGCTCGGTGGCACAGAAATCTCCTACGTGGAGAATGACCCGAACATCGGCGCAATCCTGCACGTGCTAACGTTCGGCAGCGGCAGCACCGAGTACGGAACCAGCGCCAGCTGCGCCAGCAACAACAACGGCGGCACCACGTTGCCCACCTGCGCAACCAACCCGGTGATCCCCGGAAGCACTTCGGGAAGCACCGCCACGGACTTCATGCTTCCTCTGGGTTTGGTTGCCGCCAATGCAGCCACCGGCGTGGCAGGAGCGGCGGATAGCTTCTCATCCCCGTTCACCAACTATGCCAACGACACTACCTACGTCGGCGACAACAACGGCTACTTGTATGCGATCACGTCCACGTTCAACGGGACGCCAGCGTACGCGGGAGGGAGTTTTCCGGTCCAGGTGAGCGCCTCCCCTACGTCAGCAACGCCGACCGGGGTGACGGCAACTGCGACTACAGTGACTGTCACCGTGACGAACTCGCTTAGTATCGGAGAGTTGGTCACCATCGCGGGCGTAACCGCCAACGGCAACTGCAGCGCGGCTGACGCCCCTGCAATTAATGGAACACAAACCGTTATTGCTGCGGGGTTAAGCGGAACGCAGTTTGAATTCAACGCTGTTATACCCACCGCGACTACCGGCGCCGGGTGCACTACCACTGGCGCAACGATTATCCCGGGATCTAACTTCCTCTCGGTCCCAGTGGTCGATGGGGGTGACACCGGCAATATTTTTGTCGGCGATAGCAGCTCTAACTTGTACGAATTGACGTCGGCTGGAGCTACTGCGGCCACGGCGCTTGCTCTCGGCGTAAAGGGGACCACGAACCTAGGCGCCATCAACGGCGGCATTCGCGACGGCGCCATCATCGACTCGACGAACGGAGTAGGGTATGTCGTAACCGCATGCAACCCCAACACCACCGGCGAGGGCGACACGGGAATAGCCGGCAACACCGGCCTTGTCCAATTCACATTCACCAGCAACACCCTGACCGCAGTTGTGTTCGCGGGTCTCGACACCGGCGCAAATCAAAGCTGTACGACCGCTGGCTTTCCAAACTACGCTCCCACCCCGGACGAACGCTACTATGCCTTGGGCATTGCTAGTGCCACTCCGGCGAACAACGGGGAGATAATCGGCGCCACCTCCGGCACCGGTGGACAACAGCTCAAAGAATTGCAGTTCGTTAGTTCCACCATGCAGACAACGCCGCCCAACAACGACAAGCCTCAAATGGGCGGCAGCGCTTCGCCCATCTCGCCGCTCACCGAGTTCTTTAACAGCCAGGTATTCACCGTGATCGGGGTTACGGCAACTACGACAGTAGTCACGGTAACGGCGAACAACACGCTCGCCGCCAATGACCTGGTCACCCTGTCGGGCGTAGCTGCCAACACCAATTGCACCGCCGCCGACATCGCCGCCATCAATGGCGGAATACAAACCGTTGTTTCGGCCACCGCAACGAATTTCACCTTCGACGCTACGATACCCACCGCGACTACCGGCGCGGGATGTACTGTGACCGGCGCAACTGCTACGGGCGGACTGGACTACCTGTTCGTAGGAGTGAATGAAAATCCAAGCGCTGTGTATTGCCTCCTTTTGCCTAACTCGCTTTTAGTTGCTTCAGGAGCCGCGCCTACCAGTCTGGTGATGAACACCACCGATGCAGTAGGCGGGACAAGCGGCATGATCGTGGACAATGATTCCACCGCCGGCCAGGCGTCGAGCATCTACTTCGGCACGCTGGCGACGTCAACTACCGTTTGCGGAAACACGGCCGCGTACTGCGCGGTCAAGCTAACCCAGTCCGCGTTGGAGTAGTTCGCACCTCGTCTAGCCCAGGCGTTCTAACCAACTGAACTCCCCCGCAGACTAACGATCGTCTGATGCGAAAAAACGGTAGTGGGCCCCTTTGAACGAATGCTAATGCGGGTTTGGCATTGAACGTGCAAATGTCACTGCAAGAATTCTTAGTGGTACATTTTACACTCTTCCCCCATCCAAAATGGGGAGGTGTGTTTTAATGCCGCTTTAGCATGTCAAGTAAAATCGGGTTCCTTGCTGTTCTATAATGAAATCAGTGGTAACAGGCGCCCCCCCCCAACGAAAAACCCCATATTGACCTGCGTTGTCGAACTAAAGTATAAACATCGTGCAGGCGGGATCGATCTCGTGCCGGGATCGATCTCATGCATCCCCTATCGCAAGTTTGTAATCAAATAGCATAGACCCGAAAAAGGAGGGAATATGACACAAGAAAAAATTAAGAAAATCCGAGCCCTCCGAGCGACTACGATTCGTTACGCTGCCAGAGTGCAGAGACAAGGCCCCAAGACGGGTAAACACTCCGAAACGGCGTTCTCCCAATCGGCAGCGAAGTACTATCCCGCGTTGAAGAAACTTGCCTCGGAGTGAAATATTCCGGCTGACTGCCGCCTACATCGAGTCGCTGCACGATGATGGTATAGCGTTTTATTGGCCCCGGGGTTCAGCCAGTGGGGGCATTCGATTGCCTCGACCTCAACCTGCTCGAATCCTCAGCAGAACAACCATTTCAGGCTGGCTTTGGCGTAGATTTCTATCCCACGATCTACGCCAAAGCCGCCTGTTTGTTTTTCTCGATTGCCGGCGGACACATTTTCACCAATGGAAATAAGCGCACGGGCGTCCTTGCGTTGGATCAGTTTCTGTCTGCCAATTCAATCTATCTTTTTCTGTCAAACAGGCAAATCAGACATGACGCCGAAAAAACGGCTTCCTACCGGACGCGAGGCGAGAATCACAAAACCGTTATAGCCAAATTGAGTCGGAGAATAGAAGAAAACAGCATACCATTCAGCGTGGTGCGCTCGTTCGATCAGCCGATGTATAGAGAGATGCTGGTGGTGAGAAGGATTATTCGCAACAACGAATTGAACCGACCGGGAACTAGGCCGAAGCAAGCAATACACGCTGGTTGAGAGGGCAACCTTAACGTCACTTGTGCTTTTTCTTTGACCACCGGACCTTCGCAGCTTTAGTGGCAACCTTGGATCGCTCGGCCTTGGTCATGGTCTTGAGACGGCGCTTCCCGCCGATCTGACCCCCCTTACGGCCAATGGCCGCCATGTAGTCAGACATGCCTTCCGGCAAGACTGGGACTGAGGGCGTATCGGATTGGCTAGTTGAAAGCTCAACGAGGCGGTGCGCAAGTTCATTCACATCGGATGGGCGTTTCGACTGCTTAACCTGCTTTGGCATACCGCGAGTATGCCACAATCAACGAGCCTGTGGAAATTCAAAGTATCCCACTACCGAAAAAACCTACTCAATCTCTTCCTGATGCGGCTGGGGCGCCCCGGGCGGATAGATACCGATAAGTCTTAGCGCTGTATCTGGAGCGCCCGCAGAATAGGTTAAACGATCGAAGGACGCTTCAGGGCGCTGCAGATACAGCGACTTGAAGGCAGCCGCTCTCGGCAGCGGCGATTAGCTATTTTGTATCGGCTTGCCAAGGCCTGAATGAAGCGTGGAAGTATTGCTACAGTTCAGTGGACTGTGGGGGGCACGATCCCGTGCATTCGCGAGCTAATTTGATGGATAAATGTGAGGCGGTTGGGGTGCTCTGGATAGCGGTAGTCTTGGCCTGAGACACAGCGGCACTGAGCATGCCGAAGCGCGTGGGTAGAACGAGGGTGAAGTTGCAGGTTCATGCGCCAGTTCCGATCGTGATCGGTGGAGATCGTAGCAGCAGTTGAGCCGTGGAGAGCCATTCGACGACGTGCAGAGTGCCACCACAAACGGGGCACTTGGGATAGGAGGTAGGAGATTTGAAGTTCGTCTTCCATAGTAACGAACCAGTAAACAGGGGGCCTGGGCGTCACCGCCGCAGCAACACTGGTTACCGCTGCGGCTTCAAGAAGAGGATTCCCAAGGGTGGAAGCGTCAGATCCAAAGAGAACGGCTGGCCATGTGCGGGTACGGTTTCGGCGAGCACACCTCCGGCATTCCCCTGATTACTACCACCGTAGGAAGCGGCATCACTGTTCAAAAGTTCGCGCCAATACCCCCCTTCAGGCACGCCTATGCGATGGTGGTGTCGCACCACCGGCGTGAAGTTTCCAATTACCGCAATGATCTCGTCGTGACCACGGCGCAGGAAACTGAGCACGCTGCAATCCGCGTCGTTGGCATCCACCCACTGGAAAGTGCCAGGATCAAATTCGCGCTCGTAGAGAGCAGGTTCACTTCGGTAGAGGTGGTTCAAGTCCCGCACCCAGGTTTGCACTCCGGAGTGCAGAGGGAATTGAAGGACCCACCACTCCAGACCTTCCTCGTGGGACCACTCGCGCTTCTGCCCGAACTCGTCGCCCATGAAGAGCAGCTTCTTGCCCGGCTGCGCCCACTGATATCCGAAGAGCAGGCGCAGGTTGGCGAACTGCTGCCACTCGTCGCCCGGCATC
>DLMH01000145.1:0-635 GCA_002478115.1 Candidatus Acidiferrum typicum | reverse complement strand
TATTTGAGCGTGTCGTGCATCCATCCCATATCCCACTTGAGACCGAACCCGAGCCCGCCCACGGAGGTGGGCTTCGAGACCATGGGCCAGGCGGTGGACTCCTCGGCGATGGTTTGCACGTCGGGATGGCTGCCGTACACGTCCGCATTCAGCTTCTGCAGGAAGCTGATGGCCTCCAGGTTTTCGTTGCCGCCGTACTTGTTGGGAATCCACTCGCCCTGGGTGCGAGCGTAGTCGAGGTAGAGCATGGAGGCGACCGCGTCCACGCGCAGGCCGTCGGCGTGATATTGGTTGAGCCAGAACAGCCCGCTGGAGAGCAGGAAGCTGCGCACCTCGTTACGCCCGAAGTTGAAGATGTGCGATTTCCACTCGGGATGGAAGCCCTGGCGCGGATCTGAGTGCTCATAGAGGTGGGTGCCGTCGAAGTAGGCCAGCCCGTACGCGTCGTTGGGAAAGTGCGAGGGCACCCAGTCCAGGATCATGCCCACGCCCTGCTGGTGCAGGTGGTCCACCAGGTACATGAAGTCTTGCGGCGTGCCATAGCGGCTGGTGGGAGTGAAGAAGCCGGTCACCTGGTATCCCCACGAGCCATAGAAGGGATGCTCCATCACGGGCATGAATTCCACGTGCGTAAA
>DLMH01000060.1 GCA_002478115.1 Candidatus Acidiferrum typicum | reverse complement strand
CGCAATGGCAAACATGCGCTAGTAAATAATCGGTAGTTTGCTGAAGTCGGCGCCGCCTTCATCGGTCACGCGCAGAATCAACAGCGTGCGGTCATCATGAGGCGGGCGGCCGACACCCGCGTGCTCGTCCGTAGCCTTCACGATGCGCTGCGCAATGGTATAGCCCGGGTCCGCGATCGCAACCTTGGCCAATAGGTCCTTCAATCGGTCGGACCCAAACTCCTCAAGATCAGTATTCATGGACTCATGGACACCGTCCGAGGCAAAAACCACGATGTCGCCCGGCTTTAGCGAGAGCCGGACCTCGTCATATTCGGTGTTAGGCAACAACCCAAGGGGCACTCCTCGAATATCAATTTCCGTGACTTTGCCGTCGTGAATCAGCAACGGCAAAGTGCCTCCGGCGTTGGCGATGCTCAGCTCGCGCAGAGCCGCGTCATAAACCGCAAAATGCATGGCGATGAAACGCGCATCCAGCCGAGCGGCAAGCAGCCGGCCATTGAGAAGACTGAGCATTTCAGCGGGAGTTGCCTCCCGATCGACAACAAGCTCCCGCAGGATGCCGATGGCCAGCGAACCATACAGTGCGGCCGCTGTACCCTTTCCGGAGACATCCCCGATGGCAATGGCCAGGCGCCCCACGCCATACGGCAGCAAATCGTAGAAATCCCCGCCGAGTTCCCGCGCCGGGACGTACGCGGTGGCCAAGTCCAGGCCGGGCACGTCGCGCGCGCCGCTGGGAAGAAGTTGCCGCTGAATTTCCCTGGCGGTCTCCAGGTCATTCTGCATGCGAAGCTGGGTCTCCCGTGCTTCTTCAAACAAACGCGCATTTTCCAGGGCCACGGCAACGTAAGAACCCAGGATATTCAGGAGCCGCTCGTGATCCGTCGAGAAGGCATTCGGCACCGTGCTTTCCAGATCCAACACGCCCACCAGGCGGTCCTGCCGAAGCAGGGGCACGACCAGTTCGGAGCGCACTTCTACACCCGATTCGCCTGGCAGGTATCGCGGATCCAGGCGCACGTCAATCACACGGATGGTCCGGCGCTCCGCCGCCGCGCTTCCGGTGATGCCTTGATGCAAGGGTATGCTCACGCGGGAGGGGATGGCGTCCTCGTAGCGCATGGCAAAAACGCTCTCGAGCACTTGTGTGGACTCGTTCCAGAGCATCACGGTGAATACGTCATAGTCCACCAACTTTTTGACGCGCTCCGCGATCAGCCGCAAGAGTTCGCCGCGGTCCAGGATTGACGTGATTTCATGACTGAGCTCATACAGGAGGGCGAGTGTTTCCCCTTGTTTTGGCTCCGTTACAAAGCCCGTCGGCGGCACGGGATCGGCTTCTCCGAGCAGCGAAAACGGAATAAGTTTGGGACTCTGATCCATGAGTCGAGGCCGACCACTACCCCTTAGATGTAGCGAGCAGCGGTTGGTTTCACGCGCAGCCCATTTTATCGTGAAAGGGGGAGGAATTGGTTGCCGGCGCCATGAAGAAAGATGATCGCGAGTATACGGCAAAAACGGTGTGTTCCTCTTGCTGGTGAGAGGGGCGGGCTGAGATAAGGCAGCAGAGACCCAACAAGATGGGGCACGTGGCCTTAAATGGGCGTAGATTCATCGGTCCCTGCACACGTAAAAACCCCGCTTGTCATTCCGAGCGGAGCGAGGAATCTGCTTTTCCCGCGTGCGAATTAGGACATGACTTAGACAGGTGTCAACAGCCTACTTCACTTCCCAGGTATCGCCCGCTCGCAGCAGCCGGTTCAGATCCCCCGGGCCCTTCTTGGCGATGACTTCGCGCACCTGGTCGTTGATGACGTCCTCGTAGCGCGGCAGATCGTCCCAGGCGCGAAACACGCCGATGGGGGTGGGGAAGCCCGGGCGATGCTCCATATGCGAAAGCAGGAAGGCATACGACGGCCGCGGGTGATGCGCATCATGCACAACCAGGTCCGACTCGGCGATGCCGTTGCCGAGCGGCACGACCTCGATGTCGCCGTCGGACTTGCGGCGGATGCCCTTGTCGCGATTCTTGCCGAACACAAGAGGCTTCCCGTGCTCCAGTTGCATAACGTGTTCGCTGCGCGTGTCTTTTTCCGTCAAACCTGTCCATGCGCCATCGTTAAAAATGTTGCAGTTCTGCAGAATCTCTACGAACGCGGAGCCCTTGTGCGCTGCCGCAGCCTTCAGGGTGTCCTTCAAATGCGCCTGAAATACGTCCACGGCGCGCGCCACAAACGTGGCTTCCGCGCCGATGGCCAATGACACGGGATTGAACGGGTGGTCCGGCGAGCCGAAGGGAGTGGACTTCGTGATCTTGTGAAATTCCGAAGTGGGCGAGTACTGGCCTTTCGTCAATCCATAGATGCGGTTGTTGAACAGCAGCACCTTGATGCCGACGTTTCGCCGCAGCATGTGAATGGTGTGGTTTCCTCCAATGGCGAGAGCATCGCCATCGCCGGTGGCCACCCAGACTTCCAACTCCGGATGCGCGATCTTGATGCCGGAGGCCACCGCGGGCGCACGGCCATGGATGGAGTGAAAGCCGTAGGTGTTCATGTAATACGGGAAGCGGCTGGAGCAGCCGATGCCGGAAACCACCACAAAATTCTCGCGGGGCACGCCGAGCTCCGGGAAAACGGCTTGCACAGCGGCGAGGATGGCGTAATCGCCGCACCCCGGGCACCAGCGCACTTCCTGGTCGGTCTGGAAATCCTTTTTGGTAAGTGGAGGAAGAGCAGTAGTCGTCATCGCGCCTCCTGGCGTCCCAGCAATTCTTCAATTTTTTGTTCGAGCTCGTTCTGTTTGAAGGGACGCCCCTGAATTTTGTTCAAGCCGACGGCATCCACCAGGTACTTCGCACGCAGCACCCAGAGCAGTTGCCCCATGTTGAGCTCGGGCACCAAAATTTTGCGGTAGCGCTTCAAGATGTCGCCGAGGTTGGCTGGCAATGGATTCAGGTAGCGCAGGTGTAGGTGGCCGAGCTTGCGGCCCTTGGCGCGCTCCGCCTTCACCGCTTGCGTGATCGAGCCATACGTCGAACCCCAGGACACCAAGAGCAGGTCGCCTTCCGGGTCGCCGCTGGGCAGCACATTCGGCACATCCTGCACGATGGCATCAATTTTGGCCGCGCGAATTCGCACCATCTTCTCGTGATTCAGCGGCTCGTAATTTATGTTCCCCGTGACGTCCTGTTTCTCCAGGCCGCCGATACGATGCTCGAGTCCCGGTGTCCCCGGGATGGCCCATGGCCGCGCCAGCGTTTCCGGGTCGCGCTTGTAGGGCAGGAATCCTTCGGGATCCGTTGCAAAACGCACGGGGATGCCCGGAATTTCCTCGACGCTTGGTATTCGCCAGGGCTCCGCGCCGTTGGCCAGGTAGCCGTCCGAGAGAATAATCACCGGCACCATGTACTTCAACGCAATGCGGCTGGCTTCCACGGCGATCCAGAAACAATCCCCGGGCGTCGCGGCCGCAAGCACGGGAATGGGCGCTTCGGAATTGCGCCCAAACAGCGCCTGCAGCAGGTCGGCCTGCTCGGTTTTCGTGGGCAGACCGGTCGAAGGGCCACCGCGCTGAATATTGCAGATCACCAGCGGAAGCTCCGTCATTACCGCGAGTCCCAGGGCTTCCGTCTTCAACGCCATGCCGGGGCCGGAAGTGCTGGTGATGGCCAGGCATCCGGCGTAGGAAGCGCCAATCGAGGAAGTAATCGCCGCGATTTCATCTTCCGCCTGGAAGGTCAGCACTCCAAAATCCTTGTACTGCGAAAGCTCGTGCAGGATGTCCGAAGCAGGCGTAATCGGATAACTCCCCAGGAACAACTTGAGTCCGGCTTTCTTCGCCGCCGTGACAAACCCCAGCGCCAGGGCTTGATTGCCGCTCAAATTGCGGTACAACCCGGGGGAAAGCTGCGCCGGCGGAATCTCATAGCTGATCTGGAACGCTTCGGTGGCTTCGCAATAGGAATAACCGGCCTTGAGCGCCAGCTTGTTGGCCTCTGCCAGCAGCGGTTTCTTCTTGAACTTGTCATCGATCCAGCGGACCGTCGGCTCCATCGAGCGGTTGTATAGCCAGTAGCACATGCCCAGCGCAAAGAAGTTCTTGCAACGGTCCATGGCTTTGGCGTCGAGACCCAGATGTTGCAAGGCCGAACGCGTCAGACGCTGCAATTCCACGGGAAAGACACGGAATTTGTCGAGCGAATGGTCCTCAAGGGGATTAGTGGTCAGGTGCGCCTTGCGCAGGTCGCTTTCCTTGAAGCTGTCGGAGTTGATGATGGCGATGCCGTTCGCCTTCAGGTCGCCAACATTCACCTTCAAGGCCGCCGGATTCATGGCGATCAATACATCGATGGAGTCGCCCGGGGTGTGCACTTCCTCCGAGGAAAAATTCAACTGGAAGCCGCTCACGCCCGGAACGGTGCCGGCAGGAGCGCGAATCTCCGCGGGATAGTCCGGAAAAGTGGCGATATCGTTTCCATAAAGCGCGACGGTGTTCGTAAACTGGCTGCCGGTGATTTGCATGCCATCGCCAGAATCTCCGGCGAAACGGATCACCGCCTGATCAATCACTTCGCGTTTTGTCTTCCCTGCGGGAACATCCATGAGCGTGGACATCGTGCGACTTACCCCCGTCTTCCAGTGACTCCTCCAGCATGCCGGAAGGAGTTCGGCTTGCAACAAATCGGCGGTTCGGTGTGTTTCCAGCGGGAGCGAGCGCTAAACCGCCAAGAACCGGCTTATCAAGAATACCACAGGAGCGCAGCGGCGACAGCGAACCGCGCCAGTCAGCGCGTCACAAAGTACTAAACCCGCATTTCCGGGATGAACTCTTTCCAAAGAACCTTACGTCGCGCGCCGCCGGAGTTTCGCTGATCTCGCGGGGACTTGCTCGGGTGGAATACTCGTTGTTTCCATGGCAGGAAAAGAGTAGGCTGAGGACCCGGAGGTCTAAATCGGAGCTTCCGGTCACTACTATGTTTGAATCACCTCTAAAGCAGGAGAAAGAAAGCAGCAAGACAGGGCTGTGGATCGGCATTGGGATAGTTGTGGTCCTAGCAGTAGTGGCGCTGATCTACGTGACCTCAAAGCGCAGTGCGAAAGGCCCGGCCCCCGTTGCAACGCTCACCAACGTGAAGGCCGATCCAGTCCACGACTTGCGGGTAGTGAGCGCCAAGATGGATAAAGATTTCAGCGGCACGACCGCTATGTGGTCGGTCGACATTAAGAACTCATCTGCGGAGCTCACCTACAGCAATATCGCCTACGAGACGACCTACGCTGGCGCGGACAATCGGGTTTTGCTTGTCAACCAAGGCAAGATCCCCATCACCATCGGCCCCGGCGATGACCAGAGCGCGCAGTTTCGCGATACGCTCTACCCGACTGGCACGATCTGGTTCAAGATCCGGATTACGAACGCCACGGCCGCGAAATAGTAGCTAGCAAAGGGCTGCTGCCCACATTAGGAGATTGTCACCGAAGCTGCAACCTCGCCTCGCGCGGTGGGGGTATCCCTGGGCGGCGTGGCGCAGGCCCGCCCAGGCAGTTGAGGACCTCGGGGCGCCTTCCGCTTCGCACCCATCCGCTGCATCCAGCGCTGCCACGCTCTGCCGTGCTCGCAAGAATCATTCGTCCGCCAATGTCATTCCGGGAGCCGTTCGCCTTTTGAACGGCGCGAGGAACTCTTGTCCATGCGTGCTTTTTGCGCCATGAATCTGCTTTTTTGCTGGTCTTTTGCGGAAGCCAGAGTAGGGCTTAGCTTTCCAGTGAAGTAGCCGTCGTTCTTCGGCCTTCAAATTGTTCCACCACACTCTTGAGCCGGAAGAAAAAAAGCCACCAGATACTGATCGGGAGCAGCATGAATACAACGGAGACTGCCAGGAGCTGCCTCATCGATTCGGCTTCGGTGACAAAATGCTCGGGTATCGCAAACGTCTCGAAGGGCCGCAGCGCGATCATGCTCAAGCAGAACGCCAGGGCCATCGAAGCCCATAAAAGCGCAGCCTTCCGGGCCCACGGTCGAAGCTGGAAGAGGCAGATGCCCGTGCCCATGCCCAGCGCCACCAGAAACGGCGGAACCAGGGCAATCAAAGCAAACGGCAGCGGATGAACCTGATACGCGTATTTACCGTTCGAGTCCGGCGGGAGGCTCATCAGAGGAAGGAAAAACCAGCCCCAGAGTAAGAAGGCAATCACGCCGCCCAGCACGGCGAGCGTGGCGGCGGCGGTTACGCCTGCGGAACGGTTTCTTGCGGGCATCACATCTTTTCCTTAGGCATGACAGCACACGGCGGTACTCCTGAATAGAGTGAGTTGCGCGCGCGGGTATCCAAAATGCCACTTGACGTTCGCTTTTTTTTCGCCTAAAGTGGCCGTGGATGGCTGAGCAGGTCCGCGATCGCGGCGCAGCCACTGGCGGCCTCGACAATTGATCTACGTCCAGCACCAGCACGCACACGGAGGAACTCATGGCCCTGACAAAACGCCAAAAAGAAGTTCTTGATTTTCTCGTCGCGTTTGAGACCAAGCACGGTTACGCGCCGAGTTTTGAAGAAATTGGACGCGGATTGAAACTCAGCTCGCTCGCCACGGTCCACAAACACATCAGCACCCTCGAGAAAAAGGGCTTTATCCGCCGCGGTTATAACCAGAGCCGCTCGATTGAAATCGTGCAATTGCCGAAGTCCGTCAAAGAACAAGTGATTGAGCGCCGCATTCAGGAGCTTCCGCTGGTTGGCCGCATCGCCGCCGGCCGCCCGCTCGAAGCCGTCGAGGAGCGCGAGACGATTTCTCTGGGTGATTTTGCCCGCGGCGGGAATTCCTTCGTCTTGCAGGTGAAAGGCAGTTCCATGATTGAGGATCACATCATGGATGGCGATTATGTGGTGTGCGAACAGACCCAGGTGGCCAATGCAGGGGATATCGTCGTCGCTCTGGTGGGCGGCGATGATGCCACGCTCAAAAGGTTCTATCGCGAAGGCTCGGGGAAAGTTCGCCTGCAGCCTGCCAATTCGGAAATGGCGCCCATCCTGGTGGCTGCCGCCGACGTCAAGATCCAGGGCCGCGTCATCGGCGTCCTGCGCAAATACTGACGGCCGCCTCCTCGATTGATTGGGTCAAGGTCCCCGCCGATCATCACAGACGTTCCCGTCCAGCTGCAAGAAGGCAAAATTCCAGTTCAGCGCACCCCCTAGAGCATGTATCATGCCTTTATGATACGTCGACTTTACATTCATAACTTCCGATGCCTGGAAAACTTCGAGTTGCCTATCTCGGGGAAGTCGTCGGCCCTGCTAATTGGGAAGAACGGAGCGGGCAAGACCACGGTAGGGCTTGCGCTAGAGATTCTGCAAAGGATCGCGCGGGGCACGAACCGGGTAGGCGACCTTGTTGGGCCGAAGGATTTTGCTCGCGGCCGTACGGACGTGCCTATGCGATTTGAGATTGAGGTTGAGCTGGGAGCTGCGACCTACGGATATACTGTCGCTTTCGAGTTTCCGAAGGGATTTAAGGAACTGCGCGTATTTGAAGAAAAACTTGTTGTCGGCGGCAAGCTCGTTTACACCCGAGAAACATCACAAGTGCACCTTACGAGGACTGACAAGGAAACTGAAGCAAACTTCCGAATCGACTGGCACCTGGTAGCCTTGCCTATCGTTCAGCAACAGTCGACCGACGATCCGTTGTCTGTTTTCAAGCAGTGGCTTTCTCGCATGTTCATCCTGCGACCGATGCCTGCGTTGATTGTGGGCGACTCCAAGGAGGAGACGCTGCAGCCTAATGTCCAGGTGACCAACTTCGGCGCGTGGTTTTCAGGTCTTCTGGCTTATGCGCCATCTACATATACTAAGATCGACGACTATCTTAAGCAGGTGATGCCCGACTTGAAAGACATCAAGAATCCAGTGGTTGGCAAGGACTCTCGAAACCTGGTCGTCCAGTTTTCCAACGACCAGGGAACCGTAAATCTTCCGTTCGAGGATTTGTCCGACGGCGAGAAATGTTTCATGATATGCGCTCTGGTGCTTGCCGCTAATGATGCCTATGGTCCAATAGTCTGTTTCTGGGATGAACCAGACAATTATCTTGCCTTGTCCGAGGTTGGACACTTTGTGTTGGCTCTCCGCAAGGCTTTTCAATCTGGCGGTCAGTTCATTGCGACCTCTCACAACCCCGAAGCGATCCGCCGTTTTTCTGGAGAAAATACACTCCTTTTCTACAGGAACAGCCATCTCGAGCCCACGGTCGTGCGTCCAGTGAGCGAATTCCAAATAAATGGGGATCTCGTCGGTGCATTGATTCGTGGCGATGTGGAGCCGTGAGCGTCAACAGGTATCAGCCGCACGTCTTCGTTCTTCCCGAGGACGATGCCAACGGCCAATTGGCGACTGGTTTCCTCTTGGATCATTCTCTCCGGACTCGGAAAATCCAGGTGCTCCCCGAGGTAGGCGGTTGGACCGAAGTCCTGGACCATTTCAACTCAGAACATGTTGCCCAAATGGATCGCTTCCCAGGGCGAAGAATGATTTTGTTGATCGATTTCGACGGAAACACAAACAGAGTGAACCAAGCGAAGGCCGCCATTCCCCCACGCTTGGCAAGTAGAGTGTTTATTCTTGGCACCCTGACAGAACCGGAAGATCTCAAGACCGACCTTGGCACTTACGAAACCATTGGCCAAGACATGGCCAAGGACTGCCGGGAAGGAACTGATACGACTTGGGGGCATGCGCTCCTTCGACACAATGAAAGCGAGCTCAACCGCATGCGTCCTGACATTCTTCCGATCTTGTTCTAACTCATTCGGAGGTGCGCGACCTATTTCTGCTTCTCTTCCGTTTGCGGGTTTGAGCGCCAACAAAATAGACCGTTTGACTTTAACCGGACGGATGCTTCCCCATTCGCTAGCTATTTCGCTTCAGGCGGATCAGAGGCGTGTGCCGGAATTGTTCCGTGGCGCACTCGAATGTTATCCGCTTGATCGCGAACGACAGTTGCTGAAACCGGACCCAGTGCCCACTGAAGCCTCCGCACGCATCTAATTCTGTTTTGGAGTAAACTGCACGGTCCCCTCCGGATGACTTTCTCTATCTGACCCGGTGGGCAAGGAAATGGCGCTGGCTGCCTCCACTGAGAACATTTTACTATTCGCGGCTGACCCGGCTGCGCGAGAGTCTCTGCGCGCCCTCCTCGCTGCGGCCGGCTACAGCGTTCGTGTGGCGGAGACGCAGGAAGAACTTCTGCGTTTGCTCCAGGACGATTCCGCCGTCCTTCTTTTGCTCGCTTTGGACTCCGCTGATCCGGAGTCGAATAATACCCTTGCCGCGATACGCGTGCACAACGCCACATCTCAGATCCGCGTCCTGCTCTTAACGCCGGGTGGAAAAGAGGCACTCGCCCGCAGCTTGGACCTGGGCGCGGACGACGCGGTCGAGGTTCCCTTCGATGATGCCGAGCTCCTTGCCCGTGTGCGGGGCCAGTTGCGCCAGAAACGCGCGAGCGACGACTTGGCCGCGAAAGCGCGCATCGCGGAAGAGAGCCGCGAAGTCGCCCAGACCGCTTTCCAGGCGCTTGCGGTCACCGAAAAAATGACGCGCGACGCTTTTTCCCTCGAACGCATCTTGAAAATCGGCGTCATCTCTTTGTTCACTTTGGCGCTCGTCATTGTCGCTATTTTTTTCCTCTATTCGCGCCGCGCGGAGAAAGAGGCACGCCGCGCCTACAGGGTGATCGCGCGGCTCGAAAACAGTGTTCAGACGGAGGAACAGCTCCTCGCCTCTGCCAGGCGGCTGCGCGAAGACCCCGCCAACGCCGACTTGTTGCAGCAGAAGGAGACCCTCCAGCAACAGGCTGAAACGCTGCGTAAGAAAATGTCGCAGCCGGATGGCAGCGACGTCACCGAATTACGCCGCCAATTGGATGAAGCCACCGGACGGCTGAGCAAGATCGAGGGAGACGCGCAGGCTGCCGAAGGGGTTATTCGAACCTCTGCCCCCAGCGTTTGTCTGCTGCACGTCTCGGTGGCTTTTAATGAAAAGGATTCCGGGCGGCGTTTACGCTATGGCGGCATCGACAGCGACGGCACTCCGCTGAAAGATAGCGACGGCAATCCCATTTACACCGTCGAAGGGCGCGGCCCCGAGGTGCGCGCCGATTTCTTCGGCACAGGTTTCATCGTGGGCGAAGGCAAAATCCTCACCAATCATCACGTGGTCCAGCCCTGGTGGCAAAACGACGAATTGGCGGGAGCTATTCAACAGGGCTTGGAGCCTGTCATCGCGGAGATGATGGCGTATTTCCCCGCGGCGACCAATGGAATCCCCGTGGGCATCTCCAGGATTTCTGAGGAAGCGGATCTTGCCCTGGTTCATGGAGATCTTTCCGAATTGGGCCGTCCCGCCCTCAAGCTGAACCCCGGCAAGGACGCCGCCATCAGTGGAGAAGCTCTGATCAGCGTCGGCTACGCCACAGGTCTTGATGCCATCCTGGCTCGCGCCGGCGATGAGACGGTGGAGCAGATTGTCAAAACCAGTGGAGGCGAGCCGAAACTTGTTCTCGCGGAGTTGGCCCGGCGCAAGCTGATACGCCCGCTCGTCACGCAAGGCCATGTCGGCGATGTGCTGCCGGACAAAATCGTCTACGATGCGCAAACCACCTCCGGCGGCTCTGGTGGCCCGCTCCTGGTCCGCGATGGCGAGGTGATTGGCGTAACCTTTGCCGTTGTGCGCGGCTTTGGAGGCTCCAATTTTGGCGTGCCCATCCGCTACGCCGTGCCCCTGCTTAAACGCTAGTGCCGTTCCAACTATTTGGGTCAAATGACGGTCCAAGCATCTGACGCGAACACGGAAAGAGTATTCTCGAAGGGATTTGCTGGAACAAGTTGGAACGGTACTAGGATGAGAGTTTCCGTTTCGCTGCATTGAAAAAAGTAGTCCGTGCTGCCGGTCTCACCGTGAAACAATGTAAAGTTTCGCATTGCCCCAATGAGCCGGGCTGACGCTCTCACATGAAAAAGAAGCGACCTATTCGCAAAGTGCTGGCTGCCAATCGCAGCGAAATCGCCATCCGCATTTTCCGGGCAGCCAATGAACTCGGACTGCGCACTGTCGCCATCTACTCTCAGGAAGATCGCCTGGCCTTGCATCGCTTCAAAGCCGATGAAGCCTACCAGGTGGGCGCCGGGAAAGGGCCGGTCGAGGCTTATCTCGATATTCCCGGAATCATTGCCATTGCCAAAGAGCATGAAGTCGACGCCATCCATCCCGGTTACGGCTTTCTCTCGGAGAATCCGGCCTTGGCGCGCGCCTGCGCCGAGGCTGACCTGACGTTTGTGGGTCCCACGCCGGAGCTTCTCGAACTGCTCGGCGACAAAACGGCTGCCCGCCGCTTAGCCGCTTCTGCTGGAGTGCCAGTGCTGCCGGGCACGGAGAGCCCGGTATCTTCGCCCGCGGAAGCACACGAAATCGCCAGCGAGATCGGGTATCCCGTGATTGTGAAAGCCGCCATGGGTGGCGGTGGCCGCGGCATGCGCGTGGTCCACGATGCGGAACATCTTGCGGCCCGCCTTGAGGAAGCGCAGGGTGAAGCCAAGTCCGCCTTCGGCGATGCCTCCGTTTTCCTGGAGAAATTTCTTCCGCGCGCACGCCACATCGAAGTCCAAATTCTTGCGGACGAGCACGGCAACCTCCTGCATCTTTACGAACGCGACTGCTCCGTGCAGCGGCGCCACCAGAAAGTCGTGGAAGTGGCGCCGGCCTTTAACCTCCCGGAAAAAGTTCGCGGGGAACTTTGCGCAGCGGCGGTGCAGATTGCGCGCAAGGCCAGGTACCGCAACGCGGGGACGGTTGAGTTTCTCTACGACGTTGATTCCCTGAAGTGGTATTTCATCGAAGTGAATCCGCGGATTCAGGTGGAGCACACGGTCACGGAAATGGTCACGGGCGTGGACCTGGTGCGCTCGCAAATCCTCATCGCGCAGGGTCACACCTTGCACGAAGCCCCGCTCTCTCTTCCTGCGCAAGAGAAGATTCCGCTCTATGGCGCGGCGCTGCAGTGCCGCGTTACCACGGAGGACCCGGAAAAACATTTCGCGCCGGACTACGGCAAGATTTCGACGTATCGCTCGCCCGCGGGTTTCGGCATTCGCCTGGATGGCGGCACCGCCTATGCCGGGGCGGTCCTCGCCGCGTACTACGATTCGTTGCTCGTCAAGGTCACCGCCTGGGGAACAAATCTTACGGAAGCCTGCCAGCGCATGGACCGCGCGCTGCGCGAGTTTCGCATCCGCGGCGTCAAGACCAACATCCCGTTCCTCGAAAATGTCGCCAATCATCCGCGTTTCCGCGCCGGCGAGGTCACCACTTCCTTTCTCGACGATTCGCCGGAGTTGTTCCGCTTCACGGGCCGCGCCGACCGCGCCACCAAGCTGCTCTCGTACATCGGCGATGTCATTCTCAACGGCAATCCCGAAGTGAAGGGGAAAAAGGTGCCCGAGTTTATTGAGAAGGCGCCCATTCCCGCCGCTCCCGGCATTACTCCGCCTCCAGGATCGCGCCAACTGCTGCGGAAGCTTGGCCCCGAAAAATTCGCCGCCTGGGCGCGGAAGGAGAAGCGGCTCCTGCTGACGGACACAACCTTTCGCGATGCGCACCAGTCGCTGATGGCCACGCGCGTCCGCGGCTACGACATGCTGGCCACCGCGCACGCCGTGGCCCAGCGCCTGCCCAATCTTTTCAGCCTGGAAATGTGGGGTGGCGCCACCTTTGATACTTCGCTGCGATTCCTTCACGAAGATCCCTGGCAGCGCCTTCGCGAATTGCGCGCGCACATTCCCAACATCTGTTTTCAAATGTTGTTGCGCGGGGCCAATGCGGTTGGCTACACCTCGTATCCCGACAACGTCATCATCGAATTTGTGCGCGAAGCCCACCGCCAGGGCATCGACATTTTCCGCATCTTCGATTCCCTCAACTCCATTGACAACATGCGCGTCTCGATCGATGCGGTTCTCGAAACCGGCGCCGTTTGCGAGCCGGCCATCTGCTACACCGGCGACATTCTCGACGATCGCCGCCCGAAGTATTCGCTGAAGTACTACGTCACGATGGCCAAGCAGCTTGAAAAACTGGGCGCGCACTTCCTGGCGATCAAGGATATGGCCGGCTTGTGCAAGCCGTACGCCGCCTTTGCTCTCGTGAAGGCATTGCGCGAAGAAATCGCCATTCCCATCCACTTTCACACCCACGACACCAGCGGCATCAACTCCGCTTCCTTGCTGAAGGCCTCTGACGCCGGTGTGGACGTGGCCGATGCGGCCATCGCGTCCATGAGCGGCGGCACCAGCCAACCCAATCTGAACTCCGCGGTCGAGGCCCTGCGCCACACCCCGCGCGACACCCGGCTCGACATCGCCGCTCTCAATGAATGCTCCGATTATTGGGAAACGATCCGCAGCTACTATCTCCCCTTCGATTCAGGACCCAAAGCGGGTTCCGCGCGGCTCTACGAACACGAAATTCCCGGTGGGCAATTCACCAACCTGCGCGAACAAGCCACCGCCATGGGTTTGGGCCACCGCTGGCGCGAAGTGGAGAAGACCTACGCCGAAGTGAACGCATTGTTTGGCGACATCGTGAAGGTCACGCCCTCCAGCAAGGTGGTGGGAGACATGGCGTTGTTTCTTGTGGCCAACGAAATGAAGCCCGCCGACCTGCTCGCCTTGGATGAACATCACGACGTGGCCCTGCCGAACTCCGTCGTGGAAATGTTCCATGGCGCACTGGGCGTTCCCCCCGGCGGCTGGCCCAAGAAGCTTCAACGCATCATTCTTCGCGGCCAGGCTCCGCTGAAAGGCCGGCCCAGCGCCAGCCTCCCTCCCGTGCACTTGGATCATGAGAAGACACAACTGGAAGCCAAGGTCGGTCACCCGGTGCATCGCGACGCTCTGCTTAGTTATCTTCTCTATCCGGAGGTTTACCTGAAGTACGACCATTTCCGCCAGACTTATGCGGATGTCGGTGTCTTGCCCACTCCCACCTTTTTCTACGGCCTGAAGCCCGCCGAGGAAATTACCGTGGAGATCGAATCCGGCAAGAGCATGATCGTGAAATTCCTCACCACCAGCGAGGCGCATCCCGATGGCACGCGCACGCTCTTCTTTGAGTTGAACGGCCAACCGCGCGAGGTCAATGTCCGCGATCGCGCACTGCGCGTCATCGAGCGCAGCCACCCCAAGGCGAATCCCGAAGATCCCGGCCATGTCGGCGCGCCCACGGCGGGTCTCATCAGTGGCATCGCCGTGCAGATGAACCATACTGTCGAGCGCGGTGCTAAACTTCTGACACTGGAAGCCATGAAGATGCAATCCAACATTTATGCGCCGATTGCGGGCCGCATCACCAAGCTGCTGGTGACGCCCGGGCAGCACGTCGAGCCCAAGGATCTTCTGGTCACCATCACTCCGTGAGTGGACCGACCCTCATCAAGCACGAACAGTTTGCTTCGCGCTTTTTGCGCAACCAGCGCGACCTGATCGTCTATCTGCCCCCGGGCTACGATGACCCGCCGCGCCGTGCCTTTCCCATTCTCTATCTGCACGACGGCCAGAATCTCTTTGATGGCGCGACTTCGTTTATCCCGGGCATGGACTGGCACGTTGGCCAGACCGCCGATCAACTGATCCACGGTGGCCAGGTAGCTCCGCTCATCATCGTGGGCATTTACAACGCCGGCAAACAGCGGCTGGGAGAATATACGCCCACGCCTGTGCCAAGACTGGGAGGCGGCCGGGCGAATCGCTATTCCAAATTTCTTCTTGAGGAGGTCCGGCCATTCCTCCAAGAGAGGTATCGCGTCTCGGGCAGCGTCGAGAACACGGGGATCGGCGGCTCCTCGCTGGGCGGACTCGTTTCTCTCTACCTGGGACTCCGCTTGCCTCACGTTTTCGGCAAGATCGCCGCTCTCTCGCCTTCCGTCTGGTGGAACGAGCGTGTGCTCCTGCGTTTTGCCGCCGCGGCCCCAGTTCAGCCCATTCCGCGAATCTGGCTGGACGCTGGCACGCGCGAGGGCGGCCGCACCGTGGAAGATGTGGAGCGCTTCCGCGATATCCTTCTTCGCAAAGGCTGGCAATTGGGGCGCGACCTGCACTACGAGCGCGTCGAAGGCGCGGAACACAACGAAGCCGCATGGTCCCAGCGCGTAGGCCCGTTCCTGCGATTTCTCTTTCCTGCTCGGGAAAGCCGGGTATAATCCGCGAATTCACGCGGGAAATTGTGAGTTCGCGAGCCTTGCGGTTTTCCTGGTGGTGAACACATGCCGGCAGACAGACCCATCACCATCCTCTGCGTTACCTCCTACGAAAAAGGCCAGGAGTTTCTGCGCACCTGCAAGAGCCTGGGATGTACCGTGCTGCTTCTCACGGTGGAAAAGTTCCGCCACGCGAACTGGCCCCACGAAGCGATTGACGAAATGTTCTTCATGCCTCCGGAACTCCCTATTCGAGACATGATTCATGCCGTGTCCTACGCCGCGCGCACCCGGCACATCGACCGCATCGTGGCCCTGGACGAATTCGACATGGAGAATGTCGCGGCGCTTCGCGAGCACCTGCGGCTCCCAGGAATGGGGCTCACCATGGTTCGCTATTTTCGCGACAAGCTGGCCATGCGCATGCAAGCCCGCGATGCTGGCATCCTCGTTCCCGAATTCAGCGCTGTTTTGAATTACGACGACCTGCGCGAGTTCATGCAGCGTGTTCCGGGGCCCTGGCTGCTCAAGCCGCGCGCCCAGGCTTCCGGCATCGGCATGAAGAAAATCACATCCGCGGAAGAACTTTGGCCCTGGCTCGACCAGCTTGGCGACCAACAATCCGAATACCTGCTCGAGCAGTTCATCCCGGGCAGCGTTTTTCACATCGATAGCGTCGTCTCCGAACGCGCCGTGCTCTTCGCCGAAGCCCATGCCTATGGCGCGCCCCCGCTGGAGACTTCGCACCACGGTGGAGTCTTCACCACGCGAACGCTGCCGCGCAATTCCGGCGATGCGCTGGCTCTAAAAGAGGTCAACCTGAAATTGATCGGCGGCCTCGGTCTTGTTCGCGGCGTCACTCATGGAGAATTCCTGAAAGCCCAAGCCGACAACCGTCTCTACTTTCTGGAAATTGCGGCCCGCGTCGGCGGTGCCTTCATCTCCGATGTCATCGAAGCTGCCACGGGGATCAATTTGTGGCGAGAGTGGGCGCGCCTCGATGTCGGGGCAGGGAAGCAGCCTTACGAGTTGCCGCCATTGCGAGAGGACTATGCCGGGGTCATCGTCTCTCTTGCGCGGCAGGAAGAACCCGATACTTCCGCCTACAACGATCCCGAAATCATCCAGCGCATCTCGAAATATCACCATGCCGGATTCGTCCTGAAATCGCCTTCATCACAGCGTATTCAGGAATTGCTGGATTCGTATGCGCAGCGCTTTCAGTCCGATTTTCTGGCCAGACAGCCGGTCCCGGACAAACCCACCTCCTAGTCTCCCGTCTCTAAAGTTT
>DLMH01000056.1:306-2889 GCA_002478115.1 Candidatus Acidiferrum typicum | reverse complement strand
CACAAACATCGCCCGAGACAAGGGTCGCAATCACCGATTTGGAGGTCGTTCCCGATAGCTCCACCGAAGCCGAACCGCTACGGAGAACATAAAGGTGATCAATGCGATCACCTTCTTTGATGATTTCCTGACCTAGATTGAAGTTTATCCGCTTTGCCTTAGACTCAATTAAAGTCCAATCATTTCGAGTCAACTCTTGTAAGGTACTACGGGGCATTTCTTTTCACTAAATTAGATGCGGCGAAGTTCCGAAGGTTTCACTTTAGGCTTAGAATGGCAATTAATTTCTAAGCTCCACGTATAGTCATTCCGGTACATCGGAATCGCTCGAGATATCACGCGATGTTCAGGCGGACACCAACTGTGAGGCGTGCGATTTCCCAACGGTGCTGAGGCGAATGGGCTGCGTCCGACCTCAAAGTTGAGCCGCCCCCGGTGGGGGGATTTTGAGTGTAATGGAGATTTCTCGACAGTTACCCGTTCGCGCAGTCGAATCTGTTCAAAATTGGCAATTTCTGCACCCTAGAGTTTTGAGTATTATCTCAGCCGTGCAGAAAGAACTCACCCGCCAAAAAGTACGCGCTTTCCCTTGTCCTACCTGTGGCGCTAAACGTGGCGAGAAATACGAACTGAGATCGGGCCAGCCGCGAACTGATCCTCACCGTGACAGGCGCGTGAAGGACCGGTCTTCTAGGCTGCGGCTAGTTTCGCTCTCATCAAGCTGCTCACGGTTTCCATGAGTTGCGCATCCACCTCGTCAGCGATGACCATTATGTCTAAAAGCACTTGTTTCTGATCGAGTTCGCTCTGATGGAGATGTAATGTGCCGAATGTAGCGACCTGAAACACCCGTGACTCTTCAATGACCATGGAGGCGGAATAGCCCTGCGCACACCGTATTTGTCCGTGCGCCGCAGCGGCGGCGGAGACGGGCCGATGGGCATCCTTAGCAAGGCGCAGGCGGGAAATCAGGTCGTAGTACAGCGTGGGCAGATGGCCCGTGCGGTCCGCATCGCTTAGTGGAATGGCGGTCAGTTCTGGAACCAGATTCACTCGCCTCAGCCATTCTCTGATCGTAGGTTCGAGTTCCCGCTCCAGTATGTCCGCGGTCTTCGATTTACTCATGTAGTACTCCTATGGTCATGGCATGCTCTCGCACTAGTGTCGCACGTAGCGATTTCAAAAGGATGTTCAAAACAGAACACCGAAAGACCGGAAGACTTCCGGTAGTGTCCTAGTAGAATGCCATCAAATCATAGCCAGCGCCCCGTGCATCGGTGCTCTCGGCTCGGGAATTCATCGAAGCGCCGTGATCATCGACAGTAGTCCCCGGCCCGGCTGGGATTTGGGGCGCTCTAGTGTGGGATCGTGAGTGTAATTGATTCCATAACAATGCCGGCTCCCAGGCCCGAGTAAGCTTGGTGGTGCCAAACCAACCATGAAGGCTCGGGTAGAAAGGAGCCGGACAATGATCATTATAGGATGCGATTATCACCCGGGCTTCCAGCAAATTGCGTTTGTAGATACCGAGACGGGAGATTAGGGAGAGCAACGATTAGCGCACAGTGAGGGAGCAGAAAAGTTTTATCGTGACCTCGCAGCCCAGGGCAAGGAGGTACGAGTGGGAATGGAAGCGAGTGGGCATGCACGCTGGTTTGAGCGACTCCTGGCGGAACTGAACTTCGAGTTGTGGATCGGGGACGCCACCGAGATCGCCAGGAAGCGCGAACGCAAGCAGAAGACGGATCGGCAGGATGCGCAGCATATTCTGCAGTTGCTGATGGAGAATCGTTTTCCCAAGATCTGGGTACCGAGTGGGGAGAATCGGCATCTGCGGCAACTGTTGTGGCATCGGCATTGCATGGTGCAGATGCGGACTCGGATCATGAACCAGCTGCAAGCGGTGGCTCTGAACGAAGGCTTACGCTGCAAGAAGAAATTGTGGCGGGAGAAAGGACGACAACAATTAGAAGCCTTTCGGTTAGCCCCTTGGGCGAGCCGGCGACGGGAAGATCTGCTGCAGCTGCTGGATCGGTTGAACCCGACCATTAGCGATCTGACGCAAGCGATCGAGCAGGAAGTAGAGAAATGTCCGGAGGCACGGCGCTTGCGGACGCATCCTGGAGTGGGTGCACTGACGGCCTTAGCCTTCGTATTAATCATCGGAAGGACGGAGCGATTTCAGTGCGGGAAGCAGATCGCCGCGTATTTGGGGTTAGTACCCTTGGAGGACTCAAGCGGAAATCGGCGACGACTGGGCCAAATCACGAAGCAAGGGAGTTCGATATTGCGCTTCTTGCTGGTGGAAGCGGCCCAAGTTACAGCGCGCAGCATTCCAGAATGGCGCAATAAGTATGTCCATTTGACGATGAGGCGCGGAAGGAAAATCGCCAAGGAGGCGATGGCGCGGAGACTGGCTATCGCTCTCTACTGGATGTGGCGCAAGGGATGGGATTACGAGCAGTTAAGAAAGTTCGGTTCGCACGCGGGCCAGCCCGGACATCGCGATGGTGTGAAGTAGAACATCGAGTAATTGATTGGGCAGCCCGCTCCTCTTTAGGGAGGAGTTCGAAGTAGTAATCA
>DLMH01000056.1:0-205 GCA_002478115.1 Candidatus Acidiferrum typicum | reverse complement strand
AGAGATGCATGGGTCGGACCGAGATTCTGACCTGAACTGATTACGAGCGAGCCTTGGTTGGTATGGCACTTATTTCTACGAGAGCGAAATGGCGCTCATCTCTGAGTGGATGGAGCAGTGTGGAAAAAAAGTCCTTGACAACGCCGGCATTGTAAGAGACGCGATATTTCACCAGCAATCGAAGTGGCCCTTGGTAACTTTGTCC
>DLMH01000006.1:1443-11806 GCA_002478115.1 Candidatus Acidiferrum typicum | reverse complement strand
GAACAGTCCAGCCACGAAACCAGAACCACAGACAATATGAATGCTGGCTTCGTTTTTCACTTCCCGGCGCTTGCGGACAGGGCTTTCAAAATGCATAGATCGTATTCGGCAGCGAAGTGTTCCACCTCCGACTCTTTCCGGGCATTATCAATGAACTGCTTTAGCGGCGCGGCGCCGGGGTCCTCATCAAAGTCACTTCCGCTTCCCGGTGACCCGCAGCACTTCCCATCAGCCGCATAGACGACCGCTGTGAAGCGGTTCCCGTAATCTAGGCCTTGGTCGGTGATGACCAGCCGAATTCCGTCGTTAAGGTCTAGGAGTCGCTGCTTCTTTCTCCCCGCCATCACCGACCTCCTGCTTTCGCGGCCTTCGCTTTCGGGCCGCTCCTGTTTTGCGCGCGGACGTGGGCCGGGAAATTTATCGTAGTGCTCTGGGTGCGGTTCACTTCCCGCCTGTTTTCTACGGCTTCACCAACGTCGCATCGATGCTAGAGCTTCCACCAGCGGTGACTGTCATTGTCCGCTGCCAAGGCGTCATCTCCTCCTTCTCGATTGAGACTTGGTGTTCTCCGGGGGCCAACTGGATGGTGGATGGAGTGCTACCCATATATTTCCCGTCAACGTTTATGTCACAGCCCGGAGGCGTGGATTTCACGATTATGCTCGCAGGCTGCATCGCAGGTTCGGATTCGACGCGGGACTCTGCCTGTGAGTTGTCGGCGGCGGGTGGAGGCTCTGGCTGCGCGACTGCCGTGGTCAACATTTCCTTCCCCGAGCTATGCTCAACAAAATCCTTTAGATGCTTGGCAACCGCTTCTGCCATTGATTGCGAGTTCTTACTGCCGCCTTTTTGCTTGGCGACCGAGTAGGCCCAAAGAACCTTGGTTGAACTCGTCTCAATTAACTGCACAGAGACATTCCCCTTGTCCTCAATCCCGGCGCAGTAAGCGAATAAACAGCGTGCGATTTTTCCACCCGTGGATTCTGTCTTGATTTCGACAGGTGCGGCTCTGAGCACGTAGTTTGCCCTCGTTTGGTCTGTCACTACATCAACGGGAACGTTCTTCTTCGAAATCGCTGCAGCTAAGTAAGTTTCAAAGCCCTGTTGTGGTTCGACGTAAACCGTAGGCCGTGCAAGTTGACCAAAGCACGACAGCGACGCAGCGAACACCAGCAACAGTCCGAGTTTCTTCATGCCTTCACACCTCTGACGTTGTTGTAGTGTGTGAGGGTTACGAGGACAAGTTACGAGCGACCAGTCGCTTCGCCGTCTATTGTGTCAGAATGTAGCAAATCGTGCCCTGCTGCTCCACGCGTGGCGAGTTGGCGCTGTTCGCGGTGAACATGCGAGAGAGCGAACGTGAACGACTGGCACGCCGCGACGCATACGAGCGGGAGTTGGAACGCCGTGGTAAAAAACAAAAACTTAGGATGAAGCTCGACCTACTTTCCGAAAAGGGTGCCGATCTAGATCGAATGACGCGACATCGGAGGTAATGTCCACGAAGAAGCGGCAGCCGCAGACCAAGCGCAAGGCGAAGACGACGGCGGCTCTTGGACCGATCGCCATCGGCAACGACATGAGTTGGGTGACGAAGCAGATCGCAATCGGAAGCTGTATTCGGGATGCCGCCAAAATGGCCGACGCGTCCCAGCAGGGCATTACTCACATCCTGAACCTTAGCTCCTTCGACAATACGAAACTCGCCAAGCTCCACGGGATACGCATTCTCTGGAACTACGTCTCCGACGACCTGGCGCCAAAGTCAACAGAAGTTTTCAGGCGCGGCGTGAGGTTCGCCAAGCTGGCATTATCCGAGAAAGAGAACAAGCTGCTCATCCACTGCGCCGTCGGAATGCACCGTGCCCATAGTGCGGCGCTTTGAAAATGTGACTTCGTAGCCCCCGCCTGGAACCCTGTTGTAAACATCGCAACGAAAAGGAGCACTCCCATTGTGGATTGAGATTCAGAAGAATCCAAGAACCTGCCGGATCACGACAGTAGGCCGTGCTCGCGCAGTTTTCGGTACAAATTCCGCTCACTAATTCCGAGCATCCTGGCCGCGTTTCCGCGGTGACCCTTGCTGGCCTCGATCGCCAAGCGGATGTGCGTGCGCTCCGCTTCTTCGAGCGTCGGCAGTGGGGCGTCCTGCGCTAACGGATCGTTCGGCGGAGCCGGCTTCGAATTCCGCAAGGAGGCGGGGAGATGCTCGGGCAGAACGAGCGAGCCCTCACAGAACACCAGGGCCGCTTCGACCACGTGCAGCAGTTCGCGTACGTTCCCAGGCCAGTTGTGCCGTCGCAGGAGTTGCAGGGCCGCTTCGCTGATCTGTTTATCGGAGCCAAAGCGCTCGTTGAGCACGGTCGCGAAGTGTTGTGCCAGCAGGTCCACGTCGGCCCCTCGGGCGCGCAGAGGTGGCACCTCCACCGTGACCGTGCTGACGCGGTAAAACAAGTCTTCGCGGAAAAGGCCCTGCCGCACCATGGAGGACACATCGCGATTGGTCGCGGCCAGAATCCGGACATCCACTCGAATTTCCCGGGTGCCGCCGACACGCCGGAATGTGGAGGCATCGAGAACGCGCAACAGCTTGGTCTGCGTCGCTGGGCTCACCTCCCCGATCTCGTCGAGGAAAATCGTTCCGCCATTGGCGACTTCGAACAATCCTGGCTTGGCGCGGTCTGCTCCAGTGAATGCGCCACGCTCGTGGCCGAACAGTTCGCTCTGGAGCAGGCTTTCCTGCAGTGCAGCGCACTCGACTACCACGAACGGCCGCGACCGGCGGGAACTGCGCGCGTGAATCAGCTTGGCCACCCATTCTTTTCCGGCGCCAGTCTCGCCGGTTATGAGCACGGTTGAATCGCTGGGGGCCACCCGATCGATCAGATTGAGCAGGCGGCGGAATTCCGGGCTGTTGCCGATGAAGGAATTGCCGGGATCCGGAGGAGTCAAAACATGATCGAGAAGATTGGCTCGCTGGCGTAGTGACCGCCTTTCGAGCGCCCTTTGAATGCGAATGTGAAGTTCGTCCAGCGGGCAAGGTTTCACGACGTAATCGAAGGCACCGACACGGATTGACTCGATTGCGGTATCGATGGAACCGTGTCCGGTCAACATGATGACCTCGGTTGCCGGGCTGGCGGCTTGGATGGCCTTCAGCGTTTCGAGCCCGCCCATCCCCGGCAAGCGCAGGTCGAGCAAGACGATTTCGGGTTCCGCCACTGCGACTCGCCGGATTGCTTCCTCACCTGTGCCCACCGCGTCAACCTCGTAGCCGAGACGACTCAGTTCGCCCGCCATCACCTGCCGGAATGCCGTATCGTCATCGACCACAAGGACGGAGGGGGACTTCATAGTCCGTCCTTCGGCTGCGGATCGAGGTGGATTACCGGGATCACGACTTCGAAGGTAGAACCCTTTCCCTGAGTGCTCTCGACCAAGATGTCGCCGCCCCAGCTCCGGACAGCGTTCAGCGACAGGAATAGACCGAGGCCAGTGCCGCCTTTGCGGAGGCTGAAAAAGGGCTCAAAGATCTTTTGACGGTATTCCGGGGCGATCCCGCATCCTTCATCGATGACGCGAATGTGTACAGCATCACCGCCTTGGGTAGCAACGACGACCTTGTCGCCCGGCTTCGATGCCTGAATCGCATTGAGCAGAAGATTGACCAGCAGGTTTTGCAACTCGGCTTCGTCGGCCCGGACATGGAGAGTCGTTGCAAACGGCTGCACCGCGACGTCCACTGAGTTGGCGCGAGCCGTCGGATCGACGAGCCTCTGGGCGGCCGCGATGGCCGCGCCCAGGTCCACGACATCTCCTGCGTGGCGTTGTCCACGCGACAGGCGCAGGAAGTGTTGGGTGATACCGCGGCACCGCATGATCTGCTCGCGCGCGATTATCGCATTCTTGCGGATTCTAGCCTCATCCATTTGCCCGCTCTGCCCGCGAGGAGTCTCGCGGAGGATTCCCTCCACGCACATCAGGGTTGTTGCCAGAGGAGTGTTCATCTCGTGCGAAAACCCTGAGGCCAGGACTCCGACCGACGCCAAGCGGTAGGACTCCGCCAGTTTTGCCTCGGCTGCTCGCCGCTCGGAGATGTCGCGCCAGACCTCCACTACCTGAGTTAGCCGCCCCGAGGCGTCCAGAATCGGTGAAGCGTGAATTTCTTCCCAAGCCACCGTCTCGTTGCCTGTCTTGCGCTCGTGGATCCGCACTTGGCGCGCACCCGAACGCAGGCAGGCGAGGGTGGGGCAGTCCGAAAGGTTGCACGCCCCTGGCTCAAGTTGGTTGCAGCAGCAGCCCAGAGCCTGCTCGCGAGAGTTTCCGGCTCGCTGCAGAAAGGCGTCGTTGGCCGCCATAATCTTTCGTTCCGCGTCGAGGACTACGATTCCGTCATCGATACTGTTGATCACCGTTTCCAGCCGCTCCCGCTGAGTGCGGACTTCACCGACCAGACCTGACACCGAGTCGGCCATGGCATTGAACTCTTTCGCCATCCACGCCAGTGTGTCCGAGCCTTCCGCGGGCACGCGCCGTTCCAGGTCGCCCTGGGAAATCAGGCGCGCTGTGGTTTCAAAACGCTTCAAGCGGCGCAAAACCGACAGCCGAATCACCAGGGCGATGGCTCCCACGATAACGAAGGTTAAGGCACCGGTGCCGGCTACCATCCAGCGCAGGTCCCGTGTCATCGCGGTGCGGACCTCCCCGGCGTTGTAGTCCAGAATCAGGATTCCATTGATTTTCTGGTGGGCATCGTGGCAGTGGTAGCACTCCTCGCGGTTATGAATGGGCACGACGGTTCTCAGAATCGTGCCACCACGGGTCTCGATCACGCGGCTGGACCCCCGGCGTTCCGGCGGATCGCGATGACAGGCCTGGCAAGTGGGAGAGTCGATCCGAAAATCATTTCCCGCGGTCCCCGGCTTACTGGAATAACGTTCCACGCCATTGCGGTCCAATACTACTAGTTGTTCGACGCGCGACTGTTTACCGAAGCTCTCGACCATTTGCGCTATCAGGGTGCGGTCATTGCCCACCATCTGGTGTTCGAGCGCGGTTCGGATCAATTCGCCTTCGGCAAGCGCACTACTGTGTTCGGTTGCGAGGAGGCTTTGAAAGTGACGGACCGAAAAGATGTAGGCGGCGACGGTGCAGGCTACAACCACCGCCGCGGTGACACCGAGCGCGAGGCCGACCGTCATGCTGGCAAAACGCAGCTTCATCATGATGGCACAGAGATGGCGGGATGATGGCATACATGCTGACAGCCGTCAACGACTGACGAATAGTCAGACCCAACATGACATTCTGGCAGTCCGATTGTTACGCACATCCCACTTCGTCTGAAGCAAAAGGAGTTAGGCCTCAGCCAACGCTGGCATGCCACGTGCGATAAGAAGTGCTAAAGGAGGGTTTTTGCCATGGATATGCTCTTGATGGGCTTGTGCTTTGGCGTGGTTGGCGTAGTGTTCGTAGCTCTCGCGTTTGGAGCGGCGATGCGTTCGGAGCCATGGAATTCAGCAGTGCAGCCCGAGATTCCATTGGTCAAAGCGGCTGCCCCGGCCCGCTTTTTCTCGGACCGTGTTGCTATACCAGCAACTGTCCCGCCCTTGCAGCTGCCTATTGAGGTCTTGTTGCTGCAAATTGAAAACCACGTCCGCATGGAGCAGGCTGCCGCGGAGTCGTTCATCGCATTTCCCACGCAAGCCCTGTTGCACAGCAAGACAACTTCGCCGTTTGTGAACTGAAAGAGTGGCTCATGACGCATGAACTGCTGAACGGTCTCTCATCCGCCGAGGTCGAGCAGGTTCTGGAACTGGGCACCAGGCTGATCGTTGCCACCGGAACCTCGTTGTTCCGGCTGGGAGAACCAGCCGATCGCCTGTTCCTGATCGAACGCGGGCGAATCAGGCTTACCCTGCCGATGCCGGTCCGGGGCCGGGAAGAGGATATTTTCGTGGAAGAAAGATCTCCCGGTCAGGCTGTGGGGTGGTCGGCCCTGATTCCGCCCTACCGGTTTACGCTCACCGCCACCGCGCCGCTGTTTGAAGCGGAAGTTATCGCCCTGCCGCAGGAGGCATTGCGCCAATATTTTGCTGCGAATCCGGCGGCTGGACACAAAATCGCTCTGAATCTGGCAGTCGTTATTGGACATCGCCTGCAACTGTTCCAGACGATGTGGCTGCGCGAGATGCAGCGTACCGTGGAAGTGCGTACGGTTTGAGCCGGTGAATCGGCCCATGAAAATGACGATCCGGATACTGAGTGGTTCCCGCGGCGGGAGGCGCAGTGAATGACCGCTGAGCAACTTTCCAAACCCAAGCCAACGCGCCGCCGCGCGATTGAAATGTTCCTCGGTGGCGGACTACTCGCCTCTTTTGCTTCCTTCATCTATCCCGTGCTGCGCTATCTTGTCCCTCCGGCGGTGGCAGATCTCGGCGGGGACGAGATCGTCGCCGCCAAGCTCACGGAGCTGAAGCCGAACAGCGGGAAGATTTTCCGGTTTGGTAATCGCCCCGGTCTGCTGATCCGCACCGCCAGCGGAGAGTACCGCGCCATGTCAGCGACCTGCACTCATCTATCCTGCACCGTGCAGTATCGCGACGATCTGCGTGAAGTCTGGTGCGCCTGCCATAACGGCAAGTACGACCTCAACGGCCGAAATATTTCGGGCCCTCCGCCGCGACCGCTGGAAGGCTTTGAGGTGCAGGTACGCGGGGACGAGATATTCGTACGGCGCCGGAGGGAAGCTTGAGATGAGCGTGCGCAACTGGCTGGACGAGCGGTTTGGTTGGGATGACCTGATCGCCCCGTTGCGGAAGAAAACCGTTCCTCTCCACAAGCTTTCCTACTGGTATTTCCTCGGAGGCATCACCCTTTTCCTATTCGTCATCCAGGTGCTGACCGGGATCCTGCTGCTTCTGTACTACCGGCCCGGAGCGAACGAAGCCTTCGAGAGCGTGCAGTACATCATGACCCGGGTGCGGTTTGGCTGGCTGATTCGGTCGATCCACTCCTGGTCGGCCAACCTGATGATCTTTACCGCGTTCGCGCACATGTTCAGCGTGCTGTTCCTTAAGGCGTACCGTAAACCGCGCGAGCTCACATGGGTCAGCGGAGTGATTCTCCTGTTTCTCGTCATGGGCTTCGGCTTCAGCGGCTACCTGCTGCCTTGGAACACTCTGGCTTTCTTCGCCACCAAGGTCGGCACCGAGATTACTGGACAGGTTCCAGCCATCGGCAAGCCCCTGATGATCTTTCTCCGCGGTGGTGAAGAGGTAACTGGCGCCACGCTAACACGGTTCTTTGGATTCCATGTCGCCGTTCTACCCGGATTGGCAACTGTGCTGATCCTGCTGCACCTGCTGCTGGTTCAACGCCTTGGCATCAGCATACCACCGCAACTGGAAATGAAGTGGACTGCGAATCCGTCTGCCAAGCGGGAAATGAAATTCCTTCCCAACTTCTTGCTGCGGGAATTGATGGCTTGGTACGTGGCCCTGGGAGTGTTGGGCGCGTTGGCAGCGGTCTTCCCGTGGAACCTCGGCATTAAGGCCGATCCTTTTGTGTCTGCCCCAGCGGGAATCAAGCCCGAGTGGTACTTCCTTTTCATGTTCCAGACGCTCAAGCTCATCCCGCCCAAAGTGTGGTTCATCGACGGGGAGATTGTGGGCGTACTTGCTTTCGGCCTCATCGGCTTGTTGTGGCTTCTGCTGCCTTTTTTTGAGAGTGACCAACCTTCACACATGAAAAGGTGGATCACTGGGCTTTCCGTCTTTGCTCTGGCGTACGTAGTGGGTATGAGTGTCTATGGCTATCTTGCGAAATAAGCTCCGATCGTTCAGCGCAGCCCGCTACGTCGGGCTGGCCGGCTTCATCGTGTTCGCAGCTTGCCTGAGTTACGGGCAAACTACGAACTCCTGCCTGGATTGTCACTCCGCCTTGCCTGATCCGCTGGGAGTGAGCCAGGAGAAGTTCAGCCAGGACATACACGCGCAAAAAGGTCTGACTTGCGCCAGCTGCCACGGGGGCGACCCAACCAGCGACGATCCAGATAAAGCCATGAGCCGAAAGGCTGGGTGGAAGGGTAAGATCGATCGCAAGCAGATCCCGCAGTTGTGCGGAACGTGCCACTCGGATCCGGCGTATATTCGGCAGTTCAACCCCAGCTTGCGCACCGACCAGTTGGGCCAGTACCGCACCAGTGTGCACGGCAAGCGCTTCGCGGCCGGAGACACGAAGGTTGCAGTGTGCACGGATTGTCATAGTGTCCACGATCTGAGGGCCCCCAGCGATCCCCGCTCCACGGTCAATCCGGTCAACGTGGCGAACACGTGCGCTCGCTGCCATTCTGACGCGAGTTACATGAAGGGATATTCCATTCCCACGGATCAGTTTGCAAAGTACAGCACGAGCATGCACCACGAAGCGCTCGCGGTGCGAGGCGATCTTAGCGCGCCTACCTGTACAACGTGTCATGGAAACCATGGCGCGGCGCCGCCAGGAGTCGACAAGGTTCAGAATGTGTGTTCGAACTGTCACACTTTCCAAGCCCAGATGTACGAAAAAAGCTCGCACAAAAAAGCCTTTGAAGCGGCTTCTCTTCCAGAATGCGTCGTGTGTCACAGCAATCATGGCATCAGACATCCCACTGACGCGATGCTTGGCACTGGTCCTGATGCCGTCTGCATGCGGTGTCATACCCCAGGCGACGCCTGTGATCAAGCAAGGGCAGGATTACAGAATGCCTTGAGTCAACTGGACGCGGCCATCAAAAGTGCAGACCGAGTTCTTGGTGTCGCCGAGTCTTCTGGTATGGAGGTGAGCGAGGCTCGGCTGGGACAGGATCAGGCACGGGATTCGCTGACCAAGGCTCGAGTCACCATCCATAGCTTCCGGACAGACTTGGTAGATCAGGACATTCAAGCCGGCATGAAAATCGCCGCCAAGAACCTGCAAGCTGGGAAGGAAGCCATGATTGAGCGCAACCATCGCCGCTTCGGGCTCGGAATTTCGCTCATCGCGATCGGGATGGTGTTAGCTGGGCTTTGGTTGTACATCAAGAAAATAGAGAGTTAGACCTCAGGGTCGAAAATCCCCCGCAGTCACGCTGGAGTTCCCAGCGGTTCGACCCGATAGCCGAGGTTTCGGAGTTCCCGGATCATCCTACTAGTGCGCTGTCGTCTTGACTTTGTATTCACGGATGGTCCTCTTTCTTCGTAACGGACTCCCCGGTGCAGAATGATCCAGATCAGGTGGCACAGCCGATGGGCGATGGCGCCGATGGTTTGATTGTGTCCCAGGCGCGACACCAGTCGGCGATAGACGATCTCGAAAATGGTTCCTTTCGACTTGACCGCAGCGTTAGCACATTGATTGAGAATGCGCCGCATATGGCGGTTACCTTTCGGGGAGCGGTGGCTTCGGGACACTTCCGCGCTTTCTTCGTCTCCGGGGCATGCTCCCACCCAGGAAGAAAGGTGCTTGCCGGAAGGAAATGTCGCTGCTGTCGCCCCCACCTCGGCAATGATCTGCTGCGCCGAATCCACACCCAGGCCGGGAATTTCCGACAACCGCTGGACGCAATCCGGATGCTGGCTAAGCAGAGCCGCCATCTCTTGGTCCAGTTGGCCGATCTGCTGCTCGATCAGTTGCAACTCCTCCAGAAACATCTTGAGCAGTCTGCGGTAGATGGGTTGGAGCTCCGCGCATGCGCCCAGCGCGTCGCATAACTGTGCCGGTGTGGCACGCAACTTCTTATCGGCCAGGGCGGCCGGATCGGTTCCTCCATCGGCGATCGCCTTCAGCATGCGTCGTGCACTGACGCCCAGAAGATCCGAGACCAAGCTAGACAACTTAATGTGGGCCTCCTCCAGTAGAGCCTCCAGTTGGTTTTGCAACCGCACTTTGTTGCGTGTCAGCTGGTACTTTCGGCGTGTGACCGTCCGCCATAGCCGCTGTTCGGCATCGGGCACAAAACTTAAGACCAGCTCGTCGGCCACCAGCCGCTTTACCAAACGTTCGGCGTCGGGGAAATCCTTCTTGCGTCCGCGCCGTCCACGATTCGATCGTGCTTGCGCCAGATGGAGCGTTCCCGACATTGGGCCTGCACCTTCTCGCTTTTGGCAGCTCGGTTTCCAGTACCGTTCCAGTGCTCCCCAGACGGGTTTCCAATATTGTGCAGTTGATTCCATCACGACTTCCTCGACCTCGTGCTCGATCAGCCATGCGGCCAGCAATCGCAGAGGCTCAGGATTGCTACCGTATCGGATCCGTTCAAACTGGTACTCCCCCTGAACTTCAACGTCGGCCACGACCACAGCCAGCATCTTTTTATGTACGTCGATTCCCGCTATCCTGTACG
>DLMH01000006.1:0-1320 GCA_002478115.1 Candidatus Acidiferrum typicum | reverse complement strand
GGTCACAGGCTATCGCCGCTCTCCCAGGAGGAGAGAGACAACGCCCAATTATTCGCTCAACCACGCACGCTCCGGATCAGACAGATAGACAGCCTTAACTTCTCCACTGAGACTTCAATCTCGCCGCTCCGAGCCTCTCCTATTTTGCATTCGACTCGGAGTAATTTTCATGAGCTTTCGCGGGCCGCAGGCCCTACTCGACAGATAGGAGGAACTTGTAAATCTGCGACGTTGTTTCCTGTGGGCCAGTAGGCGATCCAGGCGGACTTCTCTGGCGGTGCGCCACCCTTCCGGGGTCCTGACTGGCCGGCAACGGTCCTGAGAAGCAGCCGGTAATGCAAAACCACTCTTGGCCAAGTCTCAAAACGTTCCCAATCGCTTGGCAATGAAAAATTGTCGATGCCCAAATCCAGGCCACTTGCGACAAATCGGATGAGGCCCTCCAGAATCTCTCGATAGCAGCCCGTGACACCGCAAAATGCGGCTTCGTACCTGACCAGTTGGAGTCCCGTCTTGCTCACGCGGATATCGAACTAAATTCCGGAAGAATTGTCTCTGGTTACGCTGAACTTGCAGCTCTTTCATAAGGATGCTGCAGGAGAGGGATTTGGCCTCATTGCTCGAAAGGCAACGGCGTTAATAACCAAGAAACAGCACGGGCCTTGAGCATTCGATTGTGCCCGGAGTCAACCCGTCAACCGTGTATTAGTCTGAGGCTTACGGATGAGCGCGTCATTTTGCATATCTCAGTTGTACCCGGTGCGGTGGCGCGTCAGTTGTGCGGACCGTAGGGAAGTTGGTCGATACTGTCGCGGATGATTTCCCAGATGCCGTTGAGCAAGCCTCCGACAATCATAAATGCAAAGTATCCAAGGACTATGTACGCAAGAACGACTAGCACAATCTGCATGGGGACGATCCTAAGGGGAGAGCACGGGGAGGGCAACGGCTCTCATGGTATGCGCCTTTGGTAATCACCCTCGGTAGTCAGGCGTTATGCAATGCACGTACAGTTGAGGTGTCCGCGCAGTGACATGGCGGCGCCGGCGGTGTGGTTTGCCTACTCACCGGACCGTAAGGGTGAACACCCCGAGCGGCATCTGCGCGAGTTTCGCGGACGCTGCAAGCCGACGCCTACGCCGGATTCAATCAACTCTACGAAACCGGCCTGGCGAGATCACCATCGGGCTGCTAGATCCAGTTGGTTGCGTCGCCGTGGCCACCGACGAAGATAATAGCCTGGCCATGCTGCTCCGCCGTCCGGGCGAAACCTTGGCCCAGTTGCTCGCCCGCCTCGACCAAGCTATCGACAAAGCGCTC
>DLMH01000197.1:3862-5198 GCA_002478115.1 Candidatus Acidiferrum typicum | reverse complement strand
TTCGCGGGCCTCCTCAGGTGAAAATCTAAGATCGGAACTCTTGATCTCTTGAACTGAGGTCACGCTACTCTGGCTACATAAAGCCTGTCAAGAACTCGAAGCTCATCCGCCTCAAAGTGGTTAATCGGCTCCGCTGAGGGCGGCGGACAAAGAAAACGGACCCGCTTCCGACGGATCCGCTCCGGTCCGGCAACCTGCCGACGATTCGCGCAACTATTTCTTGTCCGGGTCCTTGCCTTGATCCGGGGTCTTTTCCTTGCTCTTGTCTTGAATGGAGAGCAGTTCTACCTCAAAGATGAGGGTGGAGTCGGGCTCAATCCCGGGGCGGCCGGACTCGCCGTAGGCAAGATCCGACGGAACGAACAGTTGCCACTTCGACTCGACCGGCATAAGCTGAAGCGCTTCCGTCCATCCTTTGATCACACCACTTACAGGAAATGTCGCGGGCTGCCCGCGCTTGTAGGAACTATCGAACTCCGTACCGTTGATGAGGGTGCCGCGATAGTTGCATACCACGGAGTCGCTCGCTGTGGGTTTCGGGCCCGTGCCCTCTTTCAGAATCTTGTATTGCAGACCGCTGGGCAGCGTGACCACGCCTTCCTTCCCTTTGTTCGCCGACAGAAAAGCGTCTCCCTCTTTCTTGTTCGCGGCCGCGGCCTCTTGCATCTTTTCCTGCTGCTGCTTGCGCAGATCGTTCTGCACTGCCGTAATCGCGGCCTGTGCTTCTTCGTCGGTAAGCAGAGTCTTACCGCCCGTCAGGCCGTCCTTCAGTCCGCGCGCCAGAATCGCCGGATCGACCGGAACGGACTGCTTGTGAAGATTCTCCCCCATCTTCATCCCGAGGGAGTAGCTGAATTTATCCTTCTGCGTTTTGAGAGCCAGGGGAGTTGCGCTCCCAGCCGTGGCGGACGTCCGCTTCGTTGCGGGAGTCTGCGCCTTGGCTGAGGGAGCCGGAGATGGAGTAACCGGTTGAGTCGTCGCTGCTGGAGTCTGCTGCGCCAGGGCATGGCCTAGCAGCAACACCCCAGTCGCCAATATGTTTACTGCCGTGGTAAGGGATTTGTGCATTTAGGTATTGTCACATCGGGAAGAACATCTGGGCAAACGCATGGAATCCCCAGAGTCTTGTAAGTAAACTTTTGGTGGGCCCGCAAGGATTTGAACCTTGGACCAATGGATTATGAGTCCACTGCTCTAACCGCTGAGCTACGGGCCCTCAAAACCATAATAACCCATGACATTGCACGGCCCTCTTCTAGTAACGGTGTGTAGCAGGTGATGTGCAGCAGCGGGTTGTCGGCACACGTTTCCGTAAGCAGAGTGAGTAGGAACAGGC
>DLMH01000197.1:747-3787 GCA_002478115.1 Candidatus Acidiferrum typicum | reverse complement strand
GGCGCCTGCCACGGTGTCAGGACTCGCGTGTCAGCGCGATTCTTTGAGGGCTAAGCAAGCGATGGGCAAGGCTGAATAAGCCCCAACCGCCGCGTGTTTTTTGTCCTGACCGCCCTCCACGAAAATGACTAGCGGCCGACGCCTGCCGGATGTTTCTCCTCCTGCGTCTCTTCGGCCCTGGAGGCTTGCGCCAATGCCGCTGTGAGCGCCATTCCTTCGGCGCTTCGCGCTTCCTTCGCAATTCTGCCCCTGAGCAACGGCCTCAGGATAAATAGGGAGCAGATTGCCGCGATAGCACACAGTACAGCCGAAATGTAGAACGGCACCGCAAAAGAGCCGCCGAAGTATGCAGCCAGAGCTGCCGCCCCAAATCCGGCAAACACGGAAGCCGCTCCCTTAGCCGTATATACCATGCCATAGTTGGCGGAGGCATTCTTGGGGCCGAAAATATCTCCCGTTGTTGCCGAAAACAAGGAATAGATCTCCCCCCAGAAAAGGAAGATAAACGAGAACAGCACCAAAAACGCTAACGGAGCTCCCGCTATTTTGGTCACCAGGAACACCAGGACCGCTTCGACGCCGAAGGTTAGAAACATCGTGCGTTCTCGCCCCAACCGGTCCGAGACCGAGCCCCACAAGATTCTGGACAGAGCGTTGCAAAGCGAGGTCAAGGTTGCGGTCAGCGGAACAATTGCTAGACCCCATATCTTCGCTTCGCTCACATGGAGCGACTTGGCAATCTGTGAGAGGTTCGCGGTAGCGATCAGCCCGCCTGCGGTCGCAAAGAAAAACATCGTGTAAAGCAGGTAGAACTCGGGCCTTCCAAGGGTTTGAATCCAGGTAAAGTTCACCTTCGACTGCGCGACGGCCTTGTGTACTTGCTTCGCCTTCTCGTCCCACCCAGCCGGAACCCAGCCGGTAGGCGGATGGCGGAGGATCATGGCGGCAGCGAATGCAACGATGCCCTGGCCAAGCCCCCAGACAGCCATCGCATGCGCCCATCCCATGCCGTGGATCGAATGGGCGATGGGCAGGATGGTGAGGGCGGCGCCGCCGCCGAAGCCTGCGGCCGTCAATCCAGCGGCCAATCCGCGGCGGTCCGGGAACCATTTCAACGCGTTGGCCACACAGGAAATGTAAATGATTCCTGCTCCGGTTCCGGAAATAACGCCGTAATAGATGTACAAGTCAAGAGGGGACTTGGCGACAGTCCCACCCAGCACCCATCCGAGCGCGATACACATCGCGCCGAACGTCATAAGCTTCCGGATGCCGAACTTGTCGACAAAGTACCCTGACACGGGCATAGGCCATGTCTCAAACAGAATAAAAGCCGAGAACACCGCTGCGATTTTCGCGTAAGGCACTCCGGGGAATGTCAGTTTCATGCCTGGCGTAAAGAGCGTGAAGGCATACTGATAGTTGGATATGACGATCATCGCGATGATGCCGCACACCAACTGGATCCATCGGTTGCCAGCGATGCTGCCGTAGGCTTCTTTTGCGCTGTCTGGCTGACTGGGAACTAAAATTTGGGTAGCCATAAGTTCTTTCTCCTAGTGAAGCAAATGCGGATTTCCTCCCGCACTGAGGTGAAGCCCCGCACTTCCACGAATGCATCGCAAATCAGACCACCCCCTGGGGGGATAAACGAATATTGGATCTTCGGGATGATTTCAGGGGTTCGGCTGGATGACGACAAACTGGGGCTGCGAGGTCGGTGCTCAGGCTTGAAGCTGGAGGATTCAGGAAGAGCGCCCAAGCACGTCGCAGGTTCGCGACGGCGATCATCGCGAACCTGCCGTCGTGCGTCCGAACCCAGCGATTAGGGATCGTGGATTCTGTACCAAAGGAGGTCACATTCGTGGCCACGGGCACCCTCCTAGCTAACTGTCACAACTGCGCGTCTCTTGCTCGTCTCTATTCGCCTGGCACTCCTTGGCGGAAAACATCCGGGTAAATGAAAAACCCGCCCCCTTTTTGAAGGGGGCGGCGGGTCTATTCGGTTTCAATATCCTTCTGGAGCGGAATGATTCCCGGCACCAGCCATTTGTTCCACATGTCATCGATTTTGCTCTGGAAGTAGTCGATATCCTCCTCGATGAAATGCGCAAACCTTCCCTGTTTGAGCAAATAATCACGCACCGGCAGACGTTTGAATCGGCCGCTGGCGATCTGTTCGGTCTTGCCGTAGAGCTTCAGCTTTCCGTTTTCGACCTCGTACAGAGGCCAAATGCCGGTGTTCACAGCCAGTTCGCCCAGCTCGAACGAAAGCACTGGATCGAAGTCCCAGCCCTTCGGGCAAGGATTGAGGCAATGAATGAAGGTAGGGCCGCCAACGGACAGCGCCTTGCGAACGCTGTTCATTGCCTGCAGCGGATATGAGGTAGAGATGGTTCCTACATACTTCACTGTGGGATGCCCAACCAGCATTAACGGCGCCATGTTCTTTTTCCAGCGGTGATTCATGATGCGCTTTACTTTTCCTGGCGTGCTGAACGAGGTGTTGACGCCATAGGGCGATGTCCCGGAAATCTGGATATCGGTATTGGCATACGACTCGTTGTCGTACATCAGGATCAGCAGGTTGTAATCGGGATGGCACATGGTGGCTGAGATTGCTCCCAGACCCATGTCCGCGCCGCCGCCATCGCCGCAGAAGGCGATGACGTTGATGGGCTCGTCCTTCATGACGCCCTTGCGCATCTGGACGCGGAGTGAAGCCGCCGCTCCCAGCGCAGCGGAGCCCGAACTGCCCAGCTGTGTATGCATCCAGGGGACGCCCCAGGGAGTAGCGTAGTAAGAAGTGTTAGCCACGTACATGCACCCAGTACTTCCCAGAATGATGGTCCTGGGACCTGCGGCCTTCGCCATCAATTTCATGATTTGCGCAGACTCGCAGCCCTGACAGGTGCGGTGGCCGGACGTGTAGTACTCCTCGTGCGGAACCTTCTTGACTCCTTTGAAGGCTTCCAGCTCTTGCGTCGGTTTTTCATCTACAAATGTGCTCATAATTGTTTTGTCCTTTCCGGCTATGAAT
>DLMH01000197.1:0-554 GCA_002478115.1 Candidatus Acidiferrum typicum | reverse complement strand
ATCACTGGCGGGCGGGTTTTGCTGTTGCTGTACATGGCGGACCGAACTTCGGTCGCCACCACGCCACTCAAGTCCGGCGAACCGAACGAGAAGTCGCGATCGAGTACGCCGATGGCCTTGAAACGCTCCAGGCACTTGCCAATTTCTTTACCGGCAAACGGACGGAACCAGCGCAGACGAACGAACCCGACTTTCTTGCCCTGTTCGCGCATCTTCCGGATTGCGACCTTGACCGGCGTCGAGAGTGTTCCCATGCCCAGCAGTACGACTTCCGCATCTTCGGTCATGTACTCTTCGAAGAATGGGTTGCCATACTTGCGTCCAAACGTTTTTTCGAACTCGGCATAGACTTCGCGAATCACATCGCATGCAATTTCAGTGACTGCAAAGTTCTGCCGCCGAATTTCCATCACCCAATCTTCGTTGACCTGTGGGGCCACCGAAATAACGTTGTCGGGGTGGAGAAGCAGATCGCCGCGGTTGTAGGCAGGCAGGAACTTCTTGACCTGCTCGGCCGTCGGGATCTTCACCAGGGCTTGGGAGTGGGTGAGGAA
>DLMH01000156.1 GCA_002478115.1 Candidatus Acidiferrum typicum | reverse complement strand
CAGAATTATGGAGCTAAGACACGACCGCTCTTGCTGGCAGGACAAATTCACTCAAACTGAAGGATAATTGAAAGCTGGCATAGGCCTTGCACTTTCTTAAAGGATGGTCGTTTCCATCAGATGAAGACGCATACGATTCTTGTCACCGGATCCAGCGGGTTGATTGGCTCGGAAGCCGTGGAACACTTCGAACGCCAGGGCCATCAGGTCCACGGTATTGACAATAATATGCGGCGCATCTTTTTCGGTGATCCCGGCGACACCAGCTGGAATCTAGACCGGCTGCGCCGCATAACAAAGAACTTCACCCATCACAATCTAGATATCCGTGACCGCATCGCTCTCGAAACGCTCTTTCGTTCGCAGCGCTTCGATCTGATCGTTCACTGTGCCGCTCAACCTTCTCACGACAAGGCGCGCGATATCCCCATCCTCGATTTTGAAGTGAACGCACTCGGCACAGTCAATCTCCTCGAAGCCACTCGTCTCCATTGCCCCGAAGCAGTCTTCATCCTTCTCAGCACCAACAAGGTCTATGGCGACGCTCCGAACGAACTTCCTCTTAAGGAGCTCGAAACCCGCTGGGAATACGCCCGGCCAGAAGACTACAACGGCATCAACGAAAATTGCCGGATCGACCGCACGCTCCATTCGCTCTTCGGTGCTTCCAAGGCGTCGGCGGACCTGATGGCTCAGGAGTACGGCCGCTACTTTGGGATGAAGGTCTGCATTTTCCGCGGCGGCTGCCTCACCGGGCCGTTGCATTCCGGCGTCGAGCTTCACGGCTTCCTCTCTTACCTGGTGAAGGTAGCCATTTCTGGCGGCACCTATTCCGTCTTCGGCTACAAAGGCAAGCAGGTCCGCGACAACATCCACAGCTACGATGTAGTCCGTGCCATTGAAGAGTTTGCTGCCAACCCGCGTTGCGGCGAGGTATACAACCTTGGCGGTGGCCGCGAAAACAGCATTTCGATGCTCGAAGCCATACGCAAAATCGAGCAAATGACAGGGAAGATACTGAACTGGAAGTACGTGGAGGAAAACCGCAAGGGCGATCACATCTGCTACATCTCAGACCTTGCCAAGTTCAAGTCTCACTTTCCCAACTGGAAAATCACTATTGGCCTCGACGAAATCTTCCGCCAGATCATCGCCGATCACACCCAGCGTCGTTTGCCAGCAGTCAAAATGGGAGTGAATTGAGAGCGGAGCTAGACTGCAGGAATTGAGTCTTGGGTTCATCCCATCCAGAACGAGGAGGCGGAGAAACTTGGGTGAATCATGAGTGTGGAGCTTACGAGAAAGCCAGAATTAGACGAAGAGTGAGAAGAGTATGGAAGCAAGGATTGAAAGGCAGTCTTGCTCAAAGGTAGGGCTAGCGCATGGCCTAAAGAGACAGTGCGCCCGTTGGTTTCTGATTCAGGACTATTCGCTTTTCGATGACCCGCTCCATCTTTCCGCCCATGGCGCGGCGCAATTCAGCCAGTGTCTCGGCATCCTGCTCGGCCCCGACACCGCAAATCTCTCGGCACATTCCGCGGCGGCTTTCGCGCATGGGAGTTCTCGCCCTTGACCATTCCTTGCATCGCGCTGCTCGGCCGCAAAGACGAACCTACCGACGCGGTTGAGGAGTACTGCCGTTATCTTGCCTCCGCTCTCCAAGCTCACGATATTCAACTGGAAATCCGGCGCGTGTCCTGGGATATTCACGGCTGGCCAGTCGCGCTTCAGGCGTTACGGTTCCAGGCCACCCAATGGCGCGACACCTGGGTGCTGGTCCAATACACTGCCCTCGCTTGGTCCGCACGGGGCTTCCCGCAAAAAGTTCTCCGCGCGCTGAAGATTCTGAAATCTGCCGGCGCCCGCGCGGGCATCGTCTTTCACGATGTCGAGCCGTACCCAGGCACCCGCCTGATCGATTCTGTTCGGCGTTTCGACCAGGTTTGCACCATGCGCCGCTCGCTCGCTCTTGCCGATCTCACCGTCTTTACGGTTCCGCCGGAAAGACTTTCCTGGCTGACCGCTGCCCCGCCGAATGCTGTATTCGTCCCCGTCGGTCCCAACTTGCCGATTCCACCGGTGCCCCCAGCGTCTTCCCAGCAGGACCCTGTGCCCACAATTGGTGTCTTCAGCATTACTGGCGGCGAATCCGGCGCCCGCGAAACCCAAATCATCCTCGCGGCAGCTCGCTATGCCGCGCAGAAGCTTGGAAAAGTGCGCCTATCCATTTTCGGTCGCCACGCCGAGCTTCGTGAAACCGAACTCCGAGAAGGGCTTCGCGATTTGCCTGTGGAACTATCGGTGGAAGGCGTCGTAGAACCCTCTCAAGTTGTGCAGAAGCTTTCCGTCTGCGACGTTCTTCTCTTTGTTCGCGGCCCCATCTCTTCGCGCCGCAGCAGCGCCATTGCAGGCATCGCTTGCGGCCTTCCCGTTATTGCCTACGCTGGCTCCGCAACCGCCGCGCCTATTACCGATGCCGGCGTGGTCCTCGTTTCACCCGACCAATCTGATGATCTTAATGCCGTCTTGGTTCGAGTCCTTTCTGATGCTACCTATCGCATGGATCTTGCCGCTCGCAGTCGTGTCGCCTACAAAACCCACTTTGCCTGGCCCGCCATCGCTGCTCGCTTCAGCGCTCTCCTTAACACTCGCTAGCCCCAGGTTTTTTCCCGTCTGTCTCTTGTGGGGATCGGAGACAGGAGGATTCATAATCTTGTTGCCGATCAAATCGTACCCCAGCAAACTCAGAGCTCACCAAACCGCAACGCAGTTTCTCGCGAGAGACACCTTCCCACCATAACTAGGTCACGGCGGGCGAACAAATAAGAGTGATGAGTACCGGATCTCAAGCCCCCTAACCTGCTTTTCCACGCTGCGGGCCGTGACAGCCAGGGCTTAGAGTGGTTAAGTTGTAAAGCTCGTCTACGCCGAGTTTGCTCGAGGTTCTACATGATGAATCTGTAAGTTCATCGATGAACGACAACTCTGACGCCGCCGACCGTCCCGTTGCAGCACTTGATGTCGAAGCTCCCAGCAAACAGACCGCAGAGCGTGATCCCGGACGTCACAATGCTTCCCGCGTTCCAGCGGTCTCGAACCGCTCCGCGAGTGAGCACGGACTCAATTCCCAAGGATGCCATCAAAGGAAACAATGTTACATACGCATATAAGGCGCTGAATTGTCCTAGTCGTTCGGTCCTGCGAGAACGAACCAATTCCGAGAAACTCCTAGGGAATGGTGACATTACAGTTACATTCCGCGGCGAACTGCAGCAATCGGCACCGAGAGTGTCACAGATTGGTCGCTAACTTGCCTAATGCGCTAGAATTAAAAGCGGACAAGTGGGTGACCGGTTGAAACCGGGGGCCTTGAAGAAATAAATCACTGTTTGGCACTCTGGGAGAGAAATCAACTAAATCCCTTTGCCAGCCGGCGGAGGAATTTCTGTTTTGTGGAATTGCTCAGGTTTTGTTAGTTTTGCGCCACTTTTGGTGACAATTTGGGTACAGACTATTGCAAAACGTGATTTGTAACTGGAACCCAAACAGATGCAGCGACTGAAGAGATTCGCGTCGGTAATTCCCGCTCTCATCCGAGAATGGCGCGCTTGTGCCAGACTCTGTGCTGATCCACAGTCAGCGCTACAGTTAGGTCTTGATTTTGCTCTGTCTCGCTTCTTGCTGATATCCCCTTTGAACCGAGTCGGCCGGATTCGACAAATTCGATTTCAGGAAGGTGTCCAGCTCTGCTACCGGCTGAACAAGGGTGACCTGCACAGCATTCGTGAGGTATGGTTTGATGAAGCCTACCGCTTGCCTTTTGAAGATCCATCCGGAACACTTCTCGATCTGGGAGCAAATATCGGACTAACAAGCGTATGGCTGGCCAAAAGATACCCAATCGAGCGAGTGATCGCAGTCGAGCCTGATTGCAACAATGCCATGCTAGCGCGGCGAAATCTAGAGCTCAATGCAATCGAAAGTGAAGTACTCGAAGCTGCGATCGGGCCCCACGAAGGAACAGCAAGATTCGAGTCCAGCAAAATTTCTAATCTAGGAAGACTATCCGAGAAGGGTGTGCCAGTGGCGATGATCACTGTCGACATGATCTTAGAAAAGTCTGAATGCCCAAGGCTTGGGTTAGTCAAGATTGATATTGAAGGTGGCGAGCAACAATTGTTTGACGGTCCCCTGGACTGGCTAGATCGTACAAATGCAATTATTATCGAGTTTCATCCTCCGCTGGTCGACTATTCGCGAATTATCAAGGCTATCGAGAGCCGCGACTTCACATATATACGTTCAAATTCTGTGTTTCGGAATAACATGGACTGTTTCAAATCCACTGAAGGCTCTTAGGCCGGAACCATCGACTTTGATACTCCTGAAGCCGCGCTCATCTGCCAAATAGCCAATTGCTGAAATGAGCGAAACAAAAGGCTTTGATCTGGTCAGTTCCTTGACTTGCCTTGGTGGACCCCGAGTTCGGCGTATCCATTACCGCCGGTCACCAAGAAAGCAATTTGAGGCTGAGCTCAGTTCAGCACCTGAAAAGAGAGACATGCCGGGTGGTCTGTTGGCGCAAAACTGGAGCTGACGGTAAAACTGTGCCCCGGGGCGCGGTCGGTGATCATGTATGTTCGACCGGTCGTCTTACTACAAGAAACGCCAAGTTTGGCCCCAAGCGACGAATCTTCGATGATTAGAATCTGACTATTCGCCGTCACGGCGGTAGTATTCACTTTAGCAGCCGTGGATCCAACACCCAGCACAAAGCTACCCGCTGGGGCGGAATCACACTTCGCTGGCGACGCAACTGAACTGCAATTTGACAACGTCCCGTAAGATGAAACGACGAGTGGATGCCCGGCGACATTGCAAATCTGCCCAACTTGGCAGCTGGGATCAACCGAGTTCATGCTAGAAACGAACTCCAGCACTTCATTGTCAGAGAGCGTGCCAGAAGGAATGACATAGAGCGTTGGCCCGTAGAGCGTAGGTGTAACTGTATTAGTAAAATTAACGTCAGCGCAGACATAAGTAGCCGAGCCGGAGGCTACCTTTTCAGCCACCCATAGATACTGCCAATTTCCGTCGCCTACAATCATCCCTGAATTAAGGAAGGACTTACTGAAGGTTGGAACGGGCTGCCCCCAACAGTTTGTGTTCAAGCTATTGTTCTGCGCTAATCCCTTGCCCCATATACCTAGCACGACCCAATCTCCTGCGTTGGGTGTGTAAGCCAATCCACCCATCTGAACGATTTGCTGGGAGGATGAGCTGAACGCTACGCTCGCTGCACCCGTGCCGCCATAAGGGTCGGTTAAGCCTTGTGTAAACGTCACGCCACTAGAACCTTGAGGAAATGACCAACTTGCCGTACTGCTAAGCCCGTGGTTGGAAAAGCGAGCGGGAACTAGTCCCGCGATTCGGCGTGCTACATCTGTCCTGCCCACCACATAGCTATTGAAAAACCCGCTTTGTCCCTGTTGTGTGGGACTGACCGTAAGGATATTAGTTAGGTTCGTGATAGGATTGATTACCGTAGCGGGACCTTGAATACCACCGCTGTTGATTACCGTCGGGCCGTTGTTGCCATTCACCAACGCATCAGTCTCGATATTTGGCATCCCCCCCGACCCACCATCTCCTACTTGAATGTTCTCCAAGGTGGCATCACAGAACGAACACCAGCCTGTGAACCAAACAGTGGGCGGTAGCGCGTTGACAAAGTTTCCTTCCTGGAATACGTTTTTTACATAGAGTCCCAGGCCATTCGAGCCTTGCTTTACCTTGATACCGCCGCCCGCGAGGTTTACGTCTGTTATGTAGATGAGGCCGCTGCCTGCGCCTGTCGAGGCATCAATTAAAATCGCAGCGGCGTTGTCGGCGGTAATTCCACCTTTGGCGGTGTAGGCATTCCCGGCGCAGCCATAGTCACGCATCCAGAGCCAGAAAACATTGCTTACGATGTCCGTGCAGGGGCCAGTTGTAGCTGTTTGGTTGATTATTGCACCGATGTTATCAAGAATCTGACTGGAAACACCGCATCTTCCAGTACGATCATGTTTCGAGCCAACGGGCGAGCACTCTCCAATCACCACGGCGCGGCCTGGATACTGAAGCTCAAAGTTGGCGATTTGGGTAGGTTGTTGCAATCCAGAAAGCCAGATAGCAGGGTGGTAGTTATCGGTACCGCTCCCAGCAACCAACTGGACGCGTGGCTTGTGACCGTTCGGACCACCCGCCGAGTTAGCAATACCGATGATGTTAAGCTCGCAACCATTACACTTCAGCCATCCCGTAGGAGGACTGGAATAGTTTGGGTCGCTTGACGCCATGAGCCAGATACCAGCCCCTGCCGTGGGGTTGGCCGAGGATGCGGGACCAACATAAACTGTACCGCTACCGGCCGTGTTTGTGCCGCCACCCGGCAGAGAGACTAACGCCCCGTAAATCGTGTGCTTGGCGGTACCCCATGACAATCCGTCATTTGCATCACTGCCACCATTCGCGACATATCGGATTGCGATAGTCTCGGGAATTCTCGGCGTTACAGTACTCTGCCCCGCAGTATCTTCCGATTCAGCAATCCTGTAAGTCCCGGCATTTTCGTATTGGTCACGGAGTTTCGAAGGAAGAAAACTAGGCGCGGACTCACGCTTCTGCTGCATTTCAATCCTTGCGCTACCCGCCTCGGGCATAGGCAACAGGCTGTTAGCTGCGCCCTGATCCAGATTCCACGGAGCAGCCTGACGCCGGGCGCTGGTCGAAAGAAAAGGCGTCACCGTCGCTCCGATTCCAGATCCGTCCCATCCATGTTGAGTGAGGATTGATCCAATCAGCGAAACGGTGATAATGAGTCCAAGCGCAAACTCTCTAAGCATCGCTCCTCCTCGATCTGCAGGCAAACTGCTCCAAAGGTGATGGTATCCCAAACTACTTCCCTTTTTACCAACTGGCCCGTGGTCCGGGGAACCTTCAGACCAATCGATCGAAACTGACCCAAAAAATCGACATGAAAAACATCCATCCGCAATGCAAACACTAAAGCAAAATACTGAAAACTACTTTCTTTTCCCGCGACCAACTCACTTTCAGTCTTCGCCAAATGCAGGCGCTGTCCATGGGAGGATTCCTAATGCTTGGGTTGCCCGTTTCAACCGGTTCTCTCCACAACCGTTGTCCGAACTCACGCAAGTCGACAAGAGACAACTTCTGGACAGTAGAGTAATCCATAGGTCGTAGAGAGACCAAATTCTTGAGCGAAATTTCCGGGCAATTTGTACCCGTTGGAACACGGTCCTGATCGGAGATTCAGTTCGAAACGTTTATTGCTGCAAGCCCATCTAAACCAGAAGTCGCTGCGGTATCCACTACACTCCTAAGATGGTAGGAAAGGCCGCTTGTCCAGGCATTCCGGTGTCGCTTTCAGTTGCATTTGCGTCGTTGCACTCAGCTAGGACCGCATCCTCGTTTGGATCGATGTAGCGAACCTGATCAAACAAAAGAAGTTCGGGTCACAGTGCTTTTCGAAACACGAATATGCCATGTGTCGCTAAATAAGCGGGACAAATTCTTGCTACAGCAGGCTCGGCCCAGACCGAAAAAGGAACGGTAATACGGCGGAGTTGCCAATAGACGCGATGTGCGACAGAAGATTCACGCGATGAAGAATGGTAGGAAGTGGATTGTACTTGTTTGACGAGATGGCCGTTTCGCCCGAATAAGGTTTGTGCTAAGCGGACAAAGAGGTGATCAGCAAGGAGAAATTCCTGACCAAACCACTCGATTAACGAGGCTCCGCAACGCTCGACTTCACTGATCCAATCCCCCGGTTCTCGAGGAAAAACGTGTGAATCTTTTCCAATATGCGGATCTTTTCCGCAGATTACCTCCATCAATATCATTCGGCCCCCTGGTTTGAGAACGCGAACCATCTCTTGGAGAGCCTTTGATTGAACCTCGTAAGGGATGTGCTGGACCACGGTGATGTCCGATAAGCAATCGAAAGCAGCATCAGAAAAGGGCAAACTTTGGGCTAGTCCAGTCGTGAGGGGAGCTCCGGTATCATGGGCGCGTGCAATTTGAAGCATGCCGATCGTCGCATCCACGCCCACAGCAGAAAATCCGAGTTCTCCATAGCGTCGGACCCAACGACCGGTCCCACAACCCACATCCAGAAACCGCGCTCCAGGCGGGACCGCTGCCAGCGCGAGCGCATGTCGAAGAGCGCGAAATTGCAAATTGTCGATAAGCTGGGTGAACCATAGGGGAGCTAGTCTTCTGTATCTTAAATG
>DLMH01000092.1:604-50628 GCA_002478115.1 Candidatus Acidiferrum typicum | reverse complement strand
TTAAGCACTAGCGTTTACCAGGCGTTGTGCCCATTAGCCGGTGGTAAGGCCTGTTGCGAACAGTTGTCCAGTAGGACCGACAGTTTCCAATGGTTGGTGCGCATAGTGTTCTAAATGGAACAGTTTTGCGGCTGGTTTTGTCGCACCGTATCCAAATGAAGATGCGCGACCTGACGGCAAAACAGTTGATCGCCGTCCCCTGTCCTACCTGTGGTGCCGCTGCCGGGGAGCGTTGTGTTTTGCATTCAGGTGCCCCGCGCTCAGAACCACACGTAGACCGGAAGCTTTCCGCCGCTGAAGTGATTGAGAAAAGAATTCCCCGCGGTCCTGGACGTCGATAAATTCCCTTCCGACCAACAATTCGAATTATGCAGTGGTAAACCCTCTTACCAATAGTGATCTGGAAGTATGCCGCTTTCCGATAAGCGCGAAAGTTGGTGCTTACTCGTGCAGGACAACACTTAGGAGGGAACTGTGGACCTGAAGTCCGCCATTGTTGTATTGAATGAAGCCAAGTTTTCTGAATTTGTTCATGAAAAAGTTGACCCGGGAGCGCGTTGTGCCAATCATTTCCGCCAGCATCTCCTGGGAAACTTTGGGAAGCATCTTTTCTGGTTGGGGTTCCTTGCCGTACCGAGCGAGCAGCAAAAGAGTCCGCGCCAGTCGTTTCTCGCTGGAGTTAAAAAGCTGATCGATCAAATCCTCCTCGATTCGGATGTTTCGTGAAAGCATATAAGACACGAAGCGGTCGGAGAAAGCATGTTCAGCGTGGAGCACGCGCATCATCTCGTTTTTCTCGATAACGAGCAAACTCGTGAGTGTAATCGCGGTCGCCGTCCCCATTCGAACAGACTGACCTGCCATGCCCCCCTCACCAAAAAAGTCACCTGGTCCCAGTATCGCCAGGACTGCTTCTTTGCCGATCTCATTGACAACGGAGAGCTTTACGCCGCCTTTTTGAACGTACATCACATTCGTGGCGGGAGCACCTTGAGAGTAAATCTTCTGTGATCTTCGATATTCCACAACTTTTCTCGCCACACCGGCCGAATCGAGAAAAGCTTGCGCATCGAAAACGGGCACCTTCACCTTCTTGAGTTCTTTGACCATCGCAGCCAGATCACACCTCCAATCCAATCTAACTCCGAAGGAGGATTACTGTCTGCAGGGTATCGAACACTAGCGGTAGACTATTTCAGTCCAATCTCGCGATTATACTGCTGGATAACTTCGTAACACTCGCAAGCGCACGCTTCGAGTTTCGTGCGGCTCAGAATCTGCACCGCGCCACGCGTGTACTCGATAATCTGCTTGTTCTGCAAAATACCAGCTGCCAGGCTTACGGTGGGACGGTCCGTCCCTAACATCGTCGCAAGGAAATCGTGGGTGATCGCGAGCGTCGGGGAATCCACTCTGTCCTGAGTGATGAGTAGCCAGCGTGCGAGGCGCTGTTCAATATTGTGGAGCCGATTACACGCAGCTGTTTGTGCGAATTGCATCCCCTGAACTACCGCATAGCGAGTCAGAATCCGTTGAAGCTCTGGAGCTGATTGCAAGACGCTTTGCAATGCGCTAATTCTCACCCTGAACCCGTCTCCTGCGATTTGTACGATCTCGCGCACTTGGTTCCTGTTTATGCCAACCGCCGCCTGTATCCCTGCAAACCCTTCCCTGCCAACCTCCCCTACTTCAACAGTCTTTCCATCTTCGGTCGCAATTACAAGAGACACCATACCTGTGTTCGGGAAATGCACAAACTCTAGCGGTCGGCCCGGTTCGTAGAGACTAAGATGGTGAGGCATACTCAGAAATTCTAGGTGAGGACGAATTAGGGCGTACTCCTTGTCGGAAATTGATAAAAGGATCCTGTTGCCTACTCGGTTCCCCGCAGCGGTTGTCCGTTCGTTCGGCTGCATGATTTGAAAGTCTCTCCTTTTAGCAACAACGTTGCTCCCACCGTGCGCAAAAACCGGCTTAACTGCAGGGGCTCCGGCTGTCGCAGCCTGCACTGTAGACATCTACCCTAGAACACAGGTCTGAATTAAACCACAACTGGGATCCGAAGTTTGGCATATTGCTCCCAGCCGTGCCTGAATCGCGCCGCGCTGCATTGACCCTGCTAGAACCTGTGCAAGCGCTTGAAAAAGCGTGAGCCAAAAACGAAGCACCCAAATCCGGAAGCAGCGCGCAACGACTTGCCTCACGATTCACTTGGCACGTCGGGTTACCGGACAACTCGGAAGAGGTTCCCGCTTGGCACCTGATTGCAGGGGCCGCCCACCGCGCTCGACCTTCATCTTAAGAGCACGTATTAGAACATGTGGCCCATTGAGTCTGTGCAATTTAGCTGGTGTCTTGAGGTTTTAAGTTTTTTCCCTAATCTTTCCCAATCTCAAAGTCGCGGATTCTGGTCATGAATCTTGAGAACTTGTTAAAGGGAGCTCCCACCCTTGTAGATAGGAGCCCCCCGCTTACGACAAGCTGCTAGACTTGCAATCTCGTCCCCGCCCGAGAGAGACTGCTCATCTACTTGCCGTAAAATTGAAAAGTCCTCGGGGCCGTCGAAACTCCAGAAGCACGTGTGTCAAATCGTGACATTTTACTCAGTGACCTGAGTCACACGGAACTCAATTCCCCCAGAAACTTACTTTTGACCACGCTGAAGGATCAAATGTCCGTCAACGTCTGAAGCAAAAACCAAGGTGCACTCTCTCACAATCTAGGCAGCGATAAGGCCGCAATCCGACGACAGATAAACCCCATACAAGGCCCTTTCGGTTCTCCCGATAGAGACCATGAGAATGGCAGTAAGGGCAATGGCGGTGACTGTGAGTGGAGAAACCTAGCCGCTGAATGAGTGAACTAGCATGCCTTTCGATTTGTACCTGCGCAATCATGAAGTCGAACCTCCGGCTGAGACCTCGGCTGTCTTGCGAAGCTCAGCCAACTCATGGGGAAGCTCCGAAACACCTTGAACGATCGAGAAGATGTCAGCCGTGATCTTCGATATTCCACAACTTTTCTTGCCACACCGGCCGAATCGAGAAAAGCTTGCGCATCGAATACGGGCACCTTTACATTTTGAGTTCTTTGACCATCGCAGCCAGGTGAGCCGTCAAACACAATCTAACTGCGAAGGAGGATTGCTGTCTGTAGGGTATCGAACACTATCGGTAGACGATTTCAGCCCAATCTTGCGATTATATTGCCGGATGACCTCGCTAAAACGCAACCGGTTTCGTTCGTCGCATAATCGGAAACTGATCCGCTACTAAGGATCGGGAGCTCGCGTCTCGAGCGCAATCATTCTTGGATTTTTGGGAATTCCGCGCGAAAAAAAGTAAGGGAGGCAGGCCAGGTCTTCCCGCCTCCCTCATATTCCCCTTTCGGGGAATCCAACCAGCCTGACGGAGGGCGGCTAGTTGGTCGTGTGTTGGCCTGACAGTGTAACCCCTCTGGCGCGAAAAAGGTTTCAACTATTTTCAAAAAACTGACTAGAATTGGGCTGCAGCCGCCTCGCTCACAGAAAGGGCTAAGCCATGCCTCCTCGTCCCTCCCACCTGAGTACCGACAATATCCTTCGTTTTCTTCAACTTAGAAATGACCCCGTCTCCATCGAGGACCTTTCCCGCAGCCTCCATGTGAAAAAAGGTAACCGCCGCCCCCTCCTCCAGATGCTCGCCAAACTCCAAACTCGCGGCCTCGTCGAGGAACTTTCCCACGGGCGCTTCCTTCTCCGCCGCTCGCAACGCGATCCCGCCCCCGCTCCCGAACCTCGTCCCGAGAAAATCGTCCAACAGAAAGCCGCCTCCCGCGACGAAATCAAGGGCCGCCTCGTTCTCCATCAGGATGGCTACGGTTTCGTCGTTCCTGATGTCGCTCTTCCCAATGTGGATGGCGACATTTTCATTCCGCGCGACTCCGTCGAAGACGCCATGCACGGCGATCACGTCGTCGCCAAGATCAACCGACTCAGCGGCCACTCCGGCGCCCGCCGCGCCGAAGGCCGTATTGTGCGCATCGTCGGCCGCGCGCATCCCTCCATCGTCGGCCAGTTCCACTACACCTCGCGCGGCAGTGTCGTTGCGCCGTTTGACCCGCGCGTCCAGCATGACATCGAGCTTATAGCCGGCGAAGAACTCTCTCCCGCTCTCCGCGAACAGCTTCTTCCTACCGCCAAGGACTCCACGCGCCACAAGCGCCTCCCGCACATCCCGAAGCTCGACGGCGCCGTCGTCAACGTCGAACTCCTCCGCTATCCGCGCGCCGGCGCTTCGCCCACCGGACGCGTCATCGAAATCCTTGGCCGTCCCGGCGATCTCGGTGTGGATACCGAAATCATCATTCGCAAACATCATCTTCCCCATTCCTTCCCCAGCGAAGTTCTGCAGGAGTCCGAGCGCCTCGCCTTGCCCGTTTCCGAAAGCGACCGCGCCGGCCGGGAAGATTTCCGCGAACTCCCCATCGTCACCATTGACGGCGAAACCGCCCGCGACTTCGACGACGCCGTTTACGTCGAGCGCCGCGAAGACGGCGGCTGGCTCCTTCAGGTGCACATCGCCGACGTCGCCCACTACGTTCGTCCCGAGTCGCCTCTCGATCGCGAAGCCCGCCTCCGCGGCAATTCCGTCTACTTCATCGATCGCGCCGTTCCCATGCTTCCTGAAGCTCTCTCCAACGGCATGTGCTCGCTCAATCCCCGCGAAGAGCGCCTCGTCCTCAGCGCCATCATGCATTTCGATGCCGCCGGACGCGTGCTCAACTCCTGGATGGTGCCCGGCATCATCCGCTCCATCGAGCGCATGACCTACACCAACGTCAACAAAGTCCTCGAAGGCGATCCGGAAATGACCGCGCGCTACTCCCAACTCAACCATCATTTCCGCGCGATGAAGGGCCTCGCCCTTCTTCTCAACGCCCGCCGCGCTGAAAATGGTTCCATCGACTTCGATCTCCCTGAGCCGGTCATCTCCTTCGATGAACAACAGCAGATAACCGGCGTCTCCCGCAGCGAGCGCAACATCGCCCACCGCATCATCGAGGAGTTTATGCTCGCCGCCAATCGCGCCGTCGATCATCAGCTCAATTCCCGCGCCATCAAGTCGCTCCATCGCGTCCACGAAAAACCCGATGCCCGCAAGGTCTTGGAATTCGAGGAGCTCGCCCGCGCCTTCGGCTATTCCCTTGGCGTCGAGGATCTCCACCAGCGCGAAGTCGCCGTGCACCACGGCCGCGTGCCCGCCCCTGCAAAAGCCGGCCGCCCCGATTCCTACGGCAAAGGCCGCGAGCGCCAGCAGCGCGTCGCTCTGCCCGCTGCCGATCTCCGCATCACACCCCAGCATTACCAGAATCTGGTGCAAAAGCTCGCCGGCAAGCCCGAAGAACACATCCTCTCCTATCTCATGCTGCGTTCGCTGAAGCAGGCGCGCTACTCCGCCGATTCACTCGGCCACTTTGCGCTTGGCTTCGACGAATACACCCACTTCACTTCGCCCATTCGCCGTTATCCCGATCTCATCGTCCATCGCATCCTGAAATGGGCCATCGCTCATCCGGACGCCGCGCCGCCCTCGTTCATCAAGCCCGTGGTTGGCGCCGAAGCCACGCTCTACTCCCAGCAACATCTCGAGGAAATCGCCGCGGAAACCTCGGAGACCGAGCGCCGTGCCGCTTCCGCCGAGCGCGAACTCATCACCTGGAAAACCGCGCAATACATGGAGCAGCGTCTCGGCGACGAGTTCGATGGCCTCATCATCTCCGTTCAGAAATACGGCTGCTTCGTCGAGCTTCTCGATCTCTTTATCGAGGGCCTACTCCCCATCGGCGCCCTCGAAGAAGCCGCCGGCGCTCGCTGCGTCTTTCGCGAGAGTGATCGCGCCATCGTGGCCATGGGGGAATCCGGCGGCGCGCGCCGCAGCCGCTCCAGCCGCCGCCAACCCGCCACTCCGCTCGTTTGGAAACTCGGCGATCGCATCCGCGTGCGCGCCGAACGCATCGACCCCATGCGCCGCCGCGTCGAATTCGCCCTCGTCAGCCAAGGCTAAGTCCGCATGCCAGACAACTTCAAAGATGCAATGGCTACTTTCCGGGAATTCCTCCGGAACGCAGGATTGCCAGAACAAATCATCTGGCTATCCCCAGCAGATGCGGTGCTTATTCCAGGACGTGCTCTTTACATTAGGTCGCAACCGCCTGAGATCGGCGTCGCACGTGCACATGAAAACTACGACCGTGGAATGGCCGCGAAGTTGGGTGTGATGTTCGCGGCTCTTTGCAAGTTCGAGAACGCCACCTGCTGCTTTGTCTGGGTCCCCAGTGATGCTAACGAGGCTCAACGCTCTCTGATGCCCAAGTCTGGCGGCCTTAAAATGAGGGCGCCTGCCACGGAATTCCGCCTTCGCGTGAAGAGTGTTCGGAATTCGATTTACTGGAAAATCTTGCAAACCCGGCACCGCGAGGGATCAGACTTGCGCGATTTCCTTTTCTCATAATCTTACTCGCGCGTCGGCCGACGACGGAACTACACCGGCTTGGTGCTGGCGTTGACCAGGCTATCTTCCGGAAGCGCACTGCTCGCTGGCTCGCTCACCGGCGGTTTCAGGCACAACGCCACCGCTTCCGCCATGCTCTGCGATTCCTGCTGTTTCAGCGTCAACCAATTGCCAAACGTGGCCTTCTCCCGCGCCATCCCGTCCAGGTTGCGCCGCAGACGTTCCCCATAGCGCGTTTTCACGCGTTCCAGCTCCGCCTGAATTTGAATATTTCCCTCCGCCTTCCGCGCCAGGAGTGCCTCGAACTGTTTCCGCTGCCCGGCCTCGTGGGCGTCGATGGCCTCCTGACGCACATTCGCGTCCTGCAGCACTTCGTCCACCGAAATGCCGGCCGCATCCAGAGCCAACAGCACCGATGCCCGCTTCATCTCCTTCGATGACCCGCGGATGTGTTCGCTGTGCAGCATCTCAATCACCCTGAAGCCCCGCACCTACAGAATCTCCACGCATCACCGCGTTCCCGTTCGATACGGAAATGTCGGCGCGCCGACATATTTTAGACACGTTACCATGCCGATAACAGACACCCCCCCTGTTTTTGCGTATGTAGGGGAAACAAAGGGTTTACGGGAGAATTTCGTGGATATAGGGGAAACAAAGGAGTTAGTGGATTTTTCGGTCCGGATGAGAGTGTGGGGAGGCCCGAAATGGCACAAGAGCAGCGTCCCCTCAGCGTAGCGGGTGAAGGATAGCACATTATTTACCGTTTGTCTACTATAATTTAGTGGGTACTAATTTAGAATCCGGTACGAGGCGGGAACGAGGAGCGACGGAAGGGGGAAAGTCAAAGTCCGCACCCTTATGAACCAAGGGTGCGGCACCCACCCCTGGCCAGCTTGCCAAGGGTGCTCCACCCACCGTCCCCCCGCAGCATCCCGATTGTACTCTTTGTCACCTCGCCCAATTATTCCGCCCGCAGCGGCACGATACACCTCTCCCGACTCCCGTCGGGATCGTGCCCCCCTGGGTTCTGGTGCCTTTGTAGATGAACTCTCCCCAAGCAACCATCAGGTGGCATTCTTCATCAGTATTTATGCAAGTCTAAGTGCGGTGAGGACACCCCACGCGGCAGCTATCGGGAAGCATGCTACGAAGGATCCCGGCCCTCCCACCACAAGCGGCATAGACGAGCCGTAAGCCGAAATAGTGTTCGGAAATTCCGGATTGCTTCCATTGGGACGAACCTGGTTTGTGCAACAGCTTGTAGCCAAAATAGAGCTCACGCTATGAAATCGAGAATAATACACGGCATATTCGTGATTCTTGCTCTGCCCTTTCCTCTGTCAGCCTCTTTGGGCGGTGACTTTACATCGGTGCAGGCAGATCAGGCAAAGATGCAAGGCACCCTGCAGACCACCAGCGGCGATTCATACACGGTACATGAGATTCAAGCATCGACCGGCGTAGCCGTAAAGGAATATGTCTCGCCCGCCGGAAAGGTCTTTGCCGTTACCTGGCAAGGACCCTTCCATCCGGACTTGCGCCAACTTTTGGGCACGTATTTCGACCAGTATGCGCAAGCTGTTCAGACTCAGCGAGCCCATCGCCGCGACCACGGTCCGTTGCTAATCCAGCAACCCGGATTGGTGGTCCAAATAGCGGGGCATATGAGGTCATTTACGGGAAAAGTGTACGTTCCTCAGATGTTGCCGGCGGGCGTCCACGCAGAGGACCTACGATGAAACGCGTGCATCTGCATGGATTCCTTTCCTTGAGTTTGGCAGCGGCCCTGGCGGCGACGGTGGGCTGCTCAGGAGGCAGCGGCGGCGGCAGTAGCACCTCGGTTCCCTCCCCGACATCGAACGTGCAGGCAATTGAAGTCAATACCGGACCGACTGCGGGTCCTCCGTATAACCTCCCCTATCTTGATGGCGCATTCACGAGCGTGACCGTCTGCGTCCCTGGCAGCACGACAAATTGTCAGACGATTAGCGGCATCTTGGTTGATACCGGGTCTTCAGGACTCAGGATCTTGTCCTCGGCCCTTACGCTTTCGCTTCCCCAACAGACCGGCTCTAATGGGAGTCCCGTTGTCGAGTGTTTTCCCTTTGTCGACGGCGTTACTTGGGGACCGGTCCAAACCGCAGATATGACCATCGCAGGGGAGCAGGCGAAGTCGCTGCCCATTCAGGTCATAGGCAGTTCAAATTTCTCCACGGTACCGAACAGCTGTACGAGTTTTGGTCTGCCGCTAGAAGATGATCTTGCGAGTCTGGGCGCGAATGGCATTCTCGGGATAGGGAGCTTTGCGCAGGACTGTGGCACTGCTTGCACGCAGAGTGGCGCATCCAACCCCGGAGTGTATTTCGCATGTCCGTCTACGGGTTGCGAAATCACCACGGAAAGTACCACGGAAAGTATCTCTAACCAGGTGCAGAATCCGGTGACATTGTTTGCTACGGATAATAATGGCGTCATCATTGAATTGCCTGCGGTTTCGGGGGCCGAGACGAGCGTCACCGGCTCGCTCATCTTTGGTATCGGCACGCAATCAAATAACGCGCTTGGAAGCGTGACGGTTTATACCGTCGATCCCTCGACTGGAAATTTCACCACGGTTTTCGATGGCATCACCTACCAGGACGCCAGTTTTATTGACAGCGGGTCGAATGGCTTCTATTTCCTGGACTCAAACACCACCGGAATACCGGTTTGTGCCGACGCCACTTTCTGGTATTGCCCGTCCTCGACACAGAATCTTTCTGCAACCAACCGGGGACTGAATGGGTCCACCGGCACGGTCAATTTCGTCGTGGGCAACGCCGATACTCTTACTGCCAATCTGGACGACGCCGCAGTCAACGGACTGGGCGGGCCAAACTCCGGATTGTTCGACTGGGGCCTCCCTTTCTTCTTCGGTCGCAACGTGTACACCGCCATCGAGGGACAGAATACGCCCGGTGGCCAAGGCCCCTACTGGGCCTACTGAAAACTCCGTCTCTTACAAAAGAGGAAGGCGGGCCGCTCTTTTCTCCTGTAGGGGCACGATACATCGTGCCCGAGTCCCTGTAGGTGCATGACTTTAGTCATGCCAGGCTGGCGGGGCTGAAGCCCCGCAGCTACAAAATCTCCACGCACCACCGTGCTCTCGTTCCGAAATGAGAATGTCGGCGCGCCGACATATTTTAGATACGTTACCATGCAGATAACACACCCCACCCCCTGTTTTTGCGTATGTACGGGAATGATTGGACTTACGGGCGCATCTCGTGGATGTACGGGAATAATTGGACTTAGCATGCGAAAGAGCGAAGACAGGACGAAGGGTGGGGGTGTGGAGCGACCCGAAATGGCACAAGAGCAGCGTCCCCGCAACATAACCTAGGCATCATAGCACATTATTTATCAGTTGTCTACTATTATTTAGTGGGTACTAGTTTAGAAACTGGTACGAGGAAGGAACGAAAGAGAACCCAAGCCCCGCCCTCAAACTGCAAGAGTCGACCAATTGGCTCTTGCAATATATTAACCCTATGGGTTAATATTTTTGTAGAGGGTGCGTGAAGTGGTCATACAGTTTCAGAGCGCGGCCGCCGCACAGTTGTACAACGACTGGAAACGTCTGGTTCGATTGCACAACGTTCATAGAGCAAAACTTATTCGGCGGCGTCTGGATGATTTACGGGCGGTGCCGAACCTCGAAATTATGCGTACGCTGCCAGGAAGGTGTCACGAGCTGAGAGGTAACCGTGCTTTGCATTTATCGATCGATTTAGACGGCCCCTACCGTTTGATCCTTTACCCTGCTCACAATCCAATCCCGCTGAAATCCGACGGCGGGCTGGATTGGACAAAGGTGACGGCAGTCACAGTCAAAGAGGTGGAGGATACTCATGAGTGAAATTCTGAAAAATCAATATGTGCCAGATATTGTGTCTCCCCCAGGAGAAACCCTGCAAGAAATCCTCCTTGAACGAGGCATGTCTCAGGCTGACCTGGCGGGTCGGACAGGCAGGCCTCTCAAGACGATCAATGAGATAGTAAAGGGCAAAGCATCGATTACGCCTGAGACAGCCATACAACTAGAGCATGTGTTGGGAGTCCCCGCCTCGTTTTGGACCAATCGAGAGCTCCAATATCGTGAAGCCATTGCTCGCAGCAAGGAGGCAGAATCGATTGCATCCCAGACCGATTGGCTGAAGGAAATTCCATACTCAGCGATGGCTAAACTAGGATGGGTCCCGAGTAGCGAAAGCAGGATCGAGCAGGTTCAACATCTCCTCAGGTTCTTCGGCGTGGCTTCGTCCTCGAGCTGGGGGCATGTATGGGCTGAGAACCATGCCGTATTTCGCCAATCTCCGACATTCAGGAGCGAGACTGGAGCCGTCGCAGCATGGTTGAGAAAAGGAGAGATTGAGGGTTTGAAGATAGGTGCGGTGGAATTCGATGCCGCCGCATTTAGGCAAATCCTTGTCCGCATCAGGACGTTGACTCGTGAATTACCCCAGAACTTCGGTGAGATCCTGACGAACGAATGCAGAAGAGCGGGGGTAAAAGTCGTATTTGTACCAGAGTTACCAAAGACCTGCGCTTGGGGGGCAACTAGATGGGTATCCCCCTCAAACGCTCTAATACAGTTGAGCTTGCGCTATAAGACAGACGATCATCTTTGGTTCACTTTCTTTCACGAAGCAGGACACATTCTTCTGCACGGCAAGCGGGACCTTTTTGTTGAAACCGATATCTTGACCAAAAGCGAGAAGGAGCTCCAGGCTGATTCTTTCGCGCGTGATTTCTTGATTCCCGAGGGCGAATACAAGAAATTCATACGACTAAGGTCCCTGAGTTGTGCCGCGATTAGCCGGTTTGCTCATGAATTAGGTATTGCTGCTGGAATTGTTGTCGGGAGGCTTCAACATGATCGGGTGCTTCCCCCCACTCACTGCAACAACTTGAAAAGGCACTTTACATGGTTATCTAGGAAAGGATAGGTGGTTTGGAACGATGACCCAGCGAAAATATGTGCCAGTCCTCAAGGGGAAGTTGGGAGAATTTGGGGCATTGCGCAACATGCGCCCAGACGAAAAGTGTTTCGTAACCCCTCTAATCGAGATACCACCCATTCCATGGGACCACGCAAACGATCAACCAGCAAAGAGTGTCGATCAGCACCTTTCTAAAGTGGATGGATTGCTCGCAAAATCATGGGGTATGTACCATCCAATGTTTCTTGACTTCCTCTGGATTGGCGAGAAAGAGAGGATGTCTGATGGGGCCCATCCCATGGAGAATCTCTTCGAGCGAACAAGGAAAGGGGGACTCAAGGTAATCCCGGTCACGGCTCTGGTGCGCGGGGAGGATTATCAGCGCGCGTGTAGAAGAATCGCCGCGAGGGACCATCGCGGTATGTGCTTCAGGATCCAGACGGAAGACTTTGAGCAGCCGGAATTGGAATCCAAATTAGCTGAGATTCTGAAGTGCGTTGGAGTGTCCGTGGGCGAAGTCGATCTGCTGTTGGATCTAGGCTCTTTGGACAGCGGAGTAAGCACTCAGACTGTCACAGACGTTGTTTCGATGATACGGAACCTACCGTATCTGAGCAAATGGCGGTCCTTTGCGATTTCCGCTACAGGCTTTCCTGTCGATTTGATGGGTTTACCCCCGTTGAATATCTCTACGGTGTCGAGGTTGGAATGGAGACTGTGGCGGAATATTATTAAGACCTCGATTGTCCCGAGGATGCCGGTCTTCGGTGACTATGCGATAGCGCACCCTCAGCCACCTGAAGTTGACCCGCGAATCATGAGAGCATCCGCGAGCATTCGATATACAACTGATGACGATTGGCTCATCCTTAAGGGCCAAAACTTGAGGGATCATGGGTATGGGCAGTTCCATGATCTTTCAGACACCCTCGTTAGCAGTGGAGAGTACTCCGGGCCGGAGTTTAGTTGGGGTGACTGGTTTATCGGTGAGTGCGCCGGTAGACGTTCGAGTTCCGGGAATCTGACTACGTGGAGGGCGGTCGGCACCTCGCATCACATTTCGTTCGTGCTGCGACAGGTGGCCAATTTTTCCTAGCCTTGAGCTGTGATCGAACGATCCCCTGCAACTCCACCGCCGTAAAGCTCTTGACGAATTGTTCCCAGATAAGCTTCCGTGGCTTGCGGAGAAGCCCTTTGTGTAAATTGTGAAGACGTAGATACAAAAGGACTTCATCTCTCCATAGCAATTGTGCTAAAGCCTGCGGATCCACTTGTGGGTTTCTTCCTTCCACACGAATGCACTCCAGTTTGACAGTTGGGAAGGAGTCTTCAATGGCGAGGAGTATACCCCACCAGGGGGGTACGAGTTCTGTGGCCTTGTTGAGATGGCGAGGGCCGACCACGATGGTGGCAGTATCGAAAACCTTGCCATAAAAGGTTAATTGCGTAGTCAGACGGCGTAGTGAATCTGCGTCGCTCTTGATTTCAAAGCCCTTCATTTCGCCGTTAATTACGGCAATATCAGCTCGAACTCTTCCGCAGCACAGACTGAACTCATCGACAATCAACGTTGCGGGGTCATTTCCAAATTTCGTAGCGAGGTGCTGCCTCAGCGATAGCCGAATATCTGAGTCACGCATGTTGAGGACAAGATATCAGAGATAGCGTGACCGCGCACTCATTCGGTAACAACTTGTTACCCGCATATAACTGACTTGGCGGGTGGACCACTGAAGTGATCGGGCGGATGTGGCACCCGCGTGTCCGCCGCCAAGCCGCCAGTTGCCGCCCGCCCTGACGGATGTAACTTCGCGGGTGCGCGGAGGAAGAAGCGGGGCGCTTTCAACTACGCGAAAGGGAGCTCCGAATGCCGCCAGTCCGATCGTTGTGCCGGCTTGATTCCGCACAATGGCTTTTTCTATTGATGCTTCTGGGCGCCGCGTGCCATCTACAAATTGCTTCCGCGGATAACAAGGTAATTACCGATGCCGACAAGGGCGGCCAGGATGACAGATCTTGGGAGTATTTCTTTTGGGGAGACCTGTATGTCGGAGCTGAAGCTCCGACCCCCTGAGGAGGAAGAGGGAACCCCAAGACCCACCCTCACAAAGCGAGGAGGGGGCACCAGCACCCCAAGACCCACCCTCGGCGGCCGACTCTCCGCTAAACAAGTTGCGCAGATACCATAGACATTATATATCTATACAGTTATAGACAGCCGCTCTGCGCCGCCCCGGTTTTCCAATTTAGGGGGTCGGACCTTCAGGTCCGACAAAAAGAATCGACACACAACCGGCTTTAGCCGCTGAGGAAAAATGCTGGAAAGGCTTTCTTCAGGGGCTTCCGCCAAAAAACGGCGGACGCAAGAGGCGCGAAAGCCCAATGGTGGCCAAGCACTTAATGTCGGAGCTAAAGCTCCGACCCCCTAACGGAAACTGCTCCGACCCGCTGGATTGCAGACGTTTTCCGCAAGCTGTTTAGCCGCTGAGGACTCCGAATCATGGGAAGACTCCAGCACCATACGGCCATCGGAGGCACCTACTTCGTCACGACAAAGGCGGCTCAGAATGTCGCTGTGTTTCAAGTCCACGAAATCGCTGAGATCGTGATTGCCAAGCTGCTCCACTACCGAATGGCAGGAGCCTATCGGTTGCATGAATTTGTTCTTATGCCCAACCATTTGCACTTGTTGTTGACTCCCTCGGACGCCACCTCCTTGGAAAAAGCAATGCAGCTCATTAAAGGTGGGAGCTCTCATGAAATTCGCCAGAAACGCGGCAATCGGATGGAGATTTGGCAAGCGGGTTTCCATGAGGCCACCATCCGGGACACCGCCGACTACCTCTCCAGAGTCCGCTACATTCATGCGAATCCAGTGGCGGCGGGGTTTGTCGGGAGGGCCGAGGATTGGCGGTGGGGATCAGCCGGCGAGCAATTTACACTAGATCCGATTCCTCAGGGGCTGAAGCCCAGGGAAAGCCAAGCAATTAATGTCGGAGCTAAAGCTCCGACCCCCTAACGGAAAGTTCCAATTTTGTGACTATTACCCTGTTAATATATATTGACAGTTAGTAAATAGTGTGGTATCATGCGTTGTGACTACTCGGCACAAGGCCGCCCGCGCTGCGCAGATCTCCAGCGCGCTCACCTCCTGCACCGACAGTGCGCAACAAAATCAAAACAAAGGGTTTCTGAGAAGAGAGTTATCAGCGACCAGCGATCAGGAGGCAAGAGAAAAGCAGATTCCTCTCCCGCCTTTGCGGGATCGGGATGACGAAGAGGGAAGGCAAGAGCGACCCAAGAACCGGTCTGAAGACCGGCCACTACATCAGAAAGGGAGAGGCGGGATGGGAGGCGGGGCGATTGACAGGCGGAAAGAGAGATCCCTCCACTCCGCGGCCCGACGCGCCACAATTCGGCGCGGAAGAAAAAATCGGGCCGCTCCGGTCGGGATGACAGCGTGGGAGGAATGGCAAGAGAACCCAAGAACCGGACTGAAGACCGGCCACTACTTAAGAAAGAGAGAGGCGGGCACGGTCGATCTGGGGCACGATGTATCGTGTGCCCCTACAGGAACGGAGAGAACCCCAAGACTCACCCTCACAAAACGAGGATGGGGCGCCCACACCCCCAAGACCCACCCTTGCATAAACCAAACCCGCAAGGATGGGCCACCCAGGAGCTCTACCATCGCGAGCCAGCGCCTTTTTCCAATTTCGTTTATCGAGTTTGGCTCTTCGAGTCTGTTATGCTATGTGGCGGTCCACTCCCTTGCCCCGAGCGCGTCCTGCGGAGGGCGGCACCCACGGAAGCACCGCAAATTTTTCATGGAAAGGCATTTCAAACCATGAGCACAACTGCACCCCTACGCGCCGTCAAGCGCGCCTTCAATTTCAACGCCGGACCCGCCGCGCTGCCGCTGCCTGTGCTGGAGCGCATCCGCGAAGAGCTGCTGGATTATCGCGGTACCGGCATGTCCGTGATGGAACTTTCGCACCGCTCCGCGGAATTTGAGGCCATCAACAACGCCGCGGAGCAGAACCTGCGCAGGCTCCTGGCCATCCCGGAAGAGTACGCGGTGATCTTCGTGCAAGGCGGGGGGAGCATGCAGTTCACCATGGCGCCGATGAACCTGTGCCTGCCGGGCAAGCCGGTGGATGTGCTGCACACGGGCATGTGGACCGCAAAGGCCATCGGTGAACTGAAGAAGGGCGTGCTGCACAACATCGCCGCTTCCACGGAAGCGGAAAAGTTTGCGCGGCTGCCGCGGCGCGAGGAGATCAAGCTCTCGCCCGACGCTTCCTACACTTACATTTGCAGCAACAACACGATCGAGGGCACGCAGTACACGGAGCTGCCCGCTTCGGCGGCACCGCTGGTGGCGGACATGTCCAGCGACATCGCCTCGCGTCCCATGGATGTTTCCAAGTTTGGGCTGATCTTCGCCGGGGCGCAGAAGAATCTCGGCCCCAGCGGCGTGACCGTGGTGATCGTGCGCAAGGATCTGGCCGAGCGCGCGGACAAGAATCTGCCTTCGCTGCTGCAATACCGCACGCACATCAAGGAAAAGTCGCTGTACCACACGCCGCCGACGTTTGCGGTGTACGTCCTGAGCCTGGTGACCGAGTGGATCGCCGGCGAAGGCGGGCTGGCCGGGATGCAGAAACGCAACGAAGCCAAGGCCAAACTTCTGTATCACACCATCGAGGACAGCAACGGCTTCTACCGCTGCCCCGTGGAGAAATCTTCCCGCTCGCTGATGAACGTGGTGTTCCGCGTGGCCGGCGGCGATGAAGCCGTCGAAAAGCAATTTGCCAAGGACGCCACTGCCGCCAGCTTGATCGGCACGCCGGGGCATCGCTCCGTGGGCGGCATGCGCATCTCGCTGTACAATGCCGTGGGGCTCGACGCCGTCGAAGCCCTGACGGGCTTCATGCGCGAATTCCAGCGCACCCGCGCGTGATCCCGGCGCACGGATTTTCATCCGCGCGCGATTCATTGCCGCTGGCTTATGGGAGGAATGATGAACCTCTACTCCAATGTTCTGTTCGTGCACATCCTCAGCGCCCTGGGGCTGTTCCTCGGCTACGGCCTGGAGTGGACCGTTAGCGCGTTGCTGCGCCACTCCAGCACCACGGATCAGGCGCGCGCGTGGCTGCGCGTGTACCGCGTGTCGCCGACTGTGACCGGGGCGTCGCTGGCGGTGCTGATCCTTTCAGGCGGCTGGCTGGCTGCGCTGACCGGCGGCATGTACCATGGCTGGCTGATCGTTTCCGTTGCTGGGATCGTCGTGGCGTTGCTGATTGGCTTCGTGCTGATATTGCCGCGTGTGCGCGCGATCCGCGGCGCGCTGCCGGAAGGGAACTTGCCGCTTACGCCGGAAGCGCTGCTGCAATTGCAGAGCGCCACGCTGCCGACGCTGATTCGCGTGCGCGTGTTGCTGGCTGTGGGTATTGTTTATCTGATGACCGCGAAGCCGCCGCTTGGTGCTTCGTTGATCGTGCTGGCGGCTTCGATGGCGATTGGCGTTCTCTTTTCCGTGACGTCGTGGTCGCACGGATCTGCTAAGAGCGCGGCTGCGTAGCGGCACATGCAAAGCCCAGAATCATTTCCTCAGGGGCTAAAGCCAATTGAGGACTGAGGGCTGAATGTCGGAGCTAAAGCTCCGACCCCCTGAAGAAAAGACAATCCCAAGAGCGGCCCGCCCCGCAACCCCATCCGGGGCGCAAACAACGCGCCTCAGAAGGACGGGCCCTACATAAGAAAGAGGAAGAACCGGGCTAAAGCCCGGCCACTACAAAGGCAAACCCATGAGCCGCGCGAAAACCCGGTACGCACAAAAGCAGGGCGGGATTGCTCCCGCCCGTTCGGCGATTGTCGAGATTTGCGTTTTGGCGCTCCTGAAGCGCGCAGAGTCGCCCTGCGCTATAGAGGCGATGGAATTACGCCAGATCGAAGACGAGCACTTCGGCGTCTTGCACTCCGGCTAGTTCGATGGACTGCTCCTCGGAAATGGCCGCGCCGTCGCCGGTCTCCAGCGTCTGGCCGTTCAACGTGACGCTGCCGCGCGCGACTTGGACGTACGCGTGGCGCTGCGGTTTCAGTTCGTGCTTGACCGTTTCGGCCGGCGCCAGAACCGTCGCATAGAGTTCGTTGTCCTGGCGGATTTTCACCGAGCCTTCGCGGCCGTCCGACGAAATCACCAGGCGCAGCTTTGCGCGCTTGTCCGCTTCCGCAAAGTGCTTCTGGCCGTACGCGGGCTTGTGGCCCTTGTGGTCCGGGAACATCCAGATCTGGTAGAGGTGAACGGTTTCCGTTTCGGAGGCGTTGAACTCGCTGTGGGTCACGCCCGTTCCCGCGCTCATATATTGCACATCACCGGGGCGGATCACGGAGCCGTTGCCCATGCTGTCGCGGTGCTGGAGCGCGCCTTCCAGGACGTAGGTGACGATTTCCATGTCGCGGTGCGGATGCGTGGGAAAGCCCGCGCCGCCGGCGACGCGGTCGTCGTTCATCACGCGCAGGGTGCGGAAATGAATGTGCGCGGGGTCGTAATAATCGGCGAAAGAAAAGGTAAAGCGCGAATCGAGCCAGCCGTGGTTGGCATGGCCGCGCGCGTCGCTCTTGCGAATGTGAATCATGGAGGCCTCCTGGCAATAACAGGGTGATGATACATGTTATAACGACTATTGTCAAGAGGGTATTCTGCGCAACGCTCTATATCCCCCTATCCCCTGGCACTTCAGTTCCTTAGCGCCTCTTTTCGCTCCATTTCCACCCGCGCGTGCTTTGGTGTAGAGTGATATTCCTAAGCGGCCTCCCGCGCCCTTGTTGAGGTGTACGTTCATGGATTCTGCACTGCCGGCAACGCAAGCGAAAGCCGAGGACGCCTCCTCCTCGACGCGCCGCGAGACTTTATCCATCACCGATAATCGCACCGGGAAAGTCTACGAAGTGCCCATCACGCACGGCACGATTCGCGCCGTGGACCTTCGGCAGCTCAGGGTGGATCCCGCCGACTTCGGCATGATCAGCTACGATCCCGCGTACAACAATACCGCTTCATGTATCAGCCGCATCACGTACATCGACGGGGACGCCGGCATTCTGCGGTACCGCGGGTATCCCATCGAAGAGCTTGCGGAAAAGTCCACCTACCTTGAGACTGCTTACCTGCTGCTTCACGGGGAGCTTCCCACCAGCGCGCAGTTGCAGGATTGGCACTATCACATCACGCATCACACGTTTATTCACGAAAGCATCAAGAAGTTCCTGGACGGGTTTCACTACGACGCGCACCCGATGGGGATGCTGGTCTCGACGATTGCGGCGCTATCGACCTTTTATCACGACGCGAAGGATGTGTTTAACCCCGCATCGCGCAAGAAGCAGACCTACCGTCTGATGGGCAAGATGCCGACGATCGCGGCGTTTTCGTACCGTCACACGCTGGGCATGCCGTTTGTGTACCCGGACAACGAGCTGAGCTATCCCGGGAATTTCCTGAACATGCTATTCCGGACGAGTGAGACGCGCTACCGGCCGAATCCGACGCTGGAGCACGCGCTGGACATTCTGTTCATCCTGCACGCGGACCACGAGCAGAACTGCTCCACGAACACGATCCGCGGCGTTGGCAGCTCGCACGTCGATCCGTACTGCGCTGCCGCGGCTGCGATTGCCGCTCTTTACGGGCCGCTGCATGGCGGCGCGAATGAAGAAGTTCTGCGGATGCTCAATGAGATTGGCACGATCCAAAGAGTTCCGGAGTTCATCAAGCGGGTGAAGTCCGGGGAGATGCGCCTGATGGGCTTCGGCCATCGCGTGTATAAGAACTACGATCCGCGCGCGCGCATCATCAAGAAGATCGCCTACGAAGTTTTCGATCTGATGGGCAAGAATCCGCTGCTGGAAATTGCTTTGGAATGCGAACGCATTGCGCTCGAGGACGACTACTTCGTCAAGCGCAAGCTCTATCCCAACGTGGACTTCTATACCGGGCTCATTTACCAGTCCATGGGCTTTCCCATGACGATGTTCCCGGTGCTCTTCGCCATTCCGCGCATGTCCGGTTGGCTCGCGCAGTGGGAAGAGATGCTGCTGGACCCCGAACAGAAAATTGCGCGGCCCCGGCAGATCTACCTCGGCCACGATCCACGGCCGTACGTGGCCATCGATCAGCGCTCCTGAAGCGGCGGGACAGCGTCAGCCAGCACACTTTTCCTTGGTCAGCCCGCGCCGGTAGCTGGTAGTTACGGCCTTCCACCCCGCGCCAGAAGGACCGGAACCCATGGGGAGTTGATCCTGCCCTGTGGTCAGGCGCACGCAGAAACATTTAATTCATTCCTCGGCATCTGATGGTGTCATCTATACAGCGTAGCCTTTTTGCATACGCCGTTTGCCTTGGCGCTCGACTTTTCTTTCCTACGCGGTATATTAAAAGATGCGAGGTTTTATGGGCCAATCGCCGAACGCTTCGAGCCACGCTGGTCCACGCCGCCGGAGCCAGCGGGTCTTGATGCAAGTCGCTGTTCGCATCCGTGGCAAGGACGCGGAGGGCGGTTCCTTTGAAGAGGAAACCTCCACGCTGGCCATTAATGCGCACGGGGCTTTGATCCTGCTGCAGGCGCGCATCACCAGCGGCAGCAGGGTGCATATGCAGCACAACGGCACCAAGCAGGAACAGGAATGTCAGGTGGTGTTTCTCGGCCCGGTGCGTTCCGGCAAAGCGGAAATAGGACTGGAGTTTTCCTCTCCCTGCCCTACGTTCTGGCGCGTCACCTTTCCTCCTGAAGACTGGTCGCCAAAGCACCCCGAAGCACGCACGGTCATCTCCACGAACTCACCCAAGAGATAGCTCCTCTCATCGGTTGCCTGAAGGTTCCCTAACAGGTTGCGGGAAAACGGTAATTCGCAGTGATCCCGCTTGCCCCTTGAAGCTCCTTTCGAGGCTCCGGGCAAGCGGAAAGAGAAAAAAGTTTCGCCTTGCCGAGACGGGGTCGAGCAATGCTCGACCCCGTACACGGAGGGAGCGGTCGCAACGGCGTAACGTGGAGGGCGATTCGTCAAATTCCCGCAACAAGGTATTGACACTGGCAAAACATTTTGCGAGTATGCTTCCCCCTCCCGGGGAGATTTACGATGGCAGACGATTCGCCGCGAGAACAATTCTTCCGGATGGGTTCTTCCCCTTCGCGACGGCTGACGAGCCGCGTGGAAGCCGCAACGGAAGTGTGGGTGTACTGGGAGTGCAGCCACCGCCACGACGTGTCGCGCGTGCGCAATGTGGGCATGGGTGGATTGTTTCTGGAAACGCCGCACCGGGTGGCCAAGGGGCTGATGGCCAAACTGCACTTTCTTGTGGATGAAGGACAGATTCGCGCGGAAGCAGCGGTGCAGCATATGGATCCGGGCAAGGGACTTGGGATGCGGTTCACGGCGGTGCATCAGCAGGATCGCGCGCAACTTGCGGCGCTGCTGAATCGCCTTCGATCCGTGCGCTGAAGATGTCGTTCGCTGGTTAGCGCCGCACCAAATTCTGAACGTCCTTTCCTCAGGTTCCGTTTGAATTCCAACACGTAAATGTGTCTGCGGTTGTTTCCTTCGGCCTCTCGCGGAAGAGTGCCGGGGACGAGTGGTACGGGCCGCTATCTGCTATCATTCCCGGCTTGCGGTCAACGGAGGATGCATGAGCCTTGTGCAGCGGCTGGAGGAGGTACGAACGGGGTTTGAGCGGCCGTTCTGGGTGGCAAATATCAGCGAGCTGTTTGAGCGGCTTTCCTATTATGCGGCGTTTGCCTCGCTGGCGCGGTATCTGCACGAAACGTTGAGTTTTCCGTTGGAGCGGGCCGCGGATCTTTCCGGGTTGTTTGGCGGGCTGGTGTGGTTTCTGGCGATTTTTGGAGGAGCGATTGCGGACCGGCTGGGATTCCGGCGCGCGCTTTCCCTAGCGTACCTGATTCTCGCCGGGTCGTATTTCCTGCTGGGGTCGCTGGGAGCGCCATGGCTTGCGCCGGTGCGCAACGCCGTGCCGCTGGTGGTGCTGGTGACAATTGTGTTGATGCTGCCGGCGCTGGGCGTCGCGCTGGTGAAGCCTTCGGTGGTAGGGACGACGGCGCGTGCGTCGAATGAAAACGTGCGTTCCATCGGCTATTCCATCTACTACACGCTGGTGAATATAGGCGGGGCGCTGGGACCGTTTGTGGCGTCGTGGGTGCACAAGAATCTGAGCGTGGAAAATGTCTTTCGCGTCGCATCGTTGAGCGTATTCCTGATGTTTTTTGGGGTGCTGCTGTTTTATCGCGAGCCGCGGAAGTCTGGAGACTCGCGCACGGAAAGCCTGGGCGTGACGATCCGGAATTTCGGCCAGGTGGTGAAGAATCCGAAATTCATGATATTCCTGCTGATTTTTTCGGGCTACTGGATCGTGTACTGGCAGGAATTCATCACGCTGCCGATTTACGTGCACGATTATGTGGACGGAAAGGCCGACACGGAGAGAATGCTCTCAACGGGGCCGCTGGTGGTGATTGCGTTCACGGTGCTGTTCAGCGTGCTGACGCAGAAAATTTCGGCGTTTCGCGCGGTGGTGCTGGGGACGCTGATTGCGATGGTGGCGTTTGCGATTCTGGCGGTGCATGCGAGCATCGTGGCGGTTTATGCGACCCTGGTGGTGATCGCGGTGGGAGAGTTGATTCAGCAGCCGCGCTATTACGATTACATTTCGCGGCTCGCTCCGCCGGGGCAGCAAGGCACGTACATGGGATTTGCGTTCTTGCCGCTGGGCATTGGGGCGTTTGCTTCAGGCCGCATTGGCGGGGCGCTGCTGCATCATTTTGGCGAAGTGCAGCACCGGCCGGAACGGTTTTTGTGGGCATTGACGGGGATTGGATTGGCGACGACGGCGCTGCTGTGGATTTACGATCGCGTGGTGAAACCGGGGAGAGAAGAAAAGAGCAGCGTGTAGGAACGGTGCGCGGTCCTCTACATGAACAAATGAAAAACCAAGACGAGAGAGAAGAAATTAGGTGGTGTTCGATCGCAAGAGCCCACCCTTCGCAAAGTGCGCGAAGGATGGGGCACCCTCAAGTTCATTCGTGAGTCGACGTTGGAAAGAAAACCCAAGAGGTCCGATCAGAAGATTGGCCAACAAGAAGACTGGAAAGGACTGCTTCAGAAGGCGGTTCCTACGAGGGAACTGTGCCGGCAACAAAGCTACGGCGGGGAATTTAGTTGACCATGCGGCGGAGAGATTCGAGGGCCTGGCGCGCAAGGGTGTAGCGAGGCTCGACGTTGATCGCTTCCTGGAAGCAGCGCATGGCCTGGCCGTACATTTCCTTGCCGAGATACGCGCGGCCCATGTTGTAGTGGGGGAAGTGGCGCGGTTCGTAGCGGCGCGCTTCGACGGCCTGCTGCAGCCAGGAAATGGCTTCGTCAAACTGCCCCAGCTCGATCAGGTAAGCGCCAATGTCGTTATAGGGATTGCCGAAATCGGGATCAAGCTCGATGGCGCGTTTGCATTCGGAAATGGCCTCCAGAAGACGGCCCTGGAAATGGTAGGTCCAGCCCAGAAAGGTGTGCGCTTCAGCCGTGGGGTGAAGCTCCAGCGAAGACTGATAGAGTTCCGCGGCGCGGTCGTAGTCGCCTTCCATCTGGGCCTGATAGGCGTCCTGGAGAACCTCCCACGCCCGGGTCAAAGTCTCCTGACTCATACCGCCATTGTGAAGGGAGATTTGGAGGAACGTCAAAGGTACGAAGGTGCTAGCTGTGCATATCCGCAAACTGTCCTTTTTGACGGGTGGCGGGTGGAAATTGGCCGGCGGAACGTGGAAAATGGAGAAGTCTTAAATTAAGCGAAAAGGGGGAAACGTGAGGAAGTTTTCATTGAGCCTGGCAGTTTTGGCAGGGTGCGTGGCGCTGGTGGCCGGGAGCGCACTGCCGGGGCAGGAATCCGGCAGGAAACCGGGCAATAATGCCGCGGCGGTGGCGCGCGGCAAGACCATTTTTCAGCAAAAATGCACGGTATGCCATTACGACACGAGCGACCAGAAAAAGATCGGACCTGGCCTGAAGGGCATTTCCAAGCGCGGCACCTTCAGCGTGAACGGCAACAAAATTACGGATGAGAATTTGAAGGCGTGGATTGAAAACGGCGACCAGTTGATGCCGGGACTCAAGGATAGCCTGGAAGCGTCGCAGATCAAGGATGTGATTGCATACGTGAAGACGTTGTAAACGGGGCGGTGAGGAACGAAAGCATCACAATTTCTTGAATATTCGGAAGTGAAGTAAAAACCCCCGGTGACCTGCGGGCGCAGGCTACCGGGGGTTTTCGATATTACAATCTCCCAAGCGGGAGAAACAATCTACTTCAGGACAGCGTCTTTCAGCATCTTCGCCGGGCGCAAACGGACAACCGTCTTGGCCTTGATCTTGATCTGTTCTCCGGTCTGGGGGTTGCGGCCCAGGCGCGCCTTGCGGTGAGCCTTTACAACGCGGCCGATCCCGGGAATGACGAACTTGCCAGCGCTACCCTTGGCTTCTTTAACGGCGAGCTTGTGGAGCTCCTCGAAAAAGGAAGCAACGGTCTTCTTGGCGGTGCCGACCTTTTCCGCAATGTGCGCGACAATCTTTGTTTTGCTCAGTGGCTTGGCTGCCATTTCTTTTGCTTATCCTCCTGAATTTTCTATCCACCCCGAACGTATCGAGGCCAGCCGCGAGCGAAAAACCCCTGTTTATCAAGGAAAAACTCGGGCCGAAAGGGACTATAGCGAAGGCGACAGAGGAACGCAAGGGAAAAACTGCAAAAATCGCTGGAAAAACGCATATTTTTTGCGGGCATGTGCAAAACGCCCAGCTTTCATGCGGTAATGCGAAGTGCCAGGAGGCAGATTTGCGGCCAGCGGTGCTGTGTTATCCTTGCGCACTGCCTTGATGAATGAAGGAGAAAGGGTAATGAGCGATAGCCCAAAGTGGCGGGAAATCGAACGCGAAATTGCGGCGGTGGTGAAGCTGGGGCGGCGGCCCGTGGCGGTCGCCTATCTGGACGCGGAACCCGCGGGAGTCAAGAAGTTCGAGGGCTCAGAGCCGTCGGGTTGCAGCTTCTGGCGGTTGGCGGCGGAGGGAAGCACCTTCTATACCATTCCAGAGAATCACTTTAACTGCGCGGTGGGCGCATATACCCATAATATTCCGCTTTCGCCGGAGCGCGAGAAAGAGACTGAGCAAACACTGAAAATGATGTTTGAGCTGGGATATGTCCGGCCGGAGGAAGTGCCACAGATCCCGCGGTTGGCGAAAGGGCCCAAAGCGGTGATCTATTCGCCGCTGGGGGAGGCTATGGCGAATCCGGATGTGGTGCTATTTGCGTGCAAGCCGGCGGGGGCGATGCTCTTGCAGGAGGCCGCGAACCGGGCGGGAGTGGGCAGCGGCGCGCCGGCGCTGGGGCGTCCGACGTGCATGGCGCTGCCGGCTTCGATACAGCACGGAGCGATGACCAGTTTGGGATGTATCGGAAACCGCGTGTACACGGGGTTGGGCGAGGATGAGCTGTACGTGGTGCTGCGGGGAAAAGATGTGGTGAAGGTCGCGGAGGCGCTGAAGACGATCGAGAGCGCAAACGCGGCGTTGCGGGACTACGCGAAGGGACGCCGGCAACAGCCTCCCACTCTGTGAAACGGCGGCTGGAGCCAGCTACAAGGACGCCAGGTCCTGGTAGAAATGAGCGATAGCTTTGATGCCGCTGAAGTAGTTCTCCAAGAAAATGTGTTCGTCGGGCGCGTGGGCGTTTTCATCCGGCAAGCCGAAGCCAATCAGGACACAGGGAACTTTAAAGGTGTCGTGCATCTGCGCGACGAAGGGGATGGAGCCGCCCTCGCGGATGAACACGGCCTTCTTGCCGAAGCCCTTTTGCAGGGCTTCCTGAGCAACCTGGAAAATCGGCGCCTGATAGGCCGCAGCCCAGGGCTTACCGGTGCTCAGGACCTCGAATTTGCAGTGTACGGTCTTGGGCAGGAGCTTGCGAATGTGGGCCTCGACGAGCTTGGCGATCTTCCTGGGATTTTGGTCGGGAACGAGCCGAGTGGAAAACTTGGCGTAGGCTTTCGAGGGGATGACGGTCTTGGTGCCTTCGCCCTGATAGCCGCCCCAGATGCCGTTCAGTTCGAGCGTTGGGCGAATCCACAAGCGCTCGACGATGGTGAAGCCCTTTTCGCCGACGTACGCGGGCGCGCCCACGGCGCGCTCAAAATCCTTCACCTTCCAGGGCAATTTGTTCAGGGCTTTGCGCTCAGTGGCAGAAACCTTGGCGACGTCGTCGTAAAAGCCGGGCACGGTGACGCGGAAATTCTTGTCGTGGAGTTTGGCGAAGAGTTCCGTAAGAACGGTCAGCGGATTGGGAACGGCACCGCCATAGACGCCGGAGTGCAGATCGCGTACCGGGCCGGTCAGCTCGATCTGATAGTAGTCGAGGCCGCGGAGAGCATAGGTGATGGAGGGCACGCCTCTGCCGAGCATGGCGGTATCGGAAACGAGGAGCGCGTCGGCCTTCAGCTTTTCCTTGTTGTTCTGGACGTAATCCCAAAGGCTGACACTGCCGACTTCCTCTTCGCCTTCGATGAGCACCTTGATGTTGACGGGGAATTTTCCATGCAACTGGTGGAGCGATTCAAGGGCTTTCAGGTGGATGTGCACCTGGCCTTTGTCGTCGGCGGTGCCACGGCCGAAGAGATTGCCATCGCGCGATTGGGGCTCGAAGGCGGGCGAGGTCCAAAGTTCGAGGGGCTCAGCGGGCTGCACGTCATAGTGGCCATAGAAGAGGACGGTAGGTTTCCCGGGAGCTTCGAGGGATTCCGCGTAAACCAGGGGATGAAGATTGGTGGGCACGATTTCGACAGTTTTGAAACCGGCGACACGCAAGTGATCGGCAACCCATTGGGCGGCGCGTTCGATATCGGGCTTGTTTTCGGATTTGGCGCTGACGGAGGGAATGCGCAGAAATTCCAGGAGTTCCGCGAGATGCTGGTCGCGGCGACCTTCGATAAATTCAGTAAGGTTCATGAATCCCTCAGGCACAAAAATTCGCTTGCCGCTATGAAAACTTAAAAATTTCCAAGAAAAGCGCGGCAACGGGATGCAAGCGAGGTGCGGGACAAGAAGCCGGAGCCGCTACTTTTATTTTAAGGCCTGCCGGAACGGGGCACAAGCCAGTCCCCAGAAAGCGAATTGGCACTTGGGAAACACCCGTCCGGAAGGGCAATTGACGAGTTCCGGGGTAGGACCTCATGATGGGCACATGAACGAAGGGCTCTATACGATGTCGCGGCGCAGCCAGCGCGTCTTCCACAAGGTGAAGCTGCAGGCCCAGGGCCGCAGCCAGGATGGGCGGAAGTTTCGCGAAATCTGCGAAACACTGGTGGTGAACGCCCACGGAGCCCTGCTGATGCTGCGGCACGAGGTGGACAGCAGCGAGATGCTCGTGCTGGTCAACCCGCTGACCCAGGAAGAGCAGGAATGCCGGATTGTGTTCCTGGGAGGGAGCGGAGAGCGCGGCCAGAGGGTGGGAGTGGAATTCCTGACGCCGGCGCCGCACTTCTGGGGCATCGATTTTGACGCGCGGGCGCTGCCGCATGCGGGGGAGAACGGCCAGACGCATTGAGGATTCAACGGCTGCGCTGACGGGGACCGACCTTAAGAACACTTCTGCAACTGCAATTCTTATAAAATTCCATCAGGAATCGCCTGGCATTCTAGCTTGAAATCCGAAGTTGCAGAGGGATTCCTCTGGCACCGTCGCCATCTCTCTTCCCTTCCTCACCTGCTCAGAGGTAGTCAAACAGGGTCATGAATCCAAAGTCCATGTGGAGTTGCTGGTGGCAATGAAAAAGCGTGAGGCCGGGATTATCCGCGGTAAAGCTGATTTCCACTTCCTGGTATCCGCCGACCATCACAACGTCCTTCATCACCCCCGCCAGAGGTTTCTCGGCAATCCTGGTGAGCTCGAAGGAGTGACGATGAAGATGGATGGGATGAATATCGTCGCTGGCGTTGCGCATACGGATGCGATAGCGCTGACCCTGGCGGAGATGATAGGCGGCGGTCATCGTCTCGCCGGAAAAGAGCTGGTCGTTAATGGACCACAGGTTGAAGCCGTGTTCCGCGGCGTTTTGCTTCGCAAAGGTCATCTCAATCAGTTCATCCGGTTCGGAAGCGTTAGCTTTCTGCTTCGCGAAAAGCGAATAGTTCCAATGAAACGGCTTCGGCGGCGTCCACACCGGTTTGCCTTTGTGTCCAGCGTATTCGACCACAATGCCCATGCCGTGAGCGCGGTCATCGTCCGCAAGATCACCCATCACCCACACGCCCGGATGATTCATTTCGACGATCGCAGAGATTCTCTCCGCCGTCCCGAGCCAGAGCACGGGAACCTCGGCAGGCGTGGGTACGGGGTTGCCGTCGAGCGCCACGACCCGAAAGGTGTGTCCGGGCAGCGCCAGGCTGCGAACCTCCGTGGCGCTGCCATTCAGGATATGGAAGAGGACGCGCTCGCCGTGCTTCACGCGAACAGGGTCGCCGTGCCCTGACATTCGTCCATTGATCGTGAAATACCGGTAGCCGACTTCGTAGCCGTGCGGCATGCCTTTCGCCAGCGAGGCTTTCATCGCGGACTCACCGGAAGTTTCCAGCTCTTTCACTTTGGCGGTTGGAGCGAGGAAATCCATGGCCATGTCGCCGCCCTGGCTGAACGACGGTTCAAACTCCTTAAGGACGAGGAAGACCTCGCGGTCGAAATTTCCCGGCTCGCGCCTGGGCTCAATGTAGACGGGCCCAACCTGGCCGCTGTACTGCCCCGCGTGGAGATCGGCTCCAGCGCGATTGTGCGTGTGATAGAAACGGAAACCCGCGGGCCGCGGCGTGAATGTAATGCGACGTTTACCGTGTGCAGGAATGAAAGGAGTGCCTTCTTCCGCCGCGCCGTCTACATCCGGCGAGAGAAACTGACCGTGCCAATGCAGTTGTTCCGGGGCATCCGTGTCGTTGTAAACATCCACCACCGCCTGCTGTCCTTCCTTGAAACGCAGCAAGGGGCCGGGAAATTGACCGTTGTAGGTGATTGCGGACACGATGCGATTGGGCGCGAGCTCGATGGGAGTGTTCGCGATGCGCAGAGTGTAATCGGCCAGCGGCTCAGAAGCTTGCGACTCCGCGTCTCCAACGATAGTGCCTCCCAGGAGTGCAGTGCCCGGCCGGAGGAGTCCGGCGCCGGCAACGCCGGCTAGCCTTAAGAATTGACGGCGTGATGTGGAAAACCTGCTCATGGCGTCTCCTCTTAGGATTCCCGCAAGGGCGTTACGGGTACGTCTGGGCACTTCCTCAAACTGGCTGCTAATTTATAGAGTACGCCAGAATTGGAAGCGGAGGGGAAGGTGGGCGGCTGAAACCGAGGGATTTGAAATCCCTGTAAAAGCGTTGCGTTGGATGCCGGTTACCATGTATCGACTCAGTCGCGGTTTCTGTCTCTGTCTGGCTTCTCGCGATGGGCTATTGATGGGCAGGCCTGCATAGGCGGATTCAAAACGCGCTTCGCGGTCCTTCACCGAAATGCAAAATGTGCGCGATGAAATCAGAGAGTGACTGCGGACCCTGGAGCCCTGCTGGCGGCCTTGCCATTTTGTCCGTGCTTTGCTGCGAGCCTGAGATTCACCTTGATTGCGCCGGGCACTGGTTCTTCGGAGACTACATAGAGGTACCCGCCGCCACAACCCGAATACATGGCGCCCGCGTAGCGTTGCTGGTAATAAGCCAGCAAGCCAAGCAAGTCTACCGTGATGAGCGGATGCGCTACGGTGTTAGGAAGAAGCGCTTCCCAACAGCCCATGCATTCGTTCAGGGAGGCACCCAGCTTTGCAGTATCTTTCGCCAGGATGGCAACGAAGCAGGCCTTCCCGGATTGGCCCAGGCGACGCACCCACTCGGCATTCAAGTGTTGCTCGTCAAGAGGGCTGTAGCCATCGGGACGCTGCGCGATCGGCAGAAGATGAAGCACTTCCTGCAGCCAGCGTCCGACGTCAGGATCATTGCAGGATTCGACGTGGGCGGGAAACAACCCGCCGGCGAACTCATAATGATAGTCAAGCCTGTTGATACCGGGCAATATCAGGCCGGCCATGTCTTGAGAACCGGACGGGTTTGCCTTCCCCGTGTTTTCTGCATCATATAGTTCCCGCACCAATGCCATTGGATCTTTTTCTGGCAAGGCCCCATGCCAAAGCGCTTCGGCGATTCTTCGCGTGCTGGTCGCCATCCCGGCCCGGTCCATGAAGCGGAAGGTGGGCTCCACTCCGACGACCACCATGGAACCCGGTGGGTCAGGGTCGAGCCTGGACACGAATGGTTGATCAATCCATCCCCCAGCGAGCGCCATTCGATAGGGGATCTTTCCGATGGGGTTGTTCATCTTTGGCGCCCTTTCCGAGACCATAATCGCCGCTTAGTTCTTGCGTTGTACCACTGCAAAGGGGGCATCTTTTTCAAGGACATCTGCCAACACCAGAACTATGCCGACTCAAGGATCATGTTCGCGTACTGCACGGTGTCTCCGGTCCGGATCAAGCCAATCGCTAAGGGGACGCGAAGCTTGAATTGCGCGTGCGGCTCAAAAGTCACTGGAATCTCGCCGAAACACTGCTCGAAGCTGTGCACCGTATGCAGATCGTTGACGCGGCGGAATTCTTCGGCCATCACGATTTTGCCGATTACAAAATTGGCTTGAATTGCTTTGAACACTTCCAAGACGCGCGGAAGATCGTCGACGAGAGATATATCGACAGTTTCAATTTGCGGCCAGCACGGAAAGCCGCGGTCCGCGATAACCAGCGTGTTGGTGTGGCGGACGCGGCTCAGCAACGAATTGATGGCGGGATTAAGGATTCCATTTTTCAGCATAGTCACCGTCCCTGTAAGGGCTTGTTACAGCGTTCACTTCAACTATTGTCAACAATCGACCACGTCAGTCTGGGCCTGAGTGCGTCCCCGATCATCATGCGTCATCCGGGCCGATCGAATCCGCGAACGCCGCAGTTGAAACTGGGCTTGGTCAACCCGGACCGCTATTTCAGAAGAACTGTAGCGGTCCGCGGCCAGGAAGCTTCTTTTTTGTTCCGGGGTTGCGGACTCGACATTCAAAAGCCACAACCAGCCCCGGAAATCCTGGTGTTCCTGCAATGCCGGAAACACGCGAGCGTTCCACAGAGTCCGCTCGCGCTCCGGCACCTTGGGTGGCCAGATATCGGAAGCGACCGCACCGATCGTGCCCAGCCACTTCTGAAGAGGCTGGCCACAAAATGTGCCTCCCTCTTCGGCTGAGTGTTTAAACGTATCATCGATGCCGTAGTACCGGAGGAACCAAACCTTTTCGCCTTTGCGGCTGATACCAGCAGAAATATCCAAGCAGGCACCCTTGGGGAGACTGAGGGGTTGCACAACGTCGACACCGACGATGGCATTGAACCCTTCGAGGGTTAAAGTGTCGCGAACAGAACAACCTTCAATCCACGCGTGATTCGCGGCTATTTCAGAGTGGATATCGCTATTCAGGATCAAAGAGGTCTGCGCAGGTTTGTGTGAGTCTTCTGAAAGCAGGGCGATTCCACTCGTAATCAACTGACGAGTCGTGCCGAAGTGGAGGAACTTGCAACGCGGTAGTATGTCCAGATTTAAAGGGATGTGTCGCAGGAAAGCGAACCACTCCGCAAGGAGGGGGCCATCAAGGGTTGAGCCGCTTGCTCGCACGTTGTCTGCGTACTGTTCGAAGGCCGTATCGGCCCCTAGCGCACAACAAATTTCACGGTACAGGTCGATACCGTTGGAATAAAGCGCAGCGCGCGCCTCCGTTTTCCAATCCAGCGCAGGTTGGCCATGTTTCTGAGGAGTCTTCGCAAAGAAGGCGCGCATCAACTGAATAGCGGCGCCGGCGTCAAAACTCATCACGCCAAGATCAAGTACGGATTCTCCCCGCGCGTTGATTGCCCCGGCAGCGAGTTGCGCGTCAGGCGACGGCTTTTGCAGAAACCGCCTTACCGAGCCATCCTTAGCTATGCAAAAAACGCCGTGATGGGCTGCATCCTTTGAGGAAGCGAAGGATCCCAGCGCCGTGATCCCTGGCCGAGCAAACTTTACGACGGAAGCATCGAACAGGATCAAAGCATCCCCGGAGGCAACCACCACTTGCCCTCGAGATCCTTCCGGAAGCTTGAGAAATGCCGGCACGAGCCGGTCAAAAAGCGTGGAAGCAACTGAAGGCTGGCCCTTGGCTGGTATGGGAACAAACATCTTGCCGCAATGGGAGTATGCCGGCAGGCGGCGGGAGTCGCCGCCGGCATGGACAATCAGGATGCGGAGACAACTCAGAATCGCCTCGGCTTCCTCAAAACTGGCAGGACCAACGTCGGGCCGCTCGCCATGCAAGACGCACGCAAGCGAGTGGAGCGTGCTTCCCCCACTACCAATCCGCTTGCCATCGATATCAGGAATTACAAGACAATTGCGAACCTGCGGAATTTGGCCGGCTTTCTGACGCTCCTGAATCTGATGGTCGTAAGCCTTGGCTTGCTGGTCATTCGCGGCCGTAACGATCAGGTAATCCCACATGCTCGTCATGTTCGGCATGAACGTCACGCTGTGGTCCGAACTCAGGACGACGTGTTGGTGAATTCCTGTACAACCCCAGCGGCACCCTTCTCGCGAGCAAGATACTGGTCGTAAATCCAGGCGTAGGTCTTTTCCAGGCCAGCCTGCAAAGGGATAGTAGGCTCCCAGTTCAGGTATTTCTTGATCAGAGTGTTGTCGCTGTTGCGTCCGTTCACTCCCAGCGGTGCGTTAAGGTCGTATTTGCGCTCCAGGTGGATGCCGGCAATCCCTTCCACAAGATCGGCCAACCGGTTGATGCTGACGGCCTCACTCGAGCCCAGGTTGATGGGTTCCAGAATTTCCGAATTCATGATCTTCTGGATGCCCACTAAACAATCATCGATATACATGAAGCTGCGGGTCTGATTTCCCGTGCCCCAAATTTCGATGTCGTGCTTCTTGGACAATTTCGCTTCAATGACTTTCCGGCAGATGGCCGCCGGGGCTTTTTCGCGCCCGCCAAACCACGTGCCCCAGGGGCCGTAGACATTGTGGAAGCGCGCCACCCGGGTGTATAGGCCGAAATCCTCGCGGAAATGGCGGCACATGCGCTCGGAAAACAGCTTTTCCCAGCCGTAGCCATCCTCGGCCAGCGCCGGATAGGCATCTGCTTCCTTCAGCAGGGGCGCTTCAAAGCTCGTTTGCTTGTCACCGTTGTAAACGCAGGCCGACGATGAGTAGAAGCAGCGAGCCACGCCATACTTCAGGGCCGCTTGAAGCATATGCGTGTTGATGAGCACCGAGAGCATACAAAGGGCTTTGTTTTTCTCGATGAATCCCATGCCGCCCATGTTGGCGGCCAGATTGTAAATATCACGCGCGCCTTTGGCCGACGTCTCGCAATTCTGCTTATCATTGAGATCCAAAGAGAGATTCTCAACGTCCCCGAATCGCTGGTACCAATGATGCAAAGGCTTGATGTCCACGGCGCGAATACGCATGTAGCCCTGCGCCCGCAAGGAAGCCACGAGATTACCGCCGATAAAGCCGCCGGCACCGGTCACAAGCACGAGATCGTCATGAGGCATATGGTTCTCCAGAAATCGATAAAGTTACCGTTTACTGTAACGCGCTTCATTGAAATAGTCAAGACTACCCGCCTGCGGAGCTACTTGCACGGGTCGGGCCATTCTTGCTTTCATCGGCCCTAGGGAACGCGCACCGACGGGGGCCTCTGGAATTCGATCTTGAACGAATAGGCGTAGTTACCAGCTTTCTGGGGCGGCAACTGAATGTGCAAGCCGTCAGATTTGAGTTGGTATGTCAGCGGAGATCCCTGACCCAAAAGAGAGATCGAGACAATGTTCTGGCCGGAGAGCGCGGCCTCGTTTAGAGAGTGAATGACGGCTTCGCCGGATTCGGGCCAAGCCAATTCGATGGCGTAGAGAGAATTGCCCTTGGTGGTGAAGCGGAAATCCTGAGCGGTGAAAGACTTCGTGTCCGTATCGTGAAAAGCGCCCTCGACGATTGTCGTGGGGCCTTCGCCGAACTTGGTCCAGGCGCGAGTAGCGTAAATGGCTTCTCCGTTGACTTTGAGCCAGGAACCGATGTCGCGCAGGATCGCTTGGACTTCCTCGGGGATGGTGCCGTCTGAACGCGGCCCAATGTTGACGAGGAGATTGCCATTCTTGCTGACGATGTCAACGAGTTGGTGAACCACTGTTTCGGCTGATTTGAAGTTGTCGTTCTCGATGTAGCCCCAGGATTTGTTGCTGATGGAAGTGTCCGTCTGCCAATAGAGCGGGCGAATGCCCGACAACTGTCCGCGTTCAATATCCAGGACGGCGGAGTGTTCCTCGAGGGCGCTGTCCTTGTAGTTGATGACGGGCACTTTGCCCTGACTTGCGGCGTGGTTGTAGTAGAAGGAGGCAAACTCCGCGACATGCCTGCGGGCATTAGGCTGCCCGATCCACCAATCGAAGTACATGATGTCCGGCTCGTACTTCTCCACAATTTCCGCACCGCGAGCGAGCCAATCATCGAGGTATTCGTTGCTGAGATAGGTCCAATCCTGGAGCAAGGTCTTCTTTCCGTCCAACCAGGTGTGCGCGGGACCGTAGAATGCGAGGTACCTGGGATCATTCACGTCCGAATCGATCTTCCGGCCGCCCTCCAGGAAAAAATTGTGTTCGATCCGGTGGGAGGAAGCGCCCAAGCGGAGGCCCCTTTCCCGCAGGGCTTTGGCGAGTTCGCCATACATATCGCGGTGCGGGCCCATTTTTACGGCGGTCCAATCGGAGAGGCCGCTGTCGTACATGGCGAAGCCATCGTGGTGTTCAAAGACAGGAACGACGTACCTGGCGCCTGAGGCTTTAAAGAGCTCGGCCCACTGGACGGGATCGAAATGCTCAGCTTTGAAACGCGGAATGAAATCTTTGTAACCGAACGTCGAAGGAGGGCCATACGTGGCGAGGTGGTGTTTGTATTCGTCGGAGCCTTCCTGATACATGTTGCGTGGATACCATTCGTTGCCAAAGGCCGGAACCGAATAGACGCCCCAATGAATGAAGATGCCAAACTTGGCGTCTTTATACCAATCCGGAGCTTCGTAGCGGCGAAGCGATTCCCAATCGGGACGATAAGGGCCGGCGTTCGCGGTCCGGTCAACGCTGGTCAAGAGAGCTTTGCGCGCTGCGTCGTATTTAGCGCTGGCCTTCTGCCAGGCTTGATCCATCTCTTGCGGGGATTGCGACGCAGTTGGCTTTGTACTTGAGGACGAGTCTTGTGCGAGGACGTGAACCGGGCCGAGAAACAGAAGACCCAGGCACGCGGCGGATCCAAGAGTTCGCCGGACCTTGTTTTGCAATCGACTTACTTTCATTTGCCCTCCTCGGGGACCAGTAATTTTTCTGGTGGATAAACTAATTGGAGATTGCATGGTTTTTATCTTCCGGGTTCGCCAACGGTTGCGAAGATATCCACTCGCCGCGAGCCCAAAAACGAATAAGCACAAATATAGATGTAAGCGATCACGGGAATTGAGTAGCCCAGAGCCAAACTGTGGAACTTCTCCGAGATCAGACCCATGAGCGGAGTGAGAACCGCGCCACCGATAATCGCCATGACCAGAAAGGAGCCGCCGATTTTGGTGTTTGGGCCGAGCCCTTTCAGGCCGAGCGCGAAAATCGTCGGGAACATCAGGGACATGAAGAAACTGGTGAGAAAGATGCACCAGATGCCAACCCAACTCGGGTGGAGGACTGCGACGGAGACCAGGACAATATTCGCCGTGGCGTAGGCCCCCATCAGGCGGCTCGGCGAGACGAAACGCATCAGATACGCAGAGACGAAGCGGCCCACGCCAAACGCGGCCAGCGTGCCCGTAAGAAAATATCCGGCGATTTTTTCGGGCCGGTGGCCGTACTCCTGAACGTAGGTGATGAAGTAGCTCCACGTGCCGACCTGGGCTCCGACGTAAAAGAATTGCGCGATGACGGCAAGGAGAAAATGCCTTTGGCTGAGCAATTGCCGAAAGCTCCCATGCTCACTGTGGCCGGCTTCGCTCTCGCTGGCAATCACGGGAAACTTTGTACGGATGATGAGCAGAGCCCAAACCACCGCGACGATACCGATGACCAGATAAGGACGAATTACGCGCAACGTTTCGAAGCGAAGATACGCCTCGTAGGTATGCGCCGCCTGGCGTGCCGCAATTTCCTGTGAATTCAGTTCAACGCCGGAAAAGATGAAGACCGTGCCGATCAGCGCCCCCGTAATAGAGCCCAGAGGATTGAACGCCTGCGAAAAATTCAGACGGCGCTCCGAACTGTCGGGGTCACCGAGCTGGGCAATAAAAGGATTGGAAGCCGTCTCCAGAAAGGAGAGCCCGCTGGCGATGACAAAGAGCGCGAACAGAAAGAAAGCGTAACTGCCGCTCAGTGCGGCTGGCCAAAACAAGAATGAACCTGCGGCAAAAAGCAGCAAGCCCACGACGAAACCCGCTTTGTAGCCTGCTCGCTTCATCATGAGGCCCGCGGGAATCGCCAGAAGAAAATAGCCCATGTAGAAGGCGGACTGGATGAGACCGGCCTGAAAGCGGGAAATTTCGAAGGACTTCATGAAGTGCCGGATCAATACATCATTCAGGTTATTGGGGATTCCCCAGAGGAAGAAGAGTGCGGTGACGAGAATGAAGGGAACAATCTGCCCTGCAGGAAACAACGAATGCCTGGCAGGCGATACCGTTACGCCCGGGGCACTCCCAACTTGATGGTTCGCCATCGTCTATCCTTTCCTGATTGCGGAACTTCCGCGCGCTAAGGAGTACACTTCACTGGCCACACCGCCAAGAATCATTTCGCGTTCCGCAATGGAGAGAGGACGGATGAATTCCTCCACGGTGGAAAACCAGGTCTGATAGGCCGTTGCCAGAAGGCAGACGGGCCAGTCCGAACCGGCCATCAAGCGTTTGGAACCGAAGGCTTGAAGGACGACATCGAAATAGGGTTGCAGGTCCGCTGGGGACCAGTTCTTCCAGTTGGCCTCCGTTACCATGCCGGACACTTTGCAATAGACATTTTCCCGGCGCGCAAGCTCGCGAATGTTCGTTCGCCAGGGTTCGAGTTCGCGGTCACCAATGCGCGGTTTGGCAAGATGATCCAAGACGAATACCTGCGCAGGATGACAGTCCACGAAGGAGATCGCTTCCGGAAGATGACGCTCAAAGATCAAAATGTCGTAGACGAGGCCGAATTGCTTGAGCAGCGCAACACCCGCGTTGAAATCTGGCCGATGCATAAAGTCTTCGTCCGGTTCATCCTGAATCACATGACGAAGGCCCTTCAGTTTTTCACACTCCTGCAGGCGCTCGATAAGCGCGGGGAACTCCGGGCCGGCAAGGGGAGCCCAACCCACCACTCCACGAATAAAGTCAAAGTCATCGGCGAGGCGCAGCAGCCAGCATGTCTCCTCAAGAGTCTGTCTTGCCTGAACAGCGATGCTGCCATGAATTCCAGAAGCCAAAAGCTCTCGGCGCAGATCTTCGGGGAAAAAATCCCGTGCCAGCACGCCCATGTCCTCAGCGATCCAGGCGTACTCTTTTTTTGTGTAACGCCAGAAGTGATGGTGAGCATCAATTCGCTCAAGCATTGTCTTCAGGCTTCCCGGAAGGCCAATGCAAATTGAAGATAAAGGCGGCACCGTCCGGCGTCCCTCCCGGCTGCCTGGGAACGGCCGCTGCTTTCTCGCCGCTGACCGCGCTCATTGGTTCACACCGCTGGCGAGGAAGCCGCCATCCACAACGAGAAGCTCTCCCGTAACGAAGGCGCAGGCGTCAGAGGCAAGAAACACGGCCGCGCCAACAAGTTCTTCGGCTTTGCCGTAACGGCCCATGGGCGTGCGCATCAGGAATTCGCGTCCGCGCTCGGTGCCGTCCAGAAGCGCGGCGTTCAAGTCCGTGCGAAAGACGCCAGGAACAATCGCGTTGACCAGGACGCCATGGCGCGACCATTCGACGGCCAAGGATTTTGTGAGCGAGCCGACCCCGGCCTTGCTGGCGCAATAGGCGGCCACCTGGTACAACCCGAGATTCGTACCAAGAGAGGCGATGTTGATCACACGGCCGTAACCGCGCTTCAGCATGAGTTCGCCGAAAACCTGGCAGCCCCGCAGCGTGCCGGTGAGATTGGTGTCCAGGATTGCATTCCAGTCGCCTTCCGACATTTCCAACGTGGGGAGCTTGCGGGTGATGCCGGCGGCGTTCACGAGAATGTCCACTTTACCGAAAGCGCTCAAAACGGCATCGCGGAGTCGGATAAGCGACTCTTTGTTTCGCACGTCAGACAGAACGCGGAGTGTCTTGCGGCCCTTGGCTTCAATTTCCGAGGCCGTCGCATCGACGAGTGCCTGCCTGCGCGCGGAAACAACCACATCGGCGCCGGCGTCCGCCAGCCCCAGAGCCAGCGTACGACCCAAGCCACTGGTGCCGCCGAGCACAACCGCAGTCCTGTCAGCGAGGCTAAAAGGAGAGAGAGCCATGGGGAAAGGGAAACCTTTCGTGAAAGGAAGAGAGAAGAATCACGGCTTGAGTTTAAGCGATACAGTAAACGCTTTTCCACTGCAAAAAAAAAGGAGAGAGTTTTCGACGCCTAATGGAGTCTGAGTGGCCCAGCATTTCTTCCAGAGTTCCATCAACATTCTATCTTTGTGTGGATGCGCGGACCACTAACCGGGCAGGAAGAAGAACGCTCGCCGGCGAACTGCCGTTTTTCTTCTTGATGATGCTCAAGGCGAGACGGGCAACGCTTTCACCCAGGCCAGCGGCATCTTGATCAAGGCTAGTGAGAGGAACGCGAAGGAGATCGTCATAGTGGACGTTTCCGCAGCCGACCACGGCGATATCTTTGGGTACATCCACTCCGGCCTCGAGAATGGCGCGGAAAGCACCCATGGCCAATGGGTCGTTGCAGCAAAACACGCCGTCGGGCCGGGGATTCAATTGCAAAAGCTGCTTCATGGCACCGTAGCCACTTTTGTCTCCCGCGTCGTCGCCACCTCCATGCTTGACGATATAGCCCTCTGGAAGACTCAGACCATGTTTCGCGAGTGTCGCGACGTAGCCAGCCTGGCGATCAATGGCAGTGCTAACCTCGGAACCGGCAATATGAGCAATCGTTTTGCAGCCGATATCAATCAGATGCCTGGTTGCAAGCGAGCCAGCCATCACGTCATCAATACCAACGAAATGCGCCGGGAAGCCCGGAATCTTCCGGTCGAGCAGAACAAACGGAACGCCACGCTCCGTCAGCTTCACCAGGCTGACGGAATCGGATTCCGTGGACGCTAGAATCAGGGCATCCACGCTGCGTGCCATCATTTGATCCACTTCGCGGCGCTCTAGTTGAGGATTTTCCTCCGAGGACGAGATGATCAAGCTATACCCTTGCGCACTGAGGCGCGCCGAAATCCCCTTGGCAACCTGCGCGAAGAAGGGGTGAACCAAGTCCGGGACAATCAGGCCTATGAGGCTGGTCCGGCCAGTAGAAAGCGCGCGGGCCGAGAGATTCGGCTGATAATTGACTTCCTTCATGCGGCGCAGAACGCGTTTTCGCGTTTCGGGGCTGATGTCCGCATGATTGTGCAGGACTTTCGAGACGGTGACGACGGAGACGCCCAGGTCTCGCGCGATACTCTTCATCGTGGCAGGCATGATTTCACTCTCAAACTCGACACAGTCCTATGATTGTCGTGGCACGTTTTTGCAGCGGAAAAGTTGAGCGCCTTGTACTGTCAAGCATAGGTTCATCAAATTACTGCGCCGGCATGCGCAGCAGCTTCAGCTTGTAAAGCACGCTGGCGTGAGCCGGCAGATTAACGTCGAAAGATTTCGCGGAGGGCAGATCCTTTCGCTCCCAAAGATCTCTCCGTAGATATTCGCTGTCCTTAAGGCCGAGTTCTTTCCAGGAGTAACGGACATTCAAGGAGGACTCCCCGCGGTTGAATGCGGCGATGTAGTAGCCGTCATGCGAGGAAGACTCCGCAAGCCAGACGACGGCCGTACCGGTGGCGATCACCGGATGACTTTCGGAAGAATGCTGATCTACCGCGAGGACTTCCGGGTTCGTGAGCAAGGAAACGGTCCAGGCGTCTGCTTTGGGCAGCTCCCCACCAATCATCAAAGGCGAAGGAAAAATGGACCACAAAGTCATAAGGGTGCGCTGCTCATCGTGACTCAACCGCGACTGGCGTGGTTGGCCCCAGCCGGGAGCGGGGCCAAGGTAGCCAAGTGGCAGCATGTCCGCATCGGGCCAATGGCCGGGTTGCGAGAGTCCCGCCCATTTCAGGACATTTTGAAATTGATCGCCGAGGCCCTGCGGGTACTGCACATCGCTGTGCCACAAATCCCAGATGTCGTCGGAGATGCGCCACATTTGGGCATACTTGCGCATCTCTTCCGCTTTTTCGATCGGGGCTGGTCCTGGCGAGAGGCTCAGCACAATGGAGCGTCCCGTTTTCGCGAGCGCGGCACTCAACATGCGAATTTCGTCGCCGCGGTACGGACGGCTGCTGATGCAATCGACCTTGATCAGATCGACTCCCCAACTGGCGTAAAGGGAGGCAATGGAATCGTAGTAGGCCTGCGCTGCAGGCTTTGTGGCGTCCGCGCCGAAGTTGTCCGGGTTCCATGGACAGGTTTCCCCTGTGTCTGCCGCATCGGAAGCGTGGTAGGAGGAGCCCGCGATGGGGACGTTCGATGCAACCGCGTTTTTGGGGATTCCCCGCAGGATATGGATGCCGAATTTCAGGCCAAGCGAATGGATGTAGTCGCCGATGGGCTTGAAGCCTTTTCCTTCAGCGGAAGAGGGAAAACGCTTTTCTGCGGGAATGTACCGGCCATTGGCATCGAGGGCGTAGAGGGAGTTTTTCGAATTGCCTTCCGGCGTGGGGTTGGTGACGAACCACTCCATGTCAATGACGACATATTCCCAACCGGAAGGTTTCAAATGTTCGGCGAACCAGGCGGCGTTGGCCTTCACCTGATCTTCGGTGATCGTCGTACCGTAGCCATCCCAACTATTCCACCCAAGCGGAGGAGTAGCAGCGAGGATGGGATGCGCGTCGGGCGAATTGGTTCCGGCGGGTGTTTGCGTGGCCAGTTTTGCCCGGCCGGATGAGCCGTTGTCGCTGGCATGAGAAGCAACACCGGCCCTTTGGTACATGAACAAGAAACAAGCGAATAGCAAAGCCGAAACGTAAATTCGGGTTTTCATCTTGGACGAGATCCTTTCATGCCCAGGCTGTTGCCTGCTTGAACGAAGAGCGGCCGTTCCCTATCCTCGGAAAAGACTAAATTCCCCACTGGTACAGGGAATACGAACGCGGCGGCAGCTCAATCTTTGTCACACCGCTGCTCGTTACGGGTTTCTCAGCGGCCTGCGGAGCAACTCTCTGTGGTGCATCGAAACCGTTCACCGCTTTCAAGTCACTGCCCGTCAGCACATACGAAGTCAGCAAGCGGCTCCCTGCTTTGGCTTCCCAATTCAACTCGAGCTGATGCGCTTTGGAGAGATCGCGGTTGAGGACGAAAAGGGAAACCGTGCCGTCGTCCGGGTTGATCGTTCCGGCCACGTCCAGGTAGGGAACTTGTCCGTAACCGGGCACCTCGTAGGAAGGCCCGGGTTCCACCAAAACGTCCAGCGCGGCACCGCGGGCGAATTGCAACGCCCAGTTGTAAGGGTAGTAGATCGTTTGCCGGTAGAAACCATTTGAATTCGTCATGATCGGCGCGATGACGTTGACCAGTTGCGCGAGGCACCCGACGCGCACGCGGTTGGAGTTGCGCAGCAACGAATTGATCAAGCCACCAACCAGGAGAGCGTCTTCGAGGTTGTACACTTCCTCGAGCAGGTGCGGCGCTTCCTTGCGGTTGCCGTCCATGGCAGGGCCGCTGTGGGCACGGTACCAGACATTCCATTCGTCGAAGGACAGCCAGAGCTTCTTCGGAGAACGCTTGCGGCCTTGCACGTAGTCGCAAACGGCGGCAACTTCCGCGATTTGCCGTTCCATGCTGAGATTGAGGGCCAGGAACTTTGCGGTGTCTCCGCCGGTTTCGGAAGTGTTATCGAAGTAGCGATGCAACGAGATGGCATCCACATAGTCGTAGCACTGTTCGAGAACTTCGCGGTCCCATTCCAGATAGGTGGGCATTGTGGGTCCGCTGGAGCCGCAGGCGATGAGTTTGAGCGAAGGGTCTACATAGCGCATTTGCCGCGCAGCATCGGCGGCCTTTTCACCGTATTCCACGGCAGACATGTGGCCGATTTGCCAGGGACCATCCATCTCGTTGCCGAGACACCAGTGCGTGACCTTGTGGGGATCGGCGATGCCGTGCTTCCGCCGAAGGTCACTCCACTTCGTGCCCTTGTCTACGTTGCAATACTCCACGAGCGCGGCTGCTGACTCCGGTGTCCCGGTGCCGAGATTCAGGCCGAGCAGCGGCTGCGTCCCGACAGTCCTGCACCACAAAAGAAACTCATTGGTGCCGAATTGATTGGTCTCAAGCGAGTTCCAGGCCTTATCCAGCACTTTGGGACGATCCTGCTTGGGGCCCACGCCGTCCAGCCAGTGGTAGCCTGAGACGAAATTCCCGCCGGGATAGCGGACAATCGGGACTTGCAGCTTCTGAATTTCCTCCAGCACATCCTTGCGGAACCCATTGGCATCGGCAAATTTGGAATTGGGGTCGTAAATTCCTTCGTAGATGGCCCGTCCCAGATGCTCCAGAAAAGAGCCGAAGACATTGCGATCGAGAGCCGGGAGGACCCGGCGAGAGTCGAGATCGAAGCGAAAAATGGAACTAGCCAACCCGCCAGTCTGAGCTCGCACGAAGGGCGCCAACAGATGATTGGCGGAAATGGCCAGGCCTGCAGCCGAAGCGCGTTTCAGGAATCCACGTCGTGAGTCAAAAGCCATACTTGCTCTCCTCTAGCCCACGCTGATTTTCTTTGGGAGGAAGCGTTTTCCCGAGAATCCCGCACAAAATGCCATAAAAGAACCGTTTACTGTAACGCATAATATCACGACTTCCTGAGATCTCATGGCAAATTATGGCCCGTTTACTTCCTCACCCCCCAGCCTTTTGAGGGAACCTCGCGAAGCATGGTTGCAAGATATAATGTTTCGCGCCGGATTTTTTGGACAGTGAATTGAGTGTATTCATGCAGCGGCTCCCTACGAACACCGGCACTTCCATGGCCGGGAGGTATCCGATGAATGTTGATCGCCTCAACGATGGCGAATCGCGGGATCTCCATGGAACCCCTGCCATTACTCGTGATGGGAGGAACGTTGGCGGGGGCAGTTGTCTTTGCATTCATGGTGGACATTGTCAAAGTCCCCGTATTCCATCGCCTCAAGATCGCCTAAAGACAACGATGCGCGGCCTGTAAAAACCGGTTTCGAGTGTGCTGCAACCGCGCATCCAATAGTGCCTTCGCCGGAACTGCCGCTTTAGATCCATTGCCTTCGCAGCAGCCACACCTTGATGATCTGCGTAAGGCCCACGTAGCCGAGCAGCGTGAGCATAAGGATTGGCCAGTACATCCGCGGCAGGTGCGTGAAGCCCAGCGCGGAGGCCAACGGGGAATAGGGCAGCCACATCCCAAAAGCCATGATTGCTAATGTTGTGACCGTCAGCGCCCAACTCGCTCGGCTCTGCAGAAAGGGAATCTTATTTGTACGAATGACATGGATGATGAGCGTCTGCGTCATCAACGATTCGACGAACCAGCCGGTCTGAAATAGCGACGCTCGGGATGGGTCCCAGCATTTGAAGATCCAGAGCATGACGAAGAAAGTCGTATAGTCGAAAATCGAGCTGATGGGGCCGATAAAGAAAATGAAGCGCTTGATTTCGCTAATGTTCCAGGGCCGCGGCCGACTCACTTGCTCTTCGTCCACGGCGTCCGCTGGGATCGGCACCTGCGAGAAGTCATACAGGAGATTGTTCGTCAACACCTGAATTGGGGCCATCGGCAGGAAGGGGAGGAAGGCACTCGCCCCGAGCACGCTGAACATGTTCCCGAAGTTGGAACTCGCTCCCATCCGGATGTACTTAACGATGTTCGCGAAGACCTTACGGCCCTCGATAACGCCCCCTTGCAGCACCATGAGGTCCTTCTCAAGCAAGATGAGATCCGCCGACTCCTTGGCGATGTCAGTGGCGGTGTCTACCGAGATGCCGACGTCCGCCGCTCGCAAGGCAGGAGCGTCGTTGATTCCGTCGCCCATGAATCCGACGACATGCCCCTTGCCCCGAAGAAGACGGATGACCCGCTCTTTGTGCGCGGGAGAGAGGCGGGCGAACAGCACCGCCTTCTCGGCTGCCTCGCCCAGTTCGGCATCGGACATTTTCTCCACGTCGCCGCCCAACAGCATGGGGTCGGCTGAGAGGCCAACGTCCTTGCACACCTTGCGGCTGATAAGGTGGTTATCCCCGGTGAGGATTTTTACGGCTACGCCATGGTTGTGCAACGCCGCAAGGGCGCGGGCCGCGGTGTCCTTGGGCGGGTCCAGGAACGCAACGTACCCTCTGAGTACGAGTTCGCGCTCGTCGTCCTTGGTGCAAATTTGCTTCCCGGGCAGGTCCTTTGTCGCCACAGCCAGCACGCGGTAGCCGTCGTTGCTGAGGCTGTCGTACTCTTGTTCTAGCCCGACCATCAGCTCCGGGTGCATTTCAGACAGCTTACCGTCAAGTTCAAAGTGCGAGCAGCGCAGGAAGACCTCTTCCGGAGCCCCCTTGGTGAGGAGGATGGCCTTACCTGCGGCGTCCTCCACCAGGACCGACATCATGCGTCGAGTGAAGTCAAACGGGAGCTCATCCAGCTTCTTATATTTCTCGACAACCGTCTTCCCGTGGAAGTCGGAACTATCCAGAATCGCCCGGTCGAGCAGGTTTTTCAGGCCCGTCTGGAAGTAACTTATCAGGTACCCGTCCAGGAGCACGTCCTCGGTTTCACGCCCAGCGACGTTGCAATGCCGCATGAGGACAACACGGTCCTCAGTGAGCGTGCCCGTCTTGTCGGTGCACAACATGTCCATGGCCCCGAAGTTCTGGATGGAGTTAAGCCGCTTGACGATCACTTTCTTGCGGCTCATGGAGAGGGCGCCTTTGGAGAGGCAGACGGAGACGATCATAGGCAGCATCTCGGGAGTGAGGCCTACGGCCACAGCCAGTGCGAAGAAGAAGGCTCCCTTCCAATCGTGCTTGGTGAAACCGTTGATAAGGAAAACCAGAGGCACCATAACGACCATAAACTGCATCATGAGCCATGTGAAACGGTTGAGGCCCTGGTCGAAGCTCGTCTGCACTCGTTCCCCGGTGATTGAGCGGGCCATGCTCCCCAGGTAGGTTTGTACCCCCGTGGTGACCACGGCTGCCGTCGCCGTGCCGCTCTCGACGCTCGTCCCCATGAAGCAGATGTTGTTGAGTTCAGTGGGTGAACTCTCTTCTTTCGTCTCGGGGTCGTGGAACTTCTCGACCGGGAGCGACTCACCCGTAAGGCTGCCTTGGCTCACGAAAAGGTCTTTCGAAGACAGCAGCCGGACGTCGCCTGGAATCATGTCGCCGGCGGCCAGCTTGATGATGTCCCCAGGCACTAAGTCCCGGAGTGGTATCTCCCGCGCCGCGCCGTCCCGCACGACCGTAGCGGTCACATGGATCATGGCCTTGAGCTTCTCTGCGGCGGCGTCCGCCCGGGCTTCTTGCCAGAAGCGGAGTCCCACACTCAGCGCCACCATAACCGCCATCACAGTGCCGGCGCGCGCGTCGCCTGTAAGGAAGGAAACTGCCGACAAAGTCGTCAGCAGGATCACCAGCGGGTTGCGGATGATTTTCAGAACGCGGATGAGCCAGCCTTGCTTCCGCTCTTGTGCAACCTCATTCGGACCGGTCGTGCGCGCCCGCTCTTCGGCCTCGGCTTGCGTTAGGCCACCTAGAGACGTTCGCAAGTCCCGGAGCAGTTCTTCGCCGTCTTTTCGGGCGGCGTCGAGGACTGCCGGGGAAACATGAATATTCTGGTTCTTCGTCTTCGTTGGAATCAGCGGCTCGTTCGGGCGAGCCGGTGGCCCCGCGGGCTTAGACCCTGCCGTTCCAGCGTCGTTGACCGAAGCCCCTGGCGTGCTATCCGCATCCGGTGTTGTCATCTGTTGTTTGACCGCTTTATGGATGTTAAATCATGTGCCCCTGTGCCGTCTCTGTCGCAGGAGTTTTAAACAAACGGTCATGCCTCGGCGTGAAAAGCGGCGGCCAGGTGAAGCTTTCGCAACATCGAACGCTTCTTCTCATGGTGAGGCTGCATGCGTTGCAGAATGTCGCCGAGGATTCGCGCCGGCGAAACTACGCGGCCGAAAGTGTCCCGCTGCGGGCGATACTTCAACATCGTGGGTCCCGGCTCGATAGGCCCAGTGCGCAGCTTGGGACCGGCCAAATCCATCGCAACTTTGCAGCGTTTGTTCGTTTCCGTTTCGGCGCGACGAAGGTTGCGGATCATTCCTGACCACGCGTCGGGACCGCCATGGGCACAATTAATACGCATGCAGTCCATCCCTTGGGCCAGAAGGTCTCGAACCAGCTCATATTTCGTTGCGGCTTCCGGTGGCATGGTTACCATAATTCGAACGTGACGGGCTACGGGAGCTGCGCCAAGCAGGGCTTCACTGTTCTTCTCAAGGAGAGCATCGCCCTCCACAAGTTCCGGAACCGCCTCCGAGGCCAGCGCACTCTCCGCGGAACCGGCAAGCTTGTGGAGTACATTCAATATCGCGTGCAAAGAGCTGAGTACATGCGGCTCAGTTCCGCCCAGCGATGACAGTCCCAAGCCCGCAAGCTTTGACTGCAACTGGCGTATATCGTGGCGGCGAAGCGCGAGGTAATGCATGAGATTCCTGGCAGTTGCATGGTGCTCGGGATGCACTTCTGTGGCAGCGATCAGGCCGGAAGTTTCCAGCTCAAGCATTTCGGAACGAAGAAGATTCAGATTCTGAATCAGCTCCTCGAGCTGTGATTGATTTACGTCCTGCATTTTAATGGGAATACTCTTGGGGAATGTTGAGTCCATTTCGTTACCGGCCGGTGAACGCCGAGTTAAAAAGCAAGCGACGCTCCTTATGGCAAAGGGGGGCACGCCCCTAGGGCCTGGATTCATCACGCGATGGAAAGCTCACTTGCCTTTAGTTGTGCGGTATCGGCTACGAATTGTTTAACCTTGTCCTCGATCTCGTCTCGCACACGGCGGAAAACTTCTGTTTTCTGCTCGGGCAATCCACCGGCGGTATTTGGGTCAACGATACTCCAGTGCGGAACGCCGAGCGCGAAGGGGAATATCGGGTTCCTTTCCTTGGCCGTATCGCAGATGGTATTCGACTGTCACCGTAACCATGCGCTACACGCATACAAATCTCGATTCCAAGCGGAATGCGGTCGCGAAACTCGAAGGTTTTGGTGACGATTTGGTGACACCTTGCGCCAAAATGCAGCAATCGACCCCAAAAGTGTCACCAAAAGCCCCGCTAAGTGTAGTTGCACGTTATAATTAAAAACGGAGGAGTGGGTGAGCGGTTGAAACCGGCGGTCTTGAAAACCGTTAGGCTCGAAAGGGCCTCGGGGGTTCGAATCCCTCCTCCTCCGCCAGTTCTTTGTTTTCAATGGGTTGGATTCCTTCCTAAAGCATTTCCTAAGAAATCCTCAAATCTCAGTATTAGCCAAACAGAGGAATTTCTTATGGCTGGAAAATTTTCGATCTACAAGTACGTGAAGCTTCAAGGCAAGCGCTGGCGGTACGCACGTGCTGCGTATCACCCGAACGGTAAAATCAAGCCGAATGTCGTGCTCGTGAAAGGCGCGAACGGCAGGGCCACGGAGGAGAAGCACACCGAAGGTTCTTACTTCCTCAACTTCAATAACACGTGGATACCTGTTGGCTCGGACGCGTTGGAGGCTCAGCACAAACGCAAGGTCAAGCTTAATCAGGTAGAGCATGAGAGGCTGAGCGGTAACACCGCCGCTCCCAGACCAAACCTTGTTCAATTGGGGAGGAAAGTCATTAAAGACGAAGTAGACGCATACCTCGCCAACTTGGAACTTGCGAAGCGTCCATACAAGACAGTCGGAGAGAAGCGCCGTTTCCTCACGTCGTTCCTGACTATTGTTCCGAAGAAATTCGTGGACGAGTTTAGCCGGAACGACGTGCTCGCTTTCCGCAACGAACTCATGGCTAACTATGAACCGGAATACGTCGGCAAGCAGATGATGGCGGTCGTGACGTTCTTCAACCAGTGGCTCCGGCTCAAGCTCAACATCCAAAAAAGCGACTGGCCGGAGCACGAGCAGAATCCTCCGGAGCCGTACAGCGACGAGGAGATCGTCGCCCTTGAGACGTCCCATACTGGCGGCCTCCTGCGCCGCGTTCAGTATGGTTATCCACTTACAAGGCTAGGGACCCGAACGCCGTTTGTGGCCAGCCCCCCCCAGAGACCCAAGTATTTAATCATCCCATCGTCATTAGGAACGTCGTCCACGGTTTGGAATTTTCTGCCGAGATTTGATCCTATTGGGTCGCCTTCTGGTCTGTGCAGCGAGCCGAAACCAAGGGAATTTGTGATGTTCTCGAAGACCGGTACATGCAGCGTTCACGGGCGCTATGCCTCAGGTGCTCCACCAGCGCTCGGTGCGCCACAGTCGCGAAATGGTGTTTCAGCTGCGCCAAACCCACTCTTCTACTTGCCCGTTGATCTCTGATCCGTATGAACTTGCACCTCTGCCGATTCGCGACTGCCATGGCCGGGACTACTGAAACTCCCATCCCTGCGGATACCATCGCAAGAATCGTTGAAAACTGACCACTTTCAAAGACCAGGTTTGGCTCCAGCTTTGACTCGCGGCAAGTCATGATCACATTCTCACGAAAACAGTGGCCTTCTTTTAGAAGCAAAAAAGGATCAGTTCTAATCTCTTGCAAATCAATCATCTTTCTTGATGCCAAATGATGTTTCGGTGGTACAACGATAAAGAACGGTTCGCGGAAAAGATCCTCACAAATCAACTCTTCTCCTAGTACGGGCAGCACAAGTAAGGCGAGATCAATCCGCCCATCGTGCAAGCGCTCCAGCAGAATGGGAGTGGTTTCTTCCATAACGCTGACAGCTATGGTCGGATGTTGGCGCGTGAAACCTGTAAGCACTGGCGGCAGAAAATACGGCGCGATGGTCGGAATCGCTCCAATGACTACTCTTCCTTTTTCCGCACCCGCCAGCTCCTCAATTTCGGTTCTTGCCTCGCCGACCTGTCTGAGGATGGCCTCCGCCCTGAAGAGGAACGTCCTTCCAAATTGAGTTAATCTTACAGAGCGCGGGAAACGATCGAAAAGCTTGGCACCGAGTTCAGCTTCAAGCTTCAGAATCTGTTGTGATAGTGAGGGTTGCGCCACATTCTCGGCTTTGGCGGCGCGCGTGAAGTTACCGTTGTACGCGACCGCACAAAAGTAGCGCAATTGATGGAGTTCCATGTTTCAGCTCGGTCGCCAGGGAGTTTTGCTTTCTTTTCCTTATGGGTCCCATAGCGACGATATATTAGACCTTTGGCAGGTATGGGTCTAGGCTTCGCGCAGGAGGAACCCAACATGGCTGCAGGTGATACTCAATACGGCATCCGCCAGTTTTCTGCTCGCAGCAGCAACCAAAAGCATAAGTCTTGACAAAATGTCACATTAGATAGAATCTAAATTCTTCATGGACGCCGAGGCGATTAAACGGTCCTTGGGAGGCAGCGGGTTGCGGTGCACTCCGCAGCGCTATGCCGTGATGGCATTCTTGATGGAACACAACAGTCATCCCACGGCTGCGCAAATCTTCGAAGCCGTGAATCGCGTGGATCCGCGCTCTTCAAGGGCCACGACTTATAACAATCTGCGGGACCTGGTGCAGGCGGGTTTGGTGCGTGAAGTGGCCGTCGAGGGCCGCGCCGCGCGATTCGATGCGAAAGGCATGCGGCATCACCACTTCATCTGCGACCGCTGCGGCAATGTTGAGGACATCGAGTGGTACGACGTGCCCAGGCCTGCCTCGCGCTCTCTCGGTAAGCGGATGCTTCGCGAATGCGAACTCATTTTCCGGGGACTCTGCACGAAGTGCGCGCTCCGCGACACGCTTCCCGTTAAGTGTCGCAGGCACGTGGGTACCCGATGAATGGCGCGCGTCGGCAAAGCGCGGCCGGCGATTGCGCGAATGAGAAAGCCAGGATGGTTTTGTATTTCATCGCAGTCTTTTTGGGCTAGTACGAAGGAGGATGAACTCATGGAAAAAGAACTCGCCAAGCAGGAGCAAAACATGTCAACCGAATCCAAGTGCCCGGTAATGGGCGGCGCTCGCA
>DLMH01000092.1:0-516 GCA_002478115.1 Candidatus Acidiferrum typicum | reverse complement strand
ACATACGGCCGCGACGAATGCGGACTGGTGGCCGAATCAGCTGAACCTGAAAATCCTGCACCAGCACTCCCCCCTGTCCGATCCTATGGACAAGGGGTTCAACTACGCGGAAGAATTCAAGAGCCTCGACCTGAATGCCGTGATCAAGGACCTGCATGCCTTGATGACGGACTCGCAGGATTGGTGGCCGGCCGACTTTGGCCACTATGGGCCACTTTTCATTCGTATGGCGTGGCACAGCGCGGGTACGTACCGCATCGGCGACGGCCGCGGCGGGGCCGGAGCCGGTCAGCAGCGCTTCGCGCCGCTCAATAGCTGGCCGGACAACGTGAACCTCGACAAGGCGCGCCGGCTGCTGTGGCCGATCAAGCAGAAGTATGGGCGGAAAATCTCCTGGGCCGACCTCATGATTCTCGCAGGCAACGTCGCCCTCGAATCGATGGGCTTTAAGACGTTCGGTTTTGGCGGCGGCCGCGAGGACGTCTGGGAGCCCGAAGAGGACATCTACTGGGGCCC
>DLMH01000191.1 GCA_002478115.1 Candidatus Acidiferrum typicum | reverse complement strand
CGCCGCTGGCGGAGAGATTGGAGCGCCCGGAATTCCATTTGAGCGAAGAAAAGGTAGCAGAATCGGATCCGAGGTTGAATTCCGCGGAACTCATCCACGCGAAGGGCCGGCAGTCCAGCAGCTTAGTATCGACCAAGCCGAGCAGAAGACGCCCATTGTAACGCGCGTGAAGATAGGAGTAATCCATCTGAATCGAGGTGTCGCGAGCAGCGAAATCGAGAGGAATGGTCTGGTCGTCCCAGAGGATCCGCCCCTGACGAACTTCTAGGCGAGTGATGGAGAGCGCGAAGAGTTGTTCGACCGAAGCTTGAGTAGAAAAAGTGCTCGTCCGTTTAGGAAAGTTGCTGGTGCCATCAGGATAAAAAACCACGTGGACGACGGGCCGATCGAGGATCAATTCATGAAAGGCGAGTTCGGACTGAAGAAGAGAGGTGATCTTCAAGCGGGCGATGACGTTATCGGCGTGAGCCAGTGGAACGTCGGTGGCGTCCTCGCGGCCATGCACCGTGATATTCCGCACCTCGACTTGCAAGCGGAACGGAATGGTATGGAAGCTCGCGATTTCGGCGCGGCCTCCGGTAATGTGCTCGACCTCGGCGACGAGGCGGCGGCGAACCAGCGACTGGAAGGATTCAGTGTTGATATAGATGGTCAGAGCGAGGGCGATGAGAGACGCCGCGCCGACGAGGATCAGTACGTATTTCCACCAGCGGCGGGCGGGCTTGGTGGCGGGCTCGGTCACTGCGATTGCACTCCCGGGTCGTTGGATGAGGAGGGAACGCCGGGAATGTGCACCTGACCTTCAGAGCGTAAAGTTTGCAGCCAAGAGACGAGCATCTCGCTCACTTTCTCTTCGGTGAGCAGTTCGCGGATCTTGGCGGAAACCTCGGTAAGGGGTACTTCAGACGCGCCGGCCTGTTTCAATTTAGGGACGAACTGGTCGCGGTAGTAGGCCTCGATGGACTTGGAATCGATTTGCACGGCGGGGCGAAGACGAGCGTCGACCAGGCGCATCACATCGATCTGCTGCTGGACGTGGGCGAAAAGATCTTTCTCAGTGAGGTGATAGGACGCAAGCAGCGAGTGCCAGGCGTCATCGGAAGCAGCTCGAGGATATTGTTTGTGGGCATCGGCGATACGGGCGGCGACCTCGGCGTTGGTGGCATGGCGGAAGTCGGCGGACTTCATTTGCTCGCGCAGCAGTTCCAGGTCGACGAGGCGGTCGAGAACGGCGCGGCGATCATCGTCTGTAAAGGCGGCGAGGGAGCGGTTGCTGAGGAGCGCTTCGTAACACAAGGCTTCATCCCAATCGGATTGCAGAATGACGCGGCTGTTTACAGTAGCGACAATGCGATCGATGACCTGAGGAGCGGGAGCAGCGGCGGAACGCGAAGGGGCGGGAAACAAGAGAGAGAGTAAAAGCGCAAGCGCCGCGGTAATCGGTCTATGGTTACGAAATTTCATTAAAATGGCTGCCCTATGCTGAAAAAGACATTGAAGTGGCGCAAACGCTGCGTCTCGAAGTCTCCCGTCAGTTGTCCGGTCGAATTAACGATGCCCTGGAAATAAGACGTCGGATTCAGATTGTACCCGAAGTCAAAGCGCAGGGGGCCAATTGGTGTTTTATATCGCAAACCAACGCCCATGGCGTGAGAAGTATAGTCGTAACCGCTGTTGTTGAACGAGGTGATACAGGAGGAGTTGGGCACCCCACCAGATTGCAAACACTGTGAGGGATCCGGCTGGTGCCAGCGCAGCACACCCTTGAGCATGTCGTGGCCAGCAGTGAAAACGTTTCCCATATCGTGAAAGAGAGCGAAGCCGAAGCCTTCCCCGAGATAGGGCAGGCTGACGGAAGGAAAGCGCAGTTCCTCACTGTTAACGAACAGCGCCGAGCCACCGACGGGAAAACCGGAATCGGGATCGCGAGGTCCTGCCTGATTTAACCCGAAACCACGATGGGAGTTGCCACCCCCGGCGAAAAAAAGTTCGGGCAGGGGAATGATAGAAATATTTTCCTGACAGGCAGTCTGCAGGTGATTCAGGGGACAGGTTCCCGGGGGCAGGATCCTGGTGCCACCATAGACCTGCTCCAGGCCCAGAGTGGTGGAGCGAGCGAAGACGTACTTGTGATTGGGACGGCCGAAGGCGTAATAGGTGGAATCCTGCGCAAGAGCGCGGCCATAGTCTGACTGAGAGCCGACATAGCTGGAGGCACCGAAGCCATCGAGCGTAAAGTATTGGCCCTTGGTGCTTTCGAGGGGGTTATCGCGCTTGTCGCGGATGAAAGTGAAGCCGGGACCGCCAACGTGGGCAGGCAGGGAAAACAAACTAAATTGGGCAGGTGAAAAGTCCGCCGCGAAGTTGGTGGCTTTCACTCGGCGGTAATCGAACCGGTAGGTGATGGATGTAGAGTGATTGATTTGCTGTTTTCCGATTTGCTGGCGAAGATCGATTTTGCCCTCGAGACGCTGCGACGTGAAAGTGGCGACGTTGAGACTGTTGTCGTAGAAGATTGTGAAAAAGAGCTTGAAGCGGTCACTGTTGAAGATTTTGGGGATTTCATAACTGACCAGACCGCGCTGCTGAAGGCTTCCGACGTGGGACTGGAAGATGAGGGTTTGGTCGCGGCCGCCAACGTTGAGGCGGGTGACATTAAGTCCCACGCGGGGACTAACGCCGGTCGAGCCGGCTGGAGAGCTGGTACCGGAAGGCAGGCCCGTTGCGAATTCCAAGCCGACGCCGTAGGTGAAGGTGTAGCGTTTAGCCTCCTGTACCTGGACGAGAACATTCTTCTCAGGGTCGGAGCCGCTGGGATTCTGAACGGCCGTGTCGACCTGGCTGAAGATACCAAGATCATAGAGCTTGCTCTGTGTAGCCAGAAGATCCTGCTGGCTGAGGGGCTGTCCCGCAACCACTTGAACTTCGCGCTGCACCACGTAGTCGCGGGTGTGGTCGAGCCCAGCGACCAGCACTCGATCGACGAAGAATTGTTCGCCCTCCTGGATGGTGTAAGTAACGTCCTCGCGATTCGGCGTACCTGGGGAAGGGTTCGTGGTGATATCCAGGACAGCGTTGGGAAAACCGTGATTGAAGTAGTAGTTGAGGATGGCCCCGCGGTCGGTCGCGAGATTCTGTTCGGAATAAGGCTGACCGGTCGTAGTATTCAACTCGGGAAACGCTTTCGCGTTAATCTTCTGATCTCCGACGATGTGGAATGCGCCGACGAGAGTCTGCGGGCCTTCTTCGATTTGAATGTGAACCGCGAGATGGTTAGCGGCGCCGCGATAATTGTCGTCGACCTTGGTTTCGATCTTGGCCTGGCGGAATCCGTTGGAAACATACAGGGCCTGAAAACCGGCGACGTCGTTCTTGAGCAAGGCTTCACTGTAGCGTCCTGGAGAAAAGAAACTGCCGGCGGGTTGAATCTGCAGGCGCTGGCGGAGCATTTGCCTGGGAAAATATTTGTTCCCACTGATCTCGATGCGTTCGAGCTTGTGCACCGGGCCGGGATCGATACGGTAGATCACCCGGACGCTGTCAGGACCGCTTTCCTTCTGAAAATCTACAGAGGCATCGAAATGACCACGAGCCTGGAGGTAGGACAGAAGGTTGCGTTTACCTTCGTTGAGCAGGTCATCGTCGAGTGCGTTCTCCTGGTAAACCGGAACTTCCCTTTTCAGCACGCCGCGGCTGATGTGAAAACCCTGTGCGTATACCACGACGACGGGTCCAGGTTCGATCAGGAAGGTATAGTCGACGGAGTTGGATTCAGGACGGTATTTCTGTTCGGCGATGGAAACCTGGGCCAAGACCCGTTGCTGCTTTTGGAGCTTCTTGCGCAGATGCTGAAGAGAATTGGTGATGCGGCTCGCCCTGATCCGTTCGCCGGGGTGCATCCTGGCGATGTCTTGAACCTGGCTCTGGGAAAATTTCGCATGACCACTGACCCTGACTTCGCCGACGTGAGCGGGCTCACCCGGAGTAATGTGAAACAGAATGCTCACCTGCTGGGTGGCGGCATTGGAAGTGCTTTCCGCCGTCACTCGCGCACGGTAGTAGCCGTTCTCCTGCATGAGCTGGCGGATGTTCTGCAAAGCACGGTCGAGCTTGTCGCGGGTATGGAGTTCGCCGAGTTGGAATTTGGAGGCGTTGACGATCTGGTTATAGCTGGGATGGCTGGGAGCGCCTTCAACGTCGACGGAACCCACAAAGAAGTTGGGCGAAGTCGTGAAGGTTAGCAGCACATCCGGGCCGGAGGGAGTAATTTCCGCCTGGATGTCGGCAAAGCGGCCGGTGGCGAAAAGGATTCGGATGCTGTCGCGAACCTGGTCCCGGTCTAAAGGCTGGCCGGCTTTTTGTGGAAGCAGTTGGAGAAAATGGTCGACGCCGGAAACGCCGGGAAGGTCAATGGATTTGACGGTGCGTCCGACGTAGGAGGACATGGAGGCGAGAGTTGAGGATGTCGCGGTTTGCGGCTCCTGCGTGGAGGGTGAAGATGCAGATGCGGACGAACCGGCACGGGCAGCCGGAGCGAGCCAAACCATCATAAATATTACGAATAATGAGTACGTTCTCAGCAGATAAAGTCCTTGGGCCGTTTCTTTTTTCGATGAAGGGCGAAGGAGCCTCGTTGTCCCGCATCCTGACGGCTTAAAGCGATCACCCTATAATAAAGGTTTTGAGGTTCATCACTGGTGACCTCCTTGAGGCAGGGCGTGGAGAAAGAAAAGATCGACGAACGGTACTCGCGGCAGATTCTGTTTCGCGGCATTGGAGCGGAGGGTCAGCGGCGGCTGGTTGCAGGTCGAATTGCAATTGTGGGATGTGGAGCGACCGGGTCGGCATTGGCTTCATTGCTAGCTCGCGCGGGCGTGGGAGCGCTGCGGATTATTGATCGCGACTATGTGGAGCTCAGCAATCTGCAAAGGCAGTCGCTGTTCGACGAAAAGGATGCGGCCGAATCATTGCCGAAGGCAATTGCGGCGGCGCGAAAGATCGCTGCCTTCAATTCGGAGATTGTGGTCGAGGCGCGAGTCGAGGATGTGGTCCCAGGCAATATTAAGGTTTTACTTGAAGGAATGGATGTAATTATCGATGGCACAGACAATTTTGAGACTCGATATCTAGTGAACGATTTTGCAGTGGAAGCTTCATTACCGTGGATTTATTCGGCGGCGGTGGGGAGCTATGGTGTGACGTTGAACGTATTGCCGGGAAAAACCGCGTGCCTGGCCTGCATTTTTCCCGATACGCCGCGGGGGATGGTGGAGACTTGTGAAACCTCGGGGATTCTAAATACAGCGGTGAATATGGTTGCCTCGGTGGCCGCGACC
>DLMH01000096.1:2087-9644 GCA_002478115.1 Candidatus Acidiferrum typicum | reverse complement strand
GCAACCACAGGCTTCTTTTCGACGACCCCTCAGCCGCTCAATGTAAATGGAAACGTAGATTCAACTCCGGTTCGTAGCGACGAAGCCCTTAGTAATTGTCAGTCTTTTGGGTTCTTGGTAGATGCGCATGAACACGAGGGAATGTACTGGTTTAACCATCAAGGTGGAAAGCTTGATGGAATGATCGTGCCGCCGCAGAGCTAGGCCGCTCGCGTCCAATCGCCCTTCGCATCCCACCATAATCCAGCGAGGGCGAGTGTGAGTTCGGCTGGCGGCTCGGTCGCGGTGAGTGATCGACGAAAATCGTCCAAGGTCATGTTGGTACTCCGTGCCGCAATGTCCGGATGCCATGATACGTCGTTAGCGCCTGCGGCTGTGACGGAGCCCTTCGCAGACAGTTGGTCAGGAGCGTGCCGGATCGTCCGGGCATCCGCGCGGTTGATCCGTGCTTTGAGCTCGAGTTTTATCTGTTCTTTTGCATCTCCGTTCAATCCGGGATTGTCAGGAATCACTGACGATTTTCAAGCTGGTAACTTGAAAATCGGCATACGGCTTTCCCTTGGCTTCCTGCTTTTCGTAGTCGGCGAATTTTGCTTCTTCGGCTGCGGAGCGGTGCAAGACATGGCCGTTCACCGGTGACCTTGTGCCCTGCGTGAGCGACGTCTACTTTGCCGCTCAGTTCCCACATCGTGCCGTCTTCGCCGTTAATAAAGAAGCCTCCCGGTTCTATGCCTTTCTGCAATGCCAGCCGCGGTAGCTTCAGCCCAACTTCATATTTCCCGGTAAGCCTGCCAGTTCGTGCCAGTTTAACTGCCGCCCTCCAGCGAATTACTTCGGGCGTGCAGGTGCGTTAAGGAAACTCACCAGATCGCCGAGGTCGGTGGCCTTCAGAGTCGGCCAGGGTATACCCAATTCCTGAGCGCGATCAATCATGCGGGGACCATGCCGCCAAAGTGCGACGGTGAACGAAATCGTGGTGAAAGCTTCGGTGCCGGACCTAAGCCCGGGACCAATTTGTGTCCCTTCCGCCATCCGGCCGTGGCAAGCTGCGCATCCGCGCTCAGAAAAGACGCGCTCGCCGACAAGGGGAGATCCAGTTGGCTCGAAGTACCGCAGGCTCGCAAGGAACGTCCGCAAGTCGGCCATCTCATTGCCCTGAAGAACCGGAGGAGAAATCCCATTTTCGCGGGCCTGACGGAGCATTGCCGGTGCATGGTTCCACAGAACGCTAGCAAACTGCCCCGTCGTGAGTGGAAGATCATGCTCTGGCCCCAGTTCCGGACCCACGCTGCCACCCTTCCCGCGTACGGAATGGCACTGCATGCATCTGCGCTGGAACACGGCCCACCCAAGCTCTGCATTGCCGGATATTTTCCGTGCGTTCGTCGCCGGCTGGGGAGCGCTGAGACTCACATACGCGATCAGATCATTCATCTCATTACCCGTGAACTGGGGCCATTGTCCTAGGGTGCTGGTAATAGGAGCAATCATTGATCCGGCGTGGTTAAACATTGTGAGTGTCCAGGTGTTCGAGTCAGAGGCGGCAGCGATTTTGGATAGCTCGGGCGCCGCCTGGCCGCCCGTCCCGCCCACCGAATGGCAGCGGACGCAACCCTTCTCGTTGAATACCCGCTGGCCAGCGCTAGGGTCCCCGGCGCGGTCAATGCTGCTTGCGTGGTACAAGAACGCAAAAATGTCTGCCATTTCTTGCGAGTTCAACTGGGGATAAGGTTCGTTCTTTAGGCGGATCTGTCGCCACATGCCGGGTCCATGGTTCCACAACACCGCTGCAATCCACCCCATTGCGGGAGTACCGGGGTGCGTTCCGGAGAGATCCGGGGCAACACGGCCCCCGAATCCATTGATGGAATGGCAAATGCCGCACTGCTTGTCACCAAAAAACAGGGCGGCGCCTTTCTCCGGTTCACCGATAATGTAAGGTGCGCGGCGCACAGCGGTCAGTCGGCGCGCCTGTATGAACACGGCCACCATCAGGGCTGCGGCAATCAGGACTGCAGGGATCCAAATGAGAAGATGTTTGCGTCCATTCAGCATTGTCATACACAAAGCTCCTCTCTCACGCCCAGCCGGTGAGACTGAAGGCATTGCGTTCCGCCCGACTCACAGGGTGGTCGAGACTGATGAATCGCAGGGCGCAAAGCCTCAGTTCAGTTCCAAGTTCCTGATCTAGAACCCCAGCCAACGAGGTGACGGCGATTGTCACCAGCGACAACCCGCCACGACACGCTGAAAGCCTCATTCCTACATCGCCTTCTCCCCGGCAGGTACGTCTCACACAAATCGTTGGCAAAATAAATGCATCTGTGGGTCTAACTCTCTATCTTCTTGATGTACAGCCAAAGCCCAGCCAACACTATCCCGACCGCGATGAGCGATATTCCCAGCCCGAGACGGCGATGGTTGCGCTCAACCATGGCTGCCTTCCCAGCTCGCAGGTTCTGGGCGGCGATTTTCAGGCCGGCTTGAATATCCTGATCCACCAAGTCTTGCCGGAAGCTATGGATCGTGACTCGAGCTTTGGTCAGCGAATCCCGTGCCTGATCCTGTCCCAGCCGAGCCTCGCTCACCTCCATGCCAGAAGACTCGGCGACATGGAGAACCTGGTCTGCACTTTTGATGGCCTCGTCCAAGCGACCCAAACTAATGAGTAAGGCTACCCTGGCTTGATCACACGAGTCGCCTGGGGTATGACAGCGCATGCAAACGCCTTCAGGGCCAGCCCCAAGCTTGGCGTCCGTGGGATGGACGATGGCATGATTGCTATGACAAACGACACATCCTGGAAGAGAAGCCGATTGAAAGGCTTCCTTGTGCGAGCTTTTTTCGTACATCTGGGCTTGGAAAGTGTGACAGTTCGAACACACGTTCTCAACCCTATCGACTCCGGGCGGCGCCGCGCCATGGTTTCCATGACACGTTGTACAGGTGGGCGCACTCAGATCGCCTCGCACGGTTAGGGCCTGGTGGTGCACGCTGGTGCTGTACTTTGCGAACTGATCCGTGGGAATGGAATATTCCTTCATGTAACTCGCGTCGGCATGGCAGCGAGCGCAGGTGTTCGCCACGTTGACCGGGTTTACCGTGGAACGGGGATCGCTGGGTGCCCTTAGATCGTGGACACTGTGACAATCGGTGCACACTGCAACCTTGGTATCTCCAGCCACGAGGCGCTTGCCGTGCACACTTGTGTGGTACTGGCCCAACTGGTCCGTGCGCAAGCTGGGGTTGAACCGTCGAATATAGGCGGGATCCGAATGGCAGCTTCCGCACAACTCGGGGATCCGCTTGCGATCAATCTTGCCCTTCCAACCCGCCTTTCGGCTCATGGCTTTGTCTGGATCGTCGCTGGTTGGGTCACCGCCGTGGCAACTGGCGCAAGTCAATCCCATTTGCGCGTGGATGTCCTGGCTGAACTTCTCCTGGCTTACTCCGAGGGGATCAGGCAAGGCGGAGTGACAATCCAAGCAGGTGTCCTTGGTTTGCCCATAACCCAGGCACGCTGCGAGCGCGACGAAGCCGGCCAGCCCAACAAAGCAGGCTATGCTGAACGGTCGGAGCTTATTTCGCAAGATAGCCATAAACACTCATACCTGCCATGTAAGCAAGAGCAAAGACTCCTAACCTAGTGATCCACCCTTTCGTGCGCGAGGGTTGGTCACTCTCGAAAAAAGGCAGGAGAAGCCACAACAAGCCCAGCAGGCCAAACGCAAGCACACCCAGAACGTCTCCGTCGATGAACCACACCTTGGAAGGGATGAGCTTGAGCGTCTGGAACATGAAGAGGAAGTACCACTCGGGCTTGATTCCCGCGGGCGCAGGCACAAAGGGATCTGCCTTGACACCGAGGTTCCACGGGAAGACCGCTGCCAACGCGCCCAGCACTCCCAGGGCCACGTACCAAGCCATCATTTCCCGCAGCATGAAGTTGGGAAAGAATTTCATTTCCCGCTTTGCAGACGGATTCGCGGTCCACTGCCGTTCCAGTTTCGGAGGAACGCTGATGCCGAGACGCTGGACCAGCAACAGGTGCAGAAGGATGAGCAAGGTTGCCACTCCGGGCAGAACGGCGACATGGAATCCAAAAAACCTGCTTAGGGTGGCACCCGTCACCTCTTCACCACCGCGGAGAAAGATCATCATGGGCTTGCCGACGATCGGAACCTGCCCAGTAATCTCGGTGCCGACTTTGGTGGCAAAGAAAGCCAAGGTATTCCAGGGCAGTAAGTAACCGCTGAAACCAAACCCCATGACCAGAAATAGCAGGATCACTCCGCTGACCCATGTGAGCTCGCGCGGTTTGCGGTAGGCCTTAAGGAACAGCACGCTGAACATGTGCGCGAACGCGGTAAAGATCATTAAGTTGGCCGACCAGGAGTGGATCGACCGAATTAGCCAGCCAAACTGTACCTGGGTCATGATGTACTGGACGCTCTCGAAGGCCTCGCTCGCTCCCGGCCGGTAGTACAGAAGCAGCAGGATGCCGGTCACCACCTGGATGCCGAACAGGAACAGAGTGATGCCCCCGAGGAAGTACCAATAGGAGAGCCGATGGAGAGGAACAGTTTTCTTCCTCAACGGCGCTATTAGATCCTGCCAGCCGAGCCGCTGGTCCAGCCAATTCCGCACGTCGCGTAAGGGACTCATCTCAAGACTCCCGCCGACGCCTGACGAAAATCTCGTCCCCTTGCACCTGAACCTCAAACGCTTGCAGCGGGCGCGGCGGAGGACCCGAAACATTCCGGCCGTTGAGGTCGTACTTACCGTTGTGGCAGGCGCACCAGACCTGCTGCAGATCGTCGCGGTATTGCACGGTGCAGGATAGGTGCGTGCAAGTCGCTGACATGGCGCGGTACTCTCCGCTGGAAGTGTGGATCAGCAGGCCCGGACGATTGCCAAAGCGGAAGATCTTTCCACTGTTCGGTTTCAACTCGCCCACACGCCCGGCGATGACCGCATCGCCGCCAACGTCGGAAGCTTTCGGGGGCACGAGATAGCGCAAGACGGGATAGAGGAACGCAACCGCTGTCGCCAGAAATCCGCTACCCAGTAGCGCACCGACAAATCGCCTACGAGGTAGAGGCGGTGACGGGGGATCGCCCGCGTTGACGATCCCCTGGCTGTGTGTTGGCATCCGTTTCTCCTACTGAACCGAATCTTCCGTCTGACTCAAATCTACTTCTGCTTCCCAATTTCCCGGAGGTACCCGACTAGCTGATCGATCTGCTGTCCCGTCAGCTTGCCGTCAAAGGCTGGCATCTTGCCCTTGCCTTTTGTGATCACCGTTTTCAGATCCCCGTCCGATTGCTTTTGGACGTCGGAGGAATGAAAGTCGCGAATTTTGAGGTTTTTTCCCATGGTTGTTTGCGCGGAGCCGTCGGGTCCATGACACATGGCGCACTTGCTGGCGAAAAGGTCTTTTGCGGGAGCATTCTGCGCTACCGCACCGGCAGCCGATGCAATTATCAGAAGTACGGACAATGCAATTGTGTTTTTCATTCTGTCTCCCGTTATTTTATTGCTGCACGACGCTAGCAGATTCGCCCATGCCATTCTGTGCTCATGGTCACAATTGGGGTAGCCAACCCTGCGTGGAGTGGCGTTCGGTAAACGTTGAGAAATGGCTCAGTCTGGAAACGCGGTGAATCGGCGCACCGCTCCAACAAGATCGGTCGGAACGATCCGTGTCCCGGCGGCTCCGGGAAGAAGTACTAGCGGGAGTTTACTGGGAGTTGCGCAAAATGAATCGTAAGTTCATCATTTCGCACAGCGTCACGGGTACGATCTTGTATTACCCACGCCCGCTGCTACGACGTAACCCTTGCAAGCGACAGGACTTCTACCCAAGCTTGCCACACCGTGAGCAACGGGGATAGTGATAAAACCCGCCCGGAACCTGGTTGGGAAAGGGTAATACACAATCGGTCGCGACCGAAATCGCACAACTCTATACGACGCAATGAGTTCGCAGAATTGCTGCAACCCGTGCTCGATCGCAGTCAGTAAACTCCCGCTAGTAGGACCATTTTTGAGGAAAAAACCGAAGAGAGCGCAGTAAGGACAGTCGAATCAAAGGGATTTTTGCAGACCTCTCCCTTACCACTTGGGTACCGCGCCCCTGCTGAATACGTTAGCGTTCCGGGTGAAAAAAGTCCATCTGCGGAGGAGGATGGATCAAACATGCCTGGAGCGGGAGACGGGGGTCGAACCCGCGACATCGACCTTGGCAAGGTCGCGCTCTACCACTGAGCTACTCCCGCTCGACGAATCGATTATAAACAAGTGGGCAGTCTGCGGCAACGATCTCATGGCCTATCACAGGACCTTCGACATCACGATAGCGTGGCATTGGACACCGGCTTTCAGCGGACGCGTCGGGTGAAAGTCCTCGGTGCAGGTTTCGGAGTATCCCAGGTTTCGATAGAAAGGCAGCAGCTCGGGGCGCAGGCTCAACACGCTGATGTCCATGTGCTTGCACGCATGATTGTGGCCGAACTCCTCTGCCGCCGCCGTCATTAATCTTCCCAGGCCCTGGCCTTGCTGCGCCGGATCGACTGCAAGCATTCCAAAATATGCCCGTTCGCCTCGCAGTTCGACGTAGACGCAGGCGATCGCTTGTCCGTCGCGTTCTGCGACGAGAAGATCGCCCTTGCGCATGATCGCCGACAGGTGTTCCTCATCCGTGCGCGTGCCATCGAGGAACGTCTCGATCGCAAACGCTTTGTTGATAAGAGGAATCAGGGCTGGCAGGTCGCCCGCATTCGCGGTCCGGATAGTGACATGATCGATCCGAGGTGGCATAGCCGTCATTAGGCGCTACCCCTCATAGCGGCAATACTTGATCCACACACAAGAACCAGGTTGCCACACCCGCGGGGAAAAACTGTACGCGACTTAATGAGGCGACCATTGCGGATCCTCTTCCGGCTTCACGACGAGGCCGTCGCGCATATGGATGATGCGGTCTCCGAACTTGGCCGCCTCGGGATTATGGGTGATCATCAGCACGGTCTGGCCTAGCTCCTGGTTGGATTGCCGCAACATTGTCAGAACGATATTTGAGTTTTCGGTGTCGAGGTTGCCGGTGGGTTCGTCGGCCAGAACTACGGCGGGCTTGTTGACGAGGGCGCGAGCCAGGGCGACACGCTGCTGCTCGCCGCCGGATAGTTCGGAGGGGCGATGGTTCAGGCGCTTGGTCAGTCCTAGCAAATCGCAAATGCGAAGAAAGAAGGCGGGATCGCGATCGCCGTTGCCGGAAATTTCCTGCGCGATGGCGATGTTGGAACGGGCGTCGAGCGTGGGCAGCAGGTTGAACTTCTGGAATACGAAGCCGATTTTGCGCTTGCGCATTCGGGTGCGCTCGGCGTCGGAGAGCGTGGCGAAGTCGTCGCCATCCATAATTACTCTGCCAGAATCGGCGCGGGTCAGGCCGCCGAGCAAGTAGAACAGAGTGGACTTGCCACTGCCGGAAGGGCCAACTACGGTGACAAATTCTCCTTTTTCTACGCTGAAGGAGACGCCACGGAGCGCGGGCACGTC
>DLMH01000096.1:1588-1908 GCA_002478115.1 Candidatus Acidiferrum typicum | reverse complement strand
GGCAGTGGTGTGGAGCGCTGCTGCATGCGCTTGGGTCCGCGCTTGCGCACCAGGAGCAAACGGATGCGCTCCAGCAGATCGGCGGGCGCATACATTCCTCGCGCCAGGAATACATCGGCTTGAGAATCGTGATCGTAGACGCGGACCTTGCTCGAAATGAGGATAGCCGGGACGTGGGGCGATAACGTCTTAACCGCCGCGATCAACTGCGGACCATCCATTCCGGGCATCGCCATGTCGGTGACGACGAGGTCGATGCCTCCCTCCTTAAAGCGTTCGAGGGCCTCTTCGCCGCGGGAATAACTGGCCACACGGTAGCC
>DLMH01000096.1:0-1466 GCA_002478115.1 Candidatus Acidiferrum typicum | reverse complement strand
TGCGCTTGGGTTTCATTCACCGCCTGTAACCGTGAGACGCCGATTGTGAGCCGGAGCCGGACGGAAATTTCTCTGTTCGTGAAGGATAGAAGAGCGAACTAATGCTACCGGTAAAAGGTGAGCACTGTAAAGTATCGTGGAAGCAAATGGCATAGTCTGGCTATTGAAAATTCTATGATGCTTGAAAGGCATGATTCTGTGACGCTTGCGCGCCACCGCTTAGAGGAAAACTTCGCCGCGCATGACTTCAACCGAGTGCCCTCCGACGCGCACGTTAACCACACGGTTATCGATTCGAGAGGCACGAACGAAAATCCGGCTGGGCCGCTTCATCTCCACACCCTGTTCAATCAAGACGCGTTCATCAGGGTTGGCTATGCCGTGAGCGACCATCCAGGCTGCGGCACAACCGGCGGCTGAGCCGGTCGCGGGATCTTCGCCGTTGTAGAAGAGCATGCGAGCGTGGAGCCGGGCGTCGCGATCCACGGTTTCACGGGTAACGAAATAAAAAAACTTGCCTGCGGTCTTGGCGAGATACTCGGCGGCGCGGGTCGCGTCGACCTGCGAGAAATTCTGTATGACAGCCAGCGATTGCAGCGGCGTTACAGTGAACGGGACGCCAGTCGATACTGTTTCTATGGGCAGAGAATCGTCGAAATCGTGCACGCGCAATCCCGTAGCGCGAGCTACCGCTTCGCGATCATGCTGCATTACGAAGGTGGGATCGATCTGCGTCATCTCGCCGAAGGTAGGCTGCCCCTCGTTTTCTTCGAAATGCACTGGCACTTTGCCGACGTTCAATGCCAGCACGATTTTTTCTGCGCCGCTTTGGCCGCGCAAGGCGAATGCTGTACCCAGAGTGGGATGACCGGCGAACGGCAGCTCTTCCTGCACGGTGAAGATGCGCACGCGAACCCCTTCCTCGCGTTCGGTGGCGGCATCGCGGGGCAGGATGAAGGTGGTCTCAGAGAGATTCATTTCCTTGGCAATCGACTGCATCTCGGTGTCCGCCAGCTCGCGGCCGTCGAGGAAGACAGCGAGGGAATTACCTTCGAGTGGACGTGAAGAGAAAACGTCCCACTGCGCCATTGACAGACGTCGTGAAGCTTGGCTCATCAGCTGTCCTCGGAACGAAAAATTCACCGCAGAGGTGCAAGAACACAGATGCAGCCGGCCGTTTTACGATGCAGGGAAAACTTGTTGGGGATGGGCCTATCCGACCTATCGCGGTTGACACGGTCCGTGCGGAATTCTATTCTAGCTACGTGTTTTGCCCTTCCACCGTCGGTGTCACGTGCTGTTGCATGTGTCTGCCGTCGTGTGGGTAAGGAGCCAGCGGATTTCTTCCAACCCACCCGATGAAGCGGGTGGGTTTTGTTTTTCATCCAGCAAGTCAAACGAATTTGAGACGTGCTAGCAATCTCGAGAGATCTACCATTTAAGTCACGAGGAGAGAACGATGAGTA
>DLMH01000025.1:885-72977 GCA_002478115.1 Candidatus Acidiferrum typicum | reverse complement strand
AACTCTCACGCCAAGCGAAAAACGGATCAACTAAACAACAGCACCCCGCGAAATTAACTCGCAATCCCCAATTCGAACAAACTTCATTCCTCTTCTGCCAAGCTGTGAGAAATGTGGGTTAGGGGAGCGCTCCTGCGGAGGTTTTGTGCCCACTTCTGATTCCTTCGATTTGATTGTGATTGGTTGTGGCCCTGCCGGCGAAAAGGGCGGCGCCCAGGCCGCGTATTTCGGCAAACGCGTTGCGGTGATTGAGCGCGCCCAGGCCGTCGGCGGCAGTTGCGTCAATACCGGCACGGTCCCCAGCAAAACACTGCGCGAATCGGCCCTCTACTTTTCCGGTTTGAAGCAGCGCGGCCTTTATGGCATTGATTACTCGCTGAAGGAAAATCTGACCATCGGCGATTTCATGCATCACGAGCGCACGGTGGTTGAAATGGAGCGTCGGCGCATCCTGAAAAATCTGGAGCTGCACAAAATTGAACTGGTGCGTGGCCAGGCCTCCTTTGAGAATCCCCACACCGTGATTGTGGGCGGCCCGGCGGGGACGCGGCGCCTGCGCGGCGAGGTCATCCTGATTTCCACTGGGTCCAAGCCTCACCGGCCCGCGGAAATTGCCTTCGACGATGTGCACACTTTTGACTCCGACACATTTTTGCGGATGAATCGCATTCCGAAGAGCCTCGCGGTCATTGGCGGCGGCGTCATCGGTTGCGAGTACGCCTCCATTTTCATGGCGCTCGGCGTGAATATGACCCTAGTTGACGGCCGTGATCGCTTGCTGCCATTCCTGGACGCGGAAATCGCCAATGGTTTGCGCGATCGTTTTGTTTCGCTGGGAATGAACTTGTGGTTCAACGAGCGCCCCGTGAAAGTGGAAAACACTTCTTCCGGCGCGCGGCTTTTCATGAAAAGCGGGAAGACGCTGGAAACGGACGCGGCGCTCTTTGCCGCGGGTCGCCGCGCCGCGGTTGACGGCTTGGGGCTGGACAAAGCGGGGCTGGCCATCAACGACAAAGGCTACCTCGCCGTGGACGATCACTATCGCACCGCCGTACCGCATATCTATGCCGCCGGCGACGTCATCGGTTTTCCCGCGCTCGCTTCAACCTCCATGGAACAAGGCCGCGTGGCCGTGTGTCACGCTTTCGGCCTCAAATACAAGGAGCGCGTGCCGTCGCTTCTTCCCATGGGCATTTACACCATTCCGGAAATTTCCGCTGCCGGTGAAATTGAGGAGTCCTGCCAGGAGAAGGGAATCGAATATTGCGTCGGGCGCGCCCTGTACGAGAACAACGCACGGGGTCATATCACGGGCGATACTTCCGGCATGCTCAAGCTCATTTTCGCGCGCGCGGACCGCAGGCTCCTTGGGGTCAGCCTGATCGGCGAATCGGCCAGCGAGCTGATTCACATCGGCATGATGGTTCTGGACAAGGGCCTCCCCATCGATGAATTCATCGAACAGGTCTTCAACTATCCGACCCTCAGCGAAACCTACAAGTACGCCGCCTACGATGGCCTCGGCAATCTCGCGGGTCACAAACTCCGCGAAGGCTAGCATTCCACCCGAGAATTAGTTTGCTACGGAGGCTCTCCGCCCTCGATAGCTCATTTTTTTAGACGAGCCCGAAGGCGCTGTTGTAGAGTCATTCCATGTTTTCACTGCGTCTCCTCGGACCGATTCTTTTTCTCTGTGCCTTGGCTTCGGTTCCTTCCCTAATCCCACAGAATGCTTCTACTCCAAGCCCGGCTACATACTTTGGTTTCGACCGCAACGATTATCCCGGTGACGATGCTCTGCCATCCCTCCGAAAGACATTTTCATTCACGGGCTACTGGCTCAGCGCGCCGCCGGGCGAGAAGCGCAGCACCTGGTTCGGCAAGCGCACGCTGCTGCAATCGCAGGGATTTGGCTTCGTTGCGCTCTTTAATGGACGCGAGAGCCGCACCTTGCACAATTCCGCCGATGCGCGCCAAAAGGGAATGCTGGACGCGCAATCCGCAGCGAAGCTGGCCCGGCAGGAAGGCTTCCCCAGAGACTCCGTGATTTTCCTGGATATTGAGGAAGGTGGCCGCCTACCTGGCCCTTATCACGCTTATCTGCAAGCGTGGAACAACGGCCTCGCGCAAGCTGGCTACCGCGCCGGCGTCTATTGCTCCGCGATCCCGGTGGACGAAGGACAGGGCGTGCACGTCACCACCGCGCAGGACATCCAGGCACACGTCACGTCGCCCGTTCTTGTCTACTGGGTTTACAACGATGCCTGCCCGCCCGCTCCCGGATGCGCTTTCCCGGCGAATCCGCCACCACCCGCGCAAAGTGGTTTTTCCGCCGCAACTATTTGGCAGTATGCGCAGTCTCCGCGCCGCAAGGAATTCACCGTGCGTTGTGCCGCCAGCTATGCGGCCGATGGCAATTGCTATGTGCCCGGCGACGCGCAGCATCGCTGGTTCCTTGACGCCAACGTTGCCACCACGCCGGACCCATCCTCAAGCCATTAAGATTTGTAATTAATTCGTGGGGTTTCGCGGAAACTTTTGGTAGGGCAAGCGCACGCCATCGATCAAAACCTGATCGGCACGAATCTGTGTGGGCGCTGCAAACCCCGCCGCGCCTCCAGCGGCCACATAATCATCCTGATCCACGCCGTCGCCGCTGACGCCCAACCCTCCGACCAGCGCGCCATTGCGATACAGCCCCAAGCTCCCAGGAAAAAAGACGATGCCACTTTTGTTGGCATTCGGCGGACCCGCTTGAAATCCTTGCGTGCAGGGGTTCGCCACATCCTGCTGGTACAAATTGAAAAATGGCCCGGGGCTCGTGCCATCGATCCCCGGCGGGGAAAATGGCTGTGCGCCAAATTCGATGGTGCGATTCGTGACCGCGGTCCCACTGGGCACCTGATTCAAATTGGCTGCGGTGCGCGAACTGCTGTTGAAGTAGGCCATGTTGCGCGCCTTGGTTACGGCCACATCAATGCTGAACACCGTGGAATCGGTCATGCGCCGCAGACCGATGATCGTACCGTCGAGATCCGCCGCAGCAATCACCATGTGCGCCTTTGAACTCAGCGGCAAGCGGATCACCGCCGTCGTTTGTTGCGCCGTGGCTTCCGCCACTTTGAAAATATTGGCCAACGTAATCACGTTGCGCGGCTTCGCTGCACAGGGGGCCGTATTACGCGCTACGGTTCAAGCAACCATGCGGCCAACTCCTGATTGGTTGCACACCTCAGCCTTACTTGCCTATCGAATACGTGCCGGTGCAACCCATGTCAAAAGAGCCGTCTGCATTGATTTTTCCAGAGCAGGTCTCGGAACCCTTGATGCCTTTGTATTTTCCGGTACCGCTCAGAAGCTTCATTTTGCTGGAGAAAGGTTTCGTAATGTCTGTTGGGGCGGAACCTTCATATGTGTAGTAGACCTTGTCGCCGTTCTCCATCGTCACGTTGAAGCGGCCATGGAAGTTGATGGATGCTTTCCATATCTCTTGGAATTCCGTATAGGCGCCAGTTTTTTCCGCGAAGCCGCTGTCGCTTGCGGTCACGTTACAGGCGTCTTGGAGAATCACGTAGCTGTGATCCGGCACGTCGCCCACGTCGAATTTGTGCTCTGCCGATGGTTTCGGGCAGTGCCACTTTGTATCAATCTTGCCCTGAGCCATTGTTACGGAGCCGAACACCAGAAGCGAGCAGGCAGCGAATAGTAGTTTGCGCATCTTTATCCTCTCTTTTGTGTCTCGGAATGGAAATTCAGCCGAACTGTCCTCGCCTGAGCGGGTGTTGCGTCCGGTCGTCAGGGTAGCTCTTCGGGGAGGCAAGTCGCGCCCTTATACGTCAAATAAACCGACCAAAGCGGTGCCCCCCATCACATTCACCCCCTGCCTTCAATTTCAACGCATGACCTCAGAAATGGCGAAATTCCGCCTCGCAACGCAACCTCGAAATGTTCTTGAACGCCCTGTCCACCGTCACGGTTGGGACGGTTCTGGGTCACGAAAACCGTCGTACTGTGATGCCTGTCCTTGAAGAGATTAACTCGGGGAGTACGTTGGAGGCCAATTTGTGTTGAGCAGGTGACCGTCTATCTAGACAAGACGCACGTCGGCCATTGGATCCCCGATAAATTCTTGAAGATCGCAAAAACTAAGGAGAAGTTATGAAGAAACTCTTGATGTGGTGTTTAATCGGTTTGCTTTCATTGGGAGGCGCCGCATGGGCGCAAGCCCAGACGAGTGGCGCGACTGAGAAGGCTATCGCGGCATTGGAAGAACAGTGGCTTCAGGCGATGAAGACAAACAGTCCTGACCTGCTCGCTCCGCTGCTGGCCGACAAATTCGTGATTACAGACAGCGATGGGAAAGTCACCGGCAAGGCCGAGACGCTGGCATTTTATAAGAAGACCAAATGGAACAGTGCCGAGAACAGCGACGTGAAGGTAACGGTATTTGGCAGTACGGCCATCGCAACAGGCGCCATCAAAGCGAAAGGCACCGATGAGTCGGGAAAGCCGCTGGATATTCACGAGCGCTGGACCGATACCTGGGTGAAGATGCCGAGCGGAAAGTGGCAGTGCGTTGCGAGTCATGAGTCAGCAATAAAAATGTGAGCTACTCCCAGACGCGGAATCGAAATGGCCGCCTTCAGCTAGGACGGCCCTTTCTTTTCCCACATTCTGTGCCGCGACCGCCCCAAAGACATCCTCATCGCTGCGAAGGCGGAGTACGCGAAGTTGGGGATGGCTACGGCGAAATCTCTAACTCGTTGAAAATGGGTGGTAGTCCGCAAAGGTCGTTGTCGCCGTGGTCGTAAGTCGCTGAATTTATGGAGGCGATTGTCGAGCCCTCCGTGCCAACATCCGTGAGACCGTTTTAGTACTCTTAATTAATGAGCAGGGCGAGAAAGAAAAAGGTAGAGATGAACGGGAATTCTCTTGGTGTTGTTCTTTCCTCGGGGGCTTTGGCTGGCGCGGAACGGAGCGGAGGCGAGCCTGGCTCGCCGCAGCGTAGTGCAGCGGCAGCCAAAGCGGGCGCCGATCCGGTGCTGGCCTCGCGGCCTGATTCCGAAGTGGTTGCCAGACCCAAGCGTCGTACCTTCACCGCGGAATACAAGCAACGCATCCTCACGGAGGCGGAAGCGGCTGCCGCCACACCCGGTGGCGTTGGCGCTCTGCTCCGCCGCGAAGGACTGTACTCGTCGCTACTGGCCTACTGGCGGCGGGAGCGGGCCAACGGCATCCGCGAAGCGCTGACTCCGCAGAAGCGCGGGCCGAAGTCCAAGCGCCATCCACTGGAAGAAGAAAATCTGAAGCTGCAACGCCAGAATGCGCGCCTGACGGAAGATCTGCGTAAAGCGCACATCATCATCGACGTCCAAAAAAAATGGCGGCGCTGTTGGGCCGTCCGATTCCGGAACCGGGCCCGGAGGAGAATTCCTGATGGCCGCCGTCAGCGAGTTGGCCACTGAGGTGGGCACGCGCGCTGCTTGCCGGCGCCGCCGTGCCCCTTGCAGACGCGCGCAACATCTATGTCGCGCGCACCTATGCCTACGTTTCCGCGGGCAAGCAGGGCGTGGCGCTGATCGACGTGGAAAAGCACGAAGCACCAGAACTAGAGCAACTCTTCACGGCGGATGGACAACTCAACGATGTCAACGACGTGAAAATCGGCATGGTCGCCGGCAGCGCCTTCGCCTTCGTCGCCGACGGCAAGAACGGCCTACGCGTTTTGCAGATTCTTTCCCCGTGGGATGATCCCGCGCATTTTTCCGGCTTCAGCCCGCGCCCCACGCCCAAGCTGATTGCCACCGCGCGCACCCAAGGCCCGGCTCTCGCAATCGCCAAAGGCATTGATCGCGACCGCGCCGTGGACGAATCCGGCAACCAGTTGGCCGTCTTCGGCCGCCGAGGCGCCCGTCCTCTGAATCGCGAAGAAGCCCAGCGCCTCTACCTCCGCAAGGGCAAGCTCTACACGGTCACCGACGAACGCGTGGAGCGTCTCCAGGCGCAAGCCACCTCGGGGAACTGAGCCGCGCCCTCGCAAACTCAGCCTTGCGACGGCCGTGCGCCGCTCCTTCCGGCGTTTGTCAACCGATTTCTCCATCGCTTTTTCTTCGATTTAAATTTCCGCATTAGCTTCGCCCTAACTCCCTCATTCTAGAGTTTTTCCGGGGACTAACTCTTTTGCTTGCAACCGATTACCCTTTCGGCGCATCTCATCTAGGACTAACATTTCGTTCACGTTTTCCTCGCATAGCATCCATCAAAATTATTCTTGGGGCCAATCCCAGGATTGCGGTTAACTTGTAATAGTGAGGAAGCTTCCGAGCCGCCAGTCCGGTTCGCGCCCGCAGTGGCGGGCAGAAAGCAGGAGTACATTACATGGTGAAGCAGTATCTTCTGGCCAGCGATTTTGACCAGACCCTTAGTTTCAACGACTCGGGCGTCGTACTCAGCGAACTTATCGGCTTTCATGGGTTTCACGACAAGGTGAAAGGTTTGTCCGATATCCACCTGGTGCAGCAGGGCGCCGAACTCTCTTACCTGATCCTTCATGACCCGGATTTCCGCCGCGTGCGGCGCGAACATCTGATCGAAACGGGCAAGCGCATCCGTCTGAAGCACGATGTCGATCTTTTCGCGCGCTCGCTCGAAACACTTTCCGAAGGCTACAAATTCTCGTTTTACGTCATCTCCGCGTCGCCACAGGAGATCATCCAATCGGCGCTGGAAGGCATTGTGCCGTCCGATCACATTGCCGGCACGCGATTCCGCTTCAACGAAGCGACCGGTGAGGTTCAGTCCATCGTCCGCGCCACCGCGGGATGGGGGAAAATCACCGCGCTCGAAGAGGTTCGCGCCTCCTTGGGCATCAGCACGGACAGCGTCATCTACATGGGCGATGGAAGTTCCGACCTGCCCGTGATGATGCACGTCAACCAGCACGATGGCCTGACCATCGCCGTTTCCGAGGCGCAATTCATTACCCGCGTCGCGCGCCGCACGGTGCTCAGCGACAACACCATGAGCGTCCTCGTGCCCGTGCTCGAGGAAGTGCTGCGCTGGGATTCCGCGCAAATCCGGCGTTTCTTTGCCGCACGCGGCCTGACACTGCGCGAATGGGACAAAATGCGCACCGACATGCTCACCATCGAGGAATCCAATCTGCCGGTGCCGGCGCAACCGCAGTAAGGCGCAAGCCGCGCAGGAAGACGCGAGTGTAGAGTGGCTGTGTTCCGCGCGCCTCGGTGAATGATTTCTGGAGAATTCGCTTCAGGGTTCGAAGCGAAACTCGATGACCTGAGTGGTTTCTTTCGGCGCGGCCTCAAATCTCATCATCAGCGCCGCTTTTTCCGCTTCGGCGGCCAGCACCGGGTGCCCTCCAACAACGTGCGCCTGTTTGACCTTACCGTCCGGCGCGATGACCGCCTCCACCTTCACGACGCCGCTCAGGTTCAGGCGCTTGGCCAGGGCCGGATATTCGGGCTTCACCGCCGATTTGACACGCCGCGGTGCTTCTCCTTCGGCCGTTTGGGCGCGAAGCAATGGCCAAGAGCCGAGCATCAAAGCAGCAGCCAGCAGGGGAGCCGAAAAAACCCGTATTCTGCGTTGAACTTGACGACCCGTAAATCGGTTCACGGGAAACCCTCCGTTCTCTACAAGTGGGCACGCTTCGTGCCAGTTGGTCGTCCGGCGGGCTGAAATTGCCAGTTCTCCAAACGTCATGTTGGCAAGAAGTTACGCAGGCCATCACCGCCCGAGTTGCACCCAGAGGGATAAATTCGTCTCATCGCCAGTGGCGGACCGCGAGAAGGTATCGTCTTAAGATGGTTTTCTGCGATCCAGCGCGGCCAGGCATTTTTGATGCCAGTTTGCTATGCTCTCTGTTTTGCAAGGAGGTTGCCATGTCCCGCAAAAACATCCTGATGCTGGTTGGCGATTTCGTCGAAGACTACGAGGTGATGGTGCCCTTCCAGGCCCTGCAGATGGTCGGCCATGTGGTCCACGCTGTTTGTCCCGGCAAGAAAGCCGGCGAGGCCGTCCGTACCGCCATCCACGATTTTGAAGGCGACCAGACCTATTCCGAGAAACGCGGCCACAATTTCGCGCTCAACGCCACCTTCGACCAGGTCAAGCCCGCGGAGTACGACGCACTGGTGATTCCGGGGGGCCGTGCCCCGGAGTACATTCGCCTGAATCCGCGCGTACTGGAAATAGTTCGTCATTTCGCCACCGCGAAGAAACCCATCGCCGCGATCTGTCACGGTGCGCAAGTGCTCGCTGCCGCCGGAGTTTTGGAAGGGAAGAAATGCAGTTGCTACCCCGCGGTTTCTTCCGAGGTCACGCGCGCGGGGGGCACGTTTGCCGAGTTGGCCATGACCGACGCGGTGGTGGACGGCAATCTTGTCAGCGCACCGGCGTGGCCGGCGCATCCCGCGTGGCTGGCGAAGTTTCTGGGCGTGCTGGGAACGCGCATCGAGCCGTAGCATCGAATCTCGCGTGCCGGTCACGCGGCCGCGGCTCGCCGGAATGCTGCCTATACTCCTCTGATTTAAGCATTTACGGGTCGCCAACGCCTCGCCGCCAGATTTTCTTCACACTACACCCTTTCTAAATTCCTTTTCTTCTTACATAATCATTGGTTCTCTATCCCACACTAAGGCGATCCTTGCACTATGGCTAATATCAATGTAAAGAAAGGCGTAATTGGCATCCTGACCGGCGGCGGCGACGTCCCCGGGCTAAATCCGGCGATTCGTGCCGTGACGTTTCGCGCGCTCCGCGAAGGCTACGAGGTCATCGGCATCCGTCGAGGCTGGGCGGGACTCGTGGACATGGTCCGCGACGAAAAGCACGACAATTCCGACAATTACCAGCGGCTCAGCGAAGACGTCGTGAATCGTGCCGGCAGAACTGGGGGCACCTTCCTTCATTCCTCGCGCACCAACCCCGGCCGCGTCAGCAAGAACAGTGTTCCCGAGCACCTGAAGGGGCAGTTCAACGCGGAGAAAAACGATCTCACGCCGGAAGTCCTGAAAAATCTCGCTTGGCTGGGCATCGAGTACATGATCCCGATCGGCGGCGACGACACGCTGAGTTATGGCGTGCGCCTCTACCAGGAAGGCGTGCGCGTCGTGGCCATCCCCAAGACCATGGACAACGACGTGCCCGGAACCGACTACTGCATTGGCTTTAGCACGTGCATCACCCGCACCATCCAGATGACCAACTCGCTGCGCACCTCGGCGGGCTCCCACGAGCGCTTCATGGTCCTCGAAGTCTTCGGCCGCTACGCGGGCTTCACTGCTATGCTGCCGACAATGGCCGGTGCGGCAAATCGCTGTGTCATCCCCGAGCATAATTTCGATATCGAACAACTGACGGAACTTCTGACCCACGACCGCAAGAAAAATCCCAGCCGCTACTCCATCGTGCTGGTTTCCGAAGGCGCGATGTTCAAGGGTGGCGAAATGATCTTCCAGCGGGATGCCGCGGATGCCTTCGGCCACAAAAAGCTCGGCGGCATTGGCGACCTCGTTTCCGAGGAGCTGACCGCTCACTCTCCCAAATTCAACAACGGCAAGAAAATTGACTGCATCAATCAGAAGCTCGGCTACCTGGTGCGCTGCGGCGATCCCGACGCGATCGATTCCATCGTCCCGATGGCCTACGGCAATCTGGCGCTGGACCTGATCCTCAACCGCATTCACGGGCGCCTGGTGGTCTTGAAGAACGGGCGCTATGACAACATGCCGATTGACACCGTCACCGCCACGAAGAAAGTCGTCAATGTCAAGGAGCACTATAATATCGAGCGCCTTCGCCCGGTTTACCAGAGCTTCGAGATGAAGCCCCTGTTCCTGATGACCAGCGAACTCGGCTGATTCCCGTGGCCGCGCTGGCCACTCGAGGGTGTGGCCCTCGAAATTGCCGGCAGAACAAAATAAGGGCATGTATCCGGGCGTGGACGCTACTCATCTATCTTGAAGTACGCTTCAACTGAGGTGCCCGCATGCAACTCCGCAAACTCGGAAAAATCGGACCGCTCGTATCGCCCTTGGGCCTTGGCTGCATGGGCATGTCGGAATTTTATGGCTCGCGGAATGACGCCGAATCCATCGCTACGATTCACCGCTCCATTGATCTCGGCATCAATTTCCTGGACACCGCCGACGTTTATGGCTACGGCGACAACGAAATTCTTGTCGGCCAGGCCATTCGGGATCGCCGCGAAAAGGTATTTCTCGCCACGAAGTTCGCCATCGTACGCGATCGCTCCAACCCGCACGTGCGCGGCGTCAGCGGCAAGCCGGAATACGTGCGCGCTTGCTGCGAGGCCAGCCTGAAGCGGCTCGGCGTTGAAGTGATCGATCTTTATTACCAGCACCGCGTCGATCCTGAAACGCCCATCGAGGAAACGGTGGGCGCCATGGCGCAGCTTGTTCGTGAAGGCAAGGTGCGTTACCTCGGGTTGTCCGAAGCATCGCCGGCCACGCTCCGACGCGCGCATGCGGTTCACCCCATCGCCGCGCTGCAAACGGAATATTCCTTGTGGACGCGCGATCCGGAGGATGAAGTGCTGAAGACCACGCGGGAACTGGGCATTGCGTTCGTTGCGTACAGCCCGCTGGGCCGCGGGTTTCTCACCGGGCAATTCAAGAAATTCGAGGATCTGGCGGCGGATGATTACCGGCGGTTTTCGCCGCGTTTTCAGGGCGAAAATTTCCAGAAGAATCTGGATCTCGTCGCCCGCGTGGGAGCACTCGCCCGGGAAAAGCATTGCACGCCGGGGCAGCTTGCGCTGGCGTGGCTGCTGGCGCAGGGCGAGGACATCATTCCCATTCCCGGCACAAAGCGCCGCAAATACCTGGAAGAAAACGCCGCTGCTCTGCAGGTGAAGCTCACCGCAGAAGATCTGCGGCGAATCGAAGAAGTTGCGCCCAAGGGAGCGGCCGCCGGCCTGCGCTATCCCGAAGCCATGATGTCCCTGGTCAACCGCTGAGGTGTGGAGTGCGGCGGCTTGCCGCCGCTTTCACAACTGTTACCCAAGCGAAAAATCATGCCACAAGGCGCAAGCCGGCCGCGTGAGTCCTATCTCCCGCCGTTCTGCAGCGCAGGCAACGTAAACGCCGGCTTCACTTCTTTCCGCTTCGACCAGTCGTGGTAGGTGTGGCACTCAAAGCAGCGCGACTCGGCATGCTCCGGGCCAGGCGCGTGGCAAGCCTTGCAATTCTCGATTCCCGGTATGAGCACGTCGCTCGTTTCCGTGCTGCTCAGCGCCTTCGCATGGCAACTGGTGCACGTGAAGCTGCGATGCGCATCGTGATTGAACTTCGCGTGTGGCAGCCAGCGGATTGTAATTTTCGCCGGGGCAATGTCGGGAAGTGAACCAACTGTTTCCGGCTCTGATTCGGTGCCAGCGGGAATCCGAACAACTGCGCTATTCACGGGAGCTTCGTACAAGTGGCACTGCTTGCAGGTTTTTCGCCACAACAGTTCCTCCGCATCCGCAGTGCGTTCAGCCACCCACTGAGCCGGGGTCAAAACGCGGACTTCTGCTTGCCGTGGCTTCCCGGTTAGATCGCGGGTGGGTTCTGGCACTATGCGTACTTCAGCCGGATGGGCGGCGATGTATTCCCGAAACTTCCTTATCAAGAACACATGAACGACTTCTGGCTTGTCATGCGGCACTCCTACGTCAAACCGCTTGTCAAATGTGAGCAAATGGCACGCAGCGCAAGTGGCGGCAAATTTCGGTGGGATCATGTTCTCGCGTCCGGCCAGCGGCTTCGGAGTCCAAAGGGTGTCGTTTGGCAATACTTCTGAGAGGTCTGCGCTGTATGAGCTTGCGGCCACGACGTACACCTTATCGGAATACGGCCACCCCTGATTCACACCCGCCGGGCGGTGGCAATCGTCGCACTCCAATTGCACGATCGGCCCATTTGGTCCGCGCCGGATCGGCTTCAGATGAATTGCGTGATTCAATTGAATTGTTCCGCCTTGCGTCTTCACGTGGGCAATCGGAGTGGCGATGGCCACCTGCGCCTTGCCCTCCAGAATGTAGAATGCCGTCGAGCCAAATTCGCCCTCGCGGCAGATCACTTCTCCCTTGCGGTAGCGCCGCTTCACGATGGCGCCGCGATTCAGCTCCAGGAACGTGCCGGAAACGCCCGCGAATACCGGCAGCCTGTGAAGTTCCTCCGCCGTCAGGCTCTGCGCGTCGCGGCCCGCGGCAATGGCCGTGCCCACCACGCCTTTGTTCGTCAGCGCGCCGGTGGGGCAGGAGACCATGCACTCACCGCAGGAAATACAGGTGGAATCGCCCATCGGCGAATTCAGGTCAAAGGCGATGCCGGCGGAATAGCCTTTACCCATGCGCCCGAGCACGAAATTGTTTTTGATTTCGTCGCACCCGCGGATGCAGCGGTCGCACAGGATGCAGGCATCGTGGTCCACGGCAATCGCCGGCGACGAATCGTCTGCTCCGCGCGAAACCGTGCGGCGCGGGAATCGGGGCGTGCCCGCGCCCGCAGCCTTCGCCAGCGTCTCCAGTTCGCAATCGCCGGAATGTTCCTGCCGCGCACAGGGCGAGGGGTGGTCCGCCATCAGCAGTTCGAGCAGCGTTCTCCGCGCGGCCTGCACCTTCTCCGAATTTGTGGACACCTTCATGCCGGGCTCGACCGGGCGCACACACGCGGCGGACAGCACGCGCCCGCCGGTATCCACCACGCACAAGCGGCACACGCCCACGGGCGTCTGGTTCTGCAAATGGCAAAGCGTGGGAATCGCAATGCCATGGACGCGCGCGGCATCGAAGACGGTCGTTCCGGCGGGCACCTGCACAAGCTTGCCGTCGATCGTCAGTTCCACGAGTCCCGCGTTTGTCGCCGATGTGCTCATCGTCTTCGCTGAAACCCGCTACTCAATGTCTCCGTGACCTCTGTGTTCTTAACTCTGTGCTCTCTGTGTTAACTATGATTTTTCAAGAACTTCAAATTATCCGTGGAACAAATTCAGCAAGAAATTGTCATCCTGAGGCGATCCGATGAGGATTGCCTCAGGATTTCAACTTTGGAATTTTGTAAAGTTTCAGGGTTGAGATCCTTCGGGGCGCAAACGACGCCTCCCTCAGGATGACAGTGTGGTGCTGAGCTTAAGTAACGGGCAAACTTGCATCTTTTGAGAAATCCGGGCCAACTGGAATCTAGAGAAGGGAATTACCGGGCGAGACCTGCAGAACAATCGTTGACTCTTTACGTCATATGCAGGCGGCGGGCAACGACAAAGCAATAGTGGAAGCCGGAAGTGATCACCAGCGCGGCCACCGTATACCCCAAATAGTGGGCCAGAAGGCCGACGCGCTCATTGGCATACGCGGCGGCCAGCACGGTGAAAAACACCAGCGCAATCTCAAAAAAGGTGGTGGACTTGCCAAGGAGGCTCGGGGGAAATGGCCGGTAGCCCTGGATCACAAGAATGACGGCGGCGACCACAAGCATCAATACATCGCGGCTCAGCACAAAAATCGCCAGCCACCAGGGAATCTTCTTTTCCATCGCTAGCGCCACAAACGAGGAAGAGAGCAGCAGCTTATCGGCAATGGGATCGAGGTACGCCCCCAGCGCCGATTTCTGATCGAGCCGCCGCGCCAGCAGGCCGTCCACCGCATCGGTGAGCGCCGCGCACACCAGCACCAGAAGTGCCCACCGGTATTCCTCATACAGAATGAGGATCAGGAAAAACGGCAGAAAACCGAGGCGCAAAAAAGTGATCTGATTGGGTACCGTCCAGATGCGGACTTTCATTGGCTGTCAGGATAGCGCACATCAGGCGAACTGGGCGAGATAATCGGTCAGCGTGCGGCCGATCTTGCGCTCAAAGATCTCGGCCATGGAGGGAATCAAGCCCGAGGGTTCGTCGAGCGAGATGCGCTCGATGCGCGTCATGGGGAAAAACACCGTGGGCAGGCCCACGCGCTCCGCATCGAGTTGGTTGATCTGGCTGACGAAATGATCGAAAGAGTTGAGATCAATGCCGCGGATGGTCACTCCGCTGGGATTGATTTCCATGAGGATGCCCCAGATTTTTTCCTTGGGGGAGTGCAGGCTGATGATGACGATGGAGTCGAGTTTCATGAGTTTGTGGTCCCTGAGCGTTCGTGTCTAGTTTACCCCAGCACGCTCAGATCGGCATCGGCGCGGGGCCGGCGGGTGGCAGGAGCAACTTCGGCTCCGTGAGCGATTGCACCTGCTCGAGGGTGGCGTCGGGAGCGAGTTCGCGTAGCAGCAGGCCCGCGGGGGTGACATCAATGAAGGCGAGTTCCGTCACGATGTGATCCACCACTTCGACGCCGGTCAGCGGCAGCGTGCATTTTTTCAGGATTTTGGGCTTATTGTCGCGCGTGGCGTGCTCCATGGCGATAAACACACGCTTGGCACCCGCCACCAGGTCCATCGCGCCGCCCATGCCCTTCAACATTTTTCCGGGGATGGACCAGTTCGCGAGATTCCCCTTTTCATCCACCTGAAGCGCGCCGAGCACGGTCAGGTCGATGTGGCCGCCACGGATCATGGCGAAGGAATCGGCGGACGAAAAATAGCAGGTGCCGGGTATTTCGGTAACGGTTTCCTTGCCGGCATTGACGAGGTCGGCGTCAACCTCGGACTCCAGGGGGTAGGGGCCGACGCCGAGCATGCCGTTTTCGGATTGCATGATGATGTCCATGCCCTTGCGAATAAAATTGGCGACGAGCGTAGGAACGCCGATACCGAGATTGACGTAGTAGCCGTCGCGCAACTCGCGCGCAATGCGCTTGGCGATGCGCTCGCGTTTTTGATCGTCGGTCAAGGCCATAGAAAGCTCACAGTCAACAGTTGAAAGTCAAACCAATTCTGACCGGTCTAAAGACCGGCCACTACACCTTGCGCACCGTGCGTTGTTCGATGCGTTTTTCGAAGTGCGTGCCTTGAAAAATGGCATCGACATAAATGCCCGGCGTGTGCACGAAATCGGGATCAATTTGCCCGGGCTCCACAAGCACTTCCACTTCCGCGACGACGAAGTCAGCGGCCGTGGCCATCATGGGGTTGAGATTGCGAGCCGTCTTGCGATAGACGAGGTTGCCCCAGCGATCGCCTTTCCACGCCTTGACGAACGCGAAATCGGCGCGCAGGGCGCGTTCCAGGACGTACATGCGGCCGCCAAATTCGCGGGTTTCTTTGCCTTCAGCCACCACCGTCCCAAAGCCGGTGGGAGTGTAAAAAGCGGGAATTCCTGCGCCACCTGCTCGCAGGCGTTCGGCTAGAGTACCCTGAGGATTCAATTCCACTTCGAGTTCGCCGCTGAGCGCGAGTTGCTCGAATTGCTTATTTCCCCCGATGTACGTGGAGATCATCTTTTTGACCTGGCGGGTCTGCAGCAGGAGGCCGACACCGCAATCTTCCACACCACCATTGTTGCTGACGATGGTGAGGTTTCGGGTGCCCTTGCGGCGGACTGCGCCGATGAGATTTTCCGGGATGCCGCAAAGGCCGAAACCGCCGATGAGGATGGTCATACCATCGCGGAGGTTGGCGATGGCGGCGTCCGGGGATGCGATGCGTTTGTCCACTTCTCACTTTCTCCGCGATGAGTGAAGTCAACGCGAAGAGTCTACTCCAGTTCGCCAAGAAAACAGAATGGGGAGCCCGACCGCAAAAGTGAATCTACACCCAAACTGGGTCGCTTTGGCTCGCAAGCCTTGAGGCCGCATTCCCCGCGGTGCTATCTTCGGTCCTACGGAAACAACCGTTTTGTTCGCGGGCCCAAGCCAGTAAGAGTCTGAGGAGGCGGCCATGAAAGTAGCCTACCTGGATATCGAAACGAACTACGTCGGCCAATTCAAGAGCGATGACGACCGATTCTTCCGTGACTCCAGGAATCACCTGATCACGGTTCTCGGTGTCAGGCTGTTGGACAATGACAGCGACGCGTTTGTGCAGCTTTTCGATAAGGAGATTACGAAGGCGAGACTCGTCAAGGCTCTAGAAGGCACGAAGAAAATCGTGACCTATAACGGGCGCTCCATTCCCGATCCCATCAAGAAAAGAGTGGGGTTTGACTTCCCCGTCATTGCCGCGCAATTGGGCATTGTTTTGGACAAGGAGTATCAACATCTCGATCTCTGTCCGGAGTGCTGGAAGCGCAACTTGTATGGCGGCCTCAAAAAGGTAGAGCAAAGGCTGGGGCTTTGGCGGAAATTCCCGGACCGGGAAGGTGCCTGGGCCATGGAAACATTCCGCACTTATGTGAAAACGCGCGACGAAAAATTGCGAAGCGAGTTGCTCGCCTACAACCGCGAAGACGTCTTCATGCTGCGCGAACTCGAACTCAAACTCGCAAAGCTTTAGCGTGAACCTGCAGGGCGGTAGAGGCTACAAGCCGCGGAGGAGCTTGTAGAGTTCGTTGGCGGCGTCGAAGTCGGCTTCGAGTTCGCGGGAGCCGAGGCGTTCGCGGAGGTCATCGAGGCGGCGGGCGAAGAGATCGAGCGCGACAGAGAGCACTTCGCGATTGGTGAGCACGATATCGCGCCAGGTGCTGTAGGGGCTGCCCGCAAGGCGCAGCGAATCGCGCAAGCCCGGCCCCGCCAGCGTGATGGGCAGGCCGTTTTCGTCGAGGCGATCGTAAAGAAACGACGCCAGCGCCACGGCGGCGAGTTGCGGGAGATGCGAGGCGAGGCCGACGGCGTAGTCGTGCTGCTTTGCGCCGAGCCACACCGGGCGCGCGCCCATTTTCCCCAGAATTTTGACGAAGGCGACGACGCGCGGATCACGGCTCTCCCCGGAATCGCTGGTCAGCGCGTAGGTGGCATTGCGGAAAAGGTCCGCGTCCGCATGCTCGAAGCCGGAGAGTTCGCGGCCTGTCATGGGATGCCCGCCGAGAAAGTAGGGGCCCCCTTCCTGCGGGAAGAGTTCCGCGGCGGCTTGCGTGATGCGCTGCTTGGTGCTGGAAGCGTCCGTGACCAGCGCGTGCGACGGCGCGTGCCGCGCAATTTCCGGCAGCAAATCGAGCGTGGCGCCGATGGGTAACGCGATGTAGATGAGATCGGAGTTGCGCAAGGCGGATTCGAGCGAATCGGAAAAGCCTTCATCGATCGCGCCGCTTTTTCGCGTCTGCTGCACCACGTCGGCGCGATCCCAGCCGGCGATGTGCAGGTCCGGCGCATATTTGCGCAGGGCCAGGGCGAAGGAGCCGCCGATCAAGCCGGTGCCGAGAATGGTGACGCGCTGGATCAGGTGTGGGGACATTGGAAGGACAAGTTTACAGTGGACAGTTTACAGTTCACAGTCAGAGAAGAAATAGAAATATTGGCCGGGAGACGCGGGGCCAACGGAGAAGGAAAGTGCTCTCGCTTTCCTTTGGATGTGCATACGAATTCAGGCAACGCAGTCATTCTGGTCAGTCCAGGCGGCGGCCAACAGCGGGCGCAATGATGCGAAGCTCGCCCATGAGCTGCGCAAAATGCGTGGGATAGAGCGACTGAGCGCCATCGGAGAGCGCGTGGTCGGGATCGTTGTGCACTTCGATCAGCAAGCCGTCCGCGCCCGCAGCGACGGCGGCGCGGGCCATCGGCGGCACTTTGTCGCGGCGTCCGGTGCCGTGCGAGGGATCGGCAAAGATCGGCAGGTGCGACAGCTTCTGAATCACGGGAATCGCGGCGATATCCAGGGTGTTGCGCGTGGCCGTCTCAAAAGTGCGAATGCCGCGCTCGCAAAGGACGACGTTGTAATTTCCGCCGCTGAGAATGTATTCCGCGCTGAGAAGCAATTCTTCGATGGTGGCGGACATGCCGCGCTTCAGCAGCACCGGTTTCTGCACTTCGCCGAGGGCGCGCAGAAGAAAATAGTTCTGCATGTTGCGCGCGCCGACCTGGAAGATGTCCACATACGCGCCCATCATCTGGATTTGCGAAGGATCCATGACCTCGCTGACCACGAAGAGTTGGAACTTGTCCGCGGCCTCGCGCATCCACTGCAGTCCTTTTTCGCCGAGGCCCTGGAACGCGTACGGCGAAGTGCGCGGCTTGAACGCGCCCCCGCGCAGAATCCTGGCGCCCGCCTTGGATACGGATTCCGCGATGGAGAGGATCTGCTCGCGCGATTCCACGGAGCACGGCCCGGCGGCGACAACGATTTCGCTCCCGCCGATTTTCACGCCACGGCCCAGATCGATGATGGTGCCCTGCGGCTTGAACTGGCGGCTGGCCAGCTTGAACGGCTGGGTGATGCGCACGACCTCGCGCACGCCTTCGAGCAGCTCGAAATCGCGATGATCGAAATCGCGATGGACGCCCACGGCGCCGAGAACGGTGTGCGAAGCGCCCGTCGAGCGATGCACGTCAAAGCCGCTGGCGATCACGCGGTCGATGACGTGCTGAATCTGCTCGTCGGTGGCTCCTTCATGCATGATGATGACCATGATGGTTAGGCCTCAGTTCCTGTAATTCGGGAAGGACAACATAAAAATCGGATGCGGGGCATCATTTGGGGTCCTCATGCGAAGGTGGATCGCCGTGCATGGCCAGACGCTCGGCGGAACGCGCTTCGTCAATGATGCGTTCAAAGAGGCGGCGAATCGCGGCGTCGGTCAGCGGCCCTTTGTTTTCGCTTTCGGCGTTCTCCAGCACTTCGCTTTCGCGATCGGGCTGGTAAAGCGGAATGTTCGATTCCTGCTTGATGCGGCCAATCTCGAGGGCGCATTGCGAGCGTTCGTTGAGCAACTCGACGAGTTTCTTGTCAATTTCATCGATGCGGCGGCGCCAGTCGGATAGATTCATGGCGTGGCCTCGCGGCGGGAGAGGCCGCGGCGCGCGGTGTCTTTGAGTGCACGAATGCGTTCTCGCAAGGCTGCGGCTGCCGCCTCGGGCGAAGCTGCCTTCTCAATTTCGGAAACCAGCGCGGAGCCGACCACCGCGGCGTCCGCGAGCCCGCCCAGCACGGAAACGTGGCCGGGCAGCGAAATCCCGAAGCCCACGGCAATCGGAAGTTTCGTGAAGCTGCGCGCGCGGCGCAATAGCGCGGGCAAATCGTCGGGCAGCGCGTCCTTCGCGCCGGTCACGCCGGTGCGCGAAATCACGTAGAGAAAACCGGAGGAACACGCGGCGATTTTCACGAGGCGCTCGTCGGTGGAAGTGGGCGCGGCCAGAAAGATTGTGTCCAGGTGATGAGCTTGCAAGATCTGGCGATACTCCGCCGATTCTTCCGGCGTGAGATCGGTGACGAGCACGCCGTCGGCGCCGGCTTCTGCGGCTGCGGCCGCGAATTTTTCCAAGCCCATCTGGAGGATGGGATTGAAATAGCTGAAGAGCACCAGCGGGACCTGGCTGGACTGGCGAATTTGCCGAACGAGCGCGAGCACGCCAGCAAGCGTCGTGCCGGACTTCAAGGCGCGTTCCGAGGCGCGCTGAATTGTGGGGCCATCGGCCAGGGGATCGCTGAAGGGCACGCCAAGTTCGACAACGTCGGCGCCTGCATCGGCCAGCGCCAAAACGTAGTCGCGCGTCGCACTCAACGTGGGGTCGCCCGCGGTGATGTACGCAACGATGCCGAGCTCACCTGTGGCGCGCAGCTCCTCAAAGCGCTTCGCGATGCGAGATCCAATCGTCACAGGGATCTCCAGGAATGCAACCCGATGCTGTTATCGGCCATCCACTTGCAGACAGGAGAATTCTGCACACTCTTCCAGCCATCTTTCGCCTTGACTAAAAGATGGTATGCCCCGCCGGCGCATTCCACACCGCAGAAGCCAGCAACATAGGCGATCGCGTGAGTTCTCGTTGGATCGAACCCCACTGCGGAAACAACGAAAACAGTGGAATCAGTGAGCGGGGACATTTCCTGCTCCCCCGGAACTGGTGTAGGTGGGGCGGCTTTTTTCACCTGATCTTCAAATTCATATTCAAATTTCAGATTGAATTTCTTCACTAGACGCCATTTCTGCTTATTCTTATCCTTAAAGTCGCGAGCCGCTGACTGGAATTCATCAGGAATAATCTGTCTGCAGGATTCGAATGAGTCAGCCATCGAGCCAGAAGAGGTTACAGGACTAATTATCAGTGTGTCGTTGCTCGCGGCCGAAAAACGTTGGGCCAGCAGGACAGACAAGACGGCGTAGCCCTCAGAGTCGCCGTATTCCTGCGGTTTCGCTGCCTGTGGCCGGCTCATTCCGCACAAAAGCGTCATTGAGCCAAGGACACAGGTTGCAACTGGGCCGAGGAATTTCATTCTTCTCTTCATCCTAATCATCGAAATGCCAGAACCAGACAGTTCCAAAGGGAGAGCTGGAAGTCATCATATTGCGGCTTTCACTCTCCCCAGGCCTTGCGATACATATCCATGTCCTTATCGCCGCGGCCGGAGAGATTCATGATGACGAGATCGCTTGGCTTGAACTGCGGCAGGCGCTCGATCAGGCCCGCGAGCGCGTGCGCGGATTCTAGCGCGGGGATGATGCCTTCGGTGCGCGCAAGAAGTTGCGCGGCGTCGAGCGCGGCTTGATCGGAGACCGCGGCGTACTCGGCGCGGTGCTGATCGGCAAGCCAGGCGTGTTCCGGGCCAATGGCGGGATAATCGAGCCCGGCGGAAATGGAATGGGTCGCGGCGATCTGGCCGTCCTCGTTTTGCAGCACATACGTGTAGGTGCCCTGCAACACGCCGGGCCGCGCGCCCGTGAAGCCCTGATGTGCGGCAAGACGCGCGGCATGTTCGCCGAGCCCGTTGCCGCGCCCGCCGGCTTCGATGCCCACAAGTTTCACATCGGCGTCTTTCAAGAATTGGTAAAACAATCCGATGGAGTTGGAGCCGCCGCCAACGCAAGCGTACAGATGCGTGGGCAGGCGCTTTTCGGCTTCCAGAATTTGCGCGCGCGCTTCACGGCCAATCACCGCCTGAAAATCGCGCACCATCGTGGGATAAGGGTGCGCGCCGAGAACCGAGCCCAATAAATAGTGCGAAGTGCGCACGTTAGTGACCCAATCGCGCATGGCTTCGTTGATGGCGTCCTTCAGCGTGCGGCTGCCGGATTCCACGCCAATCACTTCCGCGCCGAGCATGCGCATGCGCGCGACGTTCAGCGCCTGGCGCGCCATGTCTTCCGTGCCCATGTACACGGTGCATTCCAGGCCGAGCTGCGCGGCCACAGTAGCGGAAGCAACGCCATGCTGCCCCGCGCCCGTTTCCGCAATAATGCGCGGCTTGCCCATCTTCACCGCCAGAAGCCCCTGGCCGATGGCGTTGTTGATTTTGTGCGCGCCGGTGTGCAGCAGATCTTCGCGTTTCAGGTAGATGCGCGGGCCGCCGAGTTTCACGGTGAGGCGGGAAGCGAACTGGAGCGGCGTGGGCCGCCCGGCAAAATTCTTCAGCAAGTCTTGGAGCCGCGCTTGAAACGCCGGATCGGCCTTGGCGAGTTCGTAGACGCGCTCGAGTTCAAACAGCGGCACCATCAGCGTTTCCGGAACGTAGCGGCCGCCATAGGGGCCGAAACGTCCGGGCGTGGCGGCGGGTATGGTGAGTTGGGTGCTCATGGGTCGAACGAGTATTGTACAGCGAGATGGGATGGGAGCGGAGCCGGATGGTCGCATCAAGCGGGGTTGCGTTGGGCGCGGGCGACTTCGGCAAAGAAGGCGCGGAGTTTGCCGGGATCCTTCTTGCCGGGCCGCGACTCGACGCCGCTGGCAACATCAACGGCGTAAGGGCGCACCGTGCGAATTGCCTCGGCAACGTTCTCCGGTGTGAGGCCGCCCGCGAGGATGATGCGGTGCGAGGCGGCAAGTTTGCGCGCAAGGGACCAGTCAATGGTTCTGCCGGTGCCGCCGAATTGCTTGGGCTCGTTTGCTTCGGGGGCGGCGTCCAGCAAGAACGCGGAGGCCGCGTGGAAACGCGGGAAAAGCTTCTCCGAGAATTCCGGGCCCACGCGAAGAGCCTTGATCACCGGCAATCGTTTGGCGCAGAAATCCACGTGGCGGGCGCACTCGTCGCCATGAAGCTGTATCACGTCCAGGCGCAAGCCTTTCGCGAGAGCGGTGACGGCGCTGGGCTTCCAATCCACGAAGACGCCCACGGCGCTGATGAAGGGCGCCAGCTTGCGCCGGATGTTCCAGGCATCGGCCGGAGAAACTGCGCGCGGGCTCTTCTCGTAAAAATTGAAGCCCAGAGCGTGCGCGCCGAGTTCGGTGGCCAGCCGGGCGTCGGCGGGATTCGTGATGCCGCAGATTTTGACGCGGACCATGAAGAATAGTGTACGCGAATTCGCGCGGGTGAGGGCACCGTGCGAACAATTCGGTGGCGGGTCCGTTTTCGGCTCGCCCAAGTTGAAGCCGGTAGCCTTACACCTGCAAAACGTCGCCTTCGCGAGCGACCATTTCGTAAAGCACTGGGTTGACAAAAAAACCAAGCAGCAATCGCGAAAGGAGCCCGGCGACGACCACGATGGCAAATGGCTTCTGAGTGTCGCTGCCCACGCCGGTGGACATCGCTGCGGGGAGAAGTCCCAGGCAGGCCACCAGAGCGGTCATCATAATCGGGCGCAGGCGGAGGAGCGAGGCTTCCCGCGTGGCTTCACGTATGCTCCTTCCCTCCAGGCGCAGTTTGTTAATGTAACTCACAAGAATGACCGCGGTTTCAACGGAGACGCCGAGCAAGGCGAGAAGGCCCAAGGAACTGGAGACGCTGAGCGGCGTGTGGGTGAGTTTCAGGGCGATCAAGGCGCCAACCGGTTCGGTGATGACCACGCCGAGGGCGATGGTGACCGGGAATTTGAAGTTGCCGTATAGCGCGAAAAGGATCAGGAAGATCAGCAGCACGGCGAGCGGACCAATGATATAGAGTTGCGCCTTGGCATCCAGCAATTCACTGTATTCGCCGCCCCAATCCAGGCGGTAACCCTCCGGCAGGCTCACCTTCTGGGCGATGTTTTTTTGCCCGGCATCGACGATGCCTTCGAGGTTGCGCCCTTCAATCGAAAACTGGATGCCGATGTAGCGCGAGTTGTTTTCGCGATAGATGAATGAGGCCCCGGTGGATTCCTTGATGGTAGCGAGTTCAGAAAGAGGAATCTGCTGGCCCGCGGGCGCGGGCACGAGGAGATTTCCGATTTCCCGCGCGTCGGAGCGGAACTTTGGGTCCATGCGTACCACGAGATTAAAAAGTTTTTCTCCCTGAATCACCTGGGTGGCCGCCTGGCCACCGACGGCGGCTTGCACGACGGCCTCGACATCGGCAACGTTGATGCCATAGCGCGCAATTTTTGCGCGATCGGCGTCGATGATCAGGCTGGGCTGACCGAGTTCGCGGACCACCGTAAGTTCGGTGAAGCCAGGCGTTTTGTCGAGCACATTCTTGATTTCAACGGCCTTTTTCTCAAGAACGTCGAGGTCCGGCCCGAATATTTTCACGGCGAGCGCGGATTTAAGGCCCGTAAGGGCTTCGTCAACGGCGTCTTCGGCAGGCTGCGTGAAATTGAAGATCACCCCAGGATAGGAGTCGAGTTTCTTCTGCAGGTCCGCGACAAGTTGTTCCTTGGTGCGCACCGATGTCTGCGACCATGACTTGTCCTTGTACGGCTTGAGGCCAACATAAAATTCACAGTTGAAAAAACCCGTGGGGTCCGTGCCGTCGTCGGGCCGCCCAAGCTCCGAGCCCGTAACCGTGACCATGGGATATTGGATGAGCAGATCGCGGACCTGCGGCGCAAATTTAGCGGCTTCTTCAAACGAAATCGTGTAAGGCAGCGTGGCGCGGACCCAGACGGCGCCTTCATCCAGACGTGGCAAAAACTCTCCGCCGATCAGAGGAATGAGGAGCAGGGTGGCGCCGAAAATCAGCAATGAGGAAACGATGGTCGTTCCCGGGTGATTCAGGCACCACTCCAGCCGGCCGGCGTACTGATCGCGAATCCAATTGAAGATGCGGTTCTGCTTTTCCTTGACACCCTTTTTGAACCAGTAGGACGCGAGCACGGGAACGACCGTGAGTGTGAGAATGAGCGCGCCGAGCAGCGCAAAACCCATGGTGTCCGCCATCGGATGAAATAGTTTTCCAGCCGGCCCCCTGAGGGCATAGATGGGCAAGTAGCCGGCGATAATGACGGCCACGGAATAAAAAATGGGGCGATCGACGTCGCGAGCAGCCGTAAGGATGACGTCGCTCAATTTGTATTCGGTGCCGTAGCGCAGGCCGAGTTCGCGGTAGATGTTCTCGACCATGACGATGGTGCCGTCAATGATGATGCCGAAATCAATGGCGCCGATGGAGAGGAGGTTGGCTGCTTCCCCGGTCCAGTTCAAAAAGATGAAGGCGAAGAGGAGAGCAAGAGGAATGGTAAGTGCGGTGATGATCGCGGCGCGGAAACTGACCAGGAAAAAGATGAGGACGATCAAGACAAGGACCATGCCGCGAAGCAGATTGCCTTCGACGGTATCCGTGGTGACGCGAACGAGGTCGCTGCGGTCGTAGTACGGGCGGACTTTCACGTCGGGCGGCAGGAGGGTCTTGTTGATCTCCTCGGTTTTCTTCTCAACCCCTTCGAGGACGTTTTGTGTCTGCTCGCCCCGGCGCATCAAGATAACGCCTTCGACGGCGTCGTCGTCCTTCTTCAGCTTCGTCTGGAAACCAAAGATACCCAGGCGCGGGGCGTGGCCGATCACCACCCGGCCGATGTCCTTGATGCAGACGGGCACGCCGTTCAAGCTGGCGACAACGACCTCGCCGATGTCCTCCGTGGTCTTGACGAGGCCGAGGCCGCGCACGTAGTAGAACTGCCCGCCTTGCGTGTAAAAGCCGCCACCCGTATTGGCATTGTTGGCGTTGAGCGCTGCAACCACCTGCACGACTGGCAGGTGATAGTTGTTTAGCTTCACGGGGTCGAGCAGGACGTGATACTCCATCGTCGGCCCGCCAAAACCGGAGTCGTCGGCGACGCCCGGCACGCTTTTGTAGGCACGCTCGATGTTCCAGATCTCGTAGGTATGCAATTCCATTGGAGAGCGATCGGGACTCTCGATGACGTAGCGATAGACGAGGCCACTGGGGCTGAAGAGCGGGGCCATGCTCGGCGAAACACCCTGCGGCAGGGTCGCGTCGCTGATGCGTTGGAAAACAACCTGGCGCGCGAAATAAGGATCCACCCCTTCATCGAACGTCAAGATAACGTCCGACAGCCCATACAGCGAGATGGAGCGCATGACGTGGAGGCGCGGCGAGCCATTCATGGCCAGCTCAAGCGGGAGCGTGGTGAGGCGCTCGACTTCTTCGGCCGCGTGGCCGGGCCACTGCGTGATCAGCTCCACCATCGGCGGCGACAGATCCGGGTAGGCATCCACGGGCATTTGCTGGAACGACCAGGTGCCCGCCACGATGATCAAAATCGTGAGCATGAGCACCAGGAAGCGCTGCTGAAGAGCGAGTTGGACGATGCGATGAATCATCGAGATGTCTCCGGAGCGCTCCTCTTAATGCTGCAGGGAATTTTTGAATTGCAGGAACAGCCCGCCGTCGCCGACGACGTGTTCGCCCTCTTTCAGGCCGCTGGTGATCTGCGTGCGGCCTTTGCTGCTGCTCCCCAGCGTGACCAGGCGCCGGGCAAACTGGTTGGCATTCGTCTGCACATACACAAAGGGCTGGTTTTCCGTGTCGCGGAGAACGGCGGCGTCGGGAACCGTGATGGCGTCGGGAATGGAGCCGGCGCCGACAAGCGCGGTCACGAACATGTCCCGCTTCAATTTCTTCCCGGGATTCTGAGTAATGATGCGCGCTTGCAAGGTTCGCGTGGTGGGATCCAGCGCGGGGGCAATATAGGAAATCTTTCCGTGAAAGAGGTCGGGATAGGATTCGGTGTTGATTTCGACGGTGTCTCCAATGTGCACGAACGGAAGATCGCTTTGGTAGACATTCACGAGGACCCAGACAGTGTTGGTGTTGGAGATAGTGAAACACTGCGTCACGCCACCCTGGAGCAACTGCCCGGGGCCCACGAGCCGCTCCACAATTTCACCGGTGACCGGAGCAGGAACCGGAATTTGTGCCGTGGATTGCACAGACTGCTTAATCACGGTTTCCGGATCCTTCAGACCGAGCGCTCGTAGGGCGTCCGCGGAGGATTCCATCTCCGCGTGAGCCTGTGTGCGATTCGACTCCGCCTGCTGGAGATCGGCCTCGGAGTTGGCGCCGTGGGCGTAGAGATCTTGTGCTCGCGCATAGAACTTGTCCGCGTGGGCGTAGGAATCCTTGGCTTTGATGTAGGCGGAGCGGGCCGCGGAGTAGTCCGGGCTGGTAACCGTGAGGAGAGGCTGGCCGGCCTGCACGAATTGGCCGGGGGCCACCAGGATTTCATGGACCGGTCCGCCAATCGCCGCAAAAACGGGGGTGGTTGCAAATGCGTCATAAGCCACCGCGCCCGTCAGGCGCAGCGTGCGCGGCAGAGGTCCTTTTTCCGCGGCCACGATCTGGATGTGAGGCATCTGTTCTTTCGGAACGCTGAAGAGTTCGGCCGTGTCTGCCTTCGATTCGGAGGACGTGAACGAAGTCATTTTGGATTCCGATTCGCCGGGACCGGCGCCGCAACCCGAGAGAGAAAGGCTGAGCGGCGCGGCGATGGCAGCGATAGCCACAAGGGCCAGGAAGTTCACGCGTATTTTTATGAAATGCTTCATGTCACATTCCTCGTGCCCACGGCCTGGCGCATCTGTTCGAGCCCGAGCATGTAGTTCGCGAGCGCCTGGCGGTAGGCAAGCTGGTTGGCCCGGTAGGTCCGTTCGGAGTCCAGATAGTCGAGCAGACTGGCGGCGCCTTTGCGGTAGGCGTATTCACTGATGTCGCGCGATTGTTTGGCCTGCTCGACGTAGCCGCCCTGATAGAGCTGAATGATTTCATCGTTGGTGTGGAGATTTTCGTAGGCCTGGACCACGTCCGTGGAAACCTGCTGCGTGGTTTCGCTGGCCTGCTGTTGCGCCTGGGTGATGGCGTAGCGCGCGCGCGCGATTTCGCCCTGATTGCGATTGAAAATGGGGAGAGGCATGTTGTAGTAAAAAGCGCCGGTATTCACGCCGGCCGTGTGCGTGTAATTGAAAGTGCCGGTGACGTCCATTTTGCCGTTGGCCTGTTGCAAGGCCAACTGGCTTTCCGCCGCGGCCACGGCTTGCTGCGCGGCGCGGAGATCGGGCCGGTTGATGGCCGCTAGGGATTTCAGTTCGTTCAGGTTGGCGTGGACCGGTTGGTAGTCGAGTGTGCCTTGCACATCGTAGTCATCGGGAACGGACTCGAAGCCGAGCAATTGGCGCAGCGCCGCCAGGCTTTGCAGCTTGGCCAGTTTGGCGGCGGAAACGTCACTTTGGAATTGCAGCAACTGAAGTTTGATCTTCAGAAAATCGCCTTCGCTCAAGTCCCCCACGCGAAATCGCTCTTTACTGATGTCCACGGTTTTCTGGAAGCTGTCCAGGTCCTGCTGCGCGAATTCCAGCGTCGATTCCGCCAGCAGGGCATCAATGAATTGCTGACCGACGTTGAAGACCAGTTGGCGCTCACTGTCGGAGACTTGCGAGCGCACCACGGTGGTCTGATCCTGCGCGGCCTTAAGACGGTGCTGCCGTTTCTTGCCGCGCTCGAACAGATAGCCCACGCCGGCATCGAACTGCGCCTGCTGGTCGATGTAGTCGGAGCTGAACTGGTTGGGTTGGAAGATCGGAAGGAACTGGGCATCGAGACCCAGCGTTGGATTGGGGCGAAGGTTGGCAGTGATTTCTTCCGCCAGGCTCTGCTGGATGGTCGAGCGCAGCGCCTGCAACGCATGGTTATGCTGGAGGGCCATGCGAATGGCGTCGTCCAGCGCGATCCGTGCCGGGCGAGACTGCGTTGCGTTGGCCTGCGGCGGCGTGTTCGCCGGAGTGGGCGCAGCGCTCTGCTGGCCCGCTGCGAACGCCGGCGAGACCAACAGTGCTGCAACCAAAACCATTCCTTTCCTCAAGTGATGACTCCTCGCGCGTCCCTGTCAGAGGGCCGCGCAACAATTCTGTTTGAAAATGAAATGAGAGGTAAAACGCGGTGTTCTAAGCGGCGGGAGGCGCTCGGGGCGCCACATTGCGGAAAACCACCGCGGGAACTGTGGGCATTACGCTGACGACTACCAGCCGGTTGATGGCCGGCGCCATCGCCATGATCAGCGAAGGAGTGGCGATAGCTGTACCTGCCGTGGAGCAGATTGGGCAGAAGTGCGAATCCGTTGTGCTGGAGTTCAGGTCCGCGCAGCAATGCAATTGCGCCCCGAGAAAAACGACCCCGAGGAGTAAAGCCAGGAAGTAGACTCGCTTTGTTTTGCGACGCGTCAAGCTGGTGTTTTCCCTTTGACCCAGGGAACAGAACAATAATACACCTGTCTCGCCTGTTCGCGACACTGTGAAACGATCTTCAATGGGGGCGCTGCCAATGGTCTGGCAACCGCGCCAGCGCTGCCCGTAATGGCCCTAAATCTCATTGCCATCCACCGAAACGACGGCGAACCCCTTGTCAGTTTCCGGCCTGCGCGCGCATCGGCGAGTGCAACCCGTTGTGAGGCGGGGCTTTGTTGAGATACCGTGTCCGGAGCAGGCCTCGTGAGAAATTCGGCGTGGGACGCACCCAGCCTGACTATGTCAAATTGACATGAGTCTCCGATCAAAACTGGTTGTACGCCTTTCTCTTGTCCTGATCATCGGCGCTGCGTTGTTGTTTATTCCTGCAGGCTCGTGGAAGTTTTGGCAGGGCTGGATCTTCATGGCCGTCGCTTTCATTCCCAGCATCCTTGCTTTCCTCTATTTCTATAAACACGATCCCCAATTGATAGAGCGCCGGCTGCAGAGCAAGGAGAAGGTCAGCGAACAGAAACTCCTGATGAGAGTGTCGAAGCCGGTGTTCCTTGCCGCTTTTCTGCTTCCCGGCCTGGATTACCGCTGGGACTGGACGCGCACCTTTTTGGGTGCGGTGCCGTTGTGGCTCGTGCTGCTTTGTCAGGCCCTGATTCTCGGGGCGCTCCTCCTGGGGGGTTGGGTCATGAAGGTCAACAGTTTCGCCTCGCGCACCATTCAAGTCGAGGCTGGCCAGAAAGTAATTTCCACCGGCCCGTACCGCATGGTTCGCCATCCGCTGTATTCGGGCAGCCTGGTGATGTGGCTCGCCACACCCTTGGCGCTGGGCTCGTACATCGCCTGGCCGGCCTTTGCTCTGCTCATCCCCTTTTACGTTTTGCGCCTGCTCAACGAGGAAAAGATCCTCCGCCAGGAACTGCCCGGCTATCCCGAATACTGCCAACACACTCGCTTCCGGCTGGTGCCCTTCGACTGGTAAGACTCCGCCGCGCTTTGCCGCGAATCTTGGTGCGCTGAGAGATAAATGAACTTAATCACCATACCTTTTCTCTGGCAGGAGCGGGAGGCTCGAGTTGTGTCCCGAAAATAATGTGAAGATGTCCAGAATCTTCGGGGGCTAAAGCCCAAATCATTTTGCTGGCTCTATGTCAGGGCTGAAGCCCTGACCCCCCAAAGAGAAGCGCAACGAACTTGTGGGGCACAACACTACCACCTTCTGCTAAAGGCAGTGGCTACTGGGGTGGAGGAGTGAGGAGTTGCGTCAGGGCGGCGGCGGGGTCTGGGGCGAGCATGAGGTGCTCGCCGACGAGGAAGGCGTCAAAACCAGCGGCGCGGAGCTTCTGCAAGTCGTCGTGGGTGCGCAGGCCGGATTCGCTGACGGCAATGCACTCGTCCGGGATGTGCTCAATCAATTCGTAGGAAGTTTGCACGCGCACTGTGAGGGTTCTCAGGTCGCGGTTGTTTACGCCGAGGATGCGCGCGCCGGCTGCCATCGCGCGGCTGAGCTCTTCGAGCGTGTGGACTTCAACGAGCGGTTCCATGCCGAGTTCGCGTCCGAGAGCGATCAATTCCTGCAATTGAATATCGCCGAGCACGGCCACGATTAGAAGAAAACTATCGGCATCATTGGCGCGCGCTTCCCACACTTGCCAGGGATCAAAAATGAAATCCTTGCGCAGAACAGGCAGAGCTACACTTCTGCGTGCATCGCGCAGGTTTTTCAACGAACCGTGGAAGAACTCTTCCTCGGTGAGGACCGAAAGAGCGGCGGCGCCAGCGTCTTCGAGCGATTGAGCCAGGGCCGGGGCATCGAAGGGATCACGAAGAACGCCGCGCGAAGGCGAAGCGGGCTTCAATTCGGCGAGAACGTTGATGGCATCGCGGGAGAGCGCGGCGGGAAAATCACGCACAGGCGGCGCGGCCTTCACGCCATATTTCAGCACGGTTTCCGGCAAGACGCGCTTGCGGTGCTCGACCCAGGCGCGGCGGGACTCCAGGATGCGGTCCAGCACGGTTCCAGTGTTGGCGTGAACTGACATAAGGATAGATTTGCACGGACAGAAGGCATGCGTCGAGTGCGAATTCCTGTCTCTCCTGACTCACCCGAGTGAGACTCAGCGGGAACCGACGGGAGCGTGGCTGTGAATGGATTGACGCATGGGAGAGAATCCTGCAAAATGCGGTTCAATGAGACTTCGTTTGATTGTCTGCTGTGCTATCCAGATATTCCTGCAAACAACTCGCGTAGAGGCGAAGGATAAAGCCTGGATTGAAGTGCGCAGCCCTCATTTTCGTGTTCTCACGGGTTGTAGCCAGGGAGATGCCCGCCGCGCGGCCGGTGAGATGGAGCGGATGCGCTACGTCTTCGCGACCAGGTTCTCTAACGCCCGGCTCGAAGCGGGTGCCCCGCTGGTCGTCTATGTCACTTGTGATGATGAAACTCTCAAGAAGCTCCTGCCGCAGTTTAAAGGGAACTATGCCGGCGTGTTTTTTCACGGTTGGGAGAAGCAATTTGCGTTGATCCGAATGGACGGCTGGGCCGGGCACGGACAACAGATTGTCTACCACGAATACACCCACTCCATCCTGCACATGAATCTGCATTGGATACCCGTGTGGCTTGATGAAGGGTTTGCGGAGTTTTATGGATACACCCGCTTTGAACAGAACCGCATTTATCTTGGAGCTCCAACAGAGCGATATCGCGCCATGCGCTCGAAGACCCCCATTTCGGTAGAAAAACTCATTTCGCTCGATCAACGGTCTCCCTACTATCACGACGAAGATAAGATGCAACTGTTCTACGCAGAATCGTGGGCTCTCGTGCATTATCTGATGTACGGTCCCGGGATGGAAAATGGAAAAAAACTGGACGAGTTCCTCAACTTGTTACAGCAAGGAGTTGAACAAAAGAAAGCCTTCGTTCAGACTTTCGGCGATTTCCAGAAAGTTGACAAGGGGCTGGAGGCGTACATGCTGCAGCCCGCCTTCGCGACCACTATTTTGAAGCATGACCCTCACATTGAAGAGAAAGACTTCGCTCTCCGGACAATGAGCGTTGCCGAAACGGAGGCGGAAATCGCGGCCTTTCTTCTGTGGCGGCACCACCTGGAAGCCGCAGGCCCCCATATCGAGCAGGCGCTGCAGGAAGACCCAAAACTGGGCCTGGCGCATGAGGATAAGGCTTTCTTCTATTTCCATCAGGGCCGCGATGCTGACGCAGTAAATGAATTCAAGCAAGCTTTTGCGCTGGATGGGAAGCTCTATCTTTCCCTCTATTACCTGACGATGCTTTCGCCGCTTGTTACTTCTGAAACGGCCACAGGACAACGCGCTTTTCAGGATGCCCTCTTAGACACCTACCAGTTGAACAAGCAGTTCGCGCCGCCATTGGTACAGCTTGCCATTCTCACATTGCGGCAGAATGACCTGAAAGATGCCTACGACCTCGCGCGTAAAGCGGAAGAACTAGAACCTTCGCTGGCCGGATATCATCTTCTGACCGGCAAGGTCCTGCTACGGATGGGTAAGGGAGCGGAAGCTGCTGATTATGCCAGGTATGTAGCCAACCGCTGGATTGCAGGCGATCACAACGAAGCGGTCGAGCTCTGGAACCGCATTCCACCCGAACAGCGGACCGCTGGTGAGTCACTGTCGCTGGATGCTCCTCCGGGTTCGCAGACTGCTACCGGCACCGTCAAATCAGCGACGTGCACAGAGCAAACGGGATTGTCTGATTTCACCATCATTCATGAGGGGCAGCCGCTTACATTTCGCCGCAAGAGCGCTTTCAACTCCAGCGTTGCTGACACGATCTGGTATGGAGGAGATCACTTCACTCTTTGTCGTCATTTGGAAGGTAAGCGGGCCATTATCCACTACACCACGGCCACTGATGCTACTTATGCGGGAGACATCGTCGATATCGAGATTCGTGATGATCTGGGCGGTTCGTTGAGCGGCGCAAGCGCTCAAAACGCCCCTTCCCCTCAGCCTCAGAGTCTCCACTAGGGTTTACCATAGATGGGTGAGAGTTCCGGCTAGCTCGCAGGAGGTTCCCATGCACTTAAGCTGCGTGGGGGCGCACTCACCGCGCGAGACAAGTGCAGGAACCTGGAGACATTGGGATGAGCTATCGAGCGAAATATGGGGCATTGCTGGAAGCGATTGCGGTGGAGGCGGACGCGATTGCGAGCCGGTATTTTCGCGCGGCGGAAATGCGCGTGGAACACAAGCGGGATGGCACGGCGGTAACGCAGGCGGACAAGGAAGTGGAAGCGATGGCGCGCGCCAAGGTGGCGGCGAGCGGCCTGCCACTGGATGTGTTGGGCGAGGAGATGGGCGGCGCAAGCGTGGAGGCGCCGTCACAGAACGGGCGCGCGCGCATGATCATTGATCCGATCGACGGCACGGAGGAATTCTCGCGCGGCATTCCCACGTTTGGGACGCTGATGGGGATTGAGGAGAACGGCGAAATTGTAGCGGGGATGGCGTCGGCGCCGGAGCTTGGCCGGGGGACGCGCTGGTGGGCGTATCGCGGCGAAGGCGCTTATCGCAATGGCCATCGCATTCGGGTGTCCAAGGTGGCGCGGCTTGCGGACGCGCTGGTGTTCACGACGGGGACGGGGCCCAGCAAAGACACGGAGGTGCGCGCGATGATACGCCGGTTGGCAGATGCGGCGCGCAGCAGCCGTTCGATTGGCGGCTTTTGGCAACACATGCTGGTGGCCGAAGGCGCGGCGGATGCGGCGCTGGACTGGGTCTCCAAGCCGTGGGACCTGGCGCCGCTCGGCCTGATTGTGGAAGAAGCCGGCGGAAGATCAACGACGATTGACGGCGAGCGCACCATATACAAGGGCCGCTTCGTCAGCACCAATGGCTTGCTACACGAAGAGGTGCTGAAGATTTTCCGGTGAGGGGAAAGTGAAAAGACGCAAGTGAAGCGCGAAGCGGCGTTGCGCGTTGTCGCGCAGGAAGTTTGCGCCTGCCGGAAATGCCCGCGGCTGGTGAAGTACCGTGAGAAAGTGGCGCGGGAGAAGCGGCGGGCGTACCGCGAGTGGGAGTATTGGGGACGCGGTGTGCCGGGGTTCGGCGATCGCAACGCGCAATTGTTTATCCTGGGACTGGCACCGGCGGCGCATGGAGCGAATCGTACGGGGCGCGTGTTCACGGGCGACCGCTCCGGCGATTTTTTGTACAAGGCGCTGCACCAGGCGGGCTTCGCGAATCAGCCGACTTCGCAGAATCGCGAGGATGGATTGCGGCTGCAGAATGTTTACATTGCCGCAGCCGTGCGTTGCGCGCCGCCGGCCAACAAGCCGCTGCCAAGCGAAATTTTGAATTGCCGCGGCTATCTGCGGCGCGAACTTGAGATTCTGCGGCCTGCGGCAGTGCTGGCGCTGGGAAAAATCGCGTGGGACGCGTATCTGGAAATCCTGAAGCAGGATGGAAAGATCAGTTCGCGCGCGGCTTACAAATTCGCACACGGCGCGGAAGCGGAGATTGCGCCGGGCCTGCCGCGGCTTTTCGGGGTGTATCACCCCAGCCAGCAGAACACGCAGACGGGGCGCGTCACCGAAACGATGTACGCGGAAGCGCTGGACAAGATCCGGAGGTTCCTCGGGAGACACGCGAACGATACCGGCTAGCCGGGCTTTCTGACGGGCGGCAGTTTATCCGTTGTTCAAATTCAGCAAGACATAGTCATCTTGCACAGTGTTACGGTTGAGATCCTTCGGGGCGCAAACGACGCGCCCCTCAGGATGACAGCGTGTTGCTTTGCCTGAGCAAGGGGGAAAGCTATATCGCATGAGGAATTCGGGCCAGCCGACGAATGCAAAATAGAAAACGCCAGGCGTTCAGGCTTGAGCGCGTTGCGGCTTGGGCGGCAATTCGACGGTGGCGGGGCGCGGCTGGGGCCAGTATTTTGTGGCGAGGCGCCACAGCAGGAGAACCGCGAGGATGGCGGCGTAGGTGAGAGGGCGGAGCACAGCGGATTTCACCAGCCAGTAGTAATGAATCACACCACAGACGGCGCTGATGTAGATGAGGCGGTGCAGTTGCTGCCAGCGGCGGCCGCCGAGGCGGCGAATCCAGCCTGCGGTGGAAGTGCTGGCAAGAGGAATCAGCAGCACGAACGCGGTGAAGCCGACGGTGATATAACGGCGCTTGGCGACGTCCTTCCACATCTCCGCGAGATCAAAGAATTTGTCCAGCCAGATGTAGGTGGTGAAGTGCAGGCAGGCGTAGAAAAACGCAAACAGGCCAAGCATGCGGCGGAAGCGGATCAGATCGGGGAGGCGCAGGATCTTGCGCAGCGGGGTGATGGCCAGAGTGATCAGAAGGAAGCGCAACGTCCAGTCTCCGGTGGCGTGGGTGATGAACTCGATGGGATTGGCGGAGAGATCGTTATGCAAAGCCCGCCAGCCCAATGAAGCGAGCGGCATCAGGCAAAGAAGAAAGACAACAACCTTGGTCCATTTGCTGGTGAAGAGTGCGCGCATGTGCAGGATGGCAGCTCAGTAGTTTTTGCGCAGGTCCATGCCGTTGTACATGCTGGCAACCTGCTCGCCATAGCCATTGAACATCAGGGTTTCGCGCTTGAAGAATTCGCCCAGGCGGCGTTCCTTGGCCTGGCTCCAACGAGGGTGATCTACCTTGGGATTGACGTTGGCGTAGAAGCCGTACTCATTCGAGGCCATGCGGTTCCAGGTGGTGGGCGGCTGCTTTTCGGTGAAGCGGATTTTCACCAGCGATTTGGCGCTTTTGAAACCGTATTTCCAGGGGAGAACCATGCGCACGGGCGCGCCATCCTGATTGGGGAGCGACTCGCCGTACATGCCGACGCACAATAGAGCGAGCGGATTCATGGCTTCATCTAGGCGCAAGCCCTCGACGTAGGGGAAATCGATGCCTGCATATTTGCCCCAGGGCATTTGCCTGGGATCGTAATAGCTTTCAAAGGCGACGTATCGGGCTTTGGGCGTGGGCTCGACGGCCTTGGCCAGCGCGCTGAAGGAATAGCCGATCCAGGGGACTACGATGGACCACGCTTCCACGCAACGATGGCGGTAAATGCGCTCCTCGAGGGGAGCGAGCTTGAGGATTTCGTCAAGGGTGAACTGGCGCGGTTTCTTTACTGCGCCTTCGACGGAAACGGTCCACGGCGCGGTCTGGAATTTCTGGGCGTTTTTGGAGGGATCGGATTTATCGGTGCCGAATTCGTAGAAATTGTTGTAGTGGGTGACGTCGTCGTAGGTATTCTGCTTTTCCGTGGTGCTGAAGGGACTCTTGATCAAGCCGCTGAATTTCGTGGCGGCGAATGCCGAAGTGCGCGGAGAGGCCAGATCCCAGAGGCGCGCGCCAGCCAACGCAGCGGCCCCGGCGATGCCCATGCCGCGGAGAAATTTGCGGCGGTCGAGATAGAGCGATTTGGGGGTGACATCGGCGTAGGTCAAATCGGGCGCCTTGCGGAGCAGCATGATGGTGCGTTTCCTCCAAGCTGGTGATAGCCGCTAACAGCGGCAGTGAACATGGTACGCCACACCACTCCTGTTGGATGCAGGAAGCTTGCTCTCCAACAATTGTGCGCGAGCTAGATCGGCGTGACGCCAGGTACTTCGTATATGAGGCGAGAAAGACGAGATGGTTACGAGCTATCTGCGATCGGCGAGCTGGGGGGGAGGCTGCCAGCCTTTGCGGGCACCTCTGCAGGGGGAGGCAGGCAGGCGGCTGCAGGAAGGCATCCGCCTTGGATCAACATCTCTTTATAAATCAAAGGGTTAGAAAGGCGGCGAACTTGGGCGAGGTGGCCCCACGACTGCAACTCAGTAAATGCCCGCCGCAGGAGGGGGAGTTTGCCATGAAAGAACGAGTGAGGAACTGGGTGGTGTTGGGTGCCATGGCTGGAGGGCTGTGGATGCCAGGGGCTATGGTTGCGCAGGAACAGCGCGAGCCGGCCTCCACCGAAGCGCGGGAGGCGGCGAACGCTCCCGAGGGGCGCATGGCCGATGGGGAGCGGCGCGGATTGCCGCTGGAGGCGTATGGCGTGGTGCCGGGAACGCGATTCCTGGCGAAGCTGGAGGAGGAGATGACGACGCGGGCGGCGCGACAGAACCAGGCGTTTCGCGTGCGCACGCTGGAGCCGCTGGAGGCGGGGCAGGGCATCTACTTGCCGGCCGGGGCGGTGATCACAGGGCACATTAGCCGCGTGGAGCCGGCGGGACTCACGGGGCGGGCGAAGATCTGGCTGACGTTTGACGAGATCCACACGAAGTTTGGGAGGCTGCCGATCGTGGCGGATGTCGTGGCGGTGCCGGGGAATCACAGCATCAAGCCGGGAGCGACGCAAGAGGGCGTGATCGAGGGGCGTGGCGGCACGCAGAAGGATGCTACCCAGGCGGCGGTTGCGGGCGCAGCCATGGGTGCGATGAAGGGCGTGAAGGACAAGAACACGAAAGAGTCAGCGCAGGGAGCAGCGCTGGGGGCTCTGGAGGCTTACCTGATGGAGGCGGGGCGCGGGCAAGAGTTGGATCTGGCGAAGGGAGCGAAGCTGGAGTTGGAGCTGGGGCGAGCGCTGTATCTGGTGAAGGAGTAGAAGAGTGCAAGGGTAAAAGAGTGGAAGAGTGAAAGAGAGCGAGCTCGTTGGGGCGATGAAGTGGAGATGACCCTCCTCCTGTTTTTTGAAAGTGTTGATTCTAAAGGTGGATAAAGCGTTTGTTTTCATACAGATTTGAAAGTGTTGATTCTAATAGGGGTTGGAGGAAGTAATAAAGGAAGCCGATCGGGCGGTAGTGGAACAGTTTGAAAAACTAGGTAGATAGAGAAGGCATCGCCTTCTTGGCGCAGTCCAATATATTGAAATGTCGTGCCATTGAACGGACAAAGCCAACTTCAATCTCATCCTGTTTCGGAAGATTGCGGTATACGAGTCCGTTGTATTTGACTACCCGACTATGGTTGGAAGTGCGATATGTCCAGCCCGGCGCACAGATGTCCATCATTGTCTCAATCTCTTTGAAGGAAACCTTTGCGGACATGCTCAGGCCGCGAGAGGCAATTCGAACGTATCCGAAACATTATCTTTCGACGAGAAGCGATTGCTCGCTATCTGATCGAGGCGCTCAACCTGGACTTTGCAGGGGCGAGATTCAGGCTTATGGCGAGGGAGTTTTGAGAAGGGCTCTTCGGGTATTACTTTTCCAGAACGAAGCGCCTCAAGAGCTTCCTCCCAACGCGCTTCTTCGCACTCTCCGACTTCGTTATAAAAACGATCAACTTCCGTTTTGAATGCGTCGAAATTGGACGCCTCTTCCGCGATATCAAACAAGACTGTTCTGTAGCTTGTTCGGAAGTTAGAAAAAGCTTCCATCGCAGATTCGCCGAAGTGCGCCATGCCTCCGGGATGCACTCCGTAAACCCACCACTTTCCATCGCTTTCTTTGCACATGAGTGCTCTGCCGGCCATCGTCACGCCGGATAGAAAGCCATTCCCAGACACAACATCCTGGAATGTAAACATTACTGGGTAATGCGCCATGTCTCTCCCTCTGATAGCTGCTAGGGGATTGCAGCCATTATTTCTAAATCTAGCACCGCTTAGAGTTTGGGAAACTCCCACACCCGGTACCATTCACGGACAAGGGGAACTTACACTTTCCCCGAAGCAATAGTCTAGCTCAATCGAGGCTGCTCCTCCAAGTGGAGCTTTAGCCCTCATTGTACTATCGGCCAATCCCACAATCTCTTCAATACACCAAATCCCCGACTCCATGGCTGGGGTGCCCCCAAAGCTGCCTCGCCACTTGATTGTTATAGCCCGTAAATTCGGCTGGGCTTGAACTCCCAAATATTGAACACATGCGGCCTCAAAGCATGATTTAGGCCCCACTCATCCTTACCTTGTTTTTTTCTTCCATGCGCGAACGCACACAGGTCCGAGGCTAAAAAGAGCTTAGAAGTGTTAGGTCTCACCCACCCGCAAAAGTCTGCTGCGCGTACCGCCCTTAAGCTCGTGATGGGGCTGAAACTTCTCCGATTCTCGTGGAACGCTTCTTCTAACTGGGCGTCATAATCACTCCGACCGACACACGGAACCCATCGCTGGTCAGGAGCATTCTTCTCCATCCAGTTTTCGACAATTCGTATCGCCATGAGCAAGGTGATTACAGGAGGGCTATAAGTCTTTTTGTAGCAGGTTAGAATCTGGTTCTTGTGGACGTAAGCAAATGCAATGGCAAGGTTAAATTTGGAGATGATCGAGGTCATATCGGAAAAGACCTTCCGACGCAGAGATTGGTTCCCCACAAAAGGCTTCCAATCCTTTTGGCCATGGAAAATGCAGTGGGCATGAAATTCGCAGCGTTTCCCAGTGTCTGGGTTTATGGGGAGGCTTTCGCACAACGCAGTAATCGCTTGCTCGATAGCTTCAAACTGATTCTCACGTACCAAAACGCATGATCTGACGAAATGAGGCCGGACAAGTGCCAAGTTGTACTCAGCCTGCCCAGACTCATCCATGTATGCAAAGATCACGTGTCTATCTTTGCCCAAATTGCGTTTTACGGGTAGGTATCGCGCCGATTCACGAGTCCAAAGGTGTACTTGGGTAGCCAAGTCACGGCTTCTCATTGTTGACTCCAAGGCGAAGCCACCCCCTTCCCTGGCTAGATTCTCAGAGAACAGCGGCGGTGCGGGCCGTCCCTATTCAAAGCAAAGCACTACCGAATTTTTGTAAGTGTTGAATTCGGGGGAGTTGCGGGAATCGGGTGTTGTAAGTATTGATTGTAATGGGGATGTAGGTCATTTGTTTTGATGCGGTTGTGCATGTGTTGATTTTGCAGGGGTTGGCGAAGGGTTTTGATGGATGTGTTGATTGTGGGGGGGTTAGAGGGATTTGGCGCGCGTTTGGCTGGCGCGAGATGGGAAAGTGGGGCGCGGATCAGAGATTGGGGCATAAAAGAAAAGGCCGGGCGGGTGCCCGGCGGTTGGACGCGATTATCTACGCAAAAAATTATAGTACATCTCGAAAGACTTGTCAAGATAATAATAGAACGGATAGCAGATTCCTCGCCGTGCTCGCCTGGGGGATGGCGGGTGTAGGAATTATAGTTTGTCGGCCGGGCACGCAGCTGTAAAAGCGGCGGCGAGCCGCCGCACTCCAAAGGTAAACCTCAAAGCATAGGCCTTCTCGACGGTAGCAGGGAGTTGCGACGGCGGGCTTGGCAAGCGGGAAGGGGCTTGTTAGAGTCGAATGATCCACGCGAAGTTGCTCCATTCGTGGTATTTATTCAGACGAGGCGAAGCCGCATGGCAGACGAGACACGAGCCGTACGCACGGTAGAAACCGGAGAACACAGAGACCGCGTGCTGATTGTCGAGGATGAGGACAACGCACGGAAAGGTTACGAGCAGTTGCTGCAGCGGTGGGGCTACGAGGTGCTGGGCGTGGCGAGCGCCGAAGAGGCGCTGGCAAAATTTTCCAATTTCCAACCGGATACGGTGATTGCCGACGTGGAATTACCGGGGATGAACGGGTTGGACCTACTGAAGCAGTTGGGCGAAGACCTGAAAGATGTGCCGGCGATCATTATCACGGGGAAGGACAGCGAAGAGCGCGCGGTGGCGGCGGTTGAGTCCGGCGCGTTCTGGTACATCATAAAGCCGCTGAAGGGGCCGATGCTGCGCGCGCTGCTGGACCGCGCGTTGAGCAAGGCGCGCGACGCGCAGAACCTGGCGGTATTGCAGAGGCAATTGCGCGAAGCAGGGCGGCTTGGAGAACTGGTGGGCGGAACGAAGCCGATGCAGGACGTGATGCGGGTGATCGAGATGGCGGCGCCGAGTTCGGCTTCGGTGTTGATCACGGGCGAAACGGGGTCTGGGAAAGAAGTTGTGGCGCGGACCATCCATAAATTATCGCCGCGGGCGGGCGGGCCGTTTGTGGCCATCAACTGTTCGGCGATTCCCGAAACGCTGATGGAGAGCGAGATTTTCGGGCACGAGCGGGGCGCGTTCACGGGCGCGGCGGAACGGCGGATTGGCTGCTTTGAACTGGCGGACGGCGGAACGCTCCTGCTGGACGAAATCGGGGAGATGCCCGCGCCGACGCAGACGAAGCTGCTGCGCGTTCTGGAAGACCACAAGGTACGAAGGCTGGGCAGCAAGGTGGAGACGCCGGTGGACGTGCGCGTGCTTGCGGCGACCAACAAGGACCCGGAGCAAGCGGTGTCCAGCGGGCAGTTGCGCCAGGACCTGTATTTCCGGCTGAATGTGTTTCACATTCACCTGCCGCCTTTGCGGGAACACAAGGAAGATATACCGCTGCTGACGGAGCACATGTTGCGCGACATCAATGCAAAGCATGGGAAAAGCGTGCGTGGAATCGGCGCGGAAGTGCTGGACATCTTTATGAGCCACACGTGGCCGGGAAACGTGCGCGAATTGCGCAACATTCTGGAGCGCGCGGCGATCATGAGCGAGAAAGATTTGATTTCGCGGGCGAGTTTGCCGGGGGAGTTCGGGCGCGTGTCGGCGAAAAGCCCGAGCGATCTATCCATTCTCAAATTTCCGATTGGGACGACCGTGGACATGATGGAGAAGGAATTGATCGTGCAGACGCTGGCGGCCACGGGAAACAACAAGACGCGCGCGGCGGAGCTGCTGGGCGTGAGCCTGAAGACGCTGCACAACAAACTGAAGGAATACGGCAGCGAACGCGCGGAAACGGAGACGTAAGAAGTTATGCACTTGGGGCTGCGCGCCAAATTGACGATGGTGATGACAGGGCTGGTGCTGCTGTCGTCGCTAGTGCTCTCGCTGGTGTTTTTGGAACTGCTGATGCAGCAGGTGCTGCACGACACGGACAAACGCGCCAATGAACTGGCGCGCGAGGTGTTCGACACGGCGAGACGCGCGGTGGATGATGCCAAGGCCCAAGGGGTGCTTCCGGCTTCCAGCGATCCGCAGGAAACACACGATTATGTGCAGCGGGCATTCGAGATCAGCGAAGGGCTGAAGGCGCGGTTGCAGACGGCAACGGATTTGCCATCCATTTACGAAGTGACGATCGCGGACCACGACGGCCTGGCGCTGGTGTCGAGCGATGAGTCACTGCAGGGAAAAGTGGTGACGCGGCGGCCGCCGCTAGGGCAACTGGTGCAAAGCCCGTTTGTGCGGCAGGTGCGTATCTTGGAACAATCCGCACGGATTTACGAGGTGGATTATCCGTTCAGCGAGAGAGGGCAGCCGTTTGGAGAAGTGCGCGTAGCGGTTTCGACGACATTGCTGCTGAACGACATCAAGCCACGGCTGCGGTGGTGGCTGACGATTGTGATCCTGGCGCTGGCGCTCTCCACGATCCTGGCGGCGCTGGTGAGCGGGGCGGCGCTCACGCCGATCCGGGACATTCTGGCGCAATTGGATCGCATTTCTTCGGGCGTCTACGACACACCGGCAACAATTACCAAAGAGCGTTTGGAGAGCACCGACGAATTAGGACAGGTGCGGCGAAAGATCACGCAAGTGGGACAGCAATTGCGGGGCGTGCACGAAATTTTCAGCTCGCTGCGGGAGAACATGAATTCGGTAATGGCCGGACTGGAAGATGGGCTGATCCTGTTCACGCGGGATGCGCGCGCGGTGATGGTGAGCCCGGCGGCGGAGAAATTTTTGGGGGCGCCGGCTTCGAATTTCTTGGGGCGGCGCGTGACGGATATTTTTCCGCCGGAGCACCCGCTGCACAAGGCGCTGCACCTGGAGGGCGATGAGCTGCACGAGGTGGCTTCGGAGACGGAGGTGGAAACACTGGAAGGGAAGAAGCGCGTGAGCGTGAGCGTACAGGAAATTCAGGGAGAAGGGGAACGCATGGGGGCGCTGATCACGCTGCGGGACCTGGATTCGCTGGAAAGCATCAACACGCAATTGCAGGTGAGCGAACGCTTGGCGGCGGTGGGGCGGATCACGGCGGGCGTGGCGCACGAAGTAAAGAACCCGCTGAACTCGATGCGGCTGTGGCTGGAGAATTTGAAGGAGTCCCTGCCCCCGGAGACGGATGGGGCGGCGCAGCAGGCGGTGCACGTGCTGGACGCGGAAATCGACCGGCTGGACGCGGTGGTAAAGAGGTTCCTGGATTTTTCGCGGCCGATGGATGTGCGCCTGGAGCCGACACAGTTGGCGGACCTGCTGAAGGAAGTGCTGGAAGTGGCGCGGCCGGAGCTGGCGCTGACGAGTGTGCAGGTGGCGCAATTGATTCCGATTGGAATTCCGGAAGTGTTCGTGGACCGGGCGCTGCTGAAGCAGGCGATCTTGAACCTGGTGTTGAATGCGGTGGAGGCGATGCCGACTGGCGGGCAATTGCAATTGACGCTGAGCCGGCGCGGAGATATGGCGGAAATTACCGTGGGGGATACGGGGAAGGGGATTCCCCTGGAGCACCGGCAAAAAGTGTTTCAATTATTTTTTACGACGCGGCCGGGAGGGAGCGGGATCGGATTGGCGAGCACGTTCCGAATCGTGCAGCTTCACAACGGTTCGATAGACTTTACTTCGGAGGTTGGCCACGGAACGACGTTCCGGATCGAGTTGCCCCTAGCCGCGTAAGCATGCCCAAGCATCCAGCGCCGAGTCCCACGGAGCGAAGTAAACGCAGGCCGAAAATTCTGCTTGTGCCCGTGTGCTTGAGCATGATGGTTTGCGGCGGGTGTCTGGTGAAGAAGCGGCCTGCGGCGCACTTCGAGAATCTTGTGCTGGCGCATCCGGTGATTCCGTCGGCAACGGCGGAGAATGCATTGAGCGAAGCGCCGGACCTGGGGCTGGAACCGGCGCCGATGCCAGTGCGCCTGGGACTGCCGCGGAATCCACCGGCAAGGCCGAAAGTGGCGGCGTTACCCGCAACGGAACCTGCGACGGCGGGAAAGCCGAACGAGCCGACCATCGTGCCGGAACTTTCGACGGGCGAGTTGGAGGCGGCGAAGGCGGATGCACAGGCGAGCCTGGACGCGGCGGAGCGGAATCTGGCGGCGACGCGCGGGAAGGCGTTGAATGCGGCGCAGGCGGATTTGGCGTCGAAGATCCGCGGGTTCATGGATGCGGCGCGCGAGGCCATGCGGAACAGCGATTGGCAAAGAGCGACAAACATGGCGAAGAAGGCGGAGGTATTGTCGCGGGAATTGGAGGAAGGGCTGTAGGGGAAGCGGAGTGCGGAGGATGGAAGGCGCCTGCGTTCCATCTGAGATCGAGAGCCGGAAAAGGATAACGCACCCCTCGCAGCTCGGGGCAAGGAAGCGCTGAGGACGCAGAGATTCGCGGAGAAGAGGAACCCAAGGCCCCCACGCAAAACCGGCGTGTGGGGCACCCGGCCGCTCGTACTGAGGATTGCCACTCTGCGCGCAGCGTGCGTTCTTCGATTACCGCACTGGCATAGGCGTGATGGGCGCGGGCTGGCCAAGGTCCGAGAATCGAATCTGGCCGCTGTCCAAAGCCAGGTCGTGTTCAAGCTCAATATCGAGGGTTGAGCCGCGCGGAAGTTGCGCGTCGGGCCCGCGGGTCAACAAAAACGCCGCGAGGGCGACGGCACCACCGACGCCGGCGCCGATGCCGGCTCCCTTGGCTCCCCCTGCAATCGCGCCAACGGCGGTGCCCACGCCGACAGACTCAGCGGTCGTGCGGATGATGGTGGGCGCATCGCTTCCCTTACCCCCAGGGCTGGTCATTTTCCCTTCCGAGTCCATGGTTTCCTTGCCACCGGTGTCGGCGCTGCGGGGCGCGGCATTAAGATCGATCGTATAGCCAGTCGGCAGAATCAGCGTGTTCAGCTTCAGCCGGAGTTCGCCTTTGCCTTTGACGCGTCCGGGCCGCCTGGACTCCAAAATCTCACCGCGGAGATAGGAACCTACGGGAATAATAACGCGATTGTTTTGCGTGATGGGAAACGACGTGCGCATGTAAACGGAATCGCCGGGTTTGGCGCTTCGCGTCGATATGCCATTTTCCAAGATAACGCCAAAGCGGGTTCCGGCGGGGACGACAACGATTGCGCCGGTACTGGCCGGGCGGGGCGCAGCGGGCTTGGCAGGCGTCGCGGGAAGTGGCGGGTCCGACTGTGGCCCGTCAGGAGCCTGCGCGAAGCTGCGCGGGCCGAAGCTCAACGCGAAAATGAAAAGTGTCGTCAGAACCTGAAACGTCCGTGCGGCTTTCACCTGTCCCTCCTATGCGCTGCCCCTTCGGATGCGATGTTACGTGGCGAAGATGCCTACAGCTTCCCACGTCTTTGAAGGGAAGGCTAGCGGCGGCCTGGGCGTGATTTGACCGAAGAGAAGGGGAAGGCTAGGCTGTAGGCGCGGAATTCGAGAAGGGAATCCTTATGGCGAAACTAGCGCTGATTTACGGAATGCGACTGCTGCCGGTGGACGACCTGGGCGAGGTGAAAGAGGCCACGGTGGTGCTGAAGAATGGGCGGACGGCGCGCATTGCCATGCACCTGATCGAGGGAACGAAGGAAGAGATCGAGGCGACGTTCCGGCAGTCCATCAATGCGTTTTTTGAGATGTATCCAGAGATTTGAGGCTGGGTTGGTGCGAGCGGCAGGGGGATATCAGATATCAGCGATCAGGAAGCCAGAATAGGCAACCAGCGATCGGGAAGCGGTTCTCGGCGGATTTGAACTGCTTCGATGAGATGGGAAAAAGCGGTCTGAGGCGAGGAGATCCTGATTCCTGATTGCTGATAACTGATCACTGATAACCTCCTTCTCACCGATTGCCGAAATTTTCGGGGTCTTCGTTGGGGTCGCCGAGATTGTCGTTGATGAGAACGGTGGATTGGCCGGTGAGCTCGAAGCGCTTGCGGCACTTGTAGCAGGCGACGAGATCATCCAGGCGAACCATGAAGGAACTGGCTTTGGCAAACTTGCGACGATCTTCCTCGCTGACGCCGCGGGGGAGTTCCTTTTTCTTGCGCGAGACCTTCCAGCGCACCGGGGCTTCGAATTCGCCGCGACAACTGGGGCAGATCAGCTTGACCTTGCGGGTCTCTTCCTTCTCCGTGTAAAACGCGCGTTCGTCCATTAGGCCTCGACCGCCTTCCGCATGATTTCGTCCATTGTAACAAATTCAAGGCCCAGGTCGCGCCAGCGAGGCAGCCAAAACTCGAGGGCCTTGAGAGTGTGCTCGCGGTCGCCATTGAGGCGAGTGTGGTCGCCATCGTGAAGGCAAAGGATGTCGCCCGAAGTGGCGCCGGACTTGGCTTTGGGGAGATTGGCGTGAGCATTAGCGGCAATGGGTTTCATGCGTTCAATCAGCCAGTCGGCGGGCTTGCTGCGCCAGTCGCCGGGGATGAGCGACCACGTGACGTTGGTCATGCCGTGCTGGTGGAGGATATCGCCGAGCCAGGGGCTGCGAAATCCGAAGGGCGGACGGAACCATCGCGGTTTGGCCCAGACCAGCTGCTCGACGGCGTCCGTGCAGCGCTGCAATTCTTCGCGCGTCTCCTGCGGTCCGCAGAAGAAGAGATTGGGATGGGTCTCGGTGTGATTCCCGAGGACGTGTCCTCGGGCGGCGAGTTCCTTTACGAGATCGGGGCATTGGCGGACAAATTTGCCAACCAGGAAAAAAGTGGCGTGGGCGTTGTGCCTGGCCAGCAATTCCAAAAGTTTCGGGGTGATCGCGGGATTGGGGCCGTCGTCGAAGGTCAGTGCCAATTTCCCGGCTGCATCGGTGTGGGAAATGACGGGCCCGAAAAGATGCGAGCGGGGATGCACCGCGCCGTAGGCGGTCATGGCCGCGGCGCCGGCCAGAAGAGCCGGAGGAGCAATCAGCCAGGGATTCATCGCTTGTATTCTGCCACGACGCGCGGGGCAGGGTTACAGATTTGCCGGAATACAAGAAGAGGAAAAGATAACGCACCTCTCGCGGCTCGGGGCAAGGAGGCGCGGAGAGCGCAGAAGTTCGCTGAGAAGAACGAAGAGGGACGGTAACACGGAGATCAAGGAGAAAAGAACACAGAGGGCACGGAGGAAGAGAGGAAAAAGCAGAGGCATGCTGTCGGGATTACAAGCTAAGTGTGGCCCAGAGGTGGTGCGCGCGGGGCTGTCCGAATGGGCGGTTAGAGGTAGGAATCAAGCTTTCTGAATGGGAGCGCCCAGGAACTTTTTCTTTGCTAGTGTGTTTAACAGACCAAGGTGCTCGGAGTGGTTCGCTTCCGCGTGTTTTTGGGGTGCACCCCTGCGCACAGAGACACTCATTCCAGGAGAAATCAAATCCATGAAAGCTGTTGCCAGAATTTTCATTCCAGCTATGGTATTCGCGCTATTTTTTGCGCTCGGTGCCAGCAATACGTTTGCCCAGGGCCGGCACCCCGCGTATCTGCACGCACTGACCGATTTGCGCCATGCGCGCGCTCATCTGGAGCGCCCCGACGGGGGTCACCTACGCCACGAAGAAGAGGACGCCATCCATGAAATCGATGAGGCCATCAGAGAAATCAAGAAGGCTTCGATCGACGACGGAAAGGACCTGAACGATCACCCGCCCGTTGATTCCCACATGGACTGGCCCGGGCGGTTGCATCGCGCGTTGGAGCTTTTGAACAAGGCACATGCGGATATTGCGAAGGAAGAGGACAACCGGTTTGCGGAGGGCCTGCAAGAGCGGGCGCTGGGTCACATTGACAAGGCGCACCATCATGTGGAAGAAGCGATTCACTGGGTGGAATCGCACAGGTAAACAGGCGGTAGAATTCGTCGAAAGTACCCGACACCGTGGCGCGATGCGCCACGGTGTTTTTTTTTTGACGTGGCACGCGGGGCGGGATCGGTCACGACAAATGCAGCCCAAGAGCACGGTCCCTTCGAGGCTCAGGGTAAACAGGAGTGACTGTGCCACAGCGTGGTGCGGTGTTACTCGGGTTTGCGGAGGGAGTGGAGATCTATACCGAGTTGCTGGCACTTTTTGTAGAGGTGGCTGCGTTCGAGGCCGAGGGCGCGGGCTACGTTGGTCATATGGAAATTGTGGCGGCGGATTTCGGCGAGAAGGGTTTCGCGCTCGAAGGCTTCGGTGCGTTCGACGAGAGTGCCCTGCGCGGCGTCGGCATTTGCAGCGGGGGCGGTGGAGGATTCGGCGGCGGGCAGGGTGAGGCGGACGTCGTCCGGCGTGACGGTGTCTTCGGTGGCGAGGAGGACGAGGCGCTCAACGATGTTGCGCAACTCGCGGACGTTGCCGGGCCAGGAGTAGCGGAGCAATTCGGCGATGGCTTCTGGCGCGAACAGTTTTTCTTTCCAGCCATTTTGCGCGGCGACCTGGCGAGCGAAATGGGTGATCAGGTCTGGAAAATCCTCGGGGCGCTCGCGAAGAGGAGGCAGGGTCAGGGGAAAGACGTAGACACGGTGGTAGAGATCGCTGCGAAACTCGTTCTTTTTGACGAGTTCGTCGAGATTTCGGTGCGTGGCGACGATGGCGCGCACATTGACCTTGATGGGCTTGTCGCCGCCGACACGCTCAACTTCGCCTTCTTCGAGGACGCGAAGAAGTTTGGCCTGCATGGCCAGGGGCATGTCGCCGATTTCATCGAGGAAGAGTGTGCCGCCTTCGGCTTGCTCGAATTTTCCGGTGTGGCGTCCGGCGGCGCCCGTGAAGGCGCCTTTTTCGTGGCCGAACAGCTCCGATTCGATGAGTTCGGCGGGAACGGCGGCGCAATTAAGGGTGATGAAAGCGTTTTCGTGACGCGGGGATTTTTCGTGAATGGCGCGGGCCACGAGTTCCTTGCCGGTGCCTGTTTCGCCAAGGATGCAGACGCGGGTTTCGCTGGCGGCAACGCGCTCGATTTGCGCGAGGAGTTTTTTCATGGCGGGGCCGGAGCCGACGAGTTCGTGCTTGCCGAGCCGGTGTCGGAGTTCGCGGTTTTCGTCTTCGAGGCGGGAGAGGCGCAACGCGTTTTCGACGGTGACCAGCAGCTTATCGGTGGTGAGAGGCTTTTCGAGGAAATCGAGAGCGCCAAGGCGCGTGGCCTTCACGGCCATTTCGATATTGGCTTGGCCGGAGATCAGGACGATGGGGGTTTGCAGGCCGGATTTTTTCAGTTCTTCGAGGAGTTCGAGGCCGCTTTTACCGGGCATGACCACGTCGGAAAGGATGAGATCGAAGCGCTCGTTTTGGATGAGTTCGGCGGCGCGGAGGGCGTTGTCGCAGACGGTGGCCTCATGTCCGGCGAGGCGAAAGGCGCGGGCGAGGGAGGCGAGGGTGTTGGCGTCGTCGTCGATCAGGAGGAGATGGGCTTTGCGTGGCACGGGAGTCCTTTGGGCCGGTAGATCGAAAAGCGCCGGCGAAATTGCAGATCTTGCGGACATGGGGCGCAGGAGTCCTGCGCCCCTACAAACCCGAGAGAAACCCAAGAGAAAAGCGCCCGCTTCAGAAAGCGGCCGCTACAAAAGCCAGAAAACCCCAAGAGCACAGGCAGGAGTGCCTGTGCCACAAAACCAAAGAGAAACCCAAGAACCGGTCTAAAGACCGGCCACTACAAAACCCTTTAGTCGGAGGCGGCGACTGGGGTGGACTCGGCTTCATGTGAGGCGGAGTCTTCCCTGGACTTGACGACAACGCCTGACTGGCGCTTGGGCAAATCGATGCGGAACGCCGCGCCGCGCCCTTCCTCGCTGGAAACGGAAATCGAGCCGTGATGATCACTCACGACGGATTGCACGATGGCCAGGCCGAGGCCCGTGCCGAGCTGCTTGGTCGTGTAGTAGGGCGTGAAGAGGCGCGAACACTCTTCGGGCGTAAGACCTTTGCCGGTGTCGGCCACTTCGATGCGCACGGATTCGCCGGCATCGCTGCTCTTTAATGTGATGGTGCCGCCGGCGGGCATGGCGTCAAGAGCATTGAGAACGAGATTCTGAAACGCGCGGTGGAGGAGATCGGGATCGGCGTCAATTTCCGGCAGCGAATCGCTGAGGAAAAATTCTGTGGCGATAGAAGGTTTGCCGACAGCGGTGAATTGCGGTTCGAAGAGACGCACGGCGTTGCGCAGCACTTCGTTGACATTCACCCTGGTGAATTGCGGGGCGGGCATTTTGGAGAAATCGCTGAAGCGGCCGACGATGCTATTGAGATTGGCAAGTTCGGCTTTAAGGGTGGCGGTGGCTTCGCTGAAGACTTCCTGAAACTGCTGCGGGCCAAGCTGGCGGGCGCGCTGGAGATTTTCGACGGTGATTTGCAGGGGGAAGAGCGGGTTGCGCAATTCGTGAGCCAGGCGGCGGGCGAGTTCGCGCCATGCGGCGACGCGCTCGGTCTGCACCAGCTTTTCCTTTTGCGAGGCGAGGGTTTTGGTCATGTCGTTGAACGCGGCGGCGAGCTGGCCGATTTCGTCGCTGCCCTTGACGTCGATGTGGGTGTCCCAGCGGCCGGAGGCAACATCGCGAGCGCCATTGGCGAGCTCTTCGACGGGGCGTGTGATGCGCCGGGAGACCCACCAGCTTAGGAGCAGGCCGATGAGAAGAGCGGCGAGGGCAACGAGCGCGGCGGTCTTCAGGATTTCGCGGCGCAGGGTGACCAATTCCTTGCGCGAACTGCCAAGCAGGAGCACGCCGAGCACTTCGCCATTGCGGCCGGTGAGGGGCATGGCGTGAAAGGTTTCGGAGGAAGCGGGGTCTGAGGTCCAGTCGATGGTCTTGATGAGAGTTTGCGGGGTGGATTGTTTCTGCACCTGCTCGATGAGCGGCTGGAGTAAGTCGGCCTGCGGGACGGGGCCGGAGGCGTCGGCGAGCGCCGTGGGAACGAAATTCGCTTCGAGATTGCGATAAAGCAGGGCGCGCGTGCCGGAAGGGAGCACGAGGGAGGCAAGGAAATTCTGGTCCAGGCGGCGGCCGCCGATGACATAGAGATTGCGGTCGCCAACAGACTGGGTGCGCACGGCCGTCAGGGAAAGCTCGACGCCATCGGGCAATTCTTCCTTTTTGAGGAAGGCGGGCGACCCGCGCCAATCCTTGACGTTGGTGACCCAGTCATTTTTGTAGCCGACGCGCGCGGGATATTGCGCCGAGGAGATCAGGGTGCCGTCGGTGTTCACAAATTCGACGAAGTTCAGGCCGTGCTCCTGGGCGGCGCCGTTGGCGTCATGGACATAGAGCGAAGCATCGGCGCTGGGGCGCGCCAAATCGAGAGCCATGCGCACGGTGACATCGGCGTTGGTGATGTTCTCCACCTGCTGGACGACGACTTCGCCGCGCTGGGCAAATTCCTTGTTGAATTGGGCAACCAGGGCTTCGGAGCGCTGCGAGTCCATGGCTTCGAAGGAGCGTTGGGTGTAATAGCTCACGCCGTAGGCGACGAGGGAAACCGAAGCCAGCACGGTGATCAGGAAAATGGCGAAGACTTTGCTGCGAAAACTCATGGGTGCACTTCCTTGCCATGCGGCGCCGCAGAATTATCGGGCGACGAACCACCATTCGGCGCGGCCGGAGCGCTCTCGGCTTTTTCGATCCAGACATCGGCGAGGCGCCATTCGCCCCAGCGTGCGGGCATCCAGTTGCGCACAGGCGCGGCGATGCCGACGTATTCGGGGAGGAGCACGAGCGGAAGCACGCGGCGATCTTCGAGGATGCGGCGCTCCTCGGCGTAACGCTGCTCGGGATCAGCGAGTGATTGAGTGGTTTCGGGCGCCTGCTCCAAATGAAGCTGAATCACCATAACCTCGAGTTCCGCGCGCGGCGAGAGGGAATCGTAATGCCAGGCGAAGAGATGCAAACCGACGGAAGAATTGGCGGGCGAGACCGGAGCCGCGCCACCGTTTGCGGTTGTGGAGTGCGTCACAACTTGCACAGACAGATTCGCTTGACGCGCATTGACGGCCACGCGTTCACCAAGCAATTTCATCAAATCGCCGGCGGCATCCACGCGTAAGCGCAACGGTTCCGTGCCCCCGGCTTCGTTGGCCGGAAGCGCGGCGCGAATCTCCTTGGCGCGTTCCAGATTCATAGGACTCTCGAAGAGGAAAGCATATCCCGAGAGCCAGTCGGGCAAAAGGGCGGGGGCGGGTTCGGCTTGCTTTTGAAGCAACACATTGGCCATGGTGTCACGGTCCATGGAAAGGGCCAAGGCTTCGCGGAGATGATCGTCGGCGGAGGCGGGCTGGGCTTCGTCGAAGCGCAGGGCGAGGAGCGTGTTGGGCGCGGAACTCCAGACACGAAGATTGTCCTGGCGGGCTTTGCGGACAAGGTCAGGAGCAACTTCGACGACATCGGCTTTGCCGACCTGCAGATCGAAGAGCTGGCGCAAGGGCGGCTCGCCGAGTGTGACTTCGATGGCGTCGAGGAAAGGGCGGCCGGCCCAGGATTGTTCATTGGCGCGAAACTTCAGGCGCGCGGGCTTTATGGCGAGGGGATTGGCTTCGTAAGGAGCAGCGGGGCTGATTTCGGCGACGTAAAAAGGGCCGGTGCCGAGAAGCGTGTCATCGGGAAGCGCGCGAAAGATGAAATGGCGGCCGGAAGCGAGTTGTTCGAGCAGATCGGGGATGGGATGGGGAGAGTGGATGGAGATGGCGGTGTCGGTTGCGGTGAGCTGCAAGCCCGCGGGCAGCAGGGATTGCAGGGCGGCGACGACATCGGCGGAGGCGAGGAGAGAGCCATCGGAAAACCGCACGCCGGGGCGGAGCTTGAATTGCCAATATTTCGCAGCGGCGTCGTGCGACCACTCGATTGCCAGGGCCGGCTGGAATCTTCCGTAATCGTCGAGAGTGACGAGGCGATCGTAAACGAGAGCGGCCAGTTTTTCGTCTTCGCGCGCGGAAAGTGAGCCGCTTTTCCACTCGCGCGGATCGAGGGAAGCACTGGACGCGAGCAATTCAACGCGCAGGGTTCCGCCGTAGCGCGGGCGCTTGGTGGCGCTTGTCGCGGCGGCCGCGAGTAGAAGGAGCAGGGCGGCGCTAATTCCCGCAAACCAGGGTGATTTTGTAAACCTCATAATTTCCTGTATGCAAATTGCGGGCCACAATCAGCGCGCTGACGGGATCCCGTTCGCCATTGATGCTGAGAATCGGTCCGGGGAATTCGTTAAACAGTGCAACGCTGCCGGCACGCGCGGCGGCGTCCGGGACGATTTGGAGGAGATCGGCGGAGGACCAGTCATCGCCCCTGGCTTCGAGCTTCCAGTCGCTGGCGTCGCAAGGAGAGGTGAGCACGGTGGCGGTGCGCCATTCGGTTTTTTTTGCGCGGCACCTGGGTTCCTCGCCAGCGACCCAATTGAATTCGCAGAGCTTTCCGGGGAGAAGCACTTCAGCGGTGGCGCCCTTGTCCGTGAGTTCGGCGCGTGGATCGCGCGAGGCGTGGAGATTCGCGGCGGCGAGGGAGATGGTTTGTTTGTCGGCGCCGCTGGAGTCGAGGCGCAGGGCGACGAGGTCCTCGTTGCGATAGAGGAGGACGGCCAGGCCACCTTCGGCGGCGGTGCCGAGTGCGGAGGCGTCCAAGATGCGGTCGGAACTTTCGTACACAAGCTGGCGCGCGATGCGCACGGGTGCAACGGCAAGCGCGGGGGCGGTGAAAGCGGCGCGCGTTACGGCGACGATGCGCACATCGTCGCGATCGCCAATGCGGGCGCTGGCAGTGAGCACCAGTTGGGTAGGGGTCTCGACCGCGCCCACTTTCAGGAGGAGAGCGCTCGGCTCTTCGGTGATGGTCAAGCGGCGTTTCTCGAGTTCCTGGCGCAGGGTGTCCTGCCAGGTGGAATCGGCGGCGAGACTCGCGTCGGCGTGAAACTCCAGGCGCAGGGGGCCGTGAAGATTGGGGATGGCGGCGATGCGGTCCGCGAGTTGACGCGCGGCATCATCGAGCGAATTGGAATCGGCGGGCATGATTGGCGGCAGGGAAACAAAACAAAGAATAAGCAGCGCGAGGAAGAAGCGAAACGGGCGAAAGCGAGAGTTCTCAGATCTTGGGAGCACGGCGTTCTAAGAGGATGATAACACGCGGCTGCCTTGCGCTGTGTGTTCGCTGAAGCCTTAGTGCGCGCGATAGTCCTTGTACAAATCGAGCTTGTTGATGAGGCGGATCATTAATTGGGTGAAGGCCAGATATTCTTCAAGGCTTTCATCGGAGACGTTGAAGAGGGCTTTGCGGCGGGCGCCCTGGAGGGTTTTGAAGTCCTCGGAAAGGAGGGTGGCCACGGCGCTGTTGAGGAAAGAAGTGTGATCGGCGATACCGTAGATGGGTTCGCTGTCGGCCACGGCATTGGTGAGCTGCTCTTGCGTGAGGTTCGCGTCGTGGAGTTTTTTGTCAAAGGCGGCGCCGCTCGTGCTCATCACGTCGTCGAATTCCTTTCGGGTGTGGGGCAGGGCGGCAATGACTTTCAAAACCTGCTCGCGGGTGAATTTAGGTTGTGCGAGATCGGCCGGATCGGGCGGCTGATATTTCAGAACCGTGTGAATGTCGTTGCGGCGATACTCTTCCTCGATCATGTCCACGCCGTCCCAGCGGCTGAGGGTGCGGAAGGCATCCTCGGTGAGTTGTTCGGCGAGGAGGTGGGCGGCGGCGGAGCGCACGAAGAGTTCGGGGGCCTGCAATTCAGAAATCAAGGCGTTGGTGGCTTGCGCGGCGGGCATGCTGCCGTAGAGAAAGAGAGCAGCGGTGTCCGCATCAAGATCGAGGGCGTGCTCGGAGATATGTATGGTGGCGTTGGGATAGCGGAGAAGGCGTGCGGCGAGCGGCTGAATGTCCACGCCTTGCTGAGAAAGCGCGAGGGCCAGAGAAAGATAATTGGCGGGATCGGTTTCCTGGAAATCGGCCTGGGCGATGGCGTCGCGCACGATCTTGAGGGAGTCGGGCGAGGGGTCCATCTGATAGAGGACTTCGCCGGCATCGAATTGGAAATTGTGGTCGGTGGTTTCCGCGGCGAGCATGATTTTCAGGCAAGCTGCGCCTTCGGGGCCCGCGGCCTGGACCTGCTTCCAGAAGGCGTCAAGTTCCTTGCCCTTGGCTTCAATCTGGGATTCGTTTAATTGGGCGGGATGGAAGCCGTAGACTTTGGATTTTGAGGCGCGAAGCGAGTCGCAGGTGGAGGGCTTATCGTTGGCCGAGGATTGCGGGTGGGCCGCGATGGGACCAGCCGCCGAAGCGAGGAAGAACAGGATTGTTAGGAAAAGTCGCCGCAATAAGCACCTCGGTGAACTCTTGGAATGCTAACACTGTTCCTGGATCATCGCGTCCAACGGGGAAACATCGTGGCCCACTACAGGAGTGGTTGCCGAGATGGGGTCGAGTGTGCTCGACCCCTACACAGAGGAGGCTTAGGCTCTTGCGTTGGTGAGGATTTCGAGGTGGGTGGGGAGCCAAACCGATTGGTGGAGGGAGTCGGCGGTGGGGCGGAGCCACTGGGGGCGGCGGAGGGTGACGCGATAGGTGGTTTGGCCGTCGAGGGAGTGGTAGGTGTAGATGGCGGTGTTGCCGTGAGAGAGTTTGCGTTCGACTGGTTGGGAGGCGAGTTCGTACGTGGAGTCGGCCAGGCCGGGGGCGAATTGTTGGAGGGTGTGGGCGGCGACGAGTTTGGGATCGCGGCACCAGGTGTCGTGACCGGCGTTGACCCAGCACTGGAGATTTTCGGCTTTGGCGCGATTCATCGGATAGGTTTTCACGAAGCGATGGGGTTTGGTTTGCGCGTGGGCCGGGGGCGCGGAATTTATGCCCAGAAGGAGTAGGAATAGAGCCAGGGTGATGCGCAAGACTGCTGGGAAAATGATTTGTGTGTTGCTCGGTAGGCGATTCGTGTGATTGCGGTTCATGGCTTCCTCCTTGGCGATTGCGATTTGGGCTTGAGGGATTTGTCATTCCTTTGATTTTTGCTGAGAAAGAAGGAAAAGAGTGTCTTCAGGGGCTAAAGCCCAATTGGTTTTGGTGGTTTTGCGCCGGGGCTGAAGCCCCGGCCTCCTAAAGAGAAGAACTCTCTCATCAGCGTGGTCAGACGAAATGCTGATGCTTTCACCGGCTGAGTGGCGCGGTGCGCGGCGCCGAATTGGGAACAGCCTGTGGCCGAAAGAATCAAGCGCGGCGGTGCTTGGCTTTCTGCTCATGGCGATTCCTCCAGCGACGCGATTCGAGCCACCCGCAGGGGTTTTGGCCGGTGATCGTGGGAAGCGGCTCTCACCGTTTCCCCGATCTCTTAGGACTTCAGGAGCGCATGCCCGGTTCGTTGGAGCAGGCAGCGCAGGCGCGTAGCCATGTAGACATCGTAGGCCACTAAAACTCCGGCAGTGCCGAAGAGGCCGAGGCCGGCAATTATCAAGAAGAGCTGCAATGCGAACATGGTGCTGCTCCTTTCCGCATGGCGAATCAGCGGCGCTGGCCATAGGCGTGGGCGACCAGGCGCGTGGCGTGCTCGATGGCGGGCTGAGCGACGCGGCGGTTGGCGGTGGCGGGCTGCATCAGAAGAAAGGCGGCGCGGAGCAGGAGCCAGTGCAGGCCAAGAGCGGCAAACAGCGCCAGGATTGTTGCGGTGAGGACTGTTGCGAAACTGAATAAGGTGTCCATTTGTGCGTCCTTGGTGCGTTCGCAAAAGAAGGTGGCACACGGGAGGCCGTTCGTAACTATCTGATGCATAAGGAGTTATGATATGGGGAGGGCGGGCAATTCGTGGCTTGGGAGACACGGCGTGTTTTGCGGGACGCGCTTTGGGGAGCGCATACCGGTTGGGGTTTTGCGTCCTGACGGTTCGGGGGTAGTCTAGGGTTCAGAGAAAAGGCGAGGCTCACGTTGATGTTTCAATCGCAGGGCATTCGGATTGGCCGAATCTTGGGTATACCCATTTATTTGGATCTCAGTTGGATCCTTGTCTTTGGGCTGATCACATTTTCGCAATCCAGTTTCTTTGCGCAGCAGCACCCGCATTGGACAGGCCCGCAACACTGGACTCTGGGGGTAGTGACCAGCATTTTGTTTTTCAGTTCGGTGGTATTTCACGAACTGGCGCACAGCGTGGTAGCACAGCACTACAAGATTAAAGTGCTCTCGATTACGTTATTTCTTTTTGGAGGGCTGGCGCGGATTGCGCGGGACCCTTCCCAGGCCATTCAGGAATTCAACATTGCCGTGGCCGGGCCGCTGGCGAGCGGGTTTCTTGCAGGCGTGTTTTATGGCGTGACGCTGCTGTTTCCAGACAGCGAGATGCTGGGGGCCGTGGCCAGCCAACTCGCGCTGACCAACGGAATGCTGGCGCTCTTCAATCTGCTGCCAGGTTTTCCGCTGGATGGAGGTCGGGTGTTCCGGGCGATGGTGTGGGGTGCGACGAAGGATTTTGCGCGGGCAACGCGCGTGGCGGGCGCCAGCGGGAAGCTGATTGCCTTTGGGTTGATCTCCCTCGGGGTGTGGAGCGCGCTGCGCAGCGATTGGGTGACGGCTTTGTGGACGGGATTCCTTGGGTGGTTTCTGCTGAACGCGGCACAGGCGAGCGTGGCGCAGGTGACGATTCAGGAGATGCTGGCGGGACTGTGCGCTTCCGATGTGATGAACCAGGAGGTGCCGATCATTCCGGCGAATATGAGCCTGGAAGAGTACAGCGGGGAGGTGTTGCGAACGGGGCGGCGCGTGCACCTGGTGACCATGGATGACCGGCTGGTGGGGTTGATGAATGTGGGCGCGCTGAGCAACATTCCGCGTGAAGACTGGAACATGAATTCAGTGCAGGCGGTGATGGTGCCGCGGGAAAAGATTTTATGGGCCGCGCCAGACGAGCCGCTGCAGAGATTGCTGGAGCGGCTGATCGCCGCGGACGTGAATCAGATGCCGGTGGTAACACAACTGGAAGAAGGCGCGCACATTGTGGGGATGGTGACGCGGGAGGCGATTTTGCGGGTGATCCAGACGCGAAGCGAGCTGGGAGCGGCGCTGACGAGCCGGTGAGAAGCGGGAAGAACGCAAAAGCATTAACACAGAGTTCGCAGAGGACACGGAGTTCGCAGAGAAGAGAGAAGAAAAGAGGAAGAGGGATTCCTCGCTCCGCAGACTCCGTTCAGAAAGACGGTTTTCTTTACGATTTGGTGAGATGGGGTCGGGCAGTGCTCGACTCTCGCAGTTCTAGAGACGCCGAATCGTTTATTGCTAAAGAGCGTACACGTTGCGGACCGCCGCAGACGGCGGTCCCTACACGAGAGTAGGAAAACGGCCGGGCTGAAGCCCGGCACCTACAAAGGCAAACCCAAGAGCACAGTCAGGAGTGACTGTGCCACAAAAGCAACACCCCAACGCCAACGCCTTGGGGATGAGTCGGCTAGTCGGTGGTGGAGGAATCTTTTTCGCGGATGGCGCCGAGGCGGAAGGCACCACGGCGGAAATCCACGGAAATGCGCGAGAAGCCCGCGCGGGTGAGCCGGGCGAAAGCGGAGCCGGCGGAAACCGGGGTGAAGGTGCTGCGGATGTGGCCGAGGCGATGCACCCAACTGTCGTTAATCTCGTAGGCAAGAAAGATGCCGCCGGGACGAAGCACGCGGTAAACCTCCGCAAACATGCGGTCCTGCACTTCGCGCGAGCGGAGATGATGCAGGACGAGAATGGCGATGGCGGAGGAAAAGCTCTGGGAGGCGAAGGGGAGCTGGGCGGCATCACCGCGAAGGGCGCCGCCGGGTCCACCATTGTGTTGCGCTTTCAGGTGCCGGGCGGATTTGGCGTCGTATTCGAGAGAAGTGACACGCGGGACGGCTTTGCGGAGTTGCGGCGTGGCAGGGCCGTAGCCGGCGCCAATTTCGAGGACGTGATCACCGAGGCGCACGCCGGACAGGACCCAGGGAAGCAACTGCCGCTGGGTGAGATAGCGCCAGAGCGAGGAGGAACACAGGAAGTGCTCAAGACCGTTCATGGTCTGCGGAGGACGGGACTAAAAGTGTAGCGCAAAAAGGAGGGAGGGGGGCAAGGGAGCAGAGAGGCCTGAGAGGGGAGGCGCGGGGTTCCAAGGCTCACGGTCTAAAAGAGCCGGCGCAGCGCGCCCCGCAGAATCCAAGAGATCAACGCGAGGGCCAACAGAATGACCCATATCGTAAAGGCAGCTCTGCGTGCGGCTTGGAGCAGTTGAAACAGGAAGGAGCCGAATTCGGGCTTCTTCTTCATGATGAGAAGATTAAACCAAGTCTGTCTCCATGTCAGGTGTTTACGTGGAGAGCAAACGGCGCATCTGCTGAAGTGAACTGAGAGGAACGCGGGCACACAAAGAAATGACCTCTGGGGAAGCGAGGGTCAGGAGGGACCTAAATGAGAGCCGCGGCTACGCTGTGGCGGACTTGGGAGCCGGCTTGCGGCGCGGTTTCCCGTGATTCTCGATGAGCTCACGTTCCGCGCGAACCCAATCGTCGAAGGCGTTTCCAGGTGTGCAGCTGCGCTCCAGATAAATGTGATAAGCGCGCAGAGCGATTTCATCCTGCGTGGGCTTGATCTTGGCAACGACAGACTGCTTTTTCTGCGGCGAGGCAATGACCCTCGTCCTGGCCATACTGTGCTCCTTTCAACTGCGGAATTCATTTTAGCGTGCAGAAAAGCGGTTGGCCACAGGTGAATGCGGGACTGTGGAAAAACGTGCTGTTCTTGATAGGGTCCGGAATTCAAGGCCCACGTTGTAGGTGGGCGGCGCGTAACCAAGAGTAATGGTTTGTCAACGGGGCATGCAGCTGTAAAAGCGGCGGCGAGCCGCCGCACTCCAAATCGGCGGGAAACCCAAGTTCAAGAGGGATTCATCGCACAAAAGGCATGCGATGGAGATGAGGGCCTCCGCACCGGGACGGCCCAGAGAGACGCGCGACCCTGCACGTCGCGGTGCGTCAGCGCTCGTCGCCAAAAAGCTTGATATCCTCGGGGCCTTCGTTAAGCGGCATGATTTCGCGGCCCTGGACGATCTGGCGAACCTGCTCGACGATGTCCGGATTGGCAAGCGTGGTGATGTCCCCGGTATCCATGTGATTGGAGATGGCGGCAAGGACGCGGCGCATAATTTTGCCGGAGCGCGTCTTGGGCATATCCGGGACGATGTGGATGCGCTTGGGCCGCGCGATTTTGCCAATCATGGTTTCGATGGTGGAGGTAACCTTCTCAATGATCTGCTTTTTAGGAAGAACGCCGGGCTTGAGCGAGATGTAGATCTCGGGGGCGCGGCCCTTCACCTCGTCCACAACCGGAACGACAGCGGCTTCCGCGATTTCCTGGATGGTAAGGCAGGCGGATTCGAGTTCCTTCGTGCCGAGGCGGTGGCCGGCGACATTGATGACGTCGTCCACGCGGCCGAGAATGCGGTAGTAGCCGTCGGGAGGTAAGACGGCGGCGTCGGCGGCGTAATACGGCCAATCGCGCCAATCCTTGCTCTGCGCATTCTTGTTGTATTTCTTGTAGTACTGCTCGACGAAGCGGTGCGGATCGCCCCAGATGGTCTGCATGATGCCGGGCCAGGGATTACGAATGCAGATGTTGCCCGCAGCATGGTCCGCGGAAGCGACTTCCTTGCCTTCTTCATCCCAGATGATCGGATAGATGCCGAGGCAGGCAGGACCCGCGCTTCCGGGCTTCATAGGGTCAAGCGCGGGTTTGGTGGTACAGAGGAAACCGCCGGTTTCCGTCTGCCACCAGGTATCCACGATGACGGCTTCGCTCTTGCCCACCACTTCGTGATACCAGCGCCAGACTTCCGGTTCGATGGGCTCGCCGACGGTGGTCATGTGCTTGAAGCGGTAGTTGTGTTTCTTGGGCTCCTCGGCGCCCGCTTTGCGAAGCATGCGAATGGCGGTAGGCGAGGTATGGAAGATGTTCACATCAAGGCGTTCGGCGATGCGCCAGGGACGCCCGGCGTCGGGGAATTGCGGCACACCTTCATAGATGACGCAGGTGGCAGCAAGAGCGAGGGGGCCATAGACGATGTAGGAATGGCCGGTGATCCAGCCGATATCGGCCATGCACCAGTAGACATCTTCGGGATGAATGTCCTGGTAATACTTGGCGGTGCCGGTGACGTAGGCGAGGTAACCGCCGGTGCGGTGCTGGCAGCCCTTGGGTTTGCCGGTGGTGCCGCTGGTGTACATGAGGAAGAGCGGGTCTTCGGCTTCCATGGAAACGGGGGGAACGACGGCGTTGCGGTAATCCTTCAGGATGTCGTCAATGAAGAAGTCGCGCTCCATAATCATGGGCGCGTCGGAAGTGTACTTGTGGTGATAGCGCTTCCAGACGAGGACCTTGTCAATGACCTGGCCTTCTTTCTTGGCGGTTTCGACGGCGATATCGGCGCTGACTTTGTGATCTACCCAACGGCCGTTGCGGTGGTAGCCATCGACGTAAATCAGGACGCGGCTTCCGGAATCGGCGGCGCGCAGGCCGCAGGCTTCGCCGGAGAAGCCGCCGAAGACGACAGAATGAATGATGCCAAGGCGAGCGCAGGCCAGCATGGTGATGGGCAGCTCCGGAATCATGGGCATGTGGATGGTGACGCGATCGCCCTTCTGGAGACCGGCAAAGCCTTGCAGTACGGCGGCAACTTCGTTGACGCGGCGATAGAGCTCCTGGTAGGTGATGACGATGTGGTTTTCTTCTTCGGGCTCCGGCACGAAGATCAGCGCGGCTTTGTTTTTGTACTTGGCGAGATGGCGATCCACGCAGTTGTAAGCGACGTTCAAGCGGCCGCCGACAAACCATTTCCAGAAGGGCGGATGGTTGGTGTCCAGCGTGGTGTGCCAATACTGATCCCAGTGGAGGAGTTCGGCGTATTCGCGGAAGCATTCGGGGAAATTCTTCTCGCTGAAGCGCTCCAGGGCGTAGTTGTCGTTGAGATTGGCCTGAGCGATGAAGCGTGCGGGAGGCCGGATGTAGGCTTCTTCCTTCCAATGGACGGCGATCTGCGCTTCGGTCAGGCCGTGCTTCTTGGAGCGGGGTTTACCTTCGGTGTGCTTCTTCGCGAGGGTCTTTGGCACGAGACTCACTCCCTTGAAAATGAAGACTGCAAGACAACATTGCGCCGGAGGCTGCACGCGAGGAGCGTCGCAATGCAGGAGGGCGTGGAAGCGCCGCGACCGGGCGTCGCCTCGAAAAAGCCCGAGGCCAAATAATGCTCCTTCGCCCGTTCGCTCGTCAATCGGGACGGAGCGGGGCAGGGTGGAACCGCGGCCTACTTCTGAGGCTCGACCTCATCCCGGATCAGCGTGCCGGGGCATTGCGAACGGGGAGAGTTACTTCGCGGGCTCGCGAATCCAGACCGTCTTGATGTTGGTGAATTCGCGGATGCCGTAAGGGCCAAGCTCGCGACCATGGCCGGAGGCTTTGACGCCGCCGAAGGGAACGCGGGGATCGGAGACCACCATCTGGTTGATGAAGACCATACCCGCTTCAAGCTCATTGATGAAAATCTCGCGTTCGGCGGGATCGTTGGTCCACGCGCTGGCGCCGAGGCCAAAGCGGACGTCGTTGGCAACGGCGACGGCTGCGTCAATCGATTTCACGCGAAAGACGCAGGCGACGGGGCCAAACAGTTCTTCGCGATAGGCCGGGGAATCCTTGGGAATGTTGGCAAGAACCGTAGGCGGATAGAAATTGCCGGCGCCGGCAATGGGCTTGCCTCCGGTGAGGAGCTTTGCGCCCGCATGAATGGATTTCTGCACGTCGGCGTCGAGATCCTTGACGGCATCGGGAGTGGCGAGCGGGCCGACATCCGTTTTGGGATCGAAGGGATCGCCGAGCTTGAGCGACTGCATGCGGCTGACAAATTCCTTCTCGAATTGATCGGCGATTTTCTCATGAACAATGAAGCGCTTGGCGGCGATGCAGGACTGGCCATTATTCATGACACGAGCTTTGACGGCGGTGACGGCGGCTTCTTGGATGTTGGCAGAAGGCATGACGATAAAGGGATCGCTGCCGCCGAGTTCCAGAACAACTTTCTTGATGCGCTTGGCCGCGGAAATGCCCACCTGGATGCCCGCCTGCTCGCTGCCCGTGAGCGTGGCCGCGGCGACACGCGGATCATTGAGGATGCGGTCCACCTGGGAAGCGCCGATCAAAAGGGCTTGGAAGACACCTTTGGGGAAACTGGCGCGGCGGACGATCTCCTCGATCTTCAGAGCGCACTGTGGAACGTTGGACGCGTGCTTCAGCAGGCCGACATTTCCGGCCATCAAGCCCGGCGCCACGAAGCGGAACACCTGCCAGAACGGAAAGTTCCAGGGCATGACGGCGAGGACGATGCCGATGGGCTGGTAACGGATGAAGCTTTTTGCGGCGGAGGTGGCGATGGGCTCATCGGCAACAAAACGCGCGGCATTTTCGGCGTAGTAGCGGCACGTGGCAGCGCATTTTTCCGCTTCGGCAATTGCGGAAGGGAGGGTCTTGCCCATTTCGAGGGTCATAAGGCGGCCGATGGCTTCTTTTTCGGATTCCAGGATTTCCGCGGCTTTGGTCATCCAGCGGGCACGATCGGCGAAAGGAGTTTTGCGAAAGCTATGAAATGCGGCGGCGGCTTTGGTGATTTTGTCGTCGACCTGGGCGTCGGTGAGCGCGTCGAATTTCTTGATGACTTCGCCGGTCGCCGGATTGATGGTGGCAATGGCCATGGCCTGTGCTCCTCGGGGTGGTGGGCGGGGTCCTGCGACCCTTGCGGATTCTAGTGCAGAACCTTACTTTTTTAAAGTAGGGATTTGCTGCCCCTGCAGAGCCGTATGCTGATTTATCTCACCCCATTGGAGTGAATAGGAGTAGTAGTCCTTTTCTTTGATTTTAGGGAGAATTAGGTTATGAGTTTTCGCTGGATTGTCATCGTGGCATTCGTGGTCTCGCTGGCTGTTGCTCTGCCGCAGAGCCGGCTTGCCCGGGCCCAAACTTCGCGGGGCACGATTTCCGGGGTGGTTACGGATGCGTCTGGGGGTGTGGTCGCCAACGCGGAAGCAAAAGCGACGAACGAGGCAACGGGCCAAACGTGGACTGCCGCATCTGGTTCGTCCGGTGAGTTTCAATTGCAGAATCTGCCTCCGGGTTCTTATGCCGTGGAAGTGTCCGCCGCGGGCTTCCAGGTATTCCACGCAAATAAGATCGGCGTCTCCATCGGAGCTACCTACAACTTGCCGGTCAGGCTGGTGGTGGAATCCGCGCGGAAAGTCGTCATCGTGAACGGCGAAGTGGCGGACGACTACAAACCAACCGCCATGGCTATCGGAAACCTAAGCAGCCAGCCGCTGCAGGAGTTGCCCATTTCCGGACTGGTCGTGACGCGGAGCCTCCTGGATGATCAACAGGCGCGCTTGCTTTCCGACGTGGCGAAAAATGACGCGTCGGTCGGAGAAGACTATGCTCCGGTGGGCTGGTATCAGGATTTTGAAATTCGCGGATTTCCGCTCGATCTGGCTTCGGGGATTAAAATCAATGGATTGTCGACAGCCGGGGAACAGCTCATCGCCCTGGAAAACAAGGATGCGGTCGAATTCCTGCATGGCGTGGATTCAGACGAAGTGGGCGTGGCTTCAGGCGGGGGGTTGGTCAACTACGTGACCAAGCGCCCCGCGGGTGTTCGCACGCTGAACCTGGCTACCGACCAACGCGGGACCGTCTACGCCGGTGTGGATCTCGGCGGGTTCTTCGGCGCGCAGCAGCAGTTTGGTATTCGCACGAATCTGGCCGGCGAGGATATACGTTCCTATGTGCACGGCGCGAATGGAACGCGGGAATTCGGCGCGGTCGCGGCGGACTGGAAAATCAACGCCAACACTTACCTGAAAGGCGATTTCGAATACCAGCACCTGGTGGAGCGGTCCGTGGGAGGTTTTCAGTTGCTCGGGGGAACCATGGTGCCGGTGGATGTTTCACCCGACGTGATGCTGGGCTATCAGCAGTGGGCCAAGCCGAACACCTTCGACACGTTCAATACGAGTCTTCGTCTGGACCACAATCTGTCCACGAACTGGCGGTTTTTCGTTTCCGCGGGGCGCAGCCATTCGCTGATTGACGACAACATTGCCTGGCCTTACGGCTGCTACTACGCGGCTTCCTGCGCGAGCAGCAACACGCCGCCGTATTTCTTCGGGCCCACGGGCGACTATGACGTCTACGACTGGCGAAGCCCCGGCGAACTCTACATCAACGATCAATTTGAGGCCATCGTGCAAGGCCAGTTGAAAACCGGGCCGGTCACCAACGATGTTGCCATCGGCACAAGCTTGCAGCGGCACAGCGTAAATTTACCGAACGCCGTCGATGCCTATGTTGGAACCGAGAATATTTATCAGCCGGAGCAAACCTTTCTTCCTTCTCCGGAGCAATCCGGCCCGGTCACCCTGGCGGAAGATACACACCAGTACGCGCTCATCGTGGCAGATCACATCCACTTGCCGAAGAGGATAGACGTAAGCGTCGGCGGGCAGTACGACACGCTGCACGACTTCCTCTACCCCAGCAAAACCGTGTGGCTGCCGCAGTACTCGTTGTCTTACCGCCCGATCTCCGAAATTTTGTTATACGGAAACTACAGCGTCGCGCTGTCGCTGGGATTACAAGCTCCGTTTTGGGCGAACGTTGACCCGAGCGCGTTTTTGGCGCCCTTCTTCACGCGTCAAACAGAAGCGGGAATTAAATACCAACCTGGGAGCCGCATTTTGCTAACTGCCGCTATATTCCGCATGCGCGCACCATTCTTCTACCCGAAGGTGGTGGACAGCCAGGGCGACATCGATTTCCTTTCCGATGGGCATGAAACGCATCGTGGCCTGGAGTTGAGCGCGCAAGGCAAAGTGAATAGCTGGCTGCGGCTCACAGGAAGTGCGACGCTCTTGCGTGCCGTGTCTTCGGGAAGCAGCACGCCAGACTTCAACGACAAACAAGTCATCAACGTGCCGCGCTTCCGAACGTCCGTGTTCGCGGACATCGACGTTCCCTTCATCACCGGGCTTCATCTCTTGCCGGGATGGAGCTACACCGGACCGAAGGAAGCGACGCGAGACGATGCGGTCAGCGTGCCTGGCTACAATCTGGTGAATATCGGCGCGCGGTACACGCCGAGCGGAGAATGGAAAAAAATGACGTTTCGTCTTTTTGCCGACAACGTCTTGAACAAACGCTACTGGAAGGACACGGGCGCGAGTTACGGCGACACGTTTTTGCAACTCGGCGCACCCACGACCGTGCGGCTCTCCGTGCAATACAATTTTTGAGGGCCAGGCAAACGGGCCGGGTGTGCGAGGTTTGAACAGGGAGCAAAATGGGGATCGAGTCGCGGGTGGTGGCATGAGCGGTGAGGTGAAAGCGCACGGCCTCGAGGGAAACCTCGTCGAGCCGGACTGGCCGGCCCTGAAGCTGGATGAATTGGATGGGCTCCTGCGGCGCTTTCCGCAAGCGCAAAAAGCGGAGCGCATCTTATCGTTTAGTCCACGTCCCTTTTCGGCGGCCAGCGTTGTGGAGACGCCGCTTGGAAACGTGTTTGTGAAACGTCATCATCACGCGGTTCGTGACCGGGACTCTCTGCTCGAAGAACATCGGTGGCTGGCCTACTTGAGCCGCCGCGACACCCTGGTGAAGAAGCCACTTGAAGATGGGTACGGGGAAACCGCCGTCGAGATTGGCGATTGGACCTACGAAGTCCATCCTGTTGGTGACGGCCTGGACCTGTATGAGACAGCGCAATCCTGGACACCGTTTCTGAGTGTGGGCCACGCGCGCCATGCGGGACGCGCTCTTGCCAGGTTGCATTCCGCTTCCGCGGGCTATGATGCGCCCGCGCGCAAGGCGGCGACCTTGGTCACAAGCTTCAAGGTTTTCTCGTGCGATGACCCGTGGCCCGAACTCGCGCGTTACGCTGAGGAGCGCCCCGCGCTGCAGGGCTATCTCGCCAAACGGGATTGGCTGGCGGAAACGCGGGAGACTTTTCTTCCTTTTCACAATCGATTGCGCAAATTCCTGCCCGTGTTTCAGCCCCTCTGGACGCACAACGATTTTCATGGCTCGAATCTTTTTTGGAGCGATGCGTCGACCGAAGCGGAGGTTACGGACATTATCGACGTAGGTCTTGCGGATCGCACCAACGCGCTTCACGACATCGCCACCGCGATCGAGCGCAACGGTGTGGAATGGCTGCAGATTCACGGCGCTTCGCGCGATCCATTTCACCGGGAACAAATCGTCGCGTTGCTAAGCGGCTACGAGGGAATGCATCCACTTTCGCGGGACGAGGCGGAGGCGGTGGTTGCCTTGCTGCCGCTCGTGCATGCGGAGTTTGCGCTCTCCGAGGCGGACTATTTTCTGCGAGTATTGAAATCGCGGGAGAAAGCTGACCTCGCGTACATAGGATATTTCCTGGGGCACGCTCGCTGGTTCAACAGCGATCCTGGGAAGCGGCTCCTGTGCCACCTGCAGAGTTGGGCGGAATCGCATCCAGGTATTGCAGAGAGCAGCCCGATGATTTCCGAAGAGTCGAGGAAATAATGTCTCCCCTTGAATTTGCGGCCGTGCTTACGAGTGTCATCGGCATTTGGCTGTCGACGCGGCGCAAGCTTTCGTCCTGGCCGGTGATTCTAGTGTCCTGCATTTTGTACGCGCTGGTTTTTCGACGCGAAAAACTTTACTCGGACATGTTGCTGCAATTTGTATATTTTGCCTTCGCCCTCTACGGCTGGTGGCATTGGTGGCGCGGCGTAAAGGAAGAAGGCACTGTCAGAGTGGAACGGCTCTCCGGGCGAGGGCTCGCCGTGGGAGTTGTCGTTGGCGCGGTGGGCAGTTTCTTGCTGGGCTTTTGGATGGCGCGTTACACGGATGCGGCGCTGCCGCACATTGACGCCGCGTTGACAAGCTTCAGCCTGGTCGCGCAATGGTGGTCAACGCGCAAACATATCGCCAATTGGTGGCTCTGGATTGTGGTCGACGCCCTGGAAATAGGCGTCTTTCTTTATAAGCGTCTTTATCTCACTTCCGTGCTGTTCGCATTCCTCATCTTTCTGGCTGTGCTGGGGCTGCGCGCCTGGAACAAAGCGCTCCGCGAGCAAGAATCCGGTGGGCAGGATCCGCTTATTGTTACGAATTCAAATCTGGCCGCGCCGGAATCCAATCCCAGTTAATTTTGTCGACGCCACTTGCAGGCCTATTGCCGCGGCGCTGACAACAAAATCCCGCGCTGAAGTATCAGGAATAATCCATTCACGATAGGGAAGTAAGTAGTCGGGGCGCCCGGATTTGAACTTGAGCCGTTTTGTGGGCATGTGAACCCGCAGGCGAAATCCCGCACGGGGTGAGGGACCCCTCTCAACAAGTGGTCGGGCACTCCTGCCGATTTTGAACCGCGTAGTCCTGCTTCGCGCCTGCGTGAAGCGATGGGCACAAATCGCGTAGGTGCTCAGAAAAGTGGGTGTATCCAAGGATAGCGAACGGTTGTAACCAGCATCCACAACAAGAGCACTGCCGCCCCAGACAAGAGCGCGATTCGGATTGCGGGTATATCAAGAAAGTCGCCTTCGATGATGAATCCAAGAGCGTTCCCAAGGGCTTTTGTTAAAGGGTTCATCTTCTCGTAATCAAGTTCGGTATCATGTTGTCTCCTGAGTTGCGGGTCATGCAAGATCCAAAAGGCATGGTCGGTAGCGTGCCAGAGACCGCTGGTGTAAAGGGGTTGCTTAGTATGGGGAATGCCCTTCTTCCGCAGATACGCCGCTTCTAATTCTGGCGGTGTGGCATTTCGTGGAACACCGAGAGTGTGGTAATAGTTCATCCCGCCACCGAAAAAGTTTGTGGTCACAAGGGGAGCGCCATGACTTATTCATTCAAAAGAGCCACGAAATCCGGCGAGGCCTCTCGAAGCCCAAAAAGTGGCGGAAAACCTTAGTCCGCAGTCGTCCGAGCGGCGTCCGAGTGAAGTGGGTGGCCACACCATGGGGCATCTTGTGAGAATGTGCAATTTTGAACAGATAGGCGTTCATTGGTTGCTTAATTTTTGTGAGCCTAGCTAGGCCCTAGCGGAGGGGTTGTTTCATCTCGCATGGCATGGGTCACCAAGTCGTGACGGGTTTCTTGTGTCTTGGGTGTTATGCGCGCCGTGCAACGGCGAGCCAAATCCAGCTTGTAAACATCCAGAGGATGATGTGACGATGGACTCACCCACCGTGTTGTGCATCGATGACCGTCCACAAGTGTTGGAGCTTAGGGATCAGGGGCTGGCTGTGGCCTGAAGAATCCAGCAAACAAAAGGATTTGACTGCGGTCCCTTCTGCGCAGGATGATCTCGAACAACCAAGTTGCGTGATAACGAAGCGCAGGATTCGGTGTTGAAAAAGGAGATCCCGATTGACAGATGACATAAACGAGCATTCAGCCATCGGACCTGACCATCAACTCCCGGCTTCTGCTCCGGCACGTCCCCGACATAAGGTTAGGCGAGTCGTTTTGTGGAGTCTGTCGTTGCTGGTCCTTGCGGCTGTCTTCGTGCTGGTCTTACGCCACCACGAGGAGGCCCAAAAAGCGGCGGCCGCGGCTGCGGTGCGCGTCAAGACGGGGATCACCGTGACGAGCGCGACGGCCCAAAAGGGCGACATCGGGGTCTACCTTAATGCCATCGGTACGGCCACCCCGGTCTATACCGCTTCGATTACCAGCCAGGTAGATGGCATAGTCGTTGCCGTGCAATTCAAGGAGGGTCAGCGGGTAGCTAAGGGGGATTCGCTGATCGACATCGATTCGCGTCCGTACCACGCAATGCTTTTGCAGGCGCAAGGGGCGCTGGAGCGAGACGAGAATCTGCTCGCCCAAGCGCAGATGGACCTTGAACGCTATCGCGACGCGTGGGCGCGCAAAGCGATTGCCAAGCAAATCCTGGATGACCAGGAAAAGCTTGTGCTCCAGGACGAGGGTACGGTAAAGAACGACCAAGGAACGGTGCAATACGACCAGGTTCAGGTCGACTTCTGCCACATCACCGCTCCAATCGCCGGCCAAGTGGGTTTACGGCTGGTGGATCCGGGCAACGTGGTGCAGTCTGCTGGAACCGTAACCCTCGCGGTCATTACGCAGTTGGAGCCCATCACCGTAATTTTCACAATACCGGAAGACAGTCTAGGCCAGGTTGAAGCTCGCCTGCACAAGAACGCCAAGCTCACCGTCGATGCCTTCGATCGCACTGCACAGACCAAGATTGCAAGCGGGGAGCTGTTGACGCTCGACAACCAGATTGACACTACGACTGGGACAGTCAAAGGGCGAGCACTCTTCGACAACAAGAACGATGCACTCTTCCCGAACCAGTTTGTAAACACGCGCCTGCTGGTGAATACGTTGCAGGGAGTGACGCTGATTCCATCATCAGCCATTCAACAAAATGGCCAAGCATCGTTCGTGTACGTGATTCAAAACAATATCGCTCATATGCGCAGCATAAAGCCGGGAGTTACAAACGGCGGAGTAACGCAGGCTGATGGCATCAATCCTGGAGACGTTGTCGCCAACAGCAGCTTCGATAAGTTGCAGGACAACGCTGCGGTCGTCATTTCCAACAAGCCTGTCTCGGCCAACACTAGCGGGAGCAAAGCGCAGTGAGTCCATCCCGTCCGTTTATCTTGCGGCCCGTAGCCACTTCTTTGCTGATGGCTGCAATCCTCCTGGTCGGTATTGTTGGCTACACACAACTGCCTGTCTCGGCATTGCCGGAAGTCGATTATCCGACCATTCAGGTGCTCACGTTTTATCCCGGCGCAAGCCCGACTGTGATGGCGACGACGGTGACGGCGCCACTGGAGCGGCAATTCGGCGAACTGCAGGGCTTGAGCCAAATGACCTCCACCAGCTCCGGGGGCACTTCCGTCATCGTGCTGCAATTTAATCTCACTCTGGCTATTGATGTGGCCGAGGAAGAGGTGCAGTCTGCCATAAACGCGTCGCAGAGTTTGCTGCCATCCGTCCTGCCCTCGCCGCCTATCTATAGTAAGACGAATCCAGCCGATGCCCCTGTGCTCACGCTGGCCATCACCTCAAATTCCATGCCGCTTTCTCAGGTCGAGGACCTTGTGGATACGCGCCTTGCGCCAAAGATTTCGCAGCTCAACGGGGTCGGCCTTGTCACCATCAGCGGCGGCCAAAAGCCCGCAGTCCGTATTCAAGCCAACCCTACGGCTCTGTCATCCTACGGCATCAACCTGGAAGACCTGCGCACTGCGCTGACACAAGCCAGTGTGAACGCCGCCAAAGGGAACTTCGATGGGCCGCGCCAGGATTACCAGATCGACGCCAACGATCAGCTGGTCACCAGCGACGACTATCGGAGCGTGGTGGTTGCATACCATAACGGTGCGCCGGTGATGCTGACTGAAGTAGCACACATCGTGAATGGCGTAGAGAACAATAATCAGGCCGCGTGGATGAATCAGACCCCTGCGGTCATCCTCAATGTGCAACGCCAGCCCGGGGCCAACACCATCAGCGTCGTCAAGAGCATCAAGCAACTGATGCCGCAGTTGGAGGCCAACCTGCCCGCGGGGATTCAGGTGACCACGCTCACCGATCTTACGACCTCCATCGAAGCGTCGGTTTCCGACGTGGAGTTCGAACTACTGCTGACGGTTGGACTCGTCGTGCTGGTCATTTTCCTCTTCTTGCGGAGCCTGTATGCCACCATTATCCCGAGCGTGGCTGTGCCGCTGTCGCTTGTTGGCACCTTCGCGGCGATGTACGTCCTGGGTTACAGCCTGGACAACTTATCGTTGATGGCGCTGACCATCTCCACCGGTTTCGTTGTGGACGATGCCATCGTCATGATCGAGAACATCTCGCGGTACATCGAAGCGGGCGATCCACCCATGGAAGCAGCGCTCAAGGGTGCGGAGCAAATTGGCTTCACCATTCTCTCGCTGACGGTGTCACTCATCGCCGTGCTGATTCCGCTGTTGTTCATGGGCGACGTGGTCGGGCGGCTCTTCCGCGAGTTTGCCGTAACACTTGCCGTCACTATCATCGTTTCGGCTGTGGTCTCCCTTACGCTGACGCCCATGATGAGTGCGCGAATCTTGCGGCACAAGCCAAAAGAGCAGCAGGGGCGCGTCTATAGAGCCTCGGAGCGCGTTTTCGACGGGATGATCGCGTTCTATGGACGGACGCTGAAGTTTGTCCTGGGCTACCAGACGATTACGCTGTTGGTTGCATTGGCCACACTCCTGCTCACGGTTTTCCTTTACATCATCATCCCGAAAGGTTTTTTCCCGGTACAGGACACCGGCGTCATCCAGGGCATATCGCAGGCGCCGCCGACGATCAGCTCACGGTCCATGGCAGGGAAGCAACTGGAGGTTACAAAGGCGGTTCTGGATGACCCGGCGGTGGAAAGCGTCTCGTCATTTATAGGCGCGGATGGAACGAATACAACGATGAACAGCGGCAGGATGTCGATCAATTTAAAGCCGCTAGATCAGCGCAAGATCAGCGCGTCGGACCTGATCCGCAGGCTCAACTCGAGAGTGAGCCAGGTTCAGGGAATCCAGTTGTTTATGGAACCTGTGCAGAACATTACCGTGGATGACCGGGTGAGCCGCACGCAATACCAATACGCACTGGAAGACGCCAATGCGGACGAGCTGAATGAGTGGACCAACCGTTTCGTGGACCGGCTGAAGCAGTTGCCCGAACTGGAGGACGTGGCCACCGATCAACAATTGGGCGGGCTGGCCGTATCCCTGGTGATCGACCGGGTCACCGCTTCGCGGCTGGGCATCGCGCCTTCGACCCTCGATAACACCCTGTATGACGCTTTCGGTCAGCGGCAGATTAACACCATGTATACGCAGGTGAATC
>DLMH01000025.1:0-826 GCA_002478115.1 Candidatus Acidiferrum typicum | reverse complement strand
ACGCAGGTGAATCAGTACCATGTCGTTCTCGAGAGTCAGCCGCAGTTTCAATTGGACCCCAACAAGCTGAACGATCTCTACATCCAGTCCAATACGTCTTCCGGCGCAAGCGGTGCGGGAGCCTCTTCCTCTTTTGCGTCTTCCGGATCATCCTCCGCGGGATCAAATGCGCTGACGACCTCTGCACTGTACACTCCGGCGGCAAGTACCCTTGCTCCTCCCGTGAACGCGCTTTCGCCGAGCAGCTCCAAGGCGTCCAGCAAGGGAGCCGGCTCCGCAGGCATTACAAGTTCGGCCATGAGCAGCGCCGTGCCGCTGAGCGCTTTCGCGCACTTTGAGAGGACGACAGAGCCGCTCGCCATTACCCACCAGGGTCAATTTCCGGCGATCACCGTGTCGTTCAATCTCGCGCAGAATGCCGCGCTTGGCAGCGCCATTACGGCGGTGGACAAAGTGCAGAAAGACATGCACATGCCTCCCAGCCTGCAGGCAGGTTTTCAAGGCACCGCGGCATCCTTCACGAATTCGCTGGCCAATGAGCCGTTGCTCATTCTTGCCGCGCTGGTCACGGTGTACATCGTGCTCGGTATTCTATATGAGAGCTTTATCCACCCGATTACGATCCTGTCTACCCTACCGTCAGCGGGCGTAGGCGCTTTCCTCGCGCTGATTCTTTTTCACCAGGATTTAAGCGTGGTGGCAATCATCGGCATCGTCCTGCTGATCGGGATCGTGAAGAAGAACGGCATTATGATGGTCGACTTCGCGCTGGAAGGCGAGCGCAAGCATAGAAAAAACGCGACGGATGCAATTTACGACGCCTGCT
>DLMH01000050.1 GCA_002478115.1 Candidatus Acidiferrum typicum | reverse complement strand
ATGCTCAACCGGACACTACTGGTAACCGATAACTTATGGCTTTCCCCCCATTGCCAACTTGGCGCAGAAGTTACCCGGATGTACCACGTCCCAAGCCGAGCCCGGGGCCTTACCTATGTCCCACTTTTCCGTAATCTGTTGATAAAATAAGTGTTACGTGCTCCAGATCAAGTATCTCCCACTGCTCCCGGATGAAATCGAGCAGGGCGGTTGGAATTACTGTGACATTTGTCACAAACAGATGTGATTAGAGTCACGGCACGGGTGTGACCCCATCCCTCAACGTAGGAACCCGCAACACAGGGCTATGGGGTTCCGTTTGTGAGTTTTTGTCTTTGCCGCACAAATTAACTGGGGAAGGGGTGCCCATGAGTCGCAAGAGCTGGAGGGTGGACGCTAGCGTTTTGACCGGTCTGGTCATGGCAGGGGCCGTGATCTGGATGGTTTTAGGGTCTGCGCCGAAGTCCAATGCCATACCTGCATTTTCCCGAAAATATCAGACGTCCTGCACAACTTGCCACAACAACTATCCGGAGCTAAACGACTTTGGAGAGGCCTTTAAGAAGAACGGCTTCAAATTCCCCAAGGACGATGACGTATTCGTGAAACAGGATCCCGTCCTGCTCGGCTCCAAAGCACAAAAAGAAGCTTTCCCCGAAGCAGTCTATCCAGGAGAAATCCCGGGATCACTGCCCATCGCCTTCCGTTACGAAGGCAACTTCAACTGGAACGCGAAGCAGCCCGCCCCCGTCGTGGCCGCCGGAGGATATATTCCGGGCACCGACTTGTTTGTTCCCAACACCTTTACGATCATCAGCGCCGGAAGTTTTGGGCCGAATCTCTCCTTCTGGATTGATGATGACATCTCCGCCGGAGCTTCCGGCGCGAATGGCGGGCTGGGTGATGGCTACCTGAAATACAACGACCTCGGCCACATCTTTCACTTGCCGACGAATTTTCTGAACGTCCGATTCGGGCAGTTTGAACTCGACCTTCCCTTCACGCAAGCGAGGTCGCCTTATCTTTCCGGCTACGATGTATTCAGTGAAGCCGCCGTGGCGCATGGTCCGGTATGTGGGGGCGCCGTCACGCAGTGTCAGACTGCGAATAACCCGTTTATCCTTGGCACGCCACAACGGGGAATTGAATTCGGCGGCTACGCCGACAACGGAAACTTTAACTGGTCCGTCGCCTACACCGATGGCACGGGTTCCGCTTATGGCACCACGACGGATCTGGTGACGCGGAATACGAAAGACGTTTACCTGCGCGCCTACTACAAGTTCAACCTCGAGCGCGATCCGGAAAGCCGTCACGGAATCCAGGCTGCGGGACCGACGGGCCCGCGAGACCATACTTCCATCCGCGTCGGCGCCTTCTACTACCACGGCACAAATCAGCAGAATTTCGGAAGCACGACTTACGCGTTCACAGACACCATCAACGAGCCCTTCTACCGCGCCGGTGGCGATCTTCGCTTCAAGTATCGCAAGCTGGAACTCTTCGCCGTAGGTCTCGTTGGCCATGACAACAACCACACGGTGGATACCGAAGCCGGGACTATCGCGAGCGCCCCAGCAGTCACATTCACCGGCGGTTTCGTTGGCGGCAACTACTGGATCTATCCCTGGCTGATCGCCACGATGCGCTACGATTTCGTAAACTCGCCGTCCGATTTCGTCAACGGAGTTTCCCGGTACCAGACCCGCAACGCTTTCCGGCCGGGCTACCAGATTCTGCTCCGCGCCAACATCAAGATCGTCGGCGAATACGATCGCGCCTGGCAGCCGGCTTCCTACGGCAACGATGCCAGCGGCAACCCGCTCTTTTATCGCCCCAATACGTTCGTGACTGGCATAGACTACGTCTTCTAGCCGGGGCCCCCTAAACCAACAGGGTTCTCGGAAAATCTCAAGGGAATGAGAGGAACAATGATGAGGTTACGTTTATTTGCAGTTCAGGCAGTCGCGGTATGCAGTGCAGCACTTCTCCTGGCGGGTGCAAGCCTGGCGGGCGAAATCAAGGGCAAGGTCAGCGTCGAGGGATTGAAGTCGGCGGAAAACATCGCCGTTTACGTTGACACGATCCCGGACAAAAAGTTCGATCCGCCGGCTCAGCATCCGCTGATCGATCAGGTCAAGATGTCGTTTTCTCCCCATGTGGTCGTTGTGCTTCAGGGAACCACCGTGGACTTCCTTAACAGCGACCCGGTTGGCCACAACGTCTATTGGCCCAGCATCAGCGGTAACAAGAAGCTCTCCCATAACCTCGGCACCTGGCCGAAAGGCGAAAAGAAGAGCTTCCAATTCAGCGATCTGGGTGTGGCTTCCTTGCTCTGCAACGTGCACCCGGAAATGAACGGCTACGTGGTTATTGTGTCCACTCCTTATTTCGCGGTCACGGACAAGAGCGGCAACTATGAAATCAAGAACGTGCCGCCAGGCAAGTACACGCTGAAGACCTGGAGCGAAAACGGCAAACCCACCACGCTGGCCGTGGAAGTGACCGCAAGCGGCGCGACCGCCGACCTCACAGTGAAGAAGTAAGGAAGCAGAAACCAGGGGCATCCGGTGCCGACCAGGTGACGACGCGCACAAAACTTGTTGATTTGGATTGGCTGGAATCGAATTTTCCCTGCATGCAGGCGTGTCCCGTGCATACCCAGGCGGGGCGCTATGTGTCCCTGATTGCTGAGGGGAAATACGAAGATGCCTACCGTTACGCCCGGATGCCCAACCCCTTTGCCTCTATTTGCGGCCGCGTCTGCGGTCACCCCTGCGAACCGGCATGCCGCCGCGGAGAATTTGACCTGCCCATTTCCATCCGTGCCCTGAAACGATTCGTTACCGAGCGCCACGGGCCCGAATCGCGGAAACCCATTGACGTTTTCTTCAACAAATCCCGCCCCAACAACGCAGAAAAAGTGGCCGTCATCGGGTCGGGGCCGGCTGGCATGTCCGCGGCGCACGATCTTGCCCTGCTCGGCTATCCCGTAACGGTTTTTGAAGCGGCGGCCGTGCCCGGCGGCATGATGCATCTCGGCATACCGGAATATCGCCTGCCGCGCGATGTCTTGCAGGCGCAGATCCGCGAAATCCTGGATCTCGGACCTCAACTGAAACTAAATACGCGCTTGGGCCGCGACTTCTCTTTGGAAGATTTGCGCCGCCAGGGTTACATGGCCGTGCTCATGGCTTTTGGTTTGCACCGCAGCCGCGACTTGAATCTTCCGGGACATGAGCTGGACGGCGTAGTCAAAGGCATCGATTTTCTCCTTAACGTCAACTTGGGCTACCGCTTTGAGGTGGGCAAAAAAGTTGTCGTGATCGGGGGAGGCAACGTGGCCATCGACGTGGCGCGTTCCGCGATGCGCGAGCAACAGCAGAAGCTCGTGACCGACATGGCGAGTGTTGTGCTCCCTAATGAGCTGACTTCCAGTGAAATGGATGTCGCCATGAAGGAATTCATGGACGTTTCGCGAGCAGCATTGCGCATGGGCGCGCGCGAGGTGCAGCTCGTCTGCCTTGAATCGCGCGCCGAGATGCCCGCGGCCGAGGAAGAAATCGAAGAAGGCGTACTGGAAGGGATGAAGCTGTATCCCTCGCTCGGCCCAAAACAGTTCATGGGCGCAAATGGAAGGCTGACCGGGCTTGAAGTGACGCGTTGCCTCTCCGTCTTCGACGAAAACAAGCGCTTCAATCCAAAGTTTGAAGCCGGCACCGAATTCGTGATCCCTTGCGACACCGTCATTCTCGCCATCGGTCAATCTTCCGACGTCTCTTTCCTCACCCCTGCCGATGGCGTGGAAACCACGCGTCAGGGCACCCTGAAAATCGATCCCGATACGCTGATGACCACGGCCCCCGGCATTTTCGCCGCCGGTGACATCGCTTTTGGACCGCGCCTGATCATCAACGCCGTTGCCGACGGCAAGAAAGCCGCCGTTGAAATCGATAAGTATTTGCGCGGGCCGGAATGGAAACCCAAATCTCGCTACGTGCAGGTGACCGTTCTTGACCACCACGAAATGGCGGAGCACTACGACGAATACTCGCGCCTAAACGTGCCCGTGCTTCCGATAGACCGGCGCACGGGTGTTGCCGAAGTCGAAACCGGCTACACCGAAACCCAGGCGCGCAGCGAAGCCAGCCGTTGCCTGCGCTGCTGGATCAACACGATTTTCGAAGGCACCGAAGCCACCGGCACCGAGTGCATCCTCTGCGGCGGTTGCGTGGACGTTTGCCCGGAGAATTGCCTCTCGCTGGTGCCGCTGAAGAATTTTGCGTTCACCAACGAGGACAAAGAACGCCTGCGCAAGGAACAGGAACTCCGCTCGATCGATCTTCAGCATGTCGCACCGGAAGAACTCGATCAGTTGGAAGGCTCCGTGATGGTCAAGGACGAAACCATCTGCATCCGCTGCGGCCTCTGCGCCGAGCGTTGCCCCGCGCACACCATTTCCATGGAAGCCTTCGAGGTTTTTGATGAGGACCCCAGCTTCATTCCTGTCGAGGAGATTGTGCTACGACCATGAGTGACACCAAATCCACTCCCGCACCCGATTCCGCGCCTGCTTCGCAGCGCCCAGCGGAAGTGTCTCGCCGCGACTTTCTCAGCGAAGTCACCATGGGCGCGCTCGGCGTCGCGGGCCTCGGCGCCGCCGCGCTCACCTACCAGTATTTTTCGCCGAACGTGTTGTTCGAACCGCCGATGACGTTTCGCGCGGGGAATCCGGATTTGTATCCGGAGAACTCAGTCACGTTCCTTCAGGACCAGTTGGTGTACATCGTGCGGACGGCGGCGGGATTTTATGCGGTATCGGCCGTGTGCACGCATCTCGGCTGCATCACTCAATGGAAGCCGGAAGCGGACATGATTGCCTGCCCGTGCCACGGGAGCAAATTTCAGCCGGATGGGAAGGTAATCGCAGGCCCGGCGCCGCGCCCGCTACCGCACTATTCGATCAACCTGGCCGCCGATGGTGAATTGCTGGTGAATAAGCTGGAAATCATCAAACCCGACCAGGTTCTGAACGTCTGAGGATAATCATGGCCACGACTTTCCATGCAGCTCTTGAAAACCTCCGGACCACGCGGGTGTGGAAGTCCATCTTCCGCCGCGGCCCCGCCATTACCAACCGCACGCGCAGCGTGGCTGTCTTTGGCAATCTCTTCCTGCACTGGCTGCCGGTCAAGGTTCGCGAGAAGTCGCTTCGCGCGCGCGCAGCCTATTATCTCGGCTCGCTCTCCTTCCTCCTCTTTCTGCTCCTGGTGATCACCGGCGTCCTTTTGATGTTCTATTACCACCCCGCCGCGCCGGACGCCTACCGGGACATGAAAGACCTGCGCTTCGTCATCTCCAATGGCGTTTTTCTCCGCAACATGCACCGCATCGCTGCTCACCTGATGGTGCTCCTGGTCTTTTGCCATATGTTCCACGTCTTCTATCGCGGCGGTTACAAACCGCCCCACGAATTCAACTGGGTGATCGGCGTGGTGCTCCTGTTGCTCACGCTGTTCCTGAGCTATACCGGCTATCTGCTGCCGTGGGATCAACTCGCTTTCTGGGCCGTCACGGTTGGCACGAACATCGTTTCAGCGATGCCGGTCATTGGCAGCAAGGTCCGCTTCGTGGCCCTGGGCGGAAATATCGTCGGTGAAAACGCCCTGTTGCGCTTTTATGTGCTTCACGTAGTTATTCTCCCGTTGCTGGCCTTCCTTTTCATCGGCGTGCATTTCTGGCGCGTGCAGAAGGACGGCGGCCTGACGGTTCGGTCAAAAGACGATGATGGAAAAAACTAAAATCGAATCGGGTTTCAGTTCCGATGCAAAGAAAGAGCCGCGCCGGATTGTCTTCATCACGCGCAACACTTCCGCAAAGGTCAAGGACGACCGCGGCCCGGAGCTCATGACCTATCCTCACCTGCTGGTGCGGGAAGCCATCGTCTTCGAGGTGCTGATCATCGCCATGGTTGTGCTGGCGCTCTTCTGGGACGCGCCGCTCGAGCAACTGGCCAATCCGCTGCTCACGCCAAATCCCGCCAAGGCGCCGTGGTACTTCCTCGGCCTGCAGGAATTGCTGCACTTCTTCCCGCCATTCGTCGCGGGCATCCTGATCCCCACACTCGTGCTCATTGCGTTGATCGTGATTCCGTATTTCCACGTCAACGTGGAGGGGAAGCCCCTGTGGGGAGAAAAAGCCTCCAAGCGCTTCGCCATTGCGGTCGGAGTGACTCTTGCGTTGCTCCTCCTTCTCGCCATCTTTGATGCGTGGACCATCATCGTGCCCACCGTTCTTGTCGCCGCACTTCTCGTGGCTTCCTACTACTCGAAGGCCAGCTCAGGGTGGATGGGGAGTCTCCGGCTGAAGCCCCTCTCCTGGTGGGTGATGACCTGGTTCATCGCCGCCGCCCTCTGCTTGACCGTCGTCGGAACATTCTTCCGCGGCCCGGGCTGGTCCTGGGTATGGCCTTGGGGGACATATGCCGGCTGAAGACATGGGTAAGCTCTCCTACCAAATGCGGCTCGCCTTTGCCGTAGCCACCGTGATCTGCGTCCTCGTGCTGGCGATCTCCCCCGTCAAGGACTTTCGCTCCGAATGGAAAAAACACAAGCGTTCCTTCGTGCGCTACGCGCAAGGCCGCCCGGACACCAAGAAACTTCTCGCCGACTACAGCCCCAACATCGATCAGGTCTGGATTCCCGGGATGAACGTAGTCGATCGTTGCACCACCTGCCACCAGGGCATGACGCAGCTATCTCTTGCGGATTCTTCCGTGCCGCAGCCATTCCGCGCGCATCCCCCGATTCCGCACAATGTGCGCGAGTGGGGCTGCACCATTTGCCATCGCGGACAGGGCCCCGCCACCGAAATTGCCGAAGCGCATGAAACCACCCTCGCCTGGGAGCAGCCCATTCTTCCGGCGCACTTCCTGCAAGCCTCCTGTGGAAGTTGTCACCACGCCGACCTGAATGAAACGCCGCAGCTCACCCGCGGCAGGGAACTTCTCTCCCGCTTGAATTGCCAGGCTTGCCACAAGCTGAACGACCTGGAGCGCCCGATGCTTGGCTCCGATCTTTCCAGCGTCGGCTACAAAGTTTCCCGCGAGTGGATTTACAAATGGCTGAAAGAGCCCCGCACCGTACTCGACAAGGACGGCAACGTCACCGTGAACGGCTACGAAAACGGCGACGAGTCCCGCATGCCGAAATTCCGGTTGAAGGATGAAGAAATCGTTGCGCTCACCGCCTTCCTGAGCGCACAGAATGCCAAGCCAATAGAAAGCTACAAGATCAATCCAGCCGTCGTAGCGGCTTGGAACAAGAAGCCCGATTTATTGCCGCAAGGCGAACTGCGCTTCCGCCAGATGATGTGCACCACCTGCCATCCGCTGGCCGTGACCCGCGCGGGCGAAACGAAGTTGATCGGCGGAGACATCGGGCCCGAATTGACCAAAGTGGGCAGCAAGGTCAACGAGCCGTGGCTGGTCTCCTGGTTGCGCAACCCGCAGGGCTACCTGGCGCACAACAATATGCCGCGCTACGGCTGGACGGATGAAGACCTCTACAAGGTCTCGCAATACGTCATGAACCAACTGACGGATTCGGATCTGCTCACCACGGTGCCCAAGCTGGAAGCCGCGACCCAAGACGAAATCAAGAATGGCAAACGCCTCTTCCTCGAAAAAGGATGCGCCAGTTGCCACAGCATTGCTGGCGTGACTCCGCAGAAAGATTTTGGCCCCGACCTTACGGCGCTTGGCGCGAAGAACGCCTCCGAACTTGAGTTCGGCAAGGCGAAAATCACGCACAACCTGCTTTCCTACATTCAGGCCAAGCTGCAGGATCCCGTTTCCGTGAACCCGGTCTCGCGTATGCCGCAATACACCTGGAATCCGGCGGACTTGGACGCGGTAACCACGGCGCTCCTCAGCCAGACCGGCCCCAAGCCTACCAGCGCGCTGCAGCATCTCACGGTGCCGAAGGTCGAAGCCTCCTACCGCGCCGTCGGCGATTTCGCCGAAGTATACGAGCGCTACAAATGCTACGCTTGCCACCGCTTCAACGGCGTTGGCGGTACACTGGCCCCGGATCTTTCCTATGAGGGCAGCCGCGCCCAGAAAAAATGGATTACTGAATTCCTGAAGAACCCACAGACTATCCGCCCAACCCTGATATTGCGCATGCCGCAATTCAACATGACGGATAAGGAAGTGAACATCGTTGCGGAATATCTGGCGCTGGCGGTTCAGAAGCCCGACGTCAACCCGCAAAGCGTGGACGCGCGGCAATTCACCCCAGCGCTGGTCAGCATGGGCAAGCAACTCTACGAAGTGAAGTATCAGTGCCAGTCGTGCCACACCATCGGCGGCACCGGCGGCTACGTCGGACCAAACCTGAACAACGCCGGCAACTGGCTCACGCCTGCATGGACCGAAGCGTGGCTCCGGAATCCCCAAGCGCTCCAACCGGATACGATTGAGCCGCGGCGAAATCTCACCGAAGACGAAATTCGCGCCCTCACCGCGTACCTGATGACGCTGAAGGCCGCGATCAAGCCGCAAACTTCAACAAGCGCCGCGAACGCGCGTCTCGCGGGGCAGGGAGCAGGCCGATGAAATCCAGAATCCTGCTGGCCCTGCCGCTTCTCTTTGCCGCATTCGATATTTCCGCTTGCAAGAAAAGCGCTGAAGCTGTGAAGCCCGTGGAAGCCTTCGGCGCGTACGATACCGAAGCGGATTGGAACGACAGTACGAAGCTGGTCAATCTCGGCTATCAGGAAGCCCAAGGCAAGCGCATCTTCTACCAGTATTGTGTGTGGTGCCACGCTGATGCCACGCCCGCTGGCCCTTCCAACCGCAGCAACCTCACGCCCGTTCCCCCGCTCCTTAACGACGGCGAGAAGTTAAACGGCGAAAGCGATGAGTTCATGCGGAACATCATCACCCTTGGCGGAAGCGCGCTGGGCAAGTCGGCCATGATGCCGCCCTACGGCAAAACCCTTTCCGCTGGCGAAATCCAGGCGGTGATCGCCTTCACCCGCGCGATCGCTCAGCCGCCCTATCAAAGGCCCGGGCGCCCGGGGTCGCAATACACTGCCAAGTAGTGGATGATAAAATCGCAAGATGAAATTCATGCGCCCTATTACGGCCACCCGTATCCTGCTGTTTATCGTGACCACTGCCGTTCTTCTGGCGAGTGCGCCGCTTGTCTCCGCCCAGGTCAGCCCCAATGAAATTCTGGACCCCGACCTGAAAGCGCTGGAGAAACAGTATTTTTCGCAGCTCAAGAGCCTCAATCAAGCCATCGCCAAATTGCACTTTCCCTTTCCGTTCTACTTGAGCCGCTACGTCGGTATCGAGCCGGCCAAGCAGGCGGAGACGGATTCGCGCGGCCTGGAATTCGTGAAGTTCCGCGATCGCACCGTTTTGAAGATCACCGGCAACTACAATGCGGCGTATAGTTCAACGCAATTCACGCGCAATGAACGCGCCGCCCGCACCTTTCAGGACGTGTTGCTTCCCATCCTGCAGACGGTCACGCAAGGCATCCCGCCGGACGTTGCCTGCGACGCCATCGGCTTCGAGGTGTCCTACCACACCCGCGCCGCCGAGAAGAGCTACGACTACGAGGGCAAGGAACTCCTCGTCATCGTGGTGGATCGCTCGGACGCATTCGTTCTGGCACAGGCTACCAACGACACGGCGCGCCAGGATGTCCTCAATCGGTCCATGATTTTTCTCGGCGGGCAGGAATTCGGATTGTCGCTATTGGAGAAGGATCCCTACGTCGTTTCCACGCTGCCCCGCACTAAACCATCGAAGAGCGACTCCCCATCCACGGTGGGCTCTTCAACCACCCTTAGCCGTTTGAATCGCGCAATTCCCAACGCGATCCCTTCTGTCGCGGCAGAAGCGTCTTCTGACTCTTCTTCGAGCGCGGCTGCCAAGCCTGACCTTTCTCAAGCCAGACCCATTGCCACACAAGCGGATGTGGATCGTTTGCAGTCGCAATACCAGGCGCAGCTCGACACCCTCTCAAAGGATGGGCAGGCCAAATTTCAGTTTGTGGATTACGACCCTCCGGCTTTCGTGGTGATCGGCAAACAACTCGCTCTGCAGATGACCCTGCGCAACAACCTGCGCTTTGATATCGAGAAATCTTCCATTTATAAGCGCGCTGCCCAGACCTTCGATCTCTTTCTCGCTCCCAAACTGAAGGACATTCTGGACAAGGTCCCCGACGACAACGCCATCGCCGTGTACGATTTCTCCGTCATCAACCCGCTCACTTCCGGTATAAGCACCAAGGAACGCTCCGAGGCCATCGAGTTCATTCTTCCCGCGGCTTTGGCACGACAATTTGTCAACAATGAAATCACCAACCAGGCGCTCATCGACAAAAGCCAGGTGCTCGTCAACGGTGTGCGCATTGCCTTGAATCTTCAACTGGTGGAATAGCCCACCCGCAGAAACTCAATCGCGCCTGCGAAATCTTCGGAAGCTGATCTCCTTTCCGGAAAACATCAATCAGGCGAGAGCGGTACTCGCGGAACGCTTCGGCACTTTCGGGCTGCAACCGGCCCCGGAAAATCGCCAGCACAGCTACCGTGCTCTCGGAAACATTGATGCTCTTCGGACCTCGCGCGATGGCGCATTCCGGTGGTGCCGGCGGCCCTGATCGCACGACGCGTGCTTACTCCTGCAACCTCTCCTTGGCTGCTTGACCCGCAAAGGGATCATCACCAGAACAATGCACAGTTTCTAAAGGTTTAGAGAATCCTATTTCCAACATGGGGCACGAAAGCGGACTCTGCACATTTCGGGGAGCAATGCTAGGCGGTAAAACTTGGCACAGGAAACACGAACGCCGGAACGTAAGTGATAAGGTGCCATCCAAATCGAGATCGTTGCTCTACGGTCGGCCTCCCGCGAGACACCGCAGTTTTAGAAAGCATCCCGACTGCCTGTAATCGTCGATAAACAGGGCAAAGTCGCCTGGTCCAAAATCTACGACATCCCGGTCGTGCCGGACATCAAGGAAGTAACCAGCGCGCTCGCCGGCGTGAGGTAGAGATTATTTGGAGGCGGTGTCGCTGTGCACCACGGCTCCGGCCTTCATGACAAAGGATACGGACTCGAGCACCTTGACGTCCGTCAGCGGGTCGCCGCTCACCGCAATCAGGTCCGCGTAGTGCCCGGCTCTAACGCGCCGAGTTTGTTCGGCTGGCCGATTAGGTCCGCGGCGTTGATGGTCGCGGCCTGAATCGCGCCTATGGGCTTCATGCCCCACTCGACCATCCTGGCGAATTGTTTGGCGTTGTCGCCATGGAGATACACGCCGGCATCCGTGCCGAAGGCAATCTTCGCGCCAGACTGGAAGGCATGCCGGAAATTCTCCCGCTGGAGCCAGCCGAGCTTCTTTTCTTTTTCGATGGATTTGGGTAGCATGCCCACCTTTGCGCTCTGGGAGAGAATAAAGTCGTTATCGTAAATATCGAACACCAAATAAGTGTTGTGCTGTATGGCCAGCGCGATGCCTTCGTCGTCAATCAGGCTGGAGTGTTCGATGGAATCGATCCCGGCGCGAATCGAGTCTTTGATGGATTGCGTGCCATGGGCGTGCGCGGCCACTTTGCGGCCGAGTTTGTGCGCCTCTTCGGCAATGGCCGTAAGTTCTTCCAGCGAGTACTGCGGAGTCCCGGGAAGATCACGCTTGCTCAGCACGCCTCCGGACGCACAAACCTTGATGAGGTCCGCGCCATATTTCACCACTTCGCGAACCTTGGCACGCGCTTCCCACGGGCCATCCGCCACTCCCGCCCGCTTGTAGTGAAACTCAAAAGGGAGAAGATTGCTGTCGCAATGTCTTCCGGTGATGCCAAGCGGCGGGCCGGAAACAAACATGCGCGGGCCGGGAACGTCACCCGCATTAATGCCATCGCGCAGAGCGACATCGGAGAAGCCGCCCGCCCCGACGTTGCGCACCGTCGTGAAGCCAGCGCGTACGGTCTTATTGGCGTTTTCCGCCCCGATGATGGCTTCGCGCGGATAAGAGACGCCGAGACCTTCGTAGCCGCTCATGTACGGATCAGAGGTAATGTGCGTATGAACGTCAATTAAACCGGGGAGGCAGGTTGATCCGGAAAGGTCGGTGGGAGTGTCGCCCTTCGGCAAAGTGGCGGATGCGGCCGCGCCAACAGCCGTAATGGTGCCACTTTCATCGAAGACAACCATTTGGTCCACGAGCACCTTGCCGGTGCGAACGTCCACCAGTTTCCCGCAGCGGACCGCTCCGGGCGCCGCAAAAACGCCCGAAGCAAAGTAAAACACGAGCAAACAAACGCGAAGAACAAGTTTCATCCGGGATTTCCTTTTTGACCACGAAAACGGCACTATTGTATGCCCACCTCGCCCGTTCGCGATATTGTGAAACGATTTTCATCTGGAGCCCTGCCGACGCCCGACCGATATCCTAACTCTCGAAAAGTCGGAAAGCCGGACAAATGCCGTTCCAGTACTTCAAGTTTCGGATTAATGCGTTATACGTCCATCTGAATTGGTGCGATGCGGTCTAACTTCCCACAACGCCCTTTCGATCGGCATAGGGGCAGCGGTTGCCCGCTGACCCCTGCCACACCACCGTGCGTACGGGTCCGTACACGGCGGTTCGAGATGGTTACGTTAGCACTCATCCTCCAAGGTAGGGAGACCGAGCGATTTGAGGTAGGCATTGGAAAGCGCGACGGATAGGGCCTTGGCGTGGGCGACGTACCAGGAGCCGCGTCCGCTGCCAGCAGTGTTGCTCGCCAGTTTTGGATGTACTCCCAGTGCCAAGAGAGCTGCCCGGCGACGACGTGGTGTTTTCCACTGTCGCCAGAGAGCCACGCGAAGTCGCACGCGGACCCAGCAAGTAAGATACACGAGGACACGAGGGGTTTCGCAGAAGCCGAAATAGCTGCGCCAGCCCCGCATGTACGGGGCTAGTTCCTCCATCGTCGTTTCGATGCTGACGCCCTTTGCACGGCGTGTGATCTCCCGGACTCGCCGCTTAAAACGGGCCAAGGCCTTCGGCGCGATTGCTCGCTTGACCTCTGGTCCGTCTGTAAAGCTGAATCCGAGGAACTTCCGCTCCTGCGGTCGCGCCACCGCACTCTTTGTCTCGTTCACTTTGAGTTTGAGCTTCTGCGTGATGAATTGCGTGATGCTCTTCATCACTCGTTGACCTGCTCGCTCGCTGCGCACGTAGATATTGCAGTCATCTGCGTAGCGAACATAGCGATGTCCACGGCGCTCCAACTCCCCGTCGAGTTCGTCGAGCACGAGGTTGCTGAGCAGCGGCGAAAGCGGACCCCCTTGCGGAGTCCCCTCCACGCTTGGACTGACTAACCCGTTCTCCATCACTCCGGCGTTCAGGAACGCCCGAATGATCTTTAGCAGCCGCTTGTCCTCGACACGTTTGGCGACCTGCCCCATCAGTTTGTCGTGATTGACTCGATCGAAGAACTTCTCCAAGTCGAGATCGATCACCCAGCCGTAACCTTCCGCGAGATACTGCTGAGCTTGGGCTACTGCTTGATGCGCGGATCGCCCCGGTCGAAAACCGTAGCTATGATCGGAGAACGTCGGGTCCCACTGCCGCTGCAGAACCTGCATCACCGCTTGCTGAAGAAATCGATCGAGCGTAGTTGGGATACCAAGCTTTCGCCTCCCTCCTCCGTCCGGCTTCTCGATTTCCACACGCCTTACCGGCTGCGGTTTATAGGTCCCGTTCAGCAGTTGTTCCCGGATGGTGAGCCAGTGCTCCTCCAGGTAGCCGCTGAGTTGGCCGACAGTCATCCCGTCGATCCCCGCGCTACCTTTGTTGGCCTTCACCCGCCGTAATGCCTCCAACAGATTTTCTCGCTCACATACTTCCTCCATGAGTCGGATGGTGTTAGCTGGGTTTTCGGGTTCATGCATCGCCTGACGCGATTCGGTCTCTTCCCTTCCAGCTTGACGGGCTTCACCCTTCCGCTCGGATGAGAAGTCCAGTTTCTTTTGGATGTTCTGCCGCTTGTCGCGCTTGAGATCCATGTCCTACTCGCCTCTCCTCTCGTTCGGGTCTTCGATCACCGTTCCCGGCTCGGCCTATCTGTTGACTCCACCTTTCGGTATTGGAGTGCCTCACTAGCCTTGCCGACGATATGATCTACTACACCCTCTGCTGACTTCTGCCCTGCGGTCAGATTGCCTTTCGGCTCTCTCAGTCACCGAAGCGACACAGGACAGATCTCCTGGGGTAATTTCAGCCGCCTTCCGTGCGCAGTCGCCGAATCTACGCGTCGCATCCTTGATGGAATATGGACTTCGCGGTACGTTGCCCACTCGTCCGACGCTCACGCCTTGTATCCGGTTCTTGTTCATCAACTCGCACGTTTGCTTGACGCTTCCTTCAGACCTCACCTCGCGGCGATAGCCCTTGCGTCATCGCTAACCCTTCACCTCCATCAGGTTGGGTAGAGGACTTGCACCTCCTGGCTGCTGAACATGCCCAGCACACAACGTAGCCGCTGGCGCGGCGGACGCTTCGCGTGCTATGCTCTGCACGTCATACTTCACTGTGAAGCTTTGAATCGCAATTTTGGCTTTTCCCCGAATTTTCTAAGCAACGCAAAATCAATAGGTTGCAGGCAGAAAAAGATTCAATTCCCATAGCCATTAGCCCGCATCCACCGCAATCGCCAGCGGCCACCTTCAAACGGTTTTATCGAACGCGCGCCAGAGCATCGCGCCCACGCGCACTCCCTCCTCAAATGCGCGCCTTCGCTAAAACACTAGCGTTTATCGGGAATCTCGCCGACAATTCGTTTGCTGTCCATTTTCGTGCGGAAATTCTCAGGCCGCCGTCCCGCGTACTAATTGTTTATTCCCATCTGAGTAAGGTAGTACGCGTAATCAAACGCTGCTTCATGCAGGCGATCATAGCGCCCCGATGAGCCGCCATGTCCGGCAGGGCTCATGTTCGTTTTCAGAAGTAAGATATTATGATCGGTTCGGAGAGCACGCATCTTGGCAACGTACTTGGCCGGTTCCCAATACATTACCTGGCTGTCATTGAAGGAAGTCCTCACAAGCACGTTGGGATAACCCTTAGCCTCGATGTTGTCGTAGGGGGAATAGGTCAGCATATAATCGAATGCCGATTTTTCTTTCGGATTGCCCCATTCCTCGAATTCGGTGACGGTCAGTGGCAAAGATTCATCCAACATGGTATTCATCACATCCACAAACGGTACCCCGACTAAGGCCGCATGAACCAAATCCGGCCGCATATTGAGAACCGCGCCCATCAACAGACCGCCAGCGCTTCGTCCCTCGATCACCAAGCGATCCTTCGAGCCGTATCCTTGGGCCAGAAGGTACTCGGCAGAGGCAATGAAGTCTGTGAATGTGTTTTTCTTGTGCATCATGCGGCCGTCATTGTGCCACGCCTTCCCCATTTCCCCACCGCCGCGGATATGGGCCACCGCCACCACCACGCCACGATCGACCATGCTGAAAACGTTGGAGTTGAAGCCGATGTCATAAGAGGCACCATAAGAACCATAGCCGGTCAAATAAATGGGCCCTTTGCCGTCCAGCATGGCGCTTTTCAGATGAACGATCGAGATGGGTATCTTCACCCCATCGGAAGCCGTTGCGTAAATCTGCTCTACCTGGTATCGCGTGCGATCATAGCCGCCGGGTACCTCTTTCTGCTTCAACAAAGTGGAAGTGCCGCTAGGTAGATCGTACTCAAAAACCGATGGTGCAGTAATAAACGATTGGTAGCCATACCTGAATTTGGTGGTGTCATATTCGTGATTGATGTATGGGTAGTCCACGTAAGCCGGTTCCGGAAATTCAACTCGCCGGGACTCCCCGGTCTGCAGGTTGGTGGCACGAATCTGTGGCAGCCCCTTCTCCCGCTCGTAGGAGATGTAGTAGTTCTTGAAGAAGTCCGCATCGTCGAGCATTACGTCGGGGCGATGCGGCACGAGTTCCTGCCAATTCTTTCTGATGGGATCCGAGACGGGCGCCTTGACTAGGCGGAAATTAGGTCCTGCGTCGTTCACGCGAATATAGAAGAAATTGCCATTGTGATCCGGGTAGTACTCGACGTCCTGTTTTCGCGGTTCAAGCACCTTCCATTCCGCCATGGGCTGGTCAGCGGGAATGTAACGCGCTTCGCTGGTGGTGTGACTGCGGGAAATGAGGAATAAGTAGGCTTTGCTGCGCGTCTTGACGTTTTCAATCTCAAACTTTTCATCTTTTTCTTCATAGATCGGGTGGTCTGGGCCACTTGTGCCAACAGCATGACGGTACAACTGATAGGGCCGCTTTGAGACCTCGTCTTCGACGGTATAGAAGATCGTTTTGTTGTCATTCGCCCAGGCGACAGAGTCGACACGCTCAGCGTGGTCCACCAACATTTTTCCTGTGCGCAAATCTTTCACGGCCAGCGTGTATTGCCGGAATCCAGTGTTGTCCGTCGTGTAAGCCAGCAGATTCCCATCGTCACTGACCTCGAACGCGCCAAGTGACATAAAAGTCTGCCCCTTGGCGAGTTCATTCACATCCAGCACTATTTCCTCCGTGGCGTCCAGACTGCCATTTTTCCGGCAACGAATGCCGTACTGCTTTCCGGCTTCCGTTCGCAAATAATAGAAATAGCCGCCCTCCTTGTAGGGCACCTCCACGTCGGTCTCCTTCATTCGGCTGAGCATTTCGTCATAGAGCTTCTTCTGCAGTGGCTCGGTCGGCTTCATCACCGCGTCAGTGTAGGCATTTTCAGCTTCTAGATACGCTTTCACTTCAGGGTTTTTCTTATCGCGGAGCCAATAGTAGTTGTCCACAAGCTTATGGCCATTGATCTCGGTGATTTTGGGCACTTTCTTCGCCACCGGGGGTGAGGGTAGCGATGAAGTTGTGTCGGCCGCGGGCAGGACCAACACGGAAGTAAGCACCAGAGAAGCTAGGCTCAGGAGTGCGAGAGATACGTTCCGGGAATAAAATTTGTTCATCGGATTCTCCTTCGCGATGTTTAAAAGCCGCACCGATTCTATACCAAGTCGCTTGCAGTGATGACGCCTAAGCCGGCCAGCTTTCCTTGAGTTTGACGAATGCACAGACGAGAGTCAGTTGCGGGAAGAAACTTGGTTGCAGCAATTCGCGCTGGCGACGAGCCACTGCCTGGTAAGTTCTATAAAGGG
>DLMH01000186.1:351-4422 GCA_002478115.1 Candidatus Acidiferrum typicum | reverse complement strand
TCGCACATGCGCGTGAGACGATGGGTGATTTGGAAAACGGAGAGTTCAACCTCGTTGAGGGCAGTCACGTGACAGGTTTGGCACACGGCGCATTTGAGAAGTGCGCGTGAGTTGCTTTCTTCCAGTTCCTTTTGTCGAGGAAACCGACTACCCCATTGTCGAGGAAAGCGAATACCCCAGAAATTGTCGCTCTGGTTGAGCACTTCGATTCCATAAAGATTGCGTTCGGAACGAATGCCAGTCTGCCCCACTACGCGGCCGACCGCTTCCTCGCCGCTGCCCATCCGTTGCAAGTGAATTTTCTGCCCCGGAGCCAAGGAACACTTTAAAGGCAGACAGCAACCGCTACGGCTAACATTCACTGTCTGCACAACGTCGGTGAAGTGCTCACCCGCGAGATCGATACACGAGACCCGAACGCTGATTGAGATTGAAATACGATCACCCTTGCGAGTGGTTGAGGCCGCTGCTTCTTGGACTTCCATGTCCTTTGATTGTAGGAGTACCGATCACAACTAACTGTGATCTCGTCACATGAGTCGTTACACTCGTAACATTCGGCGGGTTGCGACGGCCACATTTAGGAGTGCTGCGATGGGAAGTCAATGAGCCAATGAGAGGAAAACGGTCCGAATGAAGGCGCAAAGCGGCACAAATTAAAGGCTCTCCTGAGCACCTGCCTCATTGGCCCGGAAGGGGATAGTTTTCGGGCTGCCCTGAGAGCCGCAAGTGTCGCTCTTTCAACGCAGCAGTTACTTCTTGGTAATGGGGTGAAGTCTGTGGCGCAGAGGTTACCTTTTGGACAAACAGGTGTTGTCGCATGCAGCCTCATAAAATTGTGCTCCCCGGACTCAATTAGAGCCGCGTAGAGATGCGGATAACCTATCCTAGCGGACTTACACCGGACAATCGGAGCTAACGATGGGAACGTGTTGGGCAACACTATAGGGCACGAGCGATCACCAAGGTCAGATCGTCTTCTTGCTCGCCTAACCTGAATTGTTCGGCCGCGTTCTGCACGTTCCGCAATATGTACGAAGCCTCAAGGTCCCGGTTCTTGCGCAACGTGTCCAAGAGACGCGCCTCGCCGAATTCTTTTCCACTGTGACCAGTTGTCTCTGTGATCCCATCGGTATACAGACTCAAGACATCTCCGGTTTCCAGCCGAGCTTCGGCCACGGAACAATCCCAGTCCGAGAACAGGCCGAGTACCGTGGCGGTCGCGTCAAGTCTCTCAACCGCACCTCCCTTGCGTAACAGTACGGGAGGGTTGTGCCCGCAATTGACATAATGCAGAGTTCGTGTGGCATCGCTATACCGCCCGAAAAACAAAGTGGCATAGCGGTCTTTCGCGGTGTGCTTGTAGAAGTGGCGATTCACCGAGGCGAGTAATTGGGGAATATCTTTCGAGCCAGTGCTGTACTGACTGTAGAGGCTTCCCTGCAAACTTGCCATAAGCAGGGCAGCCGCGATGCCTTTTCCTGCAATATCCGCCAATACGAACCCGACTTCCCCCGGACCCATATCGAGAAAATCGTAGTAGTCTCCTCCTATCGTGCGTGCCTGCATGCAGTCTCCGGCGTAATCGAGGGTCTCTAACGGCGGTTTCTCCTGAGGTAGGAGCCCCCTCTGTACTGCGCGAGCACGCATCAGCGGTTTACCATTCTCCAGTTGACGCAGGTCCAAGTTCCAGAGGTCTGCATCCGCTGCCAGACACTCAAGACCGGCCTGACCTGCGCTAGCAGTACCCTGCGCACCAGTCCAGACCACCCGGAAAGGTGCCTTCCGGTTACCGCATTCGAGCTTGACAACTTCCCCTAGTTCTAGCGGTTCTTCAAGGCCAGCCAGCCGAGCTCCCGACTTGGAGATATCGACGGTGTGGGCCGACTGAAGCTTCAAACCTCGGGCGGCTCGACATAAACGTATTGGTAGCTCTATCCGCACTCGTTCTTCTGCCCGCTCGTGGTAACTAGCCACTGCCGTTGCGATAGCTTCCGTCAGGACAGATTTGTCGCAAGGTTTGATGAGCAAGCGGAAGACACCCGCTTCATTGACCGCATTTGCTGCGCCGTTAAGATCGAGGTGGCCCGTGAGCAAGAATCTTATTGTGCTTGGGGCGACTTGGCGCACACGCCTCAGGAATTGCACTCCATCCATGTCGGCCATCTGCATGTTAGAAATGACGACTGCAAAGGGGCCGTCATTGCGGAGCGATACTAAGCCCTCTTCACCGCTGGCAGCGGTTGCAATATCGAATTCGCTTTCCAGCATTTGCCTATAGCAGTTCAACGCTACCGGTTCATTGTCCACGAATAATATCTTCTGATTCACGAGACAGCCTTTTCTCACATCACAGTATTCAAGAGGCCAGTTCCGGGATTCGCTACTCTGCGTCGGAATATGCGTCTTTAGTTGGGCACGATGACGCCCCTGTCCATTCTTGACCTTCCATGCCTGCATCCGCATTGATTTCCCGCTGTTTGTATTACCGAAGTGTTGCTCGCGCTGGGCAGCCCGAGAAACGTTGTTGTGTGATACCCACGAGGGAGGGAGACGATTCGTTGGTGAAAGTGCGAAGTGGTATTGGTGCCTGTTCTCAGAAGGAACGGAATAGCTGAGAGGCCCTGAGCAAGCCGACGCCGAGCGTGACCACAGCAAGGGCGAGAATCACCGCCCCGGTGGCCTTGGGAATGGCTCCAACGGGCTAAGGTCCGCAGGAGGTCATAAGTTCACCTCCGAAGTAATTTCGAAGCTCCCAAACGGTGCGAGCCTCGCGTTCGACAGGTACTTCTGCATCGCCGCCGCGCCCTCGACGTGCCGTGAGTGGATGATTACTATCCCCTGAAAGCCGTTCTTCGCCAAAAACCTAGCGACTTCCTTCCCTGTTCCCTTGAAGATCGTATTGTCGGCGTGCATCCAATGCAGGTCATGGTCAAGGAAGACCACCTTGAAATCCTGCTGCTCCAAGGCCCGTAGCGCCGCCTCCGCGTTCTTCGCAAAGACCGCCTTTGGCATCCGCTTCCGGAACCACGAAATGCGATCTTCTGTATCCTCGACAACAAGAACCGGCCAGTCAAGCGGGATGTGGAATTGCTCGCTCGGGTTATACCTGCTCAGCCGTTCACCGAATCGATCCATGTTATATTCTTTCGGGTTCGTCAGACGGAAGCCAGTTACGTCTGTCATGAGTGGCGAATACCGAAGTGCCATTGTTTCTTCTTTGACGAGAGACAACAATAGGGTAGGCGCGTAGAGCAGACGCCTTTGAAATATGACGCACTCATCCTCATTGCCGCCATCCGATTCGCCACTGACCACGATGTTTCTGGGCCAATATGTGAGTAAGCTGATGCAGGAAACAATCGCCTACCTCAAACTGTCATATGGCGGGTTGGCTCATGAGATGTCGATCCCCGAACTGGTGCTGCGCGATGCGGTCGAGGGCAAAATGGGATTGACTCACGGACAGTGGGTCAGGCTCGGTAAAATGCTGGGTCTGCCAACCACGTATCAGCTACGACCCGGCGAGCGGGATGGTACTCCTTGCTGGGAAATCTGCTTTCCGCCCGTTTCCTTCGCCGCGCACGAAGCGGTAGATCGCGATCCCTCTCTGGTCGGCACCCATTAAGGTTTGCTGGCGTCCAGAACTAGCTGGTCTGGACGCCCTTCTTGTTGCTGAAAGTCTCTGCTGCCGGGCACTCCGGCGATCTTCGCGTGCCGCTTCGCTAGGCGAGATCGAGGCATGTTCCATGCTCACTCCGAATAGCGTCCGCGGTCGTGTCGTCATCATCGTCATCTTCCTTTTCTTTGCCGTCGCCTTCGTCGTCCTCTTCCTCTTCTTCCTCGGGTGGCTCTTGTCGAAGGAGGACATCGGCAGCCGCCGACTGATCAGGAGCGGCTGCGTCGGGGCGTTCTGGACGTTTTCTGCTCATGCCCAAATGGTACGCCTCCACCCCGTGTGCAAACGCAGCGACAATGGGCGGCGCACCCAGAGGCAGGAGTTAGCCCGGCGACTGATCGGCGGCTCTTCTACTGCGTGCGGGGCGCTCTCGCAGACACGTCATTGATGCC
>DLMH01000186.1:0-287 GCA_002478115.1 Candidatus Acidiferrum typicum | reverse complement strand
TCCCGTTTGACCGTTGCCGTGCTGATATTGGATATTGAGACGAAATGGACACCGAGCAGACTATCGCCGAAATTGAGTGCCTTGAGCGCATCTTGGCAGTGCCGGACATTAGACCGCTGACCCAGAGCGACCTCGCGGCTGCGAATCGAAGACATGACGAAATGCTCGCGCAGAGCCCGTGGTTTCGGCTTTGGCAGCGGTATGGCGTATGTTGCCGATCTGAGGCCCCAGTGATCCGACTAGACGGAATTGAAGGCTAAGCCCCCGCACAAATTCATCCACACATC
>DLMH01000054.1 GCA_002478115.1 Candidatus Acidiferrum typicum | reverse complement strand
AAACAACCGGATAAGCATGAGCCTGCTTACGCCGCCTGACGTCTTCCGCGAAGGAATCTTGCGACTCATCCAGCTCTAGCAGCCACCCACACGGGAAAAGGCAGGCAGATTCGCGCAAATGTGACGCGCATCACTGTGCTCCGTGACGCCTGTCATGATTGCTCCGTGAGTTTTGCGGTTAAATCATCGCCGTACATCACTCTTTTCTCTCGCTCCTTTATCGGCCCAATTGATGCTCACCCAGTTCCTCACAGGGATTCTTTCCATCGAAACCATTCCAAACGTGACGCCACATTGCATGCGAAGGAGATTCCGCGAGTTATTCGGCAGTCCTTCAACGGAGCGGTTGCATGGGTGAATTCAAAGATATCGCTCATCTCATCAGGCTGGCTGGTGTGTTCCTATTGGGTTTGATCCTCTTTCTTGTTTTCCGGTCGGTGACCATTCCAAAGAGTTTTGGGCGGTACGGCCCATTTCGCGGTGCGGCCCTTGTGGAGCTCAGTTCGCGGCCCCTGGCCTTTGCGGGGCACGAGGCCTGTGAGAACTGCCACCCCGATGTTGCTGCGCTGAAAGCAAAGGGGGTCCATAAGTCCATCAACTGCGAGTCGTGTCACGGACCGCTCGCTAAGCACGCTGATGATCCAGGGACCGTCAAGCCAGTTTTGCCGGATGTAGCGCAGCTTTGCATTCGTTGCCACTCGGAAAATATCGCCAAACCGGCAGGTTTCCCGCAGGTGAATGCAAAGGAGCATTCCGGTGGGCAGGCCTGCAACACATGCCACCAACCGCACAGTCCAGGTTTTGACGCGGGAGGCAAGAAATGATCTTGAACCGCCGGCAAATCCTGCTTTTGCTTCCTGCCGCAGCCGTCGCCTGGGACTCTGTTCTCGCCGGCAATCCGGAAGGTTCACCCAACTATAAGATGAGCGAACACTGGTGGGGCATGCTCATCGACATCACCAAGTGCATAGGGTGCGGAAATTGTGTGCGCGCCTGCGCGATGGAAAACGATGTTCCGGAAGGTTACTTCCGGACCTGGGTCGAGCGCTACCACGTCTCTGACTGGCACATCGAAAATCCCGAGGTGGATTCACCAAAGGGAGGAATGGATGGTTTCCCCCCAGCCAAGGCGGAAGGTGGAAAGAACTTCTTCGTGCCCAAGATGTGCAACCACTGCGTCGATTCGCCGTGCTCCCAGGTGTGCCCCGTCGGCGCCACTTTTCGTACACCCGATGGTGTGGTGCTCGTCGACTACGATTATTGCCTGGGCTGCCGCTATTGCATCCAGGCCTGCCCTTATGGGTGCCGTTTCTTCCATCCCAAGAAACATACCGCCGATAAATGCACGCTCTGTTATCACCGGATCACGAAGGGCCTGACCACCGCCTGTTGCGAAGCATGCCCCACGGGCGCGCGGCAATTGGCCGACCTGAAGAATCCCAGCGATCCGATTCACGCCTTTCTGAAGACGCACGCGGTGCAAGTGTTAAAGCCGCATCTCGCGACGGGCTCGAAGCTGTTCTACAACAGCCTCGACGGCTCGGTCCGGTAAGGAAGAAGAAGTCATGGAAGGATTCATGTATCCCAATGAGGTAGAGCTCCAGTGGAGCATCCTCATTGTTCTTTATCCTTATCTCACCGGGCTGGTCGCCGGAGCCTTTATCCTGGCGTCTCTCGAGCGGGTGTTTCGCGTGGAGGAGGTGAAGCCGACGTACCGGCTTGCCTTGCTTACAGCGCTGGCTTTCCTGATCGTTGCCCCGCTTCCGTTGCAGCTTCATCTTGGCCACCCCGAACGCTCGCTGGAGATGTACCTGACGCCGCATCGCTCATCGGCCATGGCGATGTTCGGATTCGTTTATCTTTGGTATCTGATGGCGGTGCTGGTGGTGGAAATCTGGTTGGATTACCGCCGCGATATCGTGCGCCTGGCCGAATCAAGCCGCGGCGTGAAAGGCCTCCTCTACCGCGCACTCACTCTTGGTTCGCATAACATCAGCCCGGCCGCGCTGCGAATCGATGATCGCGTGGGATGGATTATCACTCTCATCGGCATACCTTCCGCATTTCTTCTGCACGGTTACGTTGGCTTTATCTTCGGCTCGGTGAAAGCGAATCCCTGGTGGTCCACTCCACTCATGCCGGTCGTGTTTCTCTTCTCCGCGATGGTTTCCGGCATCGCCCTGGTCCTTTTGATGTACATGCTCACCTGTGCGATGCGCCGTGTCGCCATTGATATGCGCTGCCTGGACACCATTGCCAAATATCTCTTCTATACATTTGTCATTGATTTCGCGCTGGAGATGCTGGACCTCATTCACCGCATCTACGAATCCGATGAATCCTTCCGGAGCCTGGATTTCATGGTGCACACGCGGCTTTTCTATTCGCAGATCCTGATTCAGATTATTCTGGGCACCTTGGCGCCTCTGGCGATTCTCAGCTTCACCCAAGTGATCAACTTTTCCGTGGCGGCTCGCCGGCGCATCTACGCGATTGCCGGTGTTTTGACGCTCGTGGGGATCTTTGCCATGCGGTGGAACGTCGTGATCGGCGGACAACTCTTCTCGAAAAGCTTTCTCGGCTATACGACCTACAAGGTTGCTTTTGTCACCCGCGAGGGACTGCTATCTGCGGTGGCCCTGATGATACTTCCCTTTGCCATCCTTTATGTGCTGATCAAAATCCTTCCACCCTGGCAGGAGGAACATCGTGTCGTCGCCGAGGTGCACGGTGACGATTGAGGTGCGGCATCCTTTAACAAGCCGTAATCCCGCTGCCCGACGTACCTTCCTCCTTTAAGTCGCGCTCGGCGCGTTTGACTTCCCTCGGCTGTCAGACTAATTCTACTTCCGTGGATAAGACAACTACTTCCCAGGCCGATCTACGCGGCATCGGGCATGCTCCACGAACAGTGCTGGCTATTCTGATGCTGATCGGCTTTACCGCCGTGATTGCGCAGATTGTCCTGATGCGCGAGCTGATGGTGGTTTTCTGCGGGAATGAGATGTCCCTTGGACTTATGCTCGCAAGCTGGCTCCTCTGGACGGCGATCGGCAGCAGCGCGCTGGGCCGCTTGGCCTCACGAACATCCCAGCCTCGCCGGCTCATGGCTCTCCTCGAATTGCTCGTGGCCCTCACCTTTCCTCTGGCGATTTTCCTGGCGCGCGCAAGCAAGGGAGCCTTCCAGTCTGTTCCCGGAGAAATCCTGGGGCCGGGCCCGATGATCCTCACTTCCTTGGTGGTCTTGAGTGCATTCTGCTTGCTCTCTGGGGGCCTCTTCGCCGTGGGCAGCCGGCTCTTTGCCCAGGAGACGGGCACTTCCACAACGGCAGGAACAAGCAACGTCTACCTTCTGGAAGCTCTTGGTTCAGGCCTGGGTGGCGTTCTCGCTAGTCTGCTGCTGATCCGCTACCTCACGAGCTTCCAAATCGCCGCCCTGCTGTGCCTGCTGAATTTCTCGGGCGCCGCAAGCCTGGCGATTCGCTCAGTGCCACGCCGCAGAGCGGCCGGGCTGGCGCTGGTTGGAGCATTCGCGCTCCTGGTGCTCCCCTTCGGCTGCCCCTGGCTTGAAAAGATGTCACTCAAGCGCCTGTGGAGCGGCTTTGAGTTGGTTGCCGCGCGCAATTCCGTTTACGGCAATTTAGCTGTGGTGCAAACCGAAGGCACCCGCAGCCTCTTTGAGAATGGCTTGGCTGCCTTCCATGTGCCCGACCCTGCGGCCGCCGAAGAGGCGGTGCACTTTGCCTTGCTCCAGCACCCCGCGCCGAAGAGCCTCCTGCTCATTGGTGGCGGTGTGAACGGGAGTCTCTCCCAAGCGCTGCAGCACCCCAGCCTGGAGCGGATCGATTACGTGGAGTTGGATCCGGCCGTGCTGGACTTGGCGCTGGAATACTTCCCCGCGGCGTGGGCGGCGCTGCGCGCGGACCCGCGCGTTCATGTCCACAACACCGACGGCCGCCTCTTCCTGCAAACGACGAATCTCAGGTTTGACGTTCTCATCGTCAACCTGCCGGAGCCGCAGACGGCGCAGCTCAACCGCTTCTACACACTGGAGTTTTTCCGGGAGGCGGCCAGCAAGCTCACCCCCGCGGGTGTTTTCTCGTTTCAGTTGAAAGCATCGGAGGATTACATCAGCCCGGATCTGGCCGAATTCCTGCGCTGCATTGACAATACCCTGCGGCAGGTCTTCCCGGAAATCGTCACCATTCCCGGCGACACGGTTCATTTTTTTGCCACGGCTCAAGCGGGAAGCCTCACGAATGATCCCCAGGAACTCATCGCCCGGCTTCGCGCCCGGCACATCCACACCAGCTACGTGCGCGAATACTATCTTCCCTACCGGATGATGCCCGACCGTATGCTCGATCTCGAGTCGCAGATTGTCCCTCAGGTGGAGACGCGCACAAACCGTGACTTCGCGCCTATCGCCTACTACTTCGACGTGGCCCTGTGGAGCACCCGGTTCAACGCCGCGTATCGTCGCGTGTTTCAGACCATGGCCAGGGTACGCTTCGGTGCGCTTGCAACGTGGCTCGCGTTGGCCCTCTTCGGCCTCGTTGCTCTTCTACGCTGGCTGCCTGCCGCGGAGAATCGCGCGCGAGCCAGCGCCGGTCTTTGCGTCGCCGCGATGGGGTTCACTCTGATCGGCCTGGAGATGCTGCTTCTGCTGGCATTCCAGGCCATTTACGGATACGTTTACCAGCAACTCGCAATCATCATTGCAGGCTTCATGTTGGGCATGACCTTGGGGAGCCGCTGGGGACTGCGTGCCACGGCCCCCGCCACCGGTCCGCGAGACGTCCGCCGCCTCTTCTGCCTGCAATTGCTCGCCGCCCTCTCCCCCGTTTTGCTATACCTGTTGTTCGACGCACTAGCCGCGATCAAAAGCCCTGCCACCGTTTTCCTGGCGAGCCAGATATTGTTCCCCGTGCTGGCGGTTTTGTGCGGGCTGTTCGGGGGATATCAATTCCCGGTGGCGACACGAATCTTCTTTTCAAACTCCAAGGACAGAGCAAGGGGGCCCGGAACGCTCTATGCCCTGGATTTGGCGGGCGCCTGTGTGGGCGCGGTTATTCTCAGCTCGTATCTGGTTCCTGTTTTTGGCTTCCGGGAAACGGCCTGGCTTATGGCTGTGGTGAACTTAGCGCCGGCGGTCCTTGCCGGGCTGTCGGCTTTGGGAAAACAGGCTGTTCCGGCGTAAGGGGTTCCGGAGCCTTGCGCTCATTGAAGACGATTGCCGAAAAGGCAAAGATGTCGGTTGTTTCGTCCTGCCAGGCTTGGCGCGTGAGCCCGGCTTTGCGGCCCAATTCCTCAAGGTAGGTTTTCCGGTCCCAGCCCTCCTCGGTCGGCACTTGTGGGAGAAAGATCCCCTCATTGCGCCCCTGGATCATCAGCAGCCCGTCCCGGCCAATGCGGATCTCCTTGACGTCCAACACCCGGCGGAACGGCGTGAGCACCGAGATCTCGTATTCCAATTCCGGAAGTTCCCCGGCGCTCACCGGGGGAAAGCGCGGATCACGCAGCGCCGCATACGTAGCGGCATCCCGCACGGCGAGATAAAGCGGCTTCTCCGCCGTAGTCAAACCAATGCACCCGCGCAGCTCTCCTTTTTCCTTGAGGGTCACGAACGCGCCGCGCTCCTGCTGGAAGGCCGCGAATTCGGAGGCCGCCGGCTCGTACAATTTCTCTTCCCGGACGGCCGTCTCCACCGACTTCTTGGCCAACTGGATCAAGGCGTCTTTTTCTTTTGAACCCAGAGAAAACGACTCCACCGCGGCAGCGTGGCTCTGCGCCTGAAGCAAGGCCACCGCTCCGTAGCCCACCACCCGGCTGTGGTCACCGGTCACGTCGCCGGTGTTCGCGTACTTCAGGATTTTGGCCTGGTTGGCTCCCAGCCGCTCGGCCGCCATCATGGTGGCCACAATGGGACCTCCGCCACATGCCTCCCAAATGCGCGACTCGAAATTCTGGGACAGACTGAGGTAATCCCACTCCGCGATGGCCTTCAAGACCTTCTGGTCGAGCTTCGTGGCTTCGTCATAAGTGTGATAATGCGAGAGATCGGAGCTGGCCACGATGAGCGTGCTTGTCCCCGTACCCTTGAGCATTTTGGCGAGCGCAAGCCCGAGGGCTCGCTCCGTTTCATAGCTTTGCTCGCCCATTACGATGGGAACCAGCTTGAAATCACCCAGCACGCGCTGCAAAAACGGGAGCTGCACCTCCAGGGCATGCTCTCCCTGCTCCTGGGTTGGCACGTGGCCGCGGCTGGAAAGCTGGATGAGCGGGTTCAACTTGACCAGCTTGGCGGCGAACTCCTTGTCCACCGCGACGTTTCCGAGCGGCGTGGCATAGGCATCCCCGTCGTAGACCGAAACGAACGGGAAGGCCTCGAAATGAGAGGGCGCAATCACCACCACCCGCTCGAACTTTCGGCCTTTGAGCAGCGCGTAACTGTGCGCGGCCACTTTGCCGGAATAGATGTAGCCCGCGTGCGGCGCAATCAATGCCACCAAGTTCCCCGGAAGGGGCGGCGCCGCGGCTTGCGCCAGATACTCGTCCAGCATGCGCCGGAGTTCCTCGGGTTGCGCGGGGTAGAATTGGCCGGCAACCGCCGGCTGCCGGACCGAGGGCTTCTCATCGGCAAGACTGCCACCGCCCGATAGCTGGCCGCCGAAGAAAACACACAAGGGGAGAATTGCCCAACAAAATCTTTTTCTCATAGTCTTTCACCCACAGCGCACCAAGTGCGCGTCAACATTTGTCACTGCCACACGCCCGCGATGGGTTGTTGGCAGTATTCGCATTTGCCTTTCCGAAGGTGCATTTCTTTCACCGCAAAACCAATCCGTTCAATGACGATACGGCGGCACTTGGGGCAATACGTGTTTTCCGCTGCGTTTCCGGGTGTGTTGCCCAAATACACGTAGTGGAGGCCCTCGGCGTCCGCAATGGCTTTCGCGCGTTCCAGCGTCTCCAGGGGCGTGGGCGGAAGATTCTTCAGCAGGTACTGCGGATAAAAACGCGAGAAGTGCAGCGGTACCTCCGCACCCAGGTTCGATTTGACCCATTGCGCCAGCGCGCGAAACTCCGCATCGCTGTCGTTCAACGTGGGCACCACCAGATACACGAGCTCAGTCCACATTCCCAGCTTGCGCATCGTGACCAGCGCTTCGAGCACCGGCTTGAGCTCCCCGTTGACGACCTCCTTGTAGTACTTCTCCGAAAACGCCTTCAGGTCCACCTTAATCGCATCCACGTCTCGACAAAGTTTCTTGAGCGGATCCTGCTGGATGAACCCGCCGCTCACGACCACGCTCTTGATGCCCAAAGCGTGGCCTGCTTCGGCGGCGTCGCGCATGTACTCGTAGAAAACAATCGGCTCGCTGTAGGTGTAGGCGATGGCAGGGCAGCGATTTTGCTGCGCTAGGTTGGCGAGGTCCTTGGGAGGCAGATAGGCGTTGCGAACCTGCTCCGGCCGGGATTGCGAGATGTCCCAGTTCTGGCAGAACTTGCAGTTTACATTGCAGCCCGCGGTGGCCACTGAAAACGCCAGTGACCCGGGGAAAAAATGGAACAACGGTTTCTTCTCGATGGGATCGATGTGCGCGGCGCACACGCGGGAATGCACCAGCGTGTAGTAGCTGCCTCCGCGATTCTCGCGGACTCCGCAGTAGCCCCGCTCGCGATCGTCTATAACGCATTCGCGGGGACACAGCTTGCACCGGATTTTCTTGTAGGGCAGCTTTTCGTAAAACTGGGCCTCAACGATAAACCGCGAATCCTCCGCGGGCGCCGAGCCAGCCCCCAGAGCAAGGCTGGGCCATCCCGCCATACACGAACCCACGCAAGCCGTGAGGCAAGGAACGCCGGCCAGCTTCAGGAACGTTCTGCGATCGTGCTCCGATGCTCCAAGGCTGCTCAGAGAGGCGAGCACGGAGTCACAAGGCAGTGCGTCGTTTGCTTCTTGCTCGCGGCGAGGGCCGTCAGAAGAAAAACTCGCCTCGCCTTTGCGCGTATGGGCTGTTTTCGACATAGAACGTATCTCGCAGAGGCTCAGACCTCCACCTGTTCAATCTGGCTTGGGTCATTGGTCCCCAAACGGTGATTCGGATCAGCAGCCGTGGCTATGTAATCGGGAGCTCGTCCGAGAGCCCGCAGCGATTTCATGCCTTTCTCGGCCCTTTCTTGCTCCAAGATTTGCCAACCGGTGTAGTCCAGGGCAACCGGGTCCCGCGACATCAGTAGTCCGTTGTAACGCCAAGTCCATTGCGGCATGTACGATGGCCCGCCCTCGTACTGCGCCGTGGTCGCATCGCAAATGTGCAGCCGGACCTTTTGCCGGATGGGCGGCAGCATATTCACGTCGGCGACGTATGGATCGCCCACGTTCAGGTGATACTTGTTGGGGTTGTGGATGGCGCCGAACAGATTCTTGAGCGCCATGGTCACGCCGGCAATTCCATGGTCTTTGAGCACGGGCAGGTTGATGACAGCATCACATACCTGGGTAAGGGTCTTCGCCAGGCAACTGCCCACGCTCCCGTAGGTCGCGAGATCCTCTTCATAACCCAGCGTGTCGTTGCCGAAGCATCGCATGTGATCCTGGCGCGTGGCGTTGCGAAATCCCGCGCTTTCCAGGTCCGCATTCAGCCGGTCCCAGATGACGATGTCCTTCTGCGGGATGCCAGCGTCTTGCAATCGCGCGCACACGACCTCGACCAGGAGCACGCTCGTTGAAATGCCCCGGCCGGCAAGACCGTTGACCTTCAGTCCCACCACTTCGCCGGGCCGCGCCACTTTCTTCCAGGCTTCCAGGGGAGAATCCGTCGCGTAAAGAGCCTGCACGGAACGATCCAGCATTTTCAAAAGCCGGCCGGAGTCCAGGCTCGATCCCGCTCCGCGAAGCAGCGGATCGTGCGCGTTCACCACCCTGGTTTTTTCTCGTGCGGAGAAAAAGGCGGGGAGTCCATGCGTTCCTCCCGCGAGCATCGCTCCCGCGGCACACTTCTTGAGGAACTCCCGTCGGTTCGGTTCCAGCCTCTGCCTCATGGGGGTCTCGGAGGGTCCGGCCTGCGAACCGGGCGCTTCTAACGCAGTTTTACCACTTTGCGGTGCAGGGGGCAAAACAAACGTGGAAAAAGCGGGCAAAAATCCTCAAATTCGATAACCCTGATGTACTTTTCATCGCCGCTTGGCGAAGCTGGAAACTTGACCCGCGCGGCCATCTCAGAAGGTGAGTTTCAATGCCAACTGAATCTGGCGCGCCCCGGTCGTGAAATCTGGCCGGACCAGTTCGGAAGTGGATTGCCCGAACCCCGGGCCGTCAGCGATCGAGTTATCGGGCTGATTGAATTGCACGCGGTTGAAAAGATTATAGAACTCGAAACGTAGATCGAGTCGCGTCCGCTCGGTCATGCTGATGCGCTTGGTAGTGACGAAATCGGTGTTGTTGATTCCCGGCCCGCGGAATACATTCCGGCCAATGTTCCCAGCGCAGCTGTCACAGTTCGGAACGGAAAAATAGCCAACCAGCGGACCCGTCTGCGTGCGTGGATTGCTGCTGGGTGTCACCGTTGCCGAAGGATTGTAATCAGGGCGCGCCGCGAATCCCGTGTGCTGGGTATCCACATTCGTAAAGATGTCGTAGGGCAAGCCACCAGAGAAGGTGGAGATGCCCGAAACGTCCCAGCCTTCCAGCACTTTTCCTACGACGCCCTCCGACCAGTGCTTGGCGCCACGCCCGAAAGGAAGTTGCCACGAGTAGTTCATAACCAGGCGTTGGCGCACGTCAAAATCGGAATTGCCGCGCTCGGGCCCCAAGTCGAGAGAGTCTCGCGGGAAGGATTGATTCCCTTGCCCGGGAACCAACGGGTCGGAGGCGTTGTCGATCGCGTGCGAATACGTGTATGCCCCTTGAATCGCAAACCCGTGCGAGAAGCGCTTGGTGATGTTCATTTGCAGCGCATGATACGTGGAACTTGCAATGCTCTTATAAAGCTCGGCCTGCAGAAACGCGCTGTTGTTTGCGGCAATGAAGGGCAGGGAGCCGTTGTTCCCTCCAAGCCAGAGATTGCTGAACTGCAGCGTCTGCGGGCTGCAGTTCATCACATTTTCTGGATTCGTCGGTACGCAGAACGCCTCCAGGGCCGAGACCAGTCCGGGCTGCGGCGGATTCCCATCCACCAACCTCAGCAGGTGCGTCCCCTTCGATCCTATGTAATTCACCTCGAGAAGAAGGTTTGGATAAGGTTCGTGCTGAATGCCTATATTCCACGTCTGCGTATAAGGCGTGTGCAGATTTGGGTCCACCAGGAAAGGAAGTATCGGGGAGCAAAGGCCCTGCATGTACGGCGGGCAATTGTTCGCTACCGGCGAAGACTGGAAGGTCGACAATGGCGTTTGTGCGCTCAGCGCGCATTGTTGAAGTGCTTGGGGATCGCTCCCTTGCGAGGCTACGAACTCCAAAAGGCCCAGGCACGCCTGCGTTTCCAGCATCTGGTACGGCGGGTCGCCTCGCAGCATGCTGATGAGCTGCCCGAAAATGCGGTCATGATAAATGCCATATCCGGCGCGGACGGAGCTTTTGCCATTCCGAAACGGGTCCCAGGCCGCTGCCACGCGCGGCTCGATGTTCTTCCACTCATTGTGATAAAGGGGAGCCTGGCCGCTACCTTCGCCCACCCGCGTGAACGTGAACGGCGCAGGCCCGTCTGGCGAAACCGTGAGCGTGGACAACAAATTGTTCACTTCTGTCGGCACCCCAAAAAATTCATAGCGGAATCCGTATGTGAACGTGACATTGGAAAATAGCTTGTAGGAATCCTGCCCGAAGCCGGCGACTTCATGCTGGCGAAATTGACGCGCGTCGGTGGACGTTCGCGTCCCGGCGCTATTGAAGAACTGCGCTTGCGTTTGCAGGTCCACGCCTCCAAGCAACATCCAAACCAAGTTTTGCAGTGTAGGGTCTTGATCTGCTCCGGTTCCTGTAATGGCCGCTGGGATGTTGAAGTTTGAAAACACGCTAAAATCCATCATCGTCCGCGAAGCGTAGTTGTTGGAGCTATTCGAGTACACGTCGTGAAACTCGCCGCCGATTTTGATCGTGTGGCGGCTGAGCACCCAGGAGAAGCTGTCGCCGGCGGTAAGCGTCCCGCTATCGCGTGTTGACCCGCTGCTGTCACCCAACAAAATGCACCCAAAGCCGCTCAGGCTCGCGGGCAGCGGAAAGTCCATGCCGTTCCCCACCGCATCGAGGCCACCAGGGCCCAATGCATTGAATTGACTCACGCCGGTACACGTGAGGGGGAACTCCAGGCGGTTGAAGCCCAACCGGAGTTCATTCGTCATGGTTTGCCGGAAATTGGAGGTCAGCCCGAGGGAAATATTGTCGTTGTGCTGATCTGTGGAAACGCCTCCCAGGCCGGGGAGAAAGTCCTGATGGCGGTAGTTGGTATCCGAATACTCGTTGTAAGTGTAGTGCAGGGCGAGAATGCCGCCGCCTCGGAAGTCATGGTCGATCCGTCCGGTAACGCTGTTGCCGTTTGAAAGCGAGTGGCTCGGGAAGTACAGTCTTCCGCGGGCACCGTCCAGGATCGGCCCATTGGGGGCCGGATAAAGGGCCAGGATTTGCTGCATGGTGGGGTCAAGAGAGAGTCCCGTGCCATTGTTGGGCGAGCCCGGAGTTCTTACGTCAATCTGTTGTCCTTGATAGGTGAAGAACCCTGTCTTGAAAGCTTGCGTGGGGACGATACTGGCATTCAGAATGGTCGTGCTGAATCGCTGCAACTCGCCATTTACGAAGAAGAACGTCCGGTTTTTCGCAATCGGCCCGCCGAGGGAGAAGCCAAACTGATTGCGCACAAAAGGGTCGTCGTTGCGGTCTGCGGCAAAGTAGTCCTTCGCCGAAAGCGCGGTATAACGTCCAAACCAATAGGCGTCCGCATGAAAATCATTCGTGCCGTGTTTTGTGACGATGTCAATGATGGCCCCGCTATTGCGCCCAAACTCGGGTAGGTAGCTGTTGGAGATGACGCGGAATTCCTGCGTGGTCTCCGGATTCAACGCGCTTAGGCCTCTTGGGAAACCGCCAAAATCAGGGTCGTTGTTGTCCGTGCCGTCCAGCAGAAAATTGTTGCTGCGTTCGCGCGAGCCATTCACAGAGAATCCGCCAAACAGCGTGTTGCTCTGGATCACCCCGGGCGACAATAGAATCAAGGCATAGGGATCGCGCAAAATCAGCGGCAGGTCGGTCATCTGCCGGGAGTCCACCAGATTCCCCATTTGGGCGTCGTTTATATTTACGGGCGCCACGGCCTCGCTGGTCACCGTCACCGTCTCTTTGGCCGCGCTTATAACCAGGTGGGCGTCGAGTGTCAGCACCGCATCCACACTCAGCGGGATTTGGGAAAACAATATGGTCTTGAATCCCTGGTGCTCGATGCGAACGTCGTAAATGCCTGGGTTGAGATTGGTGATTCGGTACGTTCCCGATTCATCGGTTTCCGCCGTTCGGGAAATTCCCGTGGCCACGTTCAATGCAGTGATCTTCGCGTTTGGGACCTCTGCCCCGGTACTGTCCGTCACCGAACCGGCGAAGGATCCTGATTGCGCCAACACACTTGGCGCGCAGCACACAAATGCGATCACGACCAGCCAAATCGCGCTCCAATTCTTCATTGGACGCCCCCTGAGATCTGTAAACGTTTGGATGCAACGAATGAGCGGGCGTTTGCCACACCCCAAAGCTACCTCAGCCCGCACCATCCCCACAGGAAAATGCCACAGCCCCGCGAGCGCTCGCAGGCTGAGCAAAATATCTCCCCTGGAGGTATTGAGCCGCAGTTTCCCTCTTGCTCTCGAAAACAACACCATTGTACGCCCATCTCGCTTTTTTGCGACACTTTGACGCGATTTCTCATCGCAGCACTCCCGCCGGTCCGCCAGCACAGCCCAAAATGGCCCCAGATCCGGCCAAACTCAATCACGCAGACTGTGGCTTTTGATTTGCTTTCTGCATTGAGGGCAGCGGATGGAAAGGCTACTTCAACTTCGCGTACTCCGCCTTGGCAGCGATAAGGATGGGAATGTCCGGGTCGGCGTCTTTCCAGAGCGTTAGGAAGTCCTGATAGGCCGCTTTGGCCTTGGCGGTGTCGCCTTGCAATGCATAAGCGCGGGCCAGCCCGAGCCTAGCCAGTGCGCCCCATGGAAAGTTCACTACTATTCCACGGTGGTCGATGAATTTCTGAAATTCCGCTGACGCTCGGTGGCCGTCGTGCAGCATGAGATAGGCTTCTCCACGCACATAGACAGGACAGAGCCAGGAGATGATATTTGAGGGTTGGCCAAGTTCGATCGGACTCACGGTCTTTAACAACTCGATGGCGCGGTTCGGGTCTTTGCGTTCCAGGGCGACTCCGGCGCGGATCGTGGGTAGCCAGTACCTGTGAACCAGCGTGTCCAGCGGGAAGGTTTTGTCGAGTTCGACGGCCAACTTCTCCGCCCCTGCCGTATCGCCTGCCCGCGCCAGGGCCAGCGCCGCAATCGCCCGCACATCGCGGTTCGGGGCCAGCTTCAACGCCGCCTTGGCCTCGGCCCGCGCCTGCTCCCGGTTTCCCGCTTCCACCTCGCGCAACGCTGCCACTGCCTGATAGGCTGCCGCTCTCTCTTTGGCGTCGTTGTGCTGGGCTGAATCCACCGCCCGCCCCGTCAGCTCGTGCGCGTTCTTCAGGTTGCCGTACCATCCTTCCGTGTCCGCTTGCGCGGCCAGCAATACGTCTTCCGTACCTGGCTTGCCCATGGCGGCTGAGACCAACCGTGCCATCTGCCCCGTGTCGCCCTTCAGAAACGCCATCAAGTAGCGGCACAAGGGCAGAAACTCGTTCGCCAGCCCACGCTCCTCCGCCTGCTTGAACACCTCCTCGGCTTCATCCAGACGGTTGAGGGCCGTGTAAGCGAAGCCGAGGTTGACATAGTTGCCCGCACCATTTGGCCCCAGGCGCAGCGCCTCTCGAAATTCCTCCAATGCCTTTTCCCAGTCACCCAGGCTACTGGAAATATTTCCCAGCATCACGTGAGGGTAGTAGTCTCGCGGGTAGGCCTGCTGGTACAGCTCGTAGGTCTGCGCTTGCTTCTCTGAGTCTCCCACGGTACCGTAGTAGATTCCCTCGATGTGGAACCGTTCCCGCTCGCTGACCTTCTCCCGCAGCTCGTAAGCCTTGCGTGCATACTCGGCCGAGCCGTAAAGACCCGCTATGGCGGAGTAGGCCCTGGCAAAATTCGGATCAAGTTCCACCGCCCTCTGAAAGAAAGGCCGCGCCACCGCAAAGCCCCTCACACCGGTCATTTTTTCTGCTATGCTAAAAGCCTTTAGCGCCTCCAGCGATGGTGAGGTCGCTTCCTCCACCGGCGTGGCGTATTTCTCCACCGAGCTGAGCGACTCGCCCAGCTTGCCGCGCATGCTGACTGCCGCAGCGTCCAGAGCCTTGAGCACCGCTTCTTTGCCCGCCGCCTGCTCCTGCGCTTCCGCCAGCACGTCCCCCGTGTTGCAGTTCACCGCCTTCAGGCCAATCACGTACTGGCTGCCCAGCCCCGCAATCGAGCCGGTCAGCATGGCCTTGCTGCTCGTGCGCTGGCAAACCTCGTGTGTAACCTCCGGCGTCAACCGGTCACCGGCGGGACGCCCCATCAGCTTCAATGTCTCATTTACCTTGCGGTCGGAAAGCAGGTTGAGAAACGGCGATTGCTCAAGCTGAACCGAGAGTCCCTGCTTCAGCGTGTCATCGAAGACGGCATCGCCCGTCTTGTTGTCAAAATCGGAGAGCACGATCGTATCTTTTTCGGTCAACGCGTGTGCCTTGCGGGTGTGGAACAACCAGCCGCCCACTGCCAATCCGATGACCAGTACAGTGGCGCCAGTGACCGCCACCCATCGGAACCAAGTGGATTTCGGAGCGGGCTTCAACCCGGTCTCAGCTGTTGTGAGGGCTGCACGGCCCGACTCGGTGTCGCGCTTCAACCGCTGCAAGTCCGTGCGGATATCCGCAGCACTCTGGTAGCGCAGCTTGCGGTCTTTCTCCAAAGCCTTATTGATAATGCGCTCCAGTTCAGGAGATATCTCAGGATTCACTCGCACCAGAGAGGTCGGCGGTCGGTTCAGTATCGCCTCATGGATGACCGCAGCGGTGTTCCCCGAAAACGCCATCCGTCCAGTCGCCATCTCATACAGCACCGCGCCGAACGAGAACAAATCCGTGCGTGCATCAAGTTCTTCCCCTCGCGCTTGCTCCGGCGACATGTAAGCCATTGTGCCCATCGTCGTGCCGGGACTAGTCAGGAGTTCCTCCGCTGAGGCGGTCGGCATCTCTGAAACAGAAATGCTCGGGCCAGCACGGACTACTTTCGCCAAACCAAAATCGAGAATCTTGGCGTGCCCTCGGTCCGTCACGAATATGTTGGCGGGCTTGATATCACGGTGGATGATGCCCTTTTTGTGAGCGGCATCGAGCGCATCAGCGATTTCGGTTCCCAAGTCCAGCGCTTGTTCAAGCGGCAGGGGCTTGCCGGAAATGCGGTGCTTCAGCGTAGCACCCTCTAGATGCTCCATGGCGATGAATGCCTTTCCCTCCGCTTCGCCGATGTCATAAATGGTGCAGATGTTGGGATGGTTCAAGGCCGACGCTGCCTGCGCCTCTCTCTGAAAACGCGCTAGTGCCTGTGGGTCTTTCGCTAAATTGTCGGGTAGGAATTTCAGCGCAACATTACGGTGCAGGCGGGTGTCTTCGGCCTCGTAAACAACACCCATTCCACCGCCGCCTAGTTTCTTAACGATGCGGTAGTGGCCCAGTTCGAGGCCGACGGGTAAATCCTGACCTAGCGTTTGGCTAGCCATGGGGAAGAATGCTCCTCTCCCCCCAGGCGCATTCTACGCCGTTGGCCTAAAGGAATCGATAAGAAACGGGCATGTCACAGCGATGACGGTGTTTCAAAGTAGTGGCAAAACGACCGAGCTTTTCAAGGTGGCGGTAGTGCGAGATGGTTTGGCCAATCATCGGTCAGAGTGGCGAAATCTTAGGTTGCAGCTAAGGCGAACTCAATGTCCAGGCGGCCTGGCAGCCAAGGGTGGCAAATGTAAGAGAAGCAGCGATCTGGGAAGTGAGAAGCGAGACTAGCAACACCCGTCCTTCAACTTTTTAAGACTGCTTGGGTGAAACGGTTTGGGGGAGATTTGGTAGCGATACCGGGATTCGAACCCGGGTTTCCGCCGTGAGAGGGCGGCGTCCTGGACCCCTAGACGATATCGCCATTGCAGCCAACCGCTGTTTGGGACGGCTCAGCCACGGCTTTTTATTCTCGCACGCCACGTTGGCCCTTCGCAAGCAATCCTCCCGTGCGGTATTGTCCTGATTTGGATTGGTCGCGACAGGATTGGCAGTGGACGGAGAGGAAGTGGTGGGAGCCTTATTATCATTGGCATTCCTTGTGACGTCATGGGGGTGTCAGTAGCGCTATCGGTTGCCTCCCATGGGACTGGGGAAGGTGTTTGTGTGATGGCGAACAGCACAGCCAGAATCAAGCAGCTCACGGCGGGATTATTGCAACACCTGGGATGTTCAAAATAGAACACTCCCTCCCGCGCCTTCATGTTCACCCGTCACAAAGGATATCAGGGCTCTCGTGCTAGCCTATATTTCTTGTCTACGAATCCGCAGCTTCCGAGTTGTAGCGTGACCCATCCTAAAGGTACGCGTGCGCGTGTGCTTCTGAGCTCCGTTTTTGGGCCGTATGCGCAGGACGACGAATTTGGCAGCCGCGCCATCAATCCCATGGAGCTGTACCATAATCAGGTGACTCGCGCGCAAGGCGCTTTCTCCCTGCGAATGTTCCACCGCTCGTGGGGCATCATGCTGATCCAGGCCAACATCTCCGCGCCCTGCACGGTCCTCGATTTTCCCACGCGCGAAGGCTTCGCCCGCGAGCTGACCTCGCACGAATACGAGATCGTTGGCATCTCCTCGATCATCATCAACGTCGGTAAGGTCCGCGAGATGTGCCGCCTGGTGCGCGAACTCTCGCCGCACTCCACGATCATCGTTGGCGGCCATATCACCGCGATTCCCGGCATCGAGCACATGGTGGACGCCGACCATTACGTTCGCGGCGAAGGCATCTCCTGGATGCGGCGCTACCTGGGCGAGGACGTGACCGCGCCCATCAAGCATCCCGCCATCGTTTCCGGGATTCAGACGCGCGCCATGGGCATGCGCCTTCCCGAGCGCCGGGGTTCCACCGCCGCCACGATCATTCCCTCGGTCGGCTGCCCCATGGGTTGCAGCTTCTGTGCCACCTCGTCGTTCTTCGGTGGCAAGGGCAATTTCTACAATTTCTATGAAACCGGCGACGAACTCTTTGACATCATGGAGGGCTTTGAGACCTCGCTGGGCGTGCAGACCTTTTTTATCATGGACGAGAATTTTCTGCTGCACCGCAAGCGCGCCCTGCAGCTCCTGGAGCGCATGAAGGCCGCAGGCAAAAGCTGGGGCATGGCGGTGTTCGCCTCCGCGAATGCCATCAAAGCCTACTCGATGGAGGAGCTCGTGGAACTCGGCATCTCCTGGGTGTGGATGGGTCTGGAGTCCCCGCACTCGGCGTACACCAAGCTCAAGGGCACGGACACGCGCGAACTGACCCACGAGCTGCGCAGCCACGGTATCCGCGTGCAGGGCTCCACGATTATCGGCCTGGAGCACCACACCCCCGCCAATATCACCGCCGAGATCGAGCACGCCTGCAGCCACGAGACCGATTTCCACCAGTTCATGCTCTACACGCCGGTGCCGGGCACGCCCCTCTACAACGAAATGAAGGAGCAGGGCCGCATGCTGGACTTCGTGGACCTCGCCGACATCCACGGCCAGTACAAATTCAACTTCCAGCACGCCGCCATTTCCCGCGAAGACTCCAAACGCTTTCTCGATTGGGCATTTCTCCACGATTTCGAGTCCAACGGGCCCAGCCTCTACCGCATGTGCCAGACCATGCTGCAGGGTTGGCGGCGCTACCGCGATTATCCCGATCCGCGCGTTCGCGAGCGCTTTGCCCGCGAAATGCAGAAGCTGCGCACGGGCTATAGCGCCGCACTCTGGGCGATGGAACACCAATTCCGGTCGGTGAATTGCAGCGTCAGCGAAAAAATGAAGGCCTTGCGCAAGGATGTTGAGAGCGAGTCTGGCATCGTCGCCCGGCTCAGTTCGCGCGCGCTTGGCCCTCTTCTCTTATGGACTACGCGCCGCGAAGAGCGCCGCCTAGCCAAGGGCAAGACCTACGAGCCGCCCACGTTCCTCGAACGTACTAACTGGGCTTCCACCTGACACTCTGTTGTCATTTGCGGAGTGACCCCGCCTCTTTCCTGGCAGCTTGCTGAAAATCTGCGTAAAAACATTCTTCAGGGCTGAAGAGTCTGTGGGAGAAGTGGAAAAAGCGCCAAACGGACAGCGGGTGGAGGCAGGACCGCGCCATCTTTTGCGCTGGGGCGGGCCAAGGCGTTTGGGATTATTGCTAGTTTGCCGCGAGGTCTTCCAAAGCTGCCAGATCGCGCACCACGAGTGTCGAGCCATTCACTTCGACCAGGCGCTGGCGCTTGAATTCGCTCAGCGTGCGGCTCACGGTTTCGCGCGAACAGCCGATCAATTGCGCCATTTCTTCATGCGTCAATGTCAGCTTGACGCGCAGGAACCCGCCGCTCGGACTCCCATCGCCGGCCCACTCCACCAGAAACCTCGCCAGCTTTTCCGCGGCCGAATTGCTCAATCCGATCGAGCGGATGACGTCATAGGCCATCTGGCAGTCGCGGCCCAGGTGTTGCGCTACCTGAAATGAGGCGTCGCTGTGCTCCTTGATGAACTTCAAAAACTCGTCGCGCGGAATGAACGCCAGTTGGCACGGCTGCAGCGTTTCCACCGTGATGTCATACGGCATCCCCGTGAGGATCGGGTTCAGGCCGATCACTTCCCCGGCATTCGCGATCTTCAGGATGAAAGTCTTGCCCTCGCTATTTGTGGTCAGCAGCTTCGCGCGGCCCTGGCACAGCAGGTGGATGCCCCGCGCCGCTTCCCCCTCCATCACGATCAACGCGCCTTCCGGGTACGTGCTCACGTGCATGATCGGGCGCAAGGCAGCTCGCGAAGGTTCGGAAAAGCCGCAGAAGAACTCGGTGCTGCGGACCCTGCAACTCCTGCAATCATCCTCGATCGGCAAGCCGTACGGAGTGCGCGTCCTGCTCCGGAGTTCTGTGCTTTGCCGCAAGCTGGAAACTTCCGGTCTTTCCGCAACCATTGAGTTTGCCATATGGCCTTTCCCTCTCCTCCGCTTTCCGTCCCGCTTCGCCTTAGCAGAGAGGCAACTCGAAGGCCTAACTGGAGTGATCCGGTCGTTTTGGTCGAATTCCTGCAAAACTAACAAAATGAATCGTTTATTCTGGATGACGAAACTTGGCAAGGCACGCTTGGTTTTCAGAATGGAGCCCAAACTGGGTCATTTCCCGCAAAAGTGTGTGAGCTTAATCACTTTTCTTTGTGACGTTCGACCATGGCTTTCTAGAACTCTGCAGCCTCACGCCGGGGAACGCTCTGGCAGCGTTGTCCACGGGGGAATATCCCTCTTGACAGCTAATTACTTTTATGTATAATTTTTGATGAGTTAATTTGCGTCTCGTGGTTTCTCCGAGCAGTTCCTCTGGAACATACCTTCTTCATTGATCTAGATTGGGGTCGCTATGCAACACGAGCCTTGAGGAGGTTTTCCCCTACCCAGTGGGCGCATGTAAGCCCTTATTTTTTATATTCTTGCGGACTCTTTGGGAGTTGCAATCCCAATATCCCCTTCCCCTTCAAAAACTTCCGCACTCTTGCACAAAAACAGGGGCGGGGTAGGTTATGCAACTCCCTCTCTCCGGCCAAAGACAACTCGGACCCACTCGCGCGCGGATGAAGAGACTTCGCAGGATCCTACAGTGGCGGCATCGAGCGCTTGGCGATCTCGGCAGCCACCTGTTTCATTTCTGCGTGGATCAGCCCATTTGACGCCAGAATGGACTTGCCGCCAAGCGTATACGGCCGACCCTCAAGGTCACTGATCGTACCGCCCGCTTCTTCGACCAGCACGACGCCTGCGGCAGAGTCCCAAGGCATAAGCCCGAATTCCCAGAAGCCGTCGAACCGTCCGGCGGCAACGTAGGCCAGATCCAGCGCCGCCGAGCCGTCGCGGCGCACACCGTGCGATTTCAATGTGAAATCCCAGTAGTAATAAATATTCGGGTGCGCGTGGCGCTTGTGATTCGGAAAGCCGGTGCACAGCAGGCTGTTCTTCAGGCTATCGATCCTGGAGCAGCGGATCCTTTTCCCGTTAAAATGGGCGCCTTCGCCGCGTTGCGCTGTGAACAACTCGTCGTACACGGGGCTGTAGATGACTCCGAGAACCAGTTCATTGTTGCGGGCCAGTCCCATCGAGACGCAGAAGCAGGGATAGCCGTGAGCGAAATTCGTGGTGCCGTCCAGCGGATCCACGTGCCAGCGGTACTCCGATTCCCTGTCCTTTGCCGTGCCCTCTTCCGCGGCGATGGCATGCTCCGGGAAAAACTCCTGCAAGCGACGCACAATCCATTCTTCGGAGCGCCGGTCGGCCTGAGTCACCAGGTCAAAGTCGCCTTTGTAGGCGATGTCCGGAGGGCGTTCCAGCTCTTCGCGTAGGATAGCGCCGGCTCCCCTGGCGATTTCAACAGCGGCCTGCAGAAATGTTTTGGTCATAAGGTCAGCCGTCAGTTCTAAATTCTAAGTTTTGAGTTCCGACTTCTGCGTCCTGGGCACAAACATAGACGTGCACAGATATACGTTATCAGCTTGCCGTTCAGAATGGGAAATCATCGAGATCGATCCTACTGCGGGCCGGTCAGGTAGGTGGTGCGATGCCGCGAAGAATAGCCCGGCAGCACTTTCACGTCGATGGTGCGATAGGTGTTCGCCGGGCCCCGCGGATTGGGGTAATAGGCCAGGCGGTACTGCGTGCGCAACTCCTGGTCGATGCGGTCGAAGATCACCGGAAGCTCCTGCGCGGAATCGGGAAAGAACATCGCTCCGCCGGTGGTCTCCGTAATGGTTTGCAGCGCGTGTTCGCCGGCGGTGTTGCGGCCGTTCTCATTCTTCACCGGACGAATCACAATGGTGTACAGCAAGACTTCCGCGCGCAGAGCGGCCTTGCGAGCCGAATCGAAATCGGAGCGGCTGGTGGTTTCGCCCGCGTCTGTCAGCAACACGAGCACACGGCGCCGTTCGTTGGGACGCTTCTCCATGGCACGCGAGCCGAGCAGGATCGCATCGTAAATCGAGGTGCCTCCGCCATCGGGAATCCTGCGAACCGCTTCCTGCAGCGTCGCCACGTTGTCCGAAAAACCAGCCAACTGTGTCACGTTTTCGTCGAAGTAGAAGACGCTCATGCGATCATCGGGCCGCAGAATTTGCTTGATGAAATGCGAGGCTGCCTCGCGCTCAAACGGCATCTCCTTGTGCGCGCTGAGGCTGGCATCAATCATCAGCGCGAGATCCAGGGGCTGCCTGGTCTCCGATTCAAAGATGTCAATCTTCTGCTGCACGCCTTCCTCGAAGACCTGAAAGGCGTCCACCGGCAGGTCCGGCGCGGGGCGGTTGTGCTCGTCGAGGACGCTGACCAGCACGTTCACGAGGTTGACATTCACTTTGATCGTGCCGCGCGGCGAAGCCGGCTCCTGGTTCTTTTCCTTGACCTGCACGTCGCTCGGCTTTCCTTGCCCGCTGTTGGTAGGCTGCGCCCATGGCGGCCGGTCGGGTTTCTCCTGTGCCGCAAGCCCGTATGCAGAAATGAGCAGGAGCAATCCTGCAACCAGCGCATGGCGCCTGCTCTTGGCCTGGAAGATCATCTATTTGTTAAGATGCAGGTTTTGTCTTTGGTGCCGTCGGGGGGATTTTCCCCTCCGCCCAAATGGCTCCATCCTGAAAATACTCCTTTTTCCAGATAGGAACTGTGCGCTTCAGTGTATCAATGGCAAACCGGCAGGCATCGAATGCCGCCGCCCGGTGAGGCGCGCTGACCGCAATAAAGACGCTTGTTTCGCCGATGTCCATCCGTCCGAGGCGATGCACCATGGCGACCCGGTGAATGGCATATCTCTCGTGGATCTGCGCGCCAATCTCGCGCATTTTCGCCAGCGCCATGGGTTCGTAAGCTTCATATTCAAGGTATTTTGTGGCCCGGCCATGAGATTCGTTGCGGACGAAACCATCGAAGGTGACGATGGCGCCATCCTGCCCCGCGCGCACGTGCCGCACTAGCGCCGCAGGATCGACGGCCGCTTGAATAAGCTCATAAAGATCGCTTTCGGGCGTCGTGGGCATTGGTGCTGGGTCTCAGCCTCCGCTGACCGGGGGAAGAAAGGCGATCTCATCCCCGCCTGCAATCCGCGTATCCCAGGCGGCGAATTCTTGATTGCGCGAGGCCACCAGTGAAGCGCGAAACCCCGCGAGTTGCGGGTAGCGCTGGATGTAACGCTCCAGAAGGTCGCCGAGTGTCGCCCCTTCGCTGATTTCTCCATTTTCTTCCGTGAGGCCGGTAAGTTCACGGACGCGGCCGAAGAAGAGGACCTTCACGCGGACACTGGGAGAGACGGATGGCATGGGAAAATTGTAACCTGAGCAGGTGCGGCCTGCCAGCAGGAGGCACGGCGGAGACGCCAAGGGTTTGCAGGGAGATGCAGTGATGAAGATTCTGATGTCGGGTTCGACGGGATTCGTTGGCACCGCGCTATGCCAGGAATTGCAGCGCGCCGGACACACGGTCTGCCGGTTGGTGCGGCCAGGCACGGCCGTCGAGAAGCCGCGAGGTGCCGGCGGTTTCGATGCGAACTGGAATCCCACAACTGGGGAGCTTGGTGGCGCGGCGGTGGGCGCGGATGCGGTCGTGAATCTTGCCGGGGCCTCGATCGCGGATGGGCGTTGGACAGCCGAACGCAAGCAACTTCTGCTTGCCAGCCGCGTGGATACCACACGCGCGCTCGTCCAGGCACTCTCCAAAATGGCCGCCCGGCCGCGCGTGCTCGTCTCCGCGTCTGGGATCGGCTACTACGGGAACTGCGGCGATCAGGTGCTCACGGAAGAGAGTCCACTCGGCCAGGACTTTCTGAGCCGCCTGGGACAGGAATGGGAGGCCGAAGCAGCGAAGGCAGAGGCGTTAGGCATACGCGTCGTTCGCGCACGATTTGGAATTATCCTTGCAAAACACGGCGGCGCTTTGCCGCGCATGGTTCGCCCCTTTTTGTGGGGCGCCGGTGGGAAAATCGGTTCCGGCGAACAGTGGATGAGTTGGGTAACGCTCCCGGATGTTGTCGCCATGCTTCGATTTGCGCTGGAGAACGGTGCGGCGCGCGGCCCGATAAATGTGGTTTCACCACACCCAGTGCGGAACGCCGAGTTCACCAGGGTGCTGGCAAAGTCTTTTCGCCGTCCAGCGCTCTTTCCTGCCCCGGCGTTTGCGCTGCGGCTGCTGCTCGGCGAGATGGCAGATGCACTGCTTCTCGCAAGCCAGCGCGCGCTGCCCGCACAATTGGAGAAACTTGGCTACCGCTTCCTCTATCCAGACTTGGCGGCAGCTCTGACCTACCTGTTTTCTTGAAGGACGAACTTACTTCACCACATTCATGGTGACCGTGATGGTGAGGACCCTTCCGCTCAGCGGATCGGCAGCTTGTGTCGTTTGAATTGTCTCGCCGTCATGCATCGTTAGAGTAAGTTCAGTTTTAAATTGGCGGATGATTGGTTGCTTGCACCCAGCGGCATTCGGATCCACAGCGCCTCCGGAACCTTTCTGTAGCTCGACCTGCACCTCGCCCTCGACCCACGATCGTTCAAGATTTACGAACACGTCGAATCGCCCGGCGTCTGCCGGAAGGGCTCGCGCATCGATGTTCGTGCCGACGTCAATGTACTGCATTCCTGCGTCTTTGCCGGCATAGACGGGGACGCGGCTGCCCATGCGAACCTTGGTCCAGGAAGGTCCAAAAGCTGGACTGGTGTCGCCCGTCTTGAGAAAAAACGTATACGGCAAATTCGCCAATTTCTTCTCGCCTTCATTTTCGGCAAAAGTCACCTGCACTTTGAGGGTGGTCGCGGGTGTCTTGCTGTCGTTGCGCGGCTTGTCCTGAGCCGAGATGTGGTAGGCAACCACCGTGAGTGCTAATAGTGCTGCCAATGCGAAAGGTACTTTTCTCATTCTTTCCTCCAAGATTCTCGATATCCCCTGCTTGCTCGAACCACGCGCAAAATCAGCCCTCGATGCTATTCCCCTGGCGTTCCTTCCAAAGGTTTTAGTTCCAGGCTCTCGATCTGCAACAAGGCAATCTCGACAGGAACGTCCTCTAGCGCCGAGGCGGGCCGTGTCAACGCCAGTGCTACTTCTCTTTCGTCGGGAAGCTCAGCGACAAACCTGGCAAAGGCTTGCCGCTCTTCCACAAGAACAATTACTCCGGGGGCGGGGGAAACTTCCTTGACACCTGCCGCCCGGTTAGCCTTCGCATGGCTAACTCTCGGCCGAGGAGTCAAAGCAGCTGCCGCCGCGATTGTCCCTGTCCGGCGCGCTTCCCACCTGTCCAAGATGTGCGTCGGAAGTGCCGCCACGGGCTTCTCCAAAGCCTTCTTCTCAACGCGCGGAAAGAACATGACCGCAAGAAAAACAGCTGCCAATGTTGCAGCAGCCGTCATCGGGTTGGGAAACCAGCCGCGACGCGACTCTCTTTCTTCCATCCGCGCGCGGACTTTCGGCAAGAGCGAGGGAGGCACCGGTTCATTGGCCATCGCGCTAAGGGCGGAATCCATGGCACGAAACAACTCGGCCTGCTGCGCGTAAAATGCCCCGCATCCCGCACAGGACTGCACGTGGCCCGCGAGCTCTCTGGTAAGTTCCACACTGCCCGCGGCCAACATATCGGTGATTTGCTCTCTTGCATTGTGGCAGTTCATCGCAATTTCTCCGCTAGCTGCTTCCGGGCGAAAAATAAACGGGACTTCACCGTGCCAATCGGGATGCCCAGCATCGAAGAAACCTCTTCGAGCGTGTAACCCTGCAGCGCCGAGAGCAGCAGGACCAGCCGAAGCTTCTCCGGCAACTCTTCCACGGAGCGTTCCAGTTCACGCGTGGGGGTCCCGCCGATGGATTGTCCCGGTTGGACCAGAACGAGCTCCTGCATGCTTCCCCTGGGGCGGGAGTGCCATCCCCGCTTTGCCTTACATGAACTAGACGCCACGGTCTGCCTTTCGGTTCATCCAGGGCAAAGCTCTGCGGTCAAATGTTGAGCATCCGGAGTAGATCTTCCAGCCTGGATTCGTCCACCAGCAGGCGCTGCTCTTCCGCACCCGGGTCTGTGACCGGCACTTCGTCTTCGTCGAAGGCCTGGAACAATCGCATTTTGGCCACGGCGTATTCTTCGCTGCTGGTCAGCGGGCGGCCATTGGACTGCGCCCAAGCCTCCAGCGCCGCTTGCACGACCACGATGCGCAGCGGAAACGGCGTCTTGCGATCGGCGGAAATGGCGTAAATGTATTCGCCCGCGGGCCCGCCCTCGTGGGTGATGCGGTTCACCTCGTGGAAGCAATACTGGTAGACGTAGCCGTTGGAAGCCGAGTAGCTCTTCACTCGCCGCACCGCGTTGGGTCGCGTCATGGGCGAATTATTGAAGCGGCCTGGGAGAATGTCAATAAAGGCGAGGGCTGCATTCCCACTTTGGGATTTTGACTGAGCCCGGGATTTCAGTTCGGCACGCGAAGGTCATTCATGGCGTGACGCTGGGTTTGCTCCATGCGCCGCGGCCAAATTCCATTAGAAATTCCAAATACATCGATACAAAGGCGTTAGCAGGCGTTTTGCAGTTCGCTTGCGGACTGCGCGAGAAAACTGGTGCAGCACGATTTCGCTGGTCCTTCGCCTGCAATTGCAGAAAGCATGCGGCCCCTTCCGCAAACTCGAGAAGCAAGAACATCCGTGAAGAACATGGCCCAAAGGAAAATTACGCCAGAAATGCGCCGATTTGCCTTAGCCTGCGTTCTCCTCGCGATGGGTGCGTGGACTCTGAGCTGCGGCGGGGGAGGCGCAGGCTCCGTAACGCCCCCGTCGTCCCCACCTCCCTCCATTCACGTCATCGTGACTCCCAATCCGGGCACAGTGTTGCTCGGTGAAACACTCGCGTTCACGGCAAGCGTCTCCAACTCCACGGACACCAGCGTGATCTGGAGTGTCAACGGCATCACCGGTGGTTCTCCTCAAGCCGGCACGATTTCCGCCGATGGAGTGTATACGGCACCTGCGGATCTTCCCCAGGGCGGGACGGTGCAAGTGACTGCCACGAGCCACGCGGACTCCTCGAAGTTCGCTTCTGCAAACGTCGCCATTACCAGCGACATCACCGTCTCGATTTCGCCGGGAACGGCGAGTGTCGAGCTGGGCGCCGCGCAAGCCTTTCACGCCTCCATTTCCAGCAATGGCAAGCCGGATTCCGCGATCCGCTGGAGCCTCTCCGGCTCATCCTGCCCCAACTCGTGCGGCAGCGTCGATGCAAACGGAAACTTCACCGCACCGCAAATTCTGCCGGGAAATGCCAGCGTCACCCTGACGGCGACGAGCGCCGCCGATCCCTCCAAACAAAACTCGGCAAGCGTCCTGATCACCAGCAATTTCTCGCTGCAGCTCAGCGCACCCGCGACCGTGCAACTCGGCGTGACAGCGGCGCTGGTAGCCACCATGACTCCGGTTCCCGGCTCGAATCCCAGCAGCTCTTTATCGTGGTCACTCTCCGGCACGGGCTGCAGTGGCAGCGCCTGCGGAATCTTGACGGTCACAACCACGCAGTCCGCCGGCGGGAATTCGATCGCCGATACGGCGAATTACACCGCGCCTTTCACCGCCCCGCAACCGGACGCCGTGACCGTAACCGTCACACCCCAAGCCGATCCCACGAAAAAAGCGCAGGCCAACATCACCATCGTGCAGGGCGCTGGCCTTAGCATCTCTCCGTCGACGGCGACGCTGGCCGGCAATCATCGCATCACGCTCACCGCATCCCTGAACGGCGCCGCCAACACTGGCTTGGCCTGGAGCGTCAACGGCGTTTCCGGCGGCAACGCCACGCTGGGACAAATTTGCGTTGTGGGCTCGAATCCCTGCCAGAGCCTCACGAGCGGCACCGCCACGCAAGCGGACTATCTTGCACCCGGCGCGATACCTGCGCCGAATCCGGTGTCTGTAACCGTGACCAGCGCCGGCAATCCCAGCCTCACGGCTTCGGCGCAAATCACGGTGATCAACCATGTGCTGGTCAGCGTGCAGCCGAACAACGTGACGCTGCCACCGCTGGGCGTGCAAGGTTTCACCGCTTCGGTCTTGGGTACGGACAATCAAAACGTCGTCTGGCAAATCCAGGGCACTGGCTGCACCTCGAGCGGCTTGTGCGGCTCCATCACGCCGGCAGGCACCTACACGGCCCCCGGCGTCGCGCCCACGCCCGATGCGCTGACCGTCGTTGCCATCAGCCAGGACGATACCTCGCAGTCGGGCAGCGCCAACATCACCATTTCCAGTGGCGCAAACATTCTGTCGGTGCATCCCGCAAGCGTTTATGCCGGCGGCACTGATGGCTTCACCGTCAGCGTGGACGGCAGCGGCTTCGTGCCCTCCCAACCGCGCCCTGGCTCCGTGCTGCAAATTGGCGGCACCGCGCGCATCACGACGTGTGATAGCGCGAATTCCTGCTCCGCGCCGGTGAGCAGCACGGATGTGGCTCTGGCCGGAAATCTTAGCGTGCAAATCGTGAATCCCGATACGAGCACGTCGAACGTCGTGGACCTCGTGATCGTGACGCCCGGCAGCGGCGAAGACGTTGTCACGCTGACCAGCAGCTCGCCCGCCGCGACTGGCAAGGACATCACCGTCGTCGAACCCACCACCGCCGGACTGGATTCCACCGATGCCAATCTGGATCTCGAAGTGGCCGCGATCGGTCTGTTCACCACTTCCACAAATACCTGCACGCTCGCTGGAAATCCGATTCCGCTGGTGCGGCCTTCCTCGGGCACCATTGCCGCGGACATCTGCCTTTTCTCGGAGGCTGGTTTCGACACCAGCATGAGCTACACGGTCTCCGGCTCCGGTGACGTCGCGGTAATCGCGCAGCAGCCGGCCGGCCTCGGCATCATTCACCTCACCTTGCAGGTTCCGGCGAGCGCAACGGCGGGCGCGCGCACCCTTTTCATTCAGAACGCCAACCTGGATCGCACCGCCGCCACGGGCGCCCTGGAGATCCAGTGAGATCCCGGAGACCACGATGAGCTACGCACAACGCCGCCGCTCCCTGTGGCTCCTGTTCCTCGTGGGCCTTCTATTGGTTGCCATGACGGCGCGCGCCACGACGTATGTGCGGCTGCGCTTCCCGGACCTGGTGCATTACGCTTCGGCCATCGCGCGGGTGCGCTGCGTCGGCGCCGACACCCGCGTCGAGAATGGTGAAATCTTTACCGACACGCGTTTCCACGTGCTGGAAACCGAAAAAGGGCGTTTACCGGCTTCGATCGTGGTGCGCCAGCCGGGCGGTAAATTCCAGCACCTATATTCGCATGTGGAAGGGGCGCCGGAATTCCGCATCGGAGAGGAAGTCTACCTGTTTCTCTGGGGACGCCCGGGCAGGCAGTTTTATGTGCTGGGCTGGTCGCAAGGAACTTTCCGCGTCCACCACGACACCCTCTCCGGCAAGGAAACCGTCACGCAGGATTCTGCTGAGATTCCTGTCTTCGATCCTGAAGTGAATGCCTTCACGAAGATGGGTGTCAAAAACCTCCGGCTCGATGTGTTTCAGGAGCGTATACGCCGCGAAGTCTTGCGCGCGGTGCCATAGATGGCTTCTTTGCGGGGCAAGGATTTTGTGCGTGAGTTGGGTTACGGATCGAAAGTCAATGAAAGCGACGGGCGAAAGGCAAGGCAGAAGCAGACCATGCGAGTGACGTTCCGAAAACTTGGTGCCATTGGCGTCGCCGCTCTTTACGGGCTCTGGTCCGTGGTTGCCGCTCACGGGTATGCCTTCAACGAGATCGTGCCCGATGTCCGCCAGCCGGTCAGCGTTTCGGGAGGCTCGGCCTGCCCGATTCACGCGCACCAACTGACCGGCGCCGGCAGCCTGTCTTTTCGCTGGAGCACGGTGCTTGGCAGCAATCCAACGACCATTCTGACGCAGGACCAGACTCCCACTGGCAGCCTGAATGAAATCGAGCAAACCATCCAGCAGGCGCTCACCGTGTGGACAAATGTGAGCGGCACGACGCTGACGCCGGCTTCACTGGCTCCGCTGACTCGAATCTCCTCTGCGAATGTATGCGGCATCGACGGGATCAACTCCATCTGCTTTGACCAGCCGGACATGGCCTTCACTCCCGGCGTGCTGGCGTTTACCCGCGTCGTTACCGCCGACACCATTGGCATTCAGGTTGGCAGCGGCCCCGCTTCCACGGAAGTTGGCCAGATCCTCGACGCTGATCTCTATTTCAATCCTAGCGATTCGCTAACCTCCTTCGCCACTCCCCAGGCGCTGAGCGCAGATCCGGGCTCCTACGACTTGGAATCGATCCTCACCCACGAACTGGGCCACGCGCTGGGATTCAGTCATTCCGCGGTTTGGAGCGCCATGATGTTCCCGTTCGCTCCAGCGCCCGGCACCTTTGCCGGGCAGCGGCCAACGACGCAGCAGCCGGACGCGCCGCTGGCAGACGACGATCGTACCGGCTTGCGCGTTCTCTATCACGATCCGAATGACAGGCTTTATGTGGGCTCGATCCAGGGGCACATCATTCCCGCGAATCCCATTTCGCTGCCGTCGGCGCCGCCGGGAGTCACCGGAGTATTCGGCGCGCACGTCGTGGCCATCGATGCGACGAGCGGCGCGGTCATCGCAGGCACGCTGGGCGGCTGGAGCTGCACCGCGCCCGGCCCGGTGCAATTCGACGGCAACTACGAGATCGATCAGTTGCCAGTAGGCCAAAGCTACAAGATTTACGTAGAACCTCTGGATGGCGCGGTCGCGCCAAGCGACGTGAGCGATGCGCTCGTTTCCCTCTGCCGCAATTCCACCACGGATCCCGGCTGGCCACCCCTGCAGGGATGTGTGGTGCCGCCCGCGAACACCACCTTCACCACGCGCACGCGTCCGTCACCATAAAATGGCCTGGGGAAATTCGCTGCCGGAGTTTTGTGCTCTGCCGCGGGCTGGGAATCTCTTGACAGCCGCCCAGCCGTGCGCCGGTACCATCCAGCCTCCGCCAAACAGCAGCCCCGGCCCCAGAGACGCCAGGAAGATCGGCTTGCGCTGAGCCGCGGGCTGTTGCGCGGCATGTTGCAGCGCAGCATGCAGAGCAGCGCCGCAGGTCGAAGCGCCCAAATTCCCGCTGGTGGCCGCGATCGGTGGAAATGAACTTGCCGGCACCTTCAACTGCTTCGCCAGCAGAGTGACCAGCCGCGGATTGGGCTGGTGCGTGGCAAACGCGCCGGCTTCCTTGCGCGAAAGTCCGCTCCGGCGCTCCACTTCATGCAGCACTTTCACCATGCGGTGCACCGCGGCACGAGAGAGTGCTCCCCCGTTGAATTGCACGGTCAGGCGTCCGCCACCGGCGTCGCTCACGGAAATCGCATCGGCATACTGTGCGGCGCACCCAAAAAAGAATTCTCCTAGCCGGTACGCTGGCCGGTTCCCTTCGGGCTTTGCGCTCGACAGCAGGAATGCGCTTGCTCCATCGCCAAAAAGGCCGCCGAACTCCCCCGCCGCGCGCCCGGGACGCAGGGATCTGCTGTGTACATCCGCGCTCGCCACGAGGATTCTCGTGCCACGGCCAGACGCCAGCAACGCCTGGGCCACGGCCAGCGCCTGCACGATTGCCAGGCAGCCACTCCCGACATCGAGCGCGCTGCAATTCTCCGGCAAGCCGAGCCGCGCATGCAGAATCGCGGAAAGCGAGGGATAAGCGTGGTGCGTTTCACTGGCCGCCACAATCCAATCAATGCCGTGCCCTTTTTCCTTCCCGCCCGGCAACAGAGGCGCCGCCGCTTGCGCGCCCAGCGTGCCCTCATTCTCCTCTTTTGCTACATAGGCAAGCGACACAATCCCCGCGCGGTGGCGCAATTTGCCGGAAGGCATCCCAAAGGCGTGATCAACCTGTTCCGATGGAACCACCCGCGAGCCAAAAGCGCTGTTGGATCCGATGACGAAAACTTTCGATAATGGCAACCCGGGACCCCTTACGTTTCTCAGCGGATGCAAAACTCTGCAGTGGCGGCTGAGGCGGAATCGTCCAGTGATGAGGGCTCAATCATCCAGCAGACGCGCTTCTATTTCCAGAGGAGATCGCAAACTCGCCTGAGGCTTCTCGTGCTCAGAAATACTCGATGGCCTCCGGGGAAGTCCGGAAGGCGTATTGCTCCGCCTGAAGCCGGAGCGCGTCTTCGAGCGCAGCCTCGCGGCCGTGAACGAACAGGGAATCACTGGTGACGTCGGCAAACCCGTGCAATTGAAGGAGCCGGTCCTCGCCATCACGATGCGGCTCAATGACTCCACCGCGCCTCAGGTGCAGAGGCACAGCGCCTTTCTGCACCAGCGCCGGGCAAATGAGTAGAAAACGGTGGCAGTGCAGCGGATCTTCTTCGGCGCAGAGGATTGCTGTAGGCGCTTCGCGGGCACGGGCAATGGTACGGTCCACTGCCTCCAGAAAATCAGGAGCTTTGCGCCGGCCGGCATAATCCACCATGCCGTTTGGCAGGTAAAAGCGCGGATCCAGGGGTCGCCCGCCAAGCTGCTCGCCAAAAAATTCGTAACGTATTTTCGCCGCGGTTAGCCGCGCTTCCAGCGGTTGGCGGTTGAACTGGGGATACCGAAAGCTCCCAGGCCGGCTGCGGACATCGCACAGCACTTTGATCTCGTGGCGAACAAGCATGCCGAGCAGATCGGACATCCCCAGGTTGGAGTGCCCCAGGGTAAACAGCTTTGGTTGCTTGGCAGCCGGTGCAGTCATGAGCGCATTCTGATCCTTGGAAGTGTAACGCGTTCTGCCCTGCCGGGGGTTTTTCTGCCCGGCCCCACTTTGCGTTCTAACGGCTCGCGGAAAAACTCCGCCGTTTCGGGGGTCGGAGCTTTAGCTCCGACATTAAATGCTTAGCTATCGTCGGGCTTTAGCCCCTGAATAAATGGTTTTAAGCCTTTTTCCGCACCCCGCTAAAGATTCGAGCCGGTTCACGCGCGGACGTGCTTTCATTCTCCCTTAGGATGACGCTTTACTGGAAATTACCTCGAGTTCGCTGACCACGCGATCGAGTTCGTCAATCAAAGGATTGTTGCCCGCCGCGCGAAAGGCCGTGATCAGCGCGCGGTAGTACCACAGCGTGCCGTCCTTCTTTCCCGTAAAACGCTCGTACACACTTACACCGTGCATGCGCACGTCGTGCAGGATTTCCCGCGTGTTGGAGAGCTTGTCGGCGGCGGAAACCAGTCGGACGTCGGCTGCTTCGCGGGCAACGCGCGCGACGTAATCGTTCTTGCGCCGGAGCCACGGCAGCTTGGGTTCGCTGTACGCGTCCGTACAGCCGTCCACGATCTCCGCCACGCGCTTCCCGAATTTCCGGCGAATTTCGCGCAGCCGCGGCAGGCCGCCCTGATCCTCCACCGCGTCGTGCAAAAGCGCGGCGATGGCCATCTCCTCGTCCCCGCCGTACTCGATGACGATGGACGCGACTCCCAGCAGGTGGCCGATGTACGGCCGCTCGGTGCGCTTGCGAATCTGGTTGGCGTGCAGCCGCGCCGCATAGCTCAAAGCGGAAATAAACTTGCGTGAGAGGGCAAGCCTCGACTCAGTTTTACGAGCACTCTTGGTTTTCTTAAGTTTCACCGGCGTCGCGTCTTACTGAGCAGGCGCAGAATTTCCAGGTACAACCAGACCAGCGTCACCATCATGGCGAACGCGCCGTACCATTCCATGTACTTGGGAGCGCTCATGCGCGAACCTGTTTCGATCATGTCGAAATCGAGGACCAAATTCAGCGCCGCGATAATGACCACAACCACGCTGATGCCGATGCCCAGGGGCGAACTGCTGTAGAGAACGGAAATTTGTGAGTGGAAGAACAAGCTCATGATCACATTGGCTGCGTAAACAAGCATGACCGCGCCGGTTGCGGCGATCACGCCCAGCTTGAACCCCCGCGTGGCGCGCACGAGGCCGGTCTTGTACGCAAGCAGCAAGACAAACAGCACCGCAAAGGTCAGGCCCACCGCCTGCACCGCGATACCCGGATAAGACTTCTCAAACACGGCCGAAATGCCGCCAAGAAAAAGCCCTTCGAGCAGCGCATAGATGGGCGCGGTGACCGGCGACCAGGTGTTCTTGAACACCGTCACCAGGGCGAGAACGAATCCGCCAAGCGCGCCGCCGATCATCCACGGATAAGCAGCTTCCGGAGTGGGAGAATGGCTCAGACCCCAGGTCCATGCCGCCGCAATGACCACAAGAAGAAGCAGCAGGCCGGTTTTGTTGACCGTGCCTTGGATGGTCATCGTTTCGCCGGCGGCAATCGGCCCGGCGAACAGCTTCTCCTTCAGAACAGGATTATTGGAGCGAAACAGCTCTGCCATCGAAATGCCCTCCAGCCCGCAAATGGGACGTCTTTACAAGGATAACACCACGGCCCCAAGGGCATAAAATCAGTGGGAAGCGCCGGGACCAGGCAGGTTTTGTACAGCCGGAAAGTGGAAAAAGCTTGGTAGCGCTAACGGGAATCGAACCCGTATTTCGGCCTTGAAAGGGCCGCGTGCTAACCGTTGCACCATAGCGCCACAATCGTGGGAAATACAACCTTTCAAGTATACGAGAAAGCCCCTTTGTGCGCCACGCGGGGGCAGAAAGTTATAAGTTCTAAGTTGTAAGTTTTAAGTTTCGGAAGAACGGCCCGTGGGTAGGTAAACCATGCGCCCGCATTCGGGTTCTACTTAAAACTTAATACTGAAAACTTAAAACTTCTCTCACCCCTGGCGGTCCTGCCACTCTTCGTGCCAGGCCATCTGAATGGCTTCGAGCTTGCTCTCGTTGGACTTCAGCGGATCACCCGCAAACCCCGGCAATTCCGTGATCCATTTGTGCAGATCCGTAAAGCGGACAGTCAGCGGATCGACATCGGGATACTTGTCCGACAAGCCGATGGCAATATCATCGAGGTTGTCCCAGTCAAAAGACCGCGGCATGAATTCCGCTCCTCCAAATCGCCGGTCTCATCCCCTGCGAGTACGCTCATGCCAGGGGGCAGCCGTCACAAAGCGCTCCTGCTTAGCCAGCTGTTGAAAAAGTGGCCCAACCCGTCATTCCGAGCGAAGCGAGGAATCTCTCTTTTGCGGAAGCCCAAGAAAAGAGGGATTCCTCACTCCGCAGACTCCGTTCGGAATGACGGAATGGTGCTTTTTCCGCAGCCCCTTGGATTGTTGCTCCGAGTCACGAATCACCAGCCACCAGCAAACAATCACGAGTCACGAGTCAGGTCTTCAGTGATCCAGTTCCTTGGCGTAATTTTTGTTCCAATCCGGGATTTCCACCACGATGTCCGTGGTGCCGTCGGGGACGGTCTGGCAACCCAGGCGCGATTTTGGGGTGATGCCCGGTGCTTCATCGAGTTCGTCGAGTTCCGCATCGGTAGCTTCGTTGCAGGATTCCAGGCCTTCCTTCACGACCACATGGCAGGTGGAGCAGGCGCAAACGCCGCCGCAGGCATGGTCCAGGCCCATCTGGAAGCCCTCGGAAATATCCAGGATGCTGCCGGGCAGGCCGTTGTGGCCGTAGGGAAACTTTTCCGGGTCGACCTCAATGGTTTTGCCGCTCGGAAGAAAGGTGACCTTGAACTTCTTGGTCGCCTTCTTGTATTTCACTTCCTCGATGTACGGATTGCTGCCACCCATAGTGCTCTCCCCTCACAAATTCCCGAAAAACATCGGAAAAGCTTTCTTCAGGGGCTAAAGCCCGTTCGTCCTGGGGCCTCGACGCCGGGGCTGAAGCCCCGGCCTCCTGAAGAAACCAACTCTTGCAACAGCCAGCTAGACTTCGGCCAATTTTTTGCCCTCGAGCGCCGTTTGCACCGCAGAACTCATCAGCACTTCGGCCAGATGTTCCGTGGCGCGATTCAACTCATCGATCTGCCGCCGGATCAGTTTGTAGTCGCTGCCCTTCACCGCTTCTTGCAGCGTGGCAACACTGGCATCCACCTTCTGCCGCTCCGTCACAGGCAATTGTGCGGCCTGCGGATTCGCCAGCGCCTTCGCCGTGGCGGAGAGGATTAATTCCGCTTCGGTGCGCGCTTCGATCACCTGGCGCTCCGCGAAATCCTGCTCCGCATACTCTATGGATTCCTCGAGCATGCGCTCGATGTCCGCGTCGTTCAGGCCATAGCTGGGCTGCACCTCAATGGTGTGCTGCTCGCCGGTACGCAAGTCTTTCGCGGCCACCTGCAGAATGCCGTTAGCGTCAATAAGGAATTTCACTTCGATGCGGGGAAGACCCGCCGGTGCCGGGGGAACTCGCAAGGTGAACCGTGCTAGCGAACGGCAGTCCTTCGCCAATTCGCGCTCCCCCTGCAGCACATGGATGTCAATTCCGGTCTGATTGTCCACTCCGGTGGTGTAAAGCTCCTGGGCGCTCGCGGGTATCGTGGAGTTACGCGGGATGACCTTGGCCACGGCGCCGCCATAGGTCTCGATACCTAGCGAAAGCGGCGTGACGTCCAGCAGCAGCATGTCCTTCACGCCCTGATCGAGGATGTTGGCCTGCACCGCGGCGCCCAGCGCCACCACTTCGTCTGGATTCAGCTCCGTGTGCGGCTTGCGGTCGAAAAACTCCTGCACGGTGCGGCGAATCAGCGGCGTGCGTGTGGTGCCGCCAACCAGGACGACTTCATCCAATTCGCTGGGCTTCAGTTGCGCGTCGGCCAGCGCCTGCTTCACCGGTGCCATTGTGCGCTCCACCACCGGGCGAATCAGAGCTTCCAGCGCGCCCCGCGTGAATTCGCGCACGAAAACATTGCCGTTGGGCAGCGGAAAACGCAGCGTGGCCGTGGTTGTTTCGGAGAGCTGGTGCTTGATCTCAATTAGCACCTTGCGGAGTTCCTGAGCCAGTTCGCCATGCGGCGAAAAGTCAATCTGGTCGTGCTGCAGAATCTGTTCGTGGACAAAGGCCTGCAGCAGGTTATCAATGTCGTCGCCGCCGAGGTGCGTATCGCCGTTCGTGGAAAGCACTTGATAAATGTCGCCTTCGCCCGTGGAAATCAGCTTGAGCACGGAAATATCGAAGGTGCCGCCGCCCAGATCGTAAACGGCAACCTTGCCCCGCCGCTTTTCGTGCAAGCCATACGCCAGGGCCGCGGCCGTCGGTTCGTTGACCAGGCGCAGCACTTCCAGTCCGGCGAGCTTGCCGGCATCCTTGGTGGCCTGGCGCTGCGCATCGTTGAAATAGGCGGGCACGGTGATCACCGCGCGGTCCACCGTTTCGCCGAAGTAGGATTCCGCCCAATTCTTCAACTCGCGCAAAATGAACGACGAAATCTCCGGCGGCGTAAATACCTTATCGCCGAGCTGCACGCGGATCACATTTCTGCTTGCGGGATCGATGCGGAAGGGGAAGAGCTTCAGTTCGCTCTGCACGTCGGAAGGCCCGCGGCCCATCAGGCGCTTCACGGAATAGATGGAGCGCTCCGGCTGGATCAGCAAGCGGCGGCGCGCCGGTTCCCCAACGATGATGCTGCCGTCCGGATCAATGCTGACGACGGAGGGGCACAGCGTGCTGCCGGACGGCCCCGGAATACACCTCGGCTCGCCGGTCTGCGCATCCACGTACGCCACCAGGCTGTTCGTTGTTCCCAGATCGATGCCGACGATCTTTCCCATGAAAAGTTATCAGTAATCCGTTTTCAGCTAGAACCCGGGCCCGACGACCACGCTACAGTAATTCCTTTTGAACATTGACCACCAGATTGCGAATGTAGGAGCGCCGGTTCAACAACTCATTGAGTTGCGCCATGATCTTCCCTCGGTCCGCCACATTCGCGCCCGCGTCAATGGCATCGTCCCATTCCTGCGCTTTGGACTGCAGCGCGCCATCAACCTCGTTCAGCTTCTCTCCAAAACTCTTTTCCGCGGCTTCCAGACGCTGCCGGAGCGAAGCAGTGTCGCTTCCTTCGGCCTTGGCTTCGCGGAGTTCGTCGAGCGATTCGTTCAGCTCGAAGACTTCCTCGAGCAATTCCGGGGGCGCCTGCTGCTTGTTCTCGCCGTTCTTGCGCATGCCCTCGATCGCCAGCAGGTATTCCACACGCGCGATGGGGTCGCGCAGCGTGCGATAGGCGTCATTCAGTTCCGAGCTGCGCTTCAATGAAATTTCGCGCTCTTGCTCCGTCGCGCTGACAAAATTGTCCGGGTGCAGCTTCCAACTGAGCTGCAGGAACTTTTGTTCGAGCGCGTCCATTTCGATCCAGAGCTTGCGCGGCAGCTCAAACATCGCAAAGTAGTCGCTGCCCTGCGGGAGCTGCAGCAATTTGCCGCATCCCGGGCAGAAATGTGTGCCAATGGTGCGCTCGTGGCAATTCCAGCAAACGAGCGGAGGGTTCGTGATGGGGAGTTGCGTGGACATGGAATTTTTCCTAACCGCTCCGCAAACATAAAAAAAGTGGCTGGCGTTTGCGGTGGCCAACCACTGGTCAGACCGAGTCAGTAACCGCCCGGGCACAGACTGATGTCCGTGCTGCCGCTAAGCCGTAAATGAACTGCCGCAGCCGCAACTCCGCGCGGCATTCGGATTCTGGAACACGAATCCCTGCCGCATGAGCGTCTCCTCATACTCCAGGGTGGTGCCATTGAGATACAACAGGCTTTTGGGATCGACAAAGATCCGCGCGCCGAATTCCTCGAAGACTTTGTCGCGGTCACGCGCCTGCGTATCCAGCCGCATGGCATAAGACAACCCGGAGCAGCCGCCGCCCTGCACACCGACGCGCAGGCCGCCAGTTTGCGGAGACACACCTTCCTTTGCGAGCAGCGCGAGGATCTTCTTCGCGGCATGCTCGGTCAGGTGAATTACCGGCCCGACTTTCTGGGTAACCTCTGTACTTACTTCCGTCGGCATAGTTCCAATCCTAAAAAACCACGCGCGCCAAAAGCTCGACAGCATCCTCCGGCGGCCGACCCTCGCCGCCGGAAGACGCCACTAACGCCGAGCCGAGAATCAGTGAGAGGCCTTCTCGTGCTCGGGAACTTCCACCCCGTGCTTCTTCTTCCAGTTGCCGATGGCGGCCTTGATGGCATCCTCGGCGAGCACGGAGCAGTGAATCTTGACCGGGGGCAGAGAGAGCTCGCGGACGATGTCCGTGTTCTTGATGGCGAGCGCTTCTTCCACCGTCTTGCCCTTCACCCATTCCGTGGCGAGCGAAGAGCTGGCGATGGCCGAACCGCAGCCGAAGGTCTTGAACTTGGCTTCTTCAATGACCTGCGTCTCCGGATTGATGCGCATCTGCAGCTTCATCACGTCGCCGCACTCCGGCGCGCCCACCAGGCCGGTCCCGACGTTGGGATCTTCCTTGGGCAGGCTGCCGACGTTGCGCGGGTTATTGTAATGATCCACTACTTTTTCGCTGTATGCCATGGACCGCTTGCTCCTTCTGGTTTTTCCTTGTTCAAACTTCAGCTCTTCGCCACGGTGACGAGCGAGCCAAAACCTGCATTCTTGATCGCCTTTTCGGTCAGGGCGATGTTGGTCAGAAACGCGGAACGTCCCGCGGTAAGTTCCCGCAGCGCGTCGCGAATGTATTCCGCGGTGAGTCCCAGAACGTGCAGGAATTGCCGCACTTCCTGGAGGTGATAAAACGCGCGCTCTGCAGCGGGCGCCGGCTCGTCGCCATCCTGATAGGCCTGGTACGTCACGCGAAACGGCGCGGACGTTCCGGCGATGGACCGGTGAATCCTGAGTGTTCCTTCACTTGCAATTGCGCTTGCCATTTTGCTTCCCTTCTATCTTTCCTGAAATTACGCGGTTTGCCACTTGACCTTGGAGATGTCGATCCCTTCCTTGGCCATTTCATAAAGCGGCGAAAGTTCGCGCAGCTTGGTCACAACCTGCACCATCTTGTCGATCACGTAATCCACTTCTTCCTCGGTGTTAAAGCGCCCCAGGCCGAAGCGGATCGATGTATGAGCCAGGTCCTCGCCCACGCCTAGTGCTTTGAGTACGTAACTCGGTTCCAGCGTTGCCGAGGTGCACGCAGAACCGCTGGAAACCGCAACGTCGTTGATGCCCATCAGGAGCGACTCGCCTTCGACATAGGCGAAGCTCATGTTGAGGTTGTTCGGGAGGCGATGCTCCAGCGAACCGTTAATGAATATCTCGTCGAGCTTGGCTTCCAGGCCGTCCTTCAACCTCTTGCGCAACGCGAGCATTCTCTTCGTCTCTTCCGGCATTTCCTGCTGACAAATCTCGCAAGCCTTGCCGAGGCCGACGATGCCGGTTACGTTGAGCGTGCCGGAGCGCATACCCCGTTCGTGGCCGCCGCCATCAATAATAGCTGCGAGCTGCACGCGAGGGTTGCGGCGGCGTACATACAACGCTCCAACGCCCTTCGGCCCGTAAATCTTGTGCCCGCTAATCGCCAGCAGATCAATATTGTCCTTCTGGACGTCCACGGGAATCTTGCCAACAGCTTGCACGCCATCCACTGCCAGGAAGATGCCGTGCTCTTTGGCAATCTTGCCGATTTCCCGGATCGGATTGATGACGCCAATCTCATTGTTGGCGTACATGATGCTGATGAGAATCGTGCTCGGCCTGATGGCCTTGCGCACATCCTCGGGATCCACGCGGCCGTCCCTCTGCACCGGCAGATAGGTAACCTCGAACCCGTGCTTTTCCAGGTTCTTGCAGGTGTCCAGCACGGCCTTGTGCTCGATCGCCTGGGTAATGATGTGATTGCCCTTTTCGCGGTACATTTCCGCGACGCCTTTCAGCATCAGGTTGTCGGATTCCGTCGCGCCGCTGGTGAAGATGATCTCCTTGGGCGTCGCGTTAATCAGGGAAGCAATCTGCTGCCGGGCGGTCTCCACCGCTTCCTCGCCAGCCCAGCCGAACGAGTGGTTGCGGCTCGCGGCGTTTCCGAACTTCTCCGTGAAATAGGGCAACATCGCCTGCAACACGCGCGGATCCATCGGCGTGGTGGCGTGATTGTCCATGTAAATCGGCAGCTTGATGGCCATTTCCCTATTCTCCTATCCAGACGGGGATTCCGCTCAGCCAGTTACGGCCAGGCGCTCCATCCCCTTCAATTCCACGAGCGCGGGCTCCGGGGTCTCCTCGGTCAACTGAGCGATGGTCACCGTGCTCAACACGCTCAAAATACTTTCATTCACGCGGCGCAACGGTTCTTTGATGGAGCAACGCTCCGTTGCGTCACAATTTCCATGAGTTGTCACGCAGGAGGTGATCAGCACCGGCCCATCAATCGCTGTGATCACTTCCAGAGCAGACAACTTCTCCGGCGCTCTCGCCAATTGATATCCGCCGGTCGAACCGTGCTTCGCGGTAACCAAACTCTGCCGGGCCAGTTTCTGCAGCACCTTGGCCATCAATGTGGCGGAAATCCCATACTCCTCGGCGATTTCGCTCGCACTGCACGCGTGCTGCTGGCGGTGTTTGGCCAGATGCTTCATGGCAATCAAGCCATAGTCCGCCTTCTTGGAGAATTTGAACATTCGGCTTGCCTGGTACCCCCAGAACGACTCAGCAAATATGCGACTGTTCTAGTCGCAATTTAGACTATATCCCCTGGTAGGCACTCTTGTCAACTCTCCATCGGCTCCAAGAGCCTGAGCAAACTATTGCTTTGCTTTAGCTTAGAGTAAGACTAAATCAGTCGGATATGGAGGACTTTTCGCTAAATGGATGATTCTGAGGGGTGAATGGTGCCCATGGCTCTCCCAACGGCAACTGCCAGCTCCGCGTTTGTCCGGCTTCTCTGTGCGCGAAACCAGATAACCCGTTGCCCTGGCAAGCTGAACGCAACCCGGCCGGCGCAAGCCTGACACTACTTTGAGGTTGGGCACGCGCCTCCAGCAGTGGCTGCCTCGATCAACTTCTGAAACGCTGGCAGCGCCGGAATCGTCACCTGAGCCTTGTGGGCCTGCAGTTCAAGCGCATTCAGGCCATCGAGCTGCTGCTTCCTGAGGTCTGGTGAGAGGGGAACGCCCAGGGTGATGCGGTCGAGCGCGGCAAGGGCGACTTCCGCGGCCTGGGAAAGCGCCGATGAAGCGGGGCTGGCTTCCTTCACAAGGAAAGATCGTTCCGCAAGAGGCCGGAGGTGCACGTCATTTCCCGCCCACTGCACAAGTTTCGCGCGCAGTTCGGATGCCATGGCAACGTCTTTGCACGAACTGGCGAGGTAATCATCCACTTTGCTGGAAAAAAGTCGCGAGATATCGCTTTCCGGATGCACAGCATCGGCGACGCGATTCAACGGCGTCTGGCTGGTCGGCTCCGCTCCAATTTCCTCCCGGTTGTAGTCCTTCACGGGTTCGAGGGCTTCGACGATTAACTGCAGGGCGGCGAGTTCATCGGGCGAGGCGGTTCCGGCCATGCGCTCGATCATTCTACGCTGATACGCGCGATGGTTCAGGCCCACCCGCTCAAGGCGCTGGCTGATCAGTGGCAGCCGGGCATACATCGAAGCGGGATCGCGCACATCTGCGGGCGACCAGAGTCTTTCGGCAATCGCCGCAGTGCGCGGCCAGATGCGTGAATCGATGTTTTCCGGGTCCACGTACTCCGACCACATGCAGGCCTCTCCGCCAAGCACCAGCTTCTGCTCTTCCGGTGTTAGGTTTGCCGCGGCGCCTCCCAGCGGATCGACGGCGTAGTGCCTTGCCGCGCTCCAGCCCAGATCCACGTAATAGCCGTTTGAAAGAATCCCGCGGTAACCCTGCTTTGCCGCGGCCGCCAGCGAATCCGTGCCGCGCCAGGATTGGATGACGATGCTCTTCGGCACACCCGGCACCAGGATTTCATCCCAGCCGATGGGCGTTTTCCCGTGTTTCACCACAAGCTCTTGCACGCGCTGGCTGAAATACGCTTGCAGAGCATTGTTGTCCTTGATCCCGTGGGCCTTCCTGTACGACTGAATGCCCGGATTGGCGTCCCACTCTTTTCCATTCACCTCATCGCCGCCGATATGAAAGAACGCGTCCGGAAAGATTTTCGCCATTTCCCCAATGAATTCGTTAAGAAACTTGTACGTTTTCTCACTCGTGGGATCCATCGCCGGATCGAAAACGCCCCATTTGCGCTCGATTTGGTAGGGGCCAGAGCCGCTGGCCAGTTCCGGGTGGCCCACAAACCAGGCTGTGCTGTGGCCGGGAATATCGAATTCCGGCACAACGCGAATGCCGCGGTCGCGGGCATAGGCAAGCAAGCCGCGAATTTCCTCCTGCGTGTAGTAGAGCCCGTCGGAACCGAGTTCATGCAGTTTTGGATATTTATGGCTCTCGACGCGAAAGCCCTGATTTTCCGACAAGTGCCAATGGAAGACGTTCAGCTTGACGGCTTCCATGCCGTCCAGATTGCGTTCCAATACTGCGATCGGCATGAAGTGGCGGCCGGAATCAATCATCAAGCCGCGCCAGGAAAACCTTGGTTGATCCTGAATGCTCACAACCGGCGCCCCGAAACCGTCCGGCGTGATGGTGACTAACTGCAGAAAGGTCTGCAGCCCGCGCAACACTCCCAGGGGATTCGCCGCATGCAGCTTTGCGCCAGAGGGGGTTACGTCCAGCGTGTACGACTCGTCTTCGCCAAGTTCCTGGACCGTCTTGCTCTCCTGCTCCGTGCTGACCAGCAAGGTCGCTTTTGCTGGATCAACTGTTTCTCGACTGGCAAGCACGAGGGCCGTCTGGCGATGGAGTTGTTCCAGGAATCGCTGTGCCGCGCGATCGAGGCGCGGTTCCCGGTAACCCGCAAAAGAAAGGCGAAAACTTTCATCCACTTTAAGGAAGCCGCTGCCCGTTTGCACCTTGGCGGGCATGGGCATCAGGTTCAGAGCCGGGGGAGATTGCGCGCGCATCGAAATTGCTCCAAAGGCCAGCGACAATACGGTCAGGAAAACGGCAATTTTACCGTGAAAAAAACTCCGCATGGTGCAGACCTCCAGAAAATCCATCCACTGCGACCAGGGAACACATCCGTGGCATTGCGAAACACTTGAGATTGGCACAATTTTTTCCCAAAGGCAAAACCCTATAACCTCGGCAATCCCGTGATTCTGCAAGTTCCCTCGCGCTTTGCGGAATGTTTAGGATAGAATGTGCGGCGGACGCACATGAAATGAAAACATCTGTAGCCATCTATCCCGGCTCGTTTGATCCCGTGACGAACGGCCACCTGGACCTGATCGAACGCGGCGAAAAAATGTTTGACCGCCTGATCGTTGCGGTTTTGAAGAACCTGGAAAAAGAACCGATGTTTTCCGTGGCCGAGCGCGTGGAGATGCTCCGCGAAGTCACAAAGAAATGGGATTGCGTGGAGGTGGACGTCTTCGAGGGGCTGCTGGTGGACTACGCCCGGCACCGGGGCGCCTCCGTGATCCTCCGCGGGATACGCGCCATTTCTGACTATGAATACGAGCTCCAGATGGCGCTGATGAACCGCAAGCTGGAGCCGCGCTTGGAAACCGTCTTCATGCTGCCTAGCGAAGCCTACAGCTACTTGAGCGCCAAGATTGTCCGGGAACTCGCGCAACTCGGCGGCCCGCTGACGGGCTTGGTCCCCGCGATCGTCGAGCAGCGCCTGCGCGCGAAAGTCTCCTAAACAAGAGGCGTCCAATCGTTGGAAAGTCGGTGCGCTGTGACCTCCGGTTACCAGCCACATTGGCTGCCCCGCCGTAACATTTTTCCCGATTGAATTTCTCCGCGTTTTCCTGAAAACTGTTAGGTTACGTCTGCTATCTCGCTCCGAGGAGTGCTTGTGCAACTTACCAACCGCATCAACCGCATTCAGATCTCGCCGACCGCGGCGGTTATCAATGCCGCGGAGCAGCTTAAGGCCAAGGGCGTGGACATCGCCGATTTCGGCCCAGGGGAACCGGACTTTCCCACGCCCGATCACATCAAGAAGGCCGCCATCAAGGCCATCGAAGAGAATCGCTCCAAGTACACCCCCACCGGCGGAATCATGCCGCTGCGCGAAGCCATTGTGGCGTGGCACAAGCGCGAGCTTGGCTCCGACTACACTGCGAAAGAATGTGTGGTCAACGTCGGCGGGAAGCACGCGATTTTCAACACCGTGAGCGTGCTGATCCAGCACGGCGACGAAGTCATTCTGCCCGCGCCCTACTGGGTGAGCTTCCCGGACATCATCAAGTATGCCGGCGGAACCCCGGTGATTGTGCAAACGCGCGCGGAAAACGGATTCGGAGCCAAAGCCGCCGACATTGAAAAAGTCATCACGCCAAAAACCAAGATGGTCATCATCAATTCCCCATGCAATCCGACGGGCGGCGTCGTCACTCCCGAGGAATACGAGCGCATCTTGGCGCTCTGCAGGAAACACAACATCTGGCTGATGGACGATGAGTGCTATTCGCATTTTGTGTACGAGCCGCACAAGCCGTTTTCGATCGCGAGCGCCAGGGACTCGAAGGGCAACGTCATCGTGATTGGTTCGGTGTCCAAAACATTCGCGATGACCGGCTGGCGCATCGGTTATACGCTGGCGCCGGAGCCGCTGATTCAGGCCATCATCAAGGTGCAGAGTCAGTCCACGTCAAACCCGACCTCCATCGCGCAGTACGCGGCGCTGGAAGCCATGCGCGGCACGATGGAGACGGTGCCCGTCATGCTCGCGGAATATGCCGCGCGGCGCAAGCGGATCGTCGAAGGTCTTCGTGCCATTCCTGGCGTTACTTGCGAATGGCCGGGCGGCGCGTTCTACGCATTCCCCAATGTTTCCGCGCACCTCGGCGAAGGCAAGGATGCGATTGCAAAGAACTGCACGGATCTGGCCAAGCTACTGCTGGAACAAGCGCACGTCGCGCTGGTCCCCGGCGCGGCCTTTGGCGCACCGGGCTTTCTGCGGCTTTCGTACGCAACTTCGTTGGAGCGTATTGAGGAAGGGCTTCGCCGGTTGCGGAAAACATTTACGCGCGCCGAGGCTGCCTCCTGAACCGTGATCGAGCCCGTTCCAGCGCGAATCGAACCGTTCTTCAGCCCGCGCCCGTGGGGTGCGCGCTCGCTGGCTCCCTATTTCCCAGAGAAGACCAACCTGAAGGAACTGTTGGGCGAGGCCTGGCTCACGAGCATGGACCGGCCCGTCGCCAACGGTCCCTTTGCCGGAAAATCCTTGGGGGAAAGCTGGCGAGCCATGCCCGAGGAATGGCGTGGGACACGGCTTGGTCACTATTGCGGCTTTCCGTTGCTCGTGAAGTTTATCTTCCCGTGCGACATGCTCTCAATCCAGGTGCATCCCGATGACGCCTATGCGGCAAAGCACGAGCAGGCGGCCGGGGGCCGCGGCAAAACCGAGATGTGGCATATTCTATCCGCGCAACCTGGCGCGGAATTGTTAATCGGATTGAAGCCCGGGGTCACGAAAGAAGTGCTTCGGGAGAGCATCGCCAAAGGCAATGTCGAACACCTCTGCGTACGCCACCCCGTGCGCCCCAAAGAGACGTTTTTTCTGCCTGCGGGCACGCAACACGCCATCGGGCCCGGCATGGTTCTTTGTGAAGTGCAGGAATACTCGGATTTGACCTACCGGGTGTACGATTTTGGCCGTGTCGATGCTTCCGGCAAACCGCGCGAATTGCATATCGAGAAGGCGATGGAAGTGACGAATTTTGCGGGAACGCGCGGCGGCAAGATTCCCCCGCTCGCGCTACATTCGCCCGATGCCAAGAAACAATTGCTGGCGGCTTGCGAATTCTTCGCGACGGAGCGCTGGGATTGCCACAAGACAACGCTGATCGAAAGCGACCCGGAACGATTCCAATTGCTGATCATTCTGGAGGGCCACGGCAAGTTCTACGATGCGGACAGAGCGCTCGATTACCGCATCGGTGAGGCGTGGTTTCTTCCGGCTTCCCTGCCGGTGCTTTCTTTGCAGCCCGCGAGCGCGACCGCGCTTTTGCGCATCATTGTGCCGGATCTTGCTGCGCTGCACCAGCAACTGCGGAGAATGGGATTCGAGGAAGCGGTCATTGCCCGCGTCCTGGTTGAGTAACTTCGCATGACCAAACAAGAACTGAGTACCCACGCCATCGTCCTCGCCGGGGGACGCGGCACGCGCTTCTGGCCGCGCAGCCGCACACGCACGCCAAAGCAGTTGCTCAACATCGTGGGCAAAACCACGATGTTCGAGCAGACGGTAGCACGGCTCCGGCCGCTCCTTCCCGCCGATCACATTTGGTCCGTGACGAACGCCGAGCAAGCTGTGGCCTTGCGCAAGCAACTGCCGGCGGCGGCCCGCCACCGCGTCTTGACGGAGCCCGTTGGCAGAAATACCGCTGCCGCCATCGCGCTGGCGGCCATTCACGTGCGCCATGCGGTTCAGGGTGATGCGTTGCTCGCGGTTCTGCCCGCGGATCATTACATCGCGCGGCCGGAAAATTACCGGGAAATTGTGCGCGCCGCGCTGCAGCTTGCGCGCGAGCCGGAACGCATGGTGGTGCTGGGAATCCCGCCGACGCGTCCGGATACGGGCTTTGGCTATATCGAAAAGATGGGTGAGCCGCTGCAGGTGGACGGGTGCCCGGTATATGCCGTCCGGCGATTCACAGAGAAGCCGCAACTTGAAATGGCGAAGGAATATGTCGCCTCGGGAAATTACCAGTGGAATGCCGGAATGTTTTTCTGGCGTGTGTCAACGTTTCTGGCGGCTCTGAAGAAATATCTTCCCAAGACACATGATGCACTGGAAGCGCTGGCTCCGCACATCGGGAAACGCAGCTATGCCGCCAAGTTGAAGAGAATTTACGGGAAACTCGAGAATATTTCAGTGGACTACGCCATGCTGGAGCACGCCACGCGCGAACATGGCGCCAGCCAGGTCTTCGTGATCCCCGCGGACATCGGCTGGAGCGACCTCGGCTCCTGGGCCGCGGTCTATGAACTCGTTGCAAAGCAACCGGGCGAGAATGTGCTTGCGGGTGACGGCCATACCATCGATGCCGAGGGCAATTTCCTGTGGAGCCCGGATAAATTCATCGTGGCCATCGGCGTGCGTGACCTCGTGGTGGTTGATACGCCGGATGCACTGCTCATTTGTCCCCGGGAGCGGGCCCAGGACGTCGGCAAAATCGTCAAGACCCTGGAAGCCAAAAAGCGAAAAAAGCTCCTCTAGCTGTCTCATTCCAAAGCAGTCCATTGTGGTGTTTGGCCTCTCCGGCGCTTCGCGTATACTCACAAGCAATGACGAACATCAGGTTTGGAACCGATGGCTGGCGCGGCGTAATCGGCGAAGATTTCACGCCGGAGAATGCGCGGCTGGTTGCTTATGCCATTGCGCGCTACGTGGTTCGCGGCGAGGACGCAAGAAAGGGCGTCCTGATCGGCTACGATCACCGCCAATTTTCGGATCGCACGGCTGCCGAAATCGCCGAGGTCATCAGCGCGACCGGGACACCCGTCTGGCTGGCGGACAAGCCCTGTCCAACACCCGCCATCTCCCTGTTGGTGCGGCAACGCGGCGCAGCGGGGGGCATCGTCGTCACTGCCAGTCACAATCCATTCCAGTGGAATGGCATCAAGTACAAGGCGAGTTATGGCAGCAGCGCGCTGCCATCCATCGTGGCTCTGATCGAAAACGAATTGGAAGATGTGCTGCGCACGGGTGTGCCCCCGTTGCCGCCGCGAAAGGACTTGATCCACTCGTTTGATCCGCGGGGGCCATATCTCGATACGGTGGAAAAACTGGTGGATTGGGAGAAGTTACGCGGCGCGAACTTTCGATTTGTTTCGGACCCCATGCATGGCTCCGCGGCAGGGCTACTGCCCGAATTGTTTACTCGAAATGGCGTGAAATGCGACGAAATTCGCGGCACGCGCGATTCGCGTTTCGGAGGCGTGCATCCGGAGCCGATCGAGCCGCACATCGCAGCGTTGCGCAAAGCGGTTCTTGCCGGGAAGTATGACGCGGGCTTCGCTGCGGATGGCGATGGCGACCGCATCGGCGCCATCGATCGCGACGGCAGCTTCATCAACCCCCACCAAATCTTCGCGCTGATGGTTTGGCACCTCATCGGCACTCGAAAACTTCCCGGCGATATTGCCAAAACCTTCTCGGTGACCAAGCTGATCGATAAGCTGGCTGCCAAATACGGCCGCAAGCTCCACGAAGTTCCCATCGGCTTCAAGTACATCTGCGAACTCATGCTGGAACAAAATATCCTGATCGGAGGAGAAGAAAGCGGCGGCATAGGCACCAATCTGTATTTGCCCGAACGCGATGCGACGGTCTCCGCGCTTCTGCTCGCCGAACTCATGGCCTGGCACGGTAAATCCTTGGGAGAACTGATTGGCGCGCTGCACGCGGAATTTGGTGAACACCGCTACGGCCGCATCGATTTGGACGTGACTCGCGGGCAAAAAGAAAAAGCCATCGTCTACTTCTCCGATGGCAAGCTGCAGCGCTTACTCGACTGGCCGGTCGTGCGGCGAGAATCCATGGATGGAATAAAGGTCTACCTGGGCGATATTGGATGGGTGATGGTGCGCGCTTCCGGCACGGAGAATCTGCTGCGGATCTATTCCGAAACAAACAGCGCGGAAACCACGCAGAAAGTCCTGCAGGCCACGGTTGCGGCCATTCAAAGTCTCTAGGGGGTCCAGATGCAAACCGTGAACCTGGCCGAGAAATTCAGCAAATTCCAGGATTACTGCAAACCCCGGCTCATCGGCGAAGTGAACGACTTCCAGGTGAAAGCCGTGAAACTGAAGGGCGAATTCCTGTGGCACCACCATGAGGCAGAGGATGAACTCTTTCTTGTGGTCAAGGGAACTTTGCGCATGAAGTTTCGCGGCCATGAAGCGGTTGTGCGCGAAGGGGAGTTTGTCATCGTGCCTCATGGCGTGGAGCATCTGCCGGTTGCCGACGAGGAAGTGCACATTGTCCTGCTGGAACCGAAAAGCACACTGAACACGGGGAACATTAGCAACGAAAGGACCGTCAGCCAGATCGAGCGGATTTGAAGTAGCCGCCGCCCGATCGGCGATAGATACGGAGCACATATGGATCATCGCTTCTTCACCATGGACGTTTTCACGACCACCCCTTTCAGGGCAATCCCCTCGCCGTCATCACCGATGGCGACGGTTTTTCGCAGGATCAGATGCTGGCCATCGCCCGCGAGATGAACCTCTCGGAGACGGTTTTTGTGCAGAAGCCCACCAACGATCGCGCGCTGGCACGTCTGCGCATCTTCACCACCAAGGAAGAGCTCAAGCTGGCCGGCCATCCTGTAATCGGGACGTGGTTTCTGCTCGCGGAGTTGGGCGTCGTCCCCGCGCAGGAAGGCGGTGTGCACGTGCTGCAGCAAACGGGCGCGGGCATTCTTCCGGTCGAAATCCGCTTCAAGGACGGGCGCCCGCAGCGCGTGACGATGACGCAGAAAGAAGCCATCTTCAAACCCTCGAAGGTGGATAAGAAAAAACTTGCCGCCGCTCTTGGCCTCCATCCCAAGGACTTCGATCCGAAGCTCCCGCCGGAATTCGTTTCCACCGGTATTTTCAACCTGATGGTGCCGCTGCGGAACCGCGCGGCTCTGGCGAAAATCGAAATGAACATGGCGGAATTGGCGCGGTTGATCGGCAAACAGGGCGCGCTCGCGTATTGCTTCGCGCTTGGCAATGGCACGGCCGCTTTTGCCCGCGGCATGATGCCTTGGGAACTTTACGAAGATGCCGCCACAGGATCGGCGGCGGGCTCGCTGGGAGCGTATCTTGTGAAGCGCGGGAAGCTGGGCGCGGGGCACACGCTGCATGTCTCGCAAGGAGTGGAGATGGGACGCCCCAGCGAAATTGAGGTGGAAGTTTCGCAGTCCGGAAAGAAACTCACCCCAAGAGTCAGCGGTGCGGCTGTGAAAGTCTTTGAAGGCGTGATCCGCACCTGATGAAGTGGCTTACCGCCTGAGAATGAAAAAATGCCTTAGGGTTCCGGCGAGGCGCGAAAATTCTACGACTACTTTTCTTGCATGGTCTTACGAAAAGTGTCCAAAATCCCGTTCACGAAGCCGCCTGCTTCTTCCGAGGAGAACTTTTTGGCTAGCTCCACCGCTTCATTGATGACCACCTTCGGCGGCGTGTCCGTCGCGCGCATCTCGTGAAGCGCCAGGCGAAGAATAGCGCGGTCGATGACGGAAAGGCGTTCCAAGCGCCAGTTCGCGGCATGCTTTGAAATCAATTCGTCAAGTGCCGAGGAATCGTGCACGGCGCCTTCGAACAACTGATTCGCGAACGTGCGTGTTTGCTCCGCGGCTTTGGCGCCCTTCCAGAATTTCGTTTCGAGTTTCGCGGGCTCCTGCTGGCTCATTTCCCATTGAAAGAGCATCTGCATGGCAAACTCGCGGGATTTGGTTCGTAGGGACACTTAAGTTCGCCGGCCTTTGCGCGCTTCCACCGGCTTTGCCGCACCACGGATCTTCCGCGAAAGCTGCGCCATCTCAATGGCCCCGAGCCCCGCTTCAAAGCCTTTGTTGCCGCCCTTCAGGCCCGCGCGATCGATGGCTTGCTCGAGCGTATCGCAGGTCAGCACGCAAAACATGATGGGAATCCCGGTGTCCATTTGCGCGAGCTGCAAACCCCGTGCGGTTTCCGAGCAGACATAATCGTAATGCGCGGTTTCGCCGCGGATAATGCACCCGATGGCGATCAGCGCATCGTATTTTCCGGTCGTCGCGAGTTTCTTGGCCGTCAGAGGCAGCTCAAACGAACCCGGCACATGCGCCACATTAATACGCTTGCTGCTCGCACCGGCGCGCTGCAGCGCATCTACCGCACCTTGCAACAACCGCTCGGTAATGAAGCTGTTGAACCGGCTGACAACGATCCCGAAGCGCAAGCCGTCGGCGCTCAACCCGCCATCTATTTCCCCGAACTTGTGATTTTCCGCCATTCTCGATCCGCCCGCGTAAAACTTCGCGCACTAAATCCTACACTTCATTTGCTACTTCCCTTTGAACGCCGCTGCCCGCTTCTCCAAGAATGCCTTTGTTCCTTCCCGCATATCTTCCGTAGCACAGCATAGCCCAAAGAGGGTCGCCTCCAGGAAGAGACCTTCCGCCTGCGGCATCTCCACGCCGCGCTCGATGGCCTCCATGCAGTATTTCACGGCCAGCGGCGCTTTCTCGATAATCTTTTTTGCCATGGCTTCGGCGGCGGGCAACAACTCCGCGGACTCGTAGATGTGATTCACCAGCCCGATACGCTGCGCCTCGTCCGCCGTGATCATTTCGCCGGTCAGGCAAAGTTCGTGGGCCACGCCTTTGCCGCAAAGCCGCGCCAGTCGTTGCGAGCCGCCGTAACCCGGAATGATGCCCAGCTTTACTTCGGGCTGCCCAAGCTTTGCGGTTTTGCTGGCCAGTCGAATGGAACATGAAAGAGCCAACTCGCACCCGCCGCCAAGCGCAAACCCGTTAATAGCGCAGATGGAGGGCTTGCCGATGGTCTCCAGCAGGTGGAACACCCCTTGGCCGAAAATGGAAAACTCCTTGCCGTTTACCGGCGTTTGTTGCGCCAGTTCGTTGATGTCGGCTCCGGCGACAAACGCCTTTTCGCCGGAGCCCGTGAGGATCAGCACGCGCACCGCTGCGTCATAGCGCGCATCCAGCAACACCTGTTGCAATTCCTCGATGGTCTTGCGGTTCAGCGCGTTCAACACCTTCGGCCGGTTGAACGTGATGTAGGCGATTCCTTCCTTTTTCTCGTACAGCAAGTTTTCGTAGGGCATTGTTTCTTCCTTAAAGCTGCATCGGTTTCGGATTGTTGGGGTCGCTGTAGTCGTAAAATCCGCGGCCGCTCTTTTTGCCGTGCCAGCCCGCCAGCACCATGCGCTTCAGGAGCGGCGGAGCAGCGAAACGCTTTTCCTTGAACTCATCGAACATGATCTGAGAAATGTAATACGTCGTATCAAGGCCGACAAAATCAAGCAGCGTGAACGGTCCCATGGGGTAGCCGCAGCCCAGCTTCATGGAGTTGTCGATATCGAGCACGGAGCCGACGCCCTCTTCCAGCGCGCGAATGGAGTCCAGGAGGTACGGCACAAGAAGCCGGTTTACGATGAAGCCGCCGCCGTCCTGAGCCCGCACTGGCGTCTTCCCAAGTTTCGCGCCGAACCCGACCATCTCCTCATAGATACCCGGATCGGTCGCAATCGTCCTGACCACTTCCACCAGCTTCATCACCGGCACCGGATTGAAGAAATGCAAGCCGACAAAGCGCTGCGGCCGCTTTGTGGCGGCGGCAATTTCGGTAATCGTCAGGGAAGAAGTATTGCTTGCGAAAATGGTGTTTGGCCCGCAAATAGCATCCAGCGCCGAAAATAGCTCTCTTTTTGCAGGCAGTTGCTCAATGATCGCTTCCACGATTACGTCGCAATCCTTCAAGCCCTCAAGGGAAGTTGTGCCCTTCAATCGCCCCTGAATTTCGCCCTTTGCCGCTTCCGTCAGACTGCCCTTTTCCACCAGCCGCGCCAGATTCTTCTCAATGCCCTTCAGGCCCTTTTCAACGAGCTCCCCGCTCACTTCCCGCACTACAGTCTGAAATCCGGCTTGCGCCGACACCTGCGCGATGCCCGAGCCCATCAGCCCACACCCAACGACGCCGACTTTTTGGATCGCCATTCTTTTTCCTCACGTCTGCTAATTCCGATGCATGCGGCGGGAACAACTACCCCGCAAAAGTGTATCAGAGGTTTCCGCAGAACTCCCGGCCCGTCAGTTTCCCAGGGTTTCCACGATCATGGCAATCCCCTGGCCGCCGCCGATGCATGCCGTGGCCAGGCCGTAGCGCAAACCCTTGCGGCGCAGCTCGTTCAAAACGGTGATCACCAGGCGCGTGCCGGACGCACCCAGCGGATGGCCAAGCGCGATCGCGCGCCCGCAACGATTACCACATCGGTTGGAAACATGTTCGCCTCGCTTGTAATGATTTCAATGCTGGAAGCCCGCCATCGAACGGGCTTTGCTTCAAGGCCGCTGAATTTCGGCGACGACCACGGTGTCTCCCCCGCGCTTTCGCGCTTCATCCATGCTTGATTCCGCGCGGTTGATCAGGTCGGTCACAATATCTTCGCTGTCATACTCCTGCTTCGCCACCGCTTCCACAATTCCGGCGCTCAGGGTGATCTGCGTCGAATCCCAAGGCGGGCGAACCCCCGCGGCGGCGCGGCGCAATTTCTCCACCAGATTCTGCGCACCCGAAAGCGATGTATCGGGCAGAATGAATGCCAGCGCCCACGACGTGTACTTCACGGCCATATCGTTCTGCCGGACCATGGGCTGCAACGAGCGCGCCAGTTGCTCCAGGAATTTCTCGAGAGGTGTTTCCCCCTGCTGGCGCAGCATTTCCGTGCCGCGGTCAATCTGCAGAATCGCCAGCGAAAGCGGTGTGCCCTGCGTGCGCGCGCGGTCCGCTTCATTCAGGAGACATCCAACATAGGAGCTCCGGCTGAGTAATCCAGTGCGCTCATCGGAGACGCCCATGCGGCGCACCAGCGAGCGCAACCGCGTGTGGCTGACGCTCATCATCATCTGGTCGCCAATGGCCTGCAGGAAGTAGGTCTCATTCGGCTTCCAGCGGTGCTCCCCTTGGTGGCCGACGATCACCATCCCCGCCGGGCTTTGCGTCTCTTTGTCCGTGATGGTTACACCCAAGGCCGTCCGCAATCCCAGTTCGTTCAGGATGGATCCCTCGCTTGCGTCCACCACCAGCCCGCCCAATTCGTCGGGAACGGCTTTTTCCATTTGCGCGAGCACGAACACCACTTGCGCGCCCGGCGCAGTCTTCAATCCCGACGTACAATATTCCGCGGCCATCTCCGGCGGCCTGCCGGGAACGCCGATGACCGCGAGTGTCCGCGCGGCCTTCAGATAAGTGCCCACCTCATTGACTGTCGTGTTCAGCATGGCCCGCGGCGTCTGCTGCCGGAAAATCTTCTGGTTGATCTCGGAGATTTTGGTAAGGTCGCGTAAAGTCTCTGTGGAGTAAGTTCCCGTGCGCCCGGTTGGCGGGGTAGGCTGCGCTTCCACAACCGGCGCGGTTGCTGTTCTTGCGGAGCCCTCGGGCCTTCCTTGCGGCTTCGGCCACCAGTTCGCCTGTTGATACAAGTTGTGTAACCGTTCGTTACGGTCTTCCTCGCCCGGAAACATCGCCGCAATTTTCTGCAGCCTTTCCACTGCTTTACCTTGCAGCGAATACTGCAAAAAGATCTCCGTCTGCACGATCAGATCTTCCAATGCCTGCAGCTTGCGGCCTTCTTCGGTCACGGGAGCGGTTTCCGCAACCTCCTGGCTCGCCGTTGCCTTTGGGTGAGAAGTGGGGGGCGCGGCCATGGTTGCGGTTTTGGCCATGCGCCCGGCCACGCGGCGCAGAAAAGCCTCGTCGATGTGCCCGCTGAGCTGCTCCAGCCGCTGCTGGTTGCGGTAATCGTACGAATCAATGTCCACCAGGCGCTCGAGTATTTCGCTGGCCTTCTGAAAACTCCCGGAATTGAAATTGGCGTCAAACAATTTGATGAGCACTTCAAAGTATTGCGACTCGCGATTCAATTCGTTGTAAACTGCCGCCCAAAACTCGAGGATGGGCAGCGACTCCGGATGTTTGGCGCCCAACTCCTCGACCTGGGCCATGAATTCGCCATGTTTCTTGTCCGCGAACATCCGCTTCTTTAGCGTCTGCAGGATTTCCACCGATTTGTTGTCCTGCCCTGTGTCGGAGTAAGCGTCGGCGAGATCGAACAGCCGCCTAGCGCCTTCATTTTTCTCGCGCAGCAGGCGTTCCAGGATGGACCGGGCGCGATCGAGCTGCCCCGCCTGGCGCAGCGCATCGGCAAACGTGGACAGGAAGGCCACGTCACTTTCGCTCGCGGCAAATGGTTCAAGCAGCGCCGCGGCCTCCGCCGACTCTCCATTCCGCAATTTCGCTCCGGCGTACAGTAGTGCTACGCTGCGTTCCTGCGGCGCCAGTCCATACGCGCGGCCCAGGAAGTTCATCGCCTCTTTCTGGTCGCCGCTCGTCGTGGTGAGTTGTCCGGCGCGCAGAAACGACCGCGCCGCCAGCGCGTTCATTCCCAATTGCGCTGCGGCCTCCGCCACCTTCAATTGACGTTTCAAATTGTCTGGATCGAGCTGCGCGGTACGCTCCCAGCAGAACAACGCGTCTTCGCCCCGCCCTGCCTCGCTGAAGAGCTCCGCGGCTTTGCTGTATTGCTCGATGGCTTCTTCCGGCCGGTTTTGCTTCTGCTGCAGGAAGGCGTAACGCGCAATGCGTTCGGGCGACTGCGGCGCGGGGGAATGGCGCAGAAAGCGATTGTAGATGGCCAGGGCCTTGGTTTCGTCCTTGGGCTCGACGAGCAGGTCAAACAGGTGGCCATAGTAAACGGCCGCGCGGTCTGGCTGTTCCACGCGCGTATAGAGATCGCCCAGCGCCTGTGTTGCCTCTGCGTGCAGCGGCGCCTCGTCCAGAACCGCCAGGTACGCCTCGATGGCGTCCTCCACGCGGTTCTTTTCCAGAAACTTCTTCGCGCGTTCCAGATGCTTGTTGACGTCTGAGGCCATCTGTCCGATTTGCCCTTGGATGCTGCTTTGGCGTTGGATGAAACAGGTCCGCGGGTGGTACGAACCCACCTTTCACTATATACCCGCCCGGAAAAGTGGCATAACGAGACTGGCACCATGATGGGGAATCCGGCAAGAGGGCCTTCCTGGTAGTTGTTCCCGTCGCTCCGTGTGGCGAATCTCCTGCGACGCCTCGCAGCCATAGCGGGTCAGTCTCCCATTATGCACTAATCGAGCGCTGACACTTGAGGCTAACGGTTTATACTATTGGCAAGGTGAATTCATGCGTCCACCTAAACTGGCAATGTTGTTTATTAGCCTTGGTACTGTTTTCTTTACCCTGGCAAATGCGAAGGAACCTCCGCCTCTGGTGATCGACTGGCCAGCGTCAGGAACAACCGTCGTGCGCTTCAGCTTTGGCAAGTTCAAGGAGCTTAGCTCCGCCGGCAAGCAACACGTTTACACTACCGATGTCACCGCCGAGAATCTTTGGAACAAGAAAATCTCCCGAGCGGAATTCACGCTTTATGTTTTTGACAAAGCCAAGGTGCGCATCGGCGAAGGGTGGATTTCCATCAGTGACGTGAGCCCCGCGGGCGTGGTTAAATTTCAGACCACCATAACCGCCTCTGGCACCATCAGTTCCGTGGAACTTGTTCCGCAATCGCTTCCACCGGAGCTACAGCCGGCTCTTCCTCCCAAAGCGATTTCCATCACCGTTAATTCTGTACCGCAGGGAGCAGATGTCAAAATGGATGGCATCCCCCAGGGAACGACGCCAAAGATCGTTCAAGTCACGCCCGGAAAACACACGCTGGTCTTCAGCAAAGAGGGCTTCAATCCTGGCACTTTTCCGTTGGAGATTATTCCCAACGATGTCTCCGGAGGCAGCGTAAGCTACGAACTTGGCATATCTGCCCACGACACTGTCGAACTGCGCGACGGTTCCGTCCTGAGCGGCGACGTGCAATCCATGTCCGCCACCGAAGTCTTTATACGCATTGGCGGAGCCATTCAGAGCCTCAATCGTAATCAGGTAAAGCGCATCGTCTTGATCCAGCGTGATACGACATCCCAATAAATCGCCAAAGTGTGAGTTCGCTCCATCTGATGGACGGCACTTTTACCCAATACATGATAAACGCGCTCACCGGAAACTGACCCACCACCTCGCAGCCGTGCGGGCTGACGTCCCCATGCGTTTGTGGCAAACTAGTACCGTTCCAACTCGTTTCGGGAATTTGTCGCCAAGCTGGGTGAAGGCCATTACGTGGGAGTCAGCCGCTCGCGCGATTGGTCCATTGAGTTGGAAGGGCACTAGGTGTTTACACGGCAAGCTTCGAGCAGGGTGAGAGGTGCTCGCCCCAGCGCCTGGGCCCGCCGTCTATCTCACGAGAACACCATCAGGCACAACCCTGGCGGTAACGGAAGCGAATGGACCCAAAGTTCATACGGAATTTCTGCATCATCGCGCACATTGATCACGGCAAATCGACGCTCGCCGATCGCCTGCTCGAATTGACCGGCGCCCTCACGCAGCGCGAAATGCATGAACAGGTGCTGGACTCCATGGACCTGGAGCGCGAGCGCGGCATCACCATCAAGGCGAAGAGTATCCGCCTGCACTACCAGGCCAAGGATGGCAACACCTATCGCCTGAATTTGATTGATACGCCGGGCCACGTGGATTTCTCCTACGAAGTTTCCCGCGCGCTTTCCGCCTGCGAGGGCGCTCTGCTGGTGGTGGACGCCAGCCAGGGCGTGGAAGCGCAGACCGTGGCGAACACTTTTCTTGCCGCCGGCCACAACCTCACCATCATTCCCGTGATCAACAAGATCGACCTGCCCGCCGCGCAGCCCGACATCGTCAAGGAACAGATTGAAACCGTGTTGGCCATTCCCGCCGAGGATGCTTTGCTGATCAGCGCGAAGAGCGGGATCGGTGTGGACAAGGTGCTTGAGGCCATCGTGCAGCGTGTTCCGTCGCCAAAAGGAAGCGTGGAAAACCCGCTGCAGGCGCTGATTTTCGATTCTTGGTTTGACCCTTATCGTGGCGCGGTTGTCCTCGTTTGTGTGAAGCAGGGCCGCATCGCGCGGCGCATGAAGATCAGGTTGTGTGCCGGGGATGAAACCTACGAAGTCGAACAGCTCGGCACGCTTACTCCCAAACCCATCGCGCTTCAGGAACTTGAAGCCGGCGATGTCGGCTTTGTCATCGCCAACATCAAGCAGGTGGCCGACGCGCGCATGGGCGACACCATCGTCGAAGCGGGCAGCAGCGCGCCGCCGCTCCCCGGCTTTGAAGCCATCCAGCCGATGGTCTTCGCCGGCCTTTTTCCGGTGCTGGCCGATGACTACGAGCCGCTGCGCGATGCGCTCGGCAAACTGAAGTTGAATGACGCCTCGTTTTTCTACGAGCCGGAAAACTCCGTCGCCCTTGGCTTTGGTTACCGCTGCGGCTTTCTGGGTCTCCTGCACATGGAGATTGTGCAGGAGCGGCTGGAGCGCGAATTCGGCTTGAACCTGATCACCACCGCGCCCAGCGTGCGTTACCGCATCACCCGCGTCGGCCAGGAAGTCATTGAAGTCGATAGCCCCGCGAAGTTTCCCAATCCAAGCGACATCAGCAAGATCGAAGAACCCATTATCAAGGCCATGATCATCACCAGCGACGAATCCGTTGGCAGCATCCTGCGGCTCTGTCAGGAGAAGCGCGGCATACAGAAGAACTTCGAGTATCTCTCGCCGACGCGCGTGATGTTCACCTACGAACTTCCGCTGAACGAAATCGTGATGGACTTCTATGACCGGCTGAAGAGCGTTTCGCGCGGCTATGCTTCGCTGGATTACCACCTGGCCGGCTACAAGGAAGCCGACCTCGTGAAGCTGGATGTGCTTGTCGGCGGCGAGCCCGTGGATGCCCTCGCGTTAATCTGCCATCGCGATCATTCTTACGAGCGCGGCCGCGAACTCGCCACGCGCCTCCGCAAGCTCATTCCCCGCCAGATGTTTGAGGTGCCCATCCAGGCGGCCATCGGCAGCCGTATCATCGCGCGCGAGACGGTCGCGGCCATGCGCAAGAATGTGCTGGCTAAGTGTTATGGCGGCGATATCACGCGCAAACGCAAGCTCCTGGAAAAACAAAAAGAAGGCAAGAAGCGCATGAAGCGCGTCGGCCAGGTGGACATCCCCCAGGAAGCGTTCCTCGCCGTCCTAAAGGTCTCCTCCGACGAAGAGGACTAGCCCTACAACAGCCTACACACCGGCAATTGTCGTTGCCTGCCGCTGGTTGTAGACTATCCGCAGGAGTCACCGATGGCCAAGCCTCCGCAATTTGTTACTGATGAGAATGGGGTGCGCGTCGCCGTGGTTCTGGATATTGAAGAGTACGAAAAGTTGCTGGAAGAGTTGGAGGATCGCGAAGCCATTCGGGAATATGAGGAAGCCAAGGCCTCCGGTGAAATCCCCATTCCCCTAGAGCAGGCTCTGGCCGAGATTCGCCGCACCCGCAAGTGAGCTATAGCGTCACGATCCTTCGCAAAGTTCAAAAAGAGCTGGCAGAACTTCCCGTCCCTGTATTTGAGATTGTCGAGCAAAAACTGCTGGGGCTACGGGATAATCCGCGCCCTGTTGGGTGCAAAAAGCTAAAAGGACCCACCGATATCTGGCGTGTCAGATCAGGTGACTATCGAATCCTCTACGAAATTGACGACTCCGCCAAGGCAGTAACCATCATAAAAATCGGTCAGCGTGGAAGCGTCTACCGATAACGGTGGCGCGCTGCAGTTATTCTTTCTTCTTAACCTCCGAAGCTAGTCGGCCACGGTGGAGTTGGACTGTGACCATCTCGCCGATCTGTATTTGCGCGCTGTCGGTCAGGACGTTTCCTCCGATATTGGTAACGATGGCATACCCGCGCTCCAGAACTTTCAGCGGGCCGCGTTCCTGCAATTGCAACGCTAAACGTTCCCAGCGCTCATGTTTTCTGCGTAGCAGGCGATCCGCGCGCACACCCAACTCTTGGCTGCGCCTCTGCAGCCGCAGTCGCAATACTCCCACCTTCGCCCGAAAATCGAACGAAGCCACGCGAAGATGCGCCTTCGTGAAGCGCTTCCGTGAAAACTCCAGCCGCGCACGCAGCCCAAGCGCCAGCCGCGATGTCAATTCATCGGCGCGCTGCCGCCGTTGCCGCAGCAAATCCAGCGGCCGCCGGAACCCGCGCCTGCCTGCCAACTCGTGCACGCGCCGCGAAAGCTCCAGTATCCGGTAGCGCAGCAGGCTTTCCAGCGTTTCGCGCAAATCGGCGACATGCTTATCGAATTCGCGCCGCGTCTGCACTACCAGTTCCGCAGCCGCCGACGGCGTGGATGCTCGCACATCCGCCACAAAATCCGCAATCGTGAAATCGGTTTCATGCCCGATGCCGGAAATAATCGGAATGCTCGAAGCGGCAATCGCCCGCACCACCGGCTCTTCGTTGAACGCCCAAAGGTCTTCCATCGAGCCGCCGCCCCGCACCAGCAGGATCACATCAGCCGCGCGTTTTTTGTTGAAGTACCGCAGCCCTTCGACGATCTCCTCCGCGGCTCCGTCTCCCTGCACGCGCACCGGATACACCGTCAGGTGCACATTCGGAAACCGCCGCGTCAGGATGCGCACCACATCGCGCACGGCCGCGCCTTTCGGCGAGGTGATAACGCCGATGCGGTTTGGGAGCAGCGGCAAAGGCTTCTTGCGCTCCGCGGCGAACAGCCCTTCTTCCTCCAGCCGCTTCTTCAACTGCTCGAATGCCAATTGCAGAGCCCCGCGCCCCACCGGCTCCAGCGTTTCCACGTATATCTGATACTCGCCGCGCGCTTCGTACACGCTGAGCGATCCCCGCACCGTAACCTGAATCCCGTCCTCCGGCCGGAATTTCATGCCGCGTCTCTGTTGCTTGAACAACACGCAACGGATCTGCGCGCGCTCGTCCTTCAACGTGAAATAGAAATGGCCGGACTGCGCCTCGCGGCAATTGGAAATTTCTCCCTGCACCAGGATGTCCGTGAAGTTTTTCGCCAGCAGGTCGCGAATCCGCGCGGTCAGGTCGCTGACCGTAAACACGCGCCGCTCCGGTTGCAGATTGAGTTGCAGTTGATCCATAACTCTGCGGAAACAGTCCAGCGATCCGCGGCGACAGCAGAGTGGCCCAATCGCTGGGTTATTCTTCTTCTTCGTCCTCGCCCATCTGCATGGTGAGGTAGCGCTCGTAGCCCAGTTCCTTAATCAGGTGCATCTGCGCCTCGAGCCAGTCCACATGGCCCTCTTCATCCTTCAACAATTGCACGAAAAGGTCACGGGAACCGTTGTCCTTCTCCGCCACGGCAATCTGGATCGCCGCGTTGTAATCCTTTACTGCGCCAAGCTCAAGGTCCAGGTCGCTCTGCAGCATCTCCTGAACATTCTTCCCCACGGTCAGCTCGAGTGGCTTCATCGTTGGCGATCCATCCAGAAAAAGAATGCGCTCCATGAGCGCCTCGGCGTGTTTCATTTCGCCGATCGACTGCATCTTGATGTACGCCGACAACTTCTCGTAACCCCAATTCTCGAACATTTCGGCATGAAGAAAATACTGGTTGATCGCCGTTAGTTCCTCGCACAGCGCCTTGTTCAGTTGTTCGATAACTTTTGCCGAGCCTTTCATCGTGGACCTCCCTTAGTGGTCCAAGTCTAGCGCAGGAAGCAGGATCGCGCCTAGTTCGCTTCAACGGCGCAGGCGTGAGAGCAGCCAAAAGAGCAGCGACAACCCCACACTCAGCACGATGCTGGTCATGATTGGAAAATAGAACGTGGTGTGTTCGCCCCTATGCACAATGTCGCCGGGCAAGCGTCCCAGGCGAAAGGGCAATCTGGCGCCAAAAAAGAAAACTGCGCCCACGACGAGCAGCAGCGCCCCCAGAATCAGCAGCGTGCGCCCAAGTTCGCGAGTGGGGTCCATGCCTCACGCCACGGCGGCGATGCGGCGAACAACGTCATTCTGCTCTGCGACCGACTCCGCCCCCACGGTAAAAGCATCCAGCACGTCAAGGCCGAGCGCGTATTTGAAGGCTTCATCCTGCTTGTTGCGCAAACTTCCCTGCCCGAGAATTTTCATTCCGACGATGCCCTTGCCCGCCGCGCGCATTTCGCGGAGCACGCTCACCACCGTGTCGGGGTCGGCGTCCATGTACGCGCCAATGGGATTGATGCGCGCCAGGTCCACTTCAACCCACGGCGATTTAGCCGCATCGCGCAATGCCTCAATCGTATGGCAGGAGCAACCGTGCGCGCGGATGATTCCCTTTTGCTTTGCTTCGGAGAGCACGTCCATCACCGGACGGTACCGCGTGCTCCAATCGGGCTCCGTGACGCAATGCATCAGCACGATGTCGAGGTAGTCCGTGCCAAGTTCGCGCCGGAAACGGTCGAGGTCTGCCTTCACCCCGTCGGCATCGCGCGAAAAGGTCTTCGTGAGGACCGTCACCTTGCTGCGGTCAACGTGCTTCAGCGCTTCGGCAACGTGCGGATGGCTGCCGTAGGAATCCGCCGCGTCAAAAAAGCGCAGCCCTTGATCGTAGCCGTTCAGGAGCACGGCCGCGAGGCCCTGCACGCCAAGCGCGGTCTGATGCGAGTGGTGGCCAGAGCCGACCGTGCCCGTGCCCATCGCCAGCCGTGATGTTTGAATCCCCGTGCGGCCAAGCGTCACCGTGTCGGCTGCGCGGAACTTGCTGGCAATCGGAGGCAGCGCCAGCAGCCTCCGCGCAAGTGGGTGCAAACTGAAAACAGCGCCCGATGCTGCTATGGCGCTGCGGCTAAGAAATTCGCGGCGATGCATTAGGGACATACGAACCTCCCAGGAAGAATGATGCGGGGCGGGCCCGCCTATTATGCAGTTAAGACAAGGCGAAGGGAAGAGGCATGCCGGACGGAACGCTCCGCCATTCCCGCGCTAATTTGATCCAGCCGTCGTGGCCGGGATCCCGGCTCATTCCACGCCGAGCGCTGTTCTCGCCCGGCCGACGTCCAGTATCAACCAAGTTTTCAGGACAGAGGACCGGTTTACAGGGAAGCCGCCAGGAGAAAGCCGGTACAGCGGAACTATATGAATGGTAAAGTATTATTTGGGTCGTGCTGGGGAATTCAGCTCGCAGGGTTCACGGAGAAATCAAACTAGGATGGATGCGGCATGATCATGGTGCGCAGCCCGCTCCGCATTTCGCTCGGCGGAGGCGGCACGGACGTGCCTTCCTATTATACGAACCACACGGGATTCGTGTTGTCCGCGGCGATCAAGCGCTACGTTTACATCACAATCAGCGAAGCTTTTTGGCCGCTGATCCGGCTGAAATACTCGAAGATGGAGGAAGTGGAGAAGGTTGACGATATCCAGCACCCCATCGTCCGCGAGGCCATGAAACTCACGGGGGTGACGGGACCGTACCTCGACATCGTGAGCCTCTCGGACATACCGGCGGGGACCGGGCTGGGCTCTTCGGGGAGCTTTACGACGGCGCTGTTGCAGGCGCTGCATGCGCTGAGCCGGCGATTCGTTTCGCCGCAGGAGCTGGCGGAGCAGGCTTGCCATATCGAGATTGACCTTTTGAAGGAGCCGGTGGGGAAGCAGGACCAGTACATTGCCGCGTACGGCGGCATCACCTGTTTCGAGTTTCAGCGGGACGGCAACGTGACGGTAGAAGCGCTGAAAATTCCTCCGGAGACCCTGGCCAATCTGGAGGACAATCTTTTGCTGTTCTTCACCGGGACTTCGCGGTCCGCTTCGGAAATTTTGCGGCACCAGGATCAGAGCAGCAAGGAAAATTCCGCGGAGATGCTGGCGAATTTGCACTTCACCAAGGCGCTTGGATTGCAGAGCCGTGACGCTCTGGTCGCCGGCGACTTGCGTAAGTTCGCGGACCTGATGGCCGTCCACTGGGAGCACAAGAAACGGCGTTCTTCGGGAATGAGCAGCGGCCGCATTGATGAACTCTATGATTTGGCGCGCGCGAACGGGGCGCTGGGCGGAAAACTGGTGGGCGCCGGCGGCGGTGGATTTCTGATGTTTTATACGGAAGAGAAGACCAGGCTGCGCCGGGCCATGAGGGGCGCGGGACTTCGCGAAGTGCGATTGCAGTTTGATTTTGCCGGCACCACCATCATGGCGCATTCCTAGGGGGGATGGTTGTTACCAGTCGCCATACTTGCCGGGGGACTTGCGACGCGCCTGGGACCGGTCACCGAGAAGGTGCCCAAGTCGCTGCTGGAGGTGAACGGGGAGCCGTTCATCTTCCACCAGTTGCGGCTTTTGAAGGCGCATGGCGTCCAGCGCGTTGTATTGTGCGTAGGGCATCTAGGAGAGATGATTCGGCAGGTTGTCCGCGAAGGGCAAGACTTCGGCGTGGAAGTTGACTATTCCTTCGACGGTACGGCACTATTGGGGACTGCGGGTGCGGTCAAGAATGCCCTCCCTAAACTCGGGAATTCCTTCCTTGTGCTGTATGGCGATTCGTACTTGGCTTGCGATTATGCCGCCGTGGCTCGTGAGTTTCTGCGGGCGAACAGACTGGCGCTGATGACGGTGTTCAAGAACGAGGGGCAATGGGACACTAGCAATGTGGAGTATCAGGCCGGTCGGATTCTGGCCTACAGCAAGAAAAACCGGACTCCGCGCATGCAGTACATTGACTACGGTCTGGGCGCTTTTTCCGCGCAAGCTTTTGCGGGAGTGCCCACGGGGCAGGCCTCCGGCTTGGCGGAACTCTACGGCCGGATTTTGGAAGAAGGACAACTGGGAGGAATGGAAATTCAACAACGATTTTATGAGATTGGCTCGCCCGCTGGACTCGAAGAGACAGCGCACTTCCTGGCCACGCAGCAGGCCGCACAAGGGTTCGTACAGGAATGAACCACGAACCCACTTTTGCGGAGAAGTTCCTGGCGGAAGCGGCGCAAATCCTTGCCGGCCTGGACGTGTCTCGCCTTGAAAAGGCCGCGAAGCTCCTTTCGGACGTGCGAGCGAATGCCGGGCGCGTGTTCATTCTCGGCGTTGGGGGAAGCGCGGCAAATGCCTCGCATGCGGTGAACGATTTTCGGAAGATTGCCGGAATCGAAGCGTATGCGCCAACCGACAACGTTTCGGAATTGACGGCGCGAACCAACGACGAGGGATGGGCGACAGTCTTTGAGGGCTGGCTGAAGACGAGCAAGCTGCAAGCGCGGGATGCCGTGCTGGTGTTTTCCGTGGGTGGCGGAGACCTGGAGCGCAACGTTAGCCCGAACCTGGTGGCCGCGCTGCAACTTGCAAAATCCACGGGAGCGAAAATCCTCGGCATCGTCGGGCGAGACGGTGGGTACACGGCGAAGGTTGCGGACGTCTGCATCGTGATTCCAACGGTCAACCCGGCGCATGTGACGCCGCACACCGAAGCATTTCAGGCGGTGGTCTGGCATTTGCTGGTGACGCATCCGGCGGTGAAGATCACGCAGACAAAATGGGAAGCAACCGCAAACGTGGGAAGGCTTTCGCGAGCGGTCTTTCTGGACCGGGACGGCGTGCTGAACCGGGCGGTGATTCGGGACGGGAAGCCGTACCCGCCTGCAAGTGCCGCTGAGTTGGATATTGCCGCGGGAGCGGAGCACGCCCTCCGGGAATTGAAGGCGCAAGGATTCAAGCTGCTGGTGGTGACGAATCAGCCGGATCTCGCCAAGGGTCTGGCAACGCGAGAAGGCGTGGACGCCATCAACCGGAAGCTAGCCGCAGCGCTGCCTGTGGATGAGTTTTTTGTGTGCCCCCATGTGGATGGCGACAATTGCGATTGCCGCAAGCCCAAAGCGGGGCTGCTCCTGGAGGGAGCACGGAGGCACCAAATTGATCTCTCCGCGAGTTTCATGATCGGAGACCGCTGGCGCGATGTGGAAGCTGGACAGAACGCTGGGTGTCGCACGGTTTTGATCGATCAGGGATACCAGGAGAAGCACCCAGCACGCCCGCCGGACGCGATTGTGCATTCGCTTCGGGAAGCGGCCGACTGGATTCTGCATGCACATTCCATTGGTGCGGCGCGATGAAGTCACTTTCCCAGCTTGCGGTGAAGATCTATGGGGATGGCGCCGACCTTGCCGGTATCCAGGAGCTTAGCCGGCACCCCTTCATCAAAGGATTTACGACGAATCCGACACTGATGAGGAAGGCTGGCGTGCCGGACTATGAACAGTTTGCGGCGCAGGTGCTCAAGCTTATTCCAGACCGGCCGGTTTCCTTCGAGGTGCTCGCCGACGACGCAGAGACGATGGAATCGCAGGCGCGATACATCGCGGCGTGGAGCGCCAACGTGTACGTAAAGATTCCGGTGACAAACACGCGCCGAGAGCCGATGTACGCGCTGATCCATCGCTTGAGCCAGGACGGAATTCAGATCAACGTGACCGCACTGCTGACGCTTGAACAGTTGCGGAAAGTCGCGAAAGCGTTGCGCGGCGGCGCACCTTCCAACGTATCCATCTTTGCGGGAAGAATCGCGGATACGGGTCGCGATCCGATACCCGTCATGGCTGAAGCCGTGGCTATTCTGCGGGAGAATCCGCAATCCGAATTGATCTGGGCAAGTCCGCGCGAACTCCTGAACATCTATCATGCCGAGCAGTGCGGGTGCCACATCATCACCGTCACGAACGACGTCCTGCGGAAATTGCACCTGATCGGGAAAGATTTGAGCGACTATTCGCTGGAAACTGTGAAGATGTTTTATGACGACGGAGTTAAGTCGGGATACGTGCTGGAGCCCGCCAAGCTGGTGGCGGAGACGACAGGTCGTGGAATCATTGCCGCGAAAAAGCGCGCTTCTTCCTAAGGCGAAGCGCGCCTCGAGTCCCCACGGGCCCCGGAACATCGCGGGGCGCAATCCGTGCTGATTCTATACCTCCTGGTCGGCGTAGCCCTATTCGGCACGCTGACCTCCACAATCTTCCTGGGATTGGCCCTTGCCGGGGCCATCAAGTTTCATCGGGATGCACGGCAGGCGAGCGATGCCCTTTCCCGCGTGAAAGATTTTCCACCCGTTTCCGTGCTCAAGCCGGTGCACGGTCTTGAAGTCCGGCTGAAGGAGAAGCTGGAGGGCTTTTTCCGCCAGGATTATCCCGCCTATGAAATCCTGTTCGCGGCGGATGAAGAAAACGATTCCGCGCTTGATGTTGTCCGGGAAGTGAGCGTGCGGTACGCGCAAATTCCCTGCAAGATCCTCGTGAATGGGATTCCGCCTTGGCCCAACCCGCCCGCCTATTCCTTTTCGCGCATGTCCGAACTGGCAGAGAACGAAATCCTGGTGACCAGCGACAGCGACGTGGAAGTCGCCCCCAACTACCTACGCGAAGTGGTCGCTCCACTCCTCGACCCAAAAGTTGGCATGGTTACGTGCGTATATCGGGGCAAGAACACCGCCGGATTCTGGTCGGGGCTGACGGCAATCGGCATGTCCGTGGAGATGACCGCGGGCGTGCTCGTGGCCAACCTTCTGGAAGGCATGAAGTTCGGATTGGGGCCGACGATTGCCGTGAAGAAAGAGGCCCTGGCGCGCATTGGCGGCTACCAGACGCTGGGAGATTATTTCGCCAACGACTTCATGATCGGCCACCTGATTGACGCAGCCGGCTATCACGTCGTGCTTTCACAACATGTCATCGAGCATGTGGTCCATCAGAAGAATTTTCAGGTCATGTGGGACAATCAATTTCGCTGGGCCAAATCCACGCGCTATTCGCGCCCGAAAGGGCATTTCGGCAGCGGCTTGATTTTCGCTTTGCCCTACGGACTTCTAGGGCTGGTCGCGGCGATAGCGCTTGGTAAGCCGGGCCTAGGACTGGCGCTGCTTGGCGCCGCAGTTCTCAACCGGATTCTGGAGTCGTGGCTGGTGGGCTGGGGCGTGGTGCGAGATCCCGTGGCCCTGAAGGAGTTCTGGCTCTACGCCATTCGCGACTTTTTGGGTTTTATCGTTTGGGCGGCCAGTTATACGGGAGCACGAGCTGTCTGGCGAGACAGCCGGTACGAATTGCGAGGCGATAAAATCGTGCTTCGCAAAAATGCCGGGACTTCGCAGGCGGCGGGAAGCTCCGGAGCACCTCAGTCGCATCCAAACTCACATCATTAAACTTGCTGACGAACATCCGGCAGGCGAGCGCATCTTGTTTTGGTTCAATCGACTCCCGTGAGTGAGTCCAACTTCGCCAAAGTTGGATTCTCCCACATTATCCAAAACCCGGAATCTGTCATTTCGACCGGAGGGACGGCGGTTTCTTGCCGTCCCGGAGCGGAGAAATCTCTCTTAAGCTTCGGTTTTCAAGTTGAGAATGGATCTCAAGATGGGAATGCGCGTTCAGATCAGTTCCAACCCAGAGAAGAAATAGCCGATCTCGAACGCCGCTGTCTCCGGCGCATCGGATCCATGCACGCAATTGTTGCCGATGCTTGTGCCCAGGTTGTGCCGAATCGTGCCGGGAGCAGCCTTCTTCGGATCCGTCGCGCCCATGGTGTCGCGCCACTTGGCGATGGCTCCCTCCGCTTCCAGGACCATGGCAAAGATTTTTCCTGAACTCATGAAGTCCGTGAGTTCGCCGTAAAACGAACGTTCCCGGTGCACGTAGTAAAACCCGCCGGCTTCTTCCTTTGTCAACCGCATGGACTTGATGGCGACGATCCTAAAACCCGCCTTATGGATGCGTGCCAGTATTTCTCCTTGCTGGCCGCGGCCGACTGCGTCCGGCTTGATGATTGCGAGTGTGCGTTCAATCGCCACAAAATTCTCCTCAATGATGTAATGACGCAACGAAGTCAGGAAGCAATGAACAACACTAATTAGTAAAACCCTTCCAATCCTTCCACAGACTCCTTAACATCGCCCCCACAACATTGCGTCGATTCGCAAATTCTCCGCATTCCTCTTGCTTAAGATACCCTTCATCCCGGCTCATCTCTAACCAGAATTTGCACTCTTCGCAGGAGCCTATCGAGATCTGCAGATACCGCTTAAACTCCAGCGGCGACGCCCTTTTTGCCCAGCCTTCCACGATATTCGCGCGGATTGATCGTACGGCGCGGCGCAACTGCTTGGCAATTTCAAATTACTCATATCCTGGGAGGAAGCTTGATGATCGAGAGACGTCCAATGCCAACTGATAAGCTTCACGAAAAACATTTAAATCCTTATAAGTCTTAATGGACATCCGCAACTTCCACGTGCAGCCACACGATCTTTACTTCCTTATCTCTTTGCTTCTTTGCTTCTTTGCTTCCTCATTTCTTTGCTTCATTTCAGCACGGCGGCAACCTTGGATCCCAAATCCGCAGGCGTCTCCACCGTGTGAATCCCCGCCGCATTCATCGCGGCGTACTTGTCCTTTGCCGTGCCTTGGCCGCCGCTGATGATCGCACCCGCGTGGCCCATGCGCCGTCCCGGCGGCGCCGTCTGCCCGGCGATGAAGCCCACCACGGGCTTCTTCACATTCGCCTTAATCCACTCGGAAGCGCGCTCTTCCGCATTCCCGCCGATTTCGCCGATCAGCACGATGGCGTGCGTGTCCAGATCGTCATTGAACATCTTTATGGCATCTAGAAACGTTGTGCCGATGATCGGATCGCCGCCAATCCCAATGCACGTGGACTGGCCAATCCCCAGTTGCGTCAGTTGGTATACGGCCTCATAGGTCAAGGTGCCGCTGCGGCTCACCAATCCGACATTTCCCTGCTTGTGAATGCGCCCCGGCATGATCCCGATCTTGCATTTGCCGGGAGAAATAATCCCCGGGCAGTTCGGCCCGATCAGGCGCGTTTTGGACTTGTCCACGACGTTGGAGACTCGCACCATGTCCAGCGTGGGAATCCCCTCCGTGATGCAAACCACCAGGGCTACCTTCGCGTCGGCAGCTTCCAGAATTGCGTCCGCTGAATACGCCGGCGGCACAAGAATCACGGTGGCATCCGCGCCCGTCGCTTTCACGCCTTCGGCGACGGTGTTGAATACGGGGCGCTCCAGATGCTTCGTGCCGCCCTTGCCCGGCGTTACACCGCCCACGACATTCGTTCCATACTCGATCATCTGCTGCGAGTGGAACGTGCCTTCCCGCCCGGTAAATCCCTGCACCAGAAGCCGCGTTTTTTCATTGACCAGGATGCTCATCGCGCACCTCCTGCCAACGCAACAACCTTTTGTGCGCCATCCTTCATGCCCTCTGCAATCGTAAAATTCAATCCGCTTTCGCGGAGAATCTGTTGTCCTCGCTCCACATTCGTTCCTTCCATTCGCACCACAATCGGTATTTTCACTTGCAGATCCTTCGCCGCCGCCACAACGCCCGTCGCCAGCACGTCGCAGCGCAGAATGCCGCCAAAAATGTTGATAAAAACCGCTCTGACCTCGGGATCGCTCAGGAGAATGCGGAAGGCATTCTTGACCTGATCGGCGGAAGCGCCGCCGCCCACATCCAGGAAGTTGGCCGGCGACCCGCCCGCATACTTGATGATGTCCATGGTGGCCATGGCGAGTCCCGCGCCGTTCACCATGCAAGCCACGGTACCGTCCAGCTTGATGTAGTTCAGCCCGTACTTGGATGCCTCCACCTCGAGCGGGTCTTCCTCATCCAGGTCGCGCAACTCGCGAAGCTCCTTGTGCCGGAAGAGCCCGTTATCGTCAAACGTCATCTTTGCATCGAGTGCCACGATCTTGCCGTCGCCGGTCACAACGCACGGGTTGATCTCCACCAACGACGCATCCGTATCGATGAACGCGCGATACAGCGCCAGCAAGAACGGGACCGCCGCCGTCACTTGCTCTCCCGTGAGCCCCAGCCCAAACGCAATCTTGCGCGCCTGATAGGCCTGCAATCCTACGGCCGGATGGATCGGCTCGCGCAGAATCGCGCCGGGATTTTCCTTCGCCACCTGCTCAATCTCCATCCCGCCTGCGGAGCTTGCCATAAACACGGGCCGCTCCGTCTCCCGATCAATCAGTAGCCCCAGATAGAGTTCCCGCTTGATGTCCAGGCCCTCTTCAATCAGCAGCCGCCGCACGAGGCGTCCCTGCGGGCCCGTTTGCGGCGTAACCAATGTCATGCCCAGGATATGCGAAGCCGTTTCCGCGGCTTCGTCGGCGGAGCGTGTGAGCTTTACGCCTCCACCCTTTCCGCGCCCTCCCGCATGGATCTGCGCCTTCACCACAACCACGTGGGATTTCAGGCGCTGGGCCGCTTCGCGCGCTTCCTCCTTCGTGAATGCCACTTCGCCGCGGGGCGTGGCGACGCCGTAACGAGCAAGGATCGCTTTTGCTTGGTATTCGTGGATCTTCATTTGAGGTTCTGCCTTTTACGCGGCCGTGACGCGGTCGCTATGCTGTGCGACGATGGTGCAGTGCACAGATGTTAGTATTTGAGGTCTCGCAAAACATCCAAGTTTACTTGAGACGCGGGGTTCGAGCAAGGCAGTGGTTTTGCCCTTCGCAGAAGACATGACCAACAGCACCGCATTGATCGAGAAAGCGGAAGCCGGCGCCACCCTCACGCGCGCCGAAGCAGAATCCATCATGGAGGAGTTGCTCTCTGGCCGCTTGGAAACCCCGGCGATTGTCCGCCTTCTGACTGCCTTGAACCTGCGCCCTGTCAGCGTCGCCGAACTGGCCGGCTTTGCCAGCACCATGCGCCGCCACGCCGCGCCCGTCTTCGCGCCCGGAGAGTCACGCCCGGAAAATCTGGTGGACACTTGCGGCACGGGTGGCGATGCCAGCGGCACTTTCAATATTTCCACGGCAGCGGCCTTTGTGGCCGCGGCCGCCGGCGCGCGCGTCGCCAAGCATGGGAACAGGTCAACCAGTTCGCGCAGCGGTTCCGCCGATGTCCTGGAAGCGCTCGGCATGCGTATTGACGTGTCCATGCGGCGCGCGGGCCAGGCGATTCGCGAAGTGGGAATCGGTTTCCTGTTCGCGCCAGTGGCTCATGCGGCCGCTCGCCATGCGGTGCCTGCGCGCAAGCAGATCGGCAAACGCACCGTGTTTAATTTATTGGGGCCACTCACAAACCCGGCCGGCGCAGACAGGCAGGTGCTGGGGGTTTTTGCCCAGGAAGCCCTCGACCTGGTAGCCGCAACTCTCTTGGAATTGGGCGCGCAACGCGCCTTCGTGGTTCATGGCAACGAGCTGGATGAAATTTCGCTTGCGGGTGAAACCCTTATCACGGAAGTGCGCGACGGCCGCATCCGGAACTTTATCGTCACGCCCGAGGCGTTTGGCGTCGCGCGGGCGCCCCTTGAAGCGCTCCGTGGCGGAATTCCTCACGAGAATGCCGATCTCATCCGCCGGATTTTCGAGGGACAGCCCGGCGCCCCACGCGACGTCGTTATCGTGAACGCGGCAGCCGCTCTCGTCGTCGCGGGCCTCGCCGAAGATTTCCAATCCGGCGCGCAAGTGGCCGCTCAGGCCATCGATTCCGGCGCGGCTCTCGCCAAGTTGCAACAGCTCAAAACCTTTCTGAACACCAGCAGCGACGGTTGAAGCCAAGCAACAGAATGAGGCCTGGCGGGCGTCTGCTTCCTAAGGCTTGGCAGGGCTTTCCATGCCACTGCCGGAGTGTGTGAACTCGTAGATTCCCCACGCCGCCAGCCCCGCACCCGCGGTTCCCACCACGAAATACGAAACCTTTCGCAACCTGGTGGATTTTTGCGCGCCCGAACCCGTTGTGTCTTGTGGCTCTGCCGGAGAATCGAGATAGATCCGGTACGTTGCACCTTCCGGCAGCACCTGAAATTCCTCGCGGTACCGGAAGGCGAGATCCCCTCGCCGCGCGCGAACCTGAAGCACGGTCGGTGCAAGAATCGTGACTTCTGCATGTGTCAGTTGGTTCTTTTCCGGGCGCAGGAACGCTTCCTCGGCGTGGATTTCCACGATTCCGTTTTCCGGCGAAGTGAAGGAGACCGTCCCGGCGGTCAGATCCACATGGGCGCCACTGTCTATTCCATGCAGCGTTGCGCCGCTGGACCCTGCCAGCCAGACCGTCGCTCGGCCCACACGCACAGCCAGCCGGCCTTCCGCCTCCGTCGAGACGTCCTCGCCTTCAAACACGGAAAGTCCGGGAAAGGCGGCCGCCTCGTTCAGGCGAGCCTCATAAGCCTGCGTCAGAATTCCCAATGGCCCTTTCGCACCTGCCCTGCACAGCAAGGGATACATGCAAAGAGTGAAAACCAGAAGGATTGCCAGGGTACGGTGAAATAGAAACATGGAGGGCCTCCGAAGCCGGGCGAAACGGAGGAACTACCCGCTGAAGGCCACCTTATTCTATTTTAACCAATCATTCAATATATTTTATTCTGTAATATCTCTGTTCTATTTTATTTCGCGAGTTACTTAAGAGGTACCATTCTGACACTACTTCAGTAATTCCTAGTGTACTACTCTGGCAGAAAAATCAACAAGTTAACGGACAGCGCCCTGGAGCGCTCCAGAGCGCCGCTGTTTTTCTAACTGGCGCGACGCGAGGAAGTTAACCCAGAGCGCCGGACGGCGCTCTACAGCGCCCATTCGGGGGTGACGTGTCACCCTCATGACGCTGCGCAGCAGCGCCGTCTTTCAAGACCTCAGCTCTCACGGCCACAGCCCCCGCCAGCGGCCCTTACAGGCCGCCCAGAGGCGGGCCTGCGAGCATCATTTTCCGGAACCGCGCACACACAGCGCGCGCTTGTTGGTGTAGAACGAGAGTTCGTCGCCGTTGAACACCCGTCCTTCGTTGAAATCGAAGCGCGACGCATACCCCGAAGGGTGCCCGCGATCATCTACTAATCGGCTGCTGCTCCATTGATTGCCGGTCAAGAACAGATTGCCCTTCACGTGCCAAGTTGAAGCCCCTTGGCCGTTGCGCCCGGGAGTATTGGCGTCCTTGTCATAGATCCCTTCCAACTCCCCGAGCGTCGCGAGCCTCCAGTCGGAATAGCCAGCCAATCGCAGATCGCGGCAGTATCTAATGGCCTTGTGCCAGTTCACATCTTTTCCGTTGTCTTTCCCAGCCCACATCAGCCTAGTGGATGGATCGATCCAATAACCGCGAACCTGAGTCTCCTGCACGTCCCCTGCGCATCCGGTGTTGACTGAGCGCTCGCCATGAGCGCAGCGACAGAGAACAGAAGCGCAGCGATCTTAGCCCGACATTTCATGATGCACACTCCCGATGAACGAAGAGTTGAAAAGCAGCCACTACTTCCAACTGTTTGAGTACCACGGGACCGCTACAGCGCCAGAAAATTTTGCAGGAGTTGCTTCCCCGCTTGCGTTAGCACGGATTCGGGGTGAAACTGCACGCCCGCTACTTTGTGCTTGCGGTGGCTGAGTCCCATGATGATCCCGTCGCTCGTTTCGGCCGTGATCGTCAATTCCCGGGGCAGCGACCTGCGTTCCACAATCAGCGAATGGTAACGCGTGGCCGTGAACGGGTTCGGCAGCCCGGCAAAAATCCCCTTCCCATCGTGCCGGATCTCGCTCGTTTTGCCATGAAACAGTTTTGGCGCGCGGATGACCTTGCCGCCATAGGCTGCCCCAATCGCCTGGTGCCCCAGGCACACGCCGAGGATCGGAATCTTCCCGCCCAGCTTCTGAATCACTTCGACGGAAATGCCTGCCTCCTGCGGCGTACACGGGCCCGGGGAAATCACAATCCGCTCCGGCTTTCGCCGCGCAATCTGTTCCACGGAAATCCTGTCGTTGCGGTGCACTTCCACCTGGCATCCTAGCTCGCCCAGGTATTGCGCCAGGTTGTAGGTAAACGAATCGTAGTTGTCGAGCAGCAGAATCACGGTTTGTGTCTCACTCCCGGAGAATCGCCACCGCCATGCGCGCATTCCAGCGCGCGCAGCAGCGCCTTGGATTTATTCACCGACTCGCGAAACTCCCCTTCCGGCGTCGAATCGGCGACAATGCCTCCGCCGGCCTGCACGTGCGCTACGCCATTCTTGATGACCATCGTTCGCAGCGCAATGCAGGAATCCAGATTCCCCGCAAAATCCAGATATAGAATCCCGCCCGCGTAGATGCCCCGGCGCGTCTTCTCAAACTCCTCGATGATCTCCATGGCGCGAACCTTGGGCGCTCCGGAAACGGTCCCTGCCGGAAAGCACGACATCAGCGCGTCAAAACAGTCCACATCCTCGCGCAGTTTCCCGCGCAAGCTGGACACCAGGTGCATCACGTGCGAGTAGCGCTCCACGCTCATCAGCTTTTCCACCTTCACCGAGCCGTAGTCGCACACCCGCCCGAGATCGTTCCTCCCCAGATCCACCAGCATTATGTGTTCGGCGCGTTCTTTCTCGCTGGCCAACATCTCGCGCTCCAGCCTCACATCCTCCGCCTCATCCTTGCCCCGCCAACGCGTGCCGGCAATTGGCCGGTAAAACACTTCCCTGCCCTGCACCTTCACCAGCATTTCCGGCGAACTGCCCACCACATGCACGTCGTTCAGATGCAGGTAAAAGAGATAGGGCGAGGGATTCAGCGCCCGCAGTTCGCGGTAAATGTCGAACGGCGCGGCCTTGGTCTTCGCCGAGAATCGCTGGCTCAACACCACCTGGAAAATATCGCCCTCGCGAATGTACTTCTTCGCCCTCCTGACCGCCTCCAGGTATTCCTTCGGCTTGAAATTCGAACTGACCTTTGGCGCCTGCGATTTCGCGGCTTTCTTCTTCGCGGGCCGCTCCCCGGCCACTGGCTCTTCCAGCATTTGCCAGGTTCGCCGGATCTCCTTCACGGCCTTGTTGTACTTCGCGCGCAGAGTTCCCGGCCCCTCGGTGTAAACATTGCGCACGATCCACAAGCGGTGCTGCACGTGATCGAACGCGATGATCCCGCGATAGAACATCAACATGGCGTCATACACGCCGATGTCGTCGCGTAATCGTTTGGGGAGCCGCTCGATCAGCCTCACCATGTCGTAGCTGAAGTACCCGATCGCCCCGGCCACCAGCGGCGGCAAACCCGGCAAACGCACGGGCTGAAACCGCGCCATGTGTTCCCGCAAGAACGAAATGGGGTCACGCTCTTCCCAGATAATGCGGTCGCGGCTCTCCAGTACGCACGCTCCGCCGGCGTAGCGAAACACCTCTTCCGGATTGGCGCCCGCAAAGGTATACCGCGCGATTTTCTCGCCACCCTCCACGCTCTCCAGCAAAAAGGAATATCTCGCCCCCTGCGCCACGCGCAAATAGGCGCTCACCGGCGTCAGCAGGTCCGCGGAGAAAACGTCATACACCGGGATAAGGTTCCCGCGTTTGGCGAGCCGTTGAAATTCCTGGAAACAAGGCTGAATCATCGTTTTGCGATCACTATTCCAGTTTTAGGGTTGCAAGTCGAAGGCAAAGTACAACCTGCGTCAGGTCGGCTTTTCTTTGGACCAGGTCACCCGCGTTTTTGCTTTCCCGCTTGCAGCGCCTGCAGCACCGCGCGGCGCATGGCTGCTTCCGGGGCTCGGCCTCCCATCCACAATTCCCATTGCGCGATTCCTTGTGCCAGAAACATTTCCACGCCGGACACCGTGCGAATCCCTTTCGCCGCCGCGATCTGAAGCAACTTCGTCCGCAGTGGGCGGTAGATGAAGTCCATCACGACAGGACAGTGTAACTCGCCGGCCCTCAGGGGCGAAATTCCAACCTGCGGGTGCATCCCCACGGGTGTCGCATTCAAAATGGCGTCAAAGCGCTCCTTACCCAACGTGCCGCGCCGCACCGCTTCGCCGCCAACGGCGCGCGCCAACGCCTTTGCCGCCGCTTCCCGCCGCGCACAAACAAAAACCTCAGCCCCAGCATGGGCCAGCGCAAAAGCCGCGGCCCGTGCGGAGCCGCCAGCCCCAAAAATCAGCACGCGGCTGCCTCGAAGCTGCAGTTTCCTCTCGAGTGCGCGCAGCACTCCCAGATAATCGGTGTTGCTTCCATAGAGCGACCCATCACGCCGTACCGTAACGGTGTTCACTGCGCCTATCCGTTGCGCCAAAGGTTCGCAATCATCCAATCGCCGGAAGACCGCCTCTTTGTGCGGCAAGGTTACCCCGAAGCCCTCCACGCCCAGATCCGGCGCTGCCTTCAGGAAATCGTCCAGGCGTTCCACCAGGAACGGCAGGAACACCGCGTCCTTTTTCGCTGCAATGTAACCCGTGTTGTGCAGCAAGGGCGACATCGAGTGCCCGATGGGATTCCCGATTACGCCGAAGACCCGCGTCTTGAGCGTAATCTTGTGCGCGCGGTACATCTCCTTGAAATCGCGCAGGTGCACTTGTCCCGGCGCTGTCACCGCCGCCACCGGTGCATAGGCCAGCGCACTTCCCTCGCGCAGGGCCAGCAACCTCGCGGGCAATCCGATCTCTCCCATCGGCACGGCAATCAGTTGTCGCGAGTGACGCAGCATTTTCAGAAGTCTCACGCTGTCCCCAATTGTCTGGGACATCGCTGCCATCTTGATCGCGTCCACTCCTCCATGGGGCGGCAGGCTCAGCTTCTTGGGAAGTTTCGCCGTCCGTCGAAAATCGTGCATCGAGAGCATCATCTTCGATGGTATCGCGTATCCTTCCACGGACTTTCCCGGCAGCTCCCGCAGCGTTTCCACTTCCAGATCACACCACTGGCAGCCCGCTTGCCCTGCCTTCATGAGCCAGTACAATTCCGCGCCGGCGTCTCCAGCAAACTCTCCCCCGCCAATGCGCCGGCGGCAAGTCGCTACTAAAATGGCGCCTTCCGGGCGAGATCTCTTCAGCCAACTTAAGAACTTCTGGCGTTCCTGGTCGCTCCGCAGCCAGTCCAAACGAAGTTCCACGGTCCGGGTGTAGCGAAGCGCCTGCCGGAGCAGAACCCTCAATTCCCTGGCGGTTGCGGCCGCGGCCACTCCGCAAATGCGCCCCACCCCGGTTCCGAACGGTTTCATGGACGTAAACTACCCCCAATCCCTTGAAAATAGGGCTTGTAGCATGCCTTTGCAAATGTGTAAAGCGTCCTCACCCATTTTGTTGACGTAGCCTGAGGCGCTTGCTAGCTTCAAAGGTGCAAGTCCCCGCACGGCCCTTTCTGGCGTGAGTCGAAGGAGTACGATGATGATGCGCGCAAACGCAGCAACGATGTGTCTCGGAATTCTCCTGGCAGCCGTCGGCGCTTCGGCGCAGGGCAACGCCCCCAGCCAGGTCGTATCTTCCACGCAAGCGGTCGGCGCCCACACCTCGCCTGATTTTTCGGCGGTTTACTGTGCCGGCTTTATCTCCGGTGAGAAAGTGCAGGATGAGGTGCGCTTGATTTCCGGAGAGCAGTCCAACGTCAAGATCGTTTTCGCCAACCGTGATTACGTTTACATCAACAAAGGCTCCAATCAGGGCGTGCGCGTCGGGGACCGCTTCTTTGCCGTTCGGCCAGTACCTGATCCGGTACGGGTGAAATGGTTCAAGTGGCAGGACAAGCTCTTGAAGGCCATGGGCACGATCTACTCGGATACCGGACAACTTGTTGTCATTAACGTGCAGCCCAATGTTTCTACCGCACAGGTTACCTTCACCTGCAGTTACATCCAACGCGGCGACATCCTCAGGCCCATGGAGGAACGCCCCTCGCCGCCATACAAGCCCGCCGGCCAGTTCGATCATTTTGCGCCTGTCAGCGGCAAGTCCGTCGGCATGCTTGTCATAGGCCAGGAATTTTCGCAGACCTATGGCCAGAATTCCATCGTGTATGTCAACCTCGGCACCAATCAGGGCGTGAAGGTTGGGGACTATTTCCGCATCTTCCGCTATCAGGGCGCGCGCGCGGAAATGACTCCGACTACTGCGGACGTTCAATACAAACTGCTTGGCTTCGGCAGTACACCTCAAAAATACGAGTGGAACGATCTGCCCCGGGAAGTGCTCGGCGAGGGCATCGTGATCAGAGTGGACCACAACTCGTCAACCATGTTCGTTACTTACATCAGTAACGCTACCTTCGCCGGCGATTACGTCGAAATCGAGTAATCCCTCTTCCGCCTGTTCCGTTTTCGGGAAGCCCGCGTCACCTCCGCGCCGCGGGCTTCTTCTTTTGAATATGGCTTACTCGTTTTCGGAAACAATCTCGCAGCGAAAACCATAGATCTTCGTGTCCGGGTTCTTCCAGGCATCCCGCGCTAGACCGGCCTTCCAGCAGGTTTCTTCCAGGAAGCGCTCGCGGTCCAGATGGTGCTCCAGAGCCACTTGCGGCAGCAGCAATCCGCGGCGCCCGCCCTGCTCCACCAATAAGCCGTGAGTTCCGATCTCAATTTCTTCGGGCCGGATTAGCTCCAGCGGGGTCATCAGCGACACTTCGATCTCCGCATCCCCAATTTCCTCTGGCTGCATCCGCGTGAAGCGCGGATCTTCCAGCGCCGCCCCCGCCGCACAGCGCACAATGCTCTCGCCAAGTTGCTCGCGGCCGTCAATCACTCCGATGCAGCCGCGCAGCTTTCCCCTCACATGGAGAGAAACGAACACACCGCACCGCCGTTCCAACAAACCGCTATTGGGGATGGGATGAATTAAGCGCCCGTGACAGACAGCTTCCGTAATGGCCTGGCGCGCCAAATCCAGGATGGTCTTTCGGTCGGCATCAGAGAGGCACGGCATCCTGCGAATTCTTCCGTGTTTCCGTCAGGCTGAGCTTCCGCCGCTGCTTGATGCGGTCATCCAGTTGGCTCCAGAACTTCAGGAAATACTGCCCCGCGGAAACCAGCGCGCTGATTACCACCAGCCACAAGAGGAACCACGCAAAGCGCTTCAGCGATGGGTGGCGGGCGCTGGTGATCAGCACCGCCACCGCGCACACCTGCAAGACCATTTTTGTTTTCCCCAGCGCCGACGCTGCGATGGTGAAGCCCTCCGCCGAAGCAATGTTGCGCAATCCTAAAATCGTGAATTCCCGCCCGATAATGATCACCACCATCCAAGCCGGCACCAGATGCAGATGCATGTCCACCAGCGAGATGAACGCCGCGGAAATCAGCAACTTGTCGGCGATGGGGTCCAACAGAATCCCGAGTGTCGTCACTTGCGAATGACGCCGCGCAAAATATCCATCGGCCCAGTCGGTGGCCGCCGCAACCAACAGGATCAGAACGCCCCAGAACTCGAAATGCATGGGGAAACCCCACAGCTCCACGTTGGGAGTTCGCGTCAGCAGGACCACAATCAGCAGCGGCACGAAAAATATCCGCAGGACGGTCAAGGAGTTCGGAAGGTTCATAGGGCCACGATAGCGGGCGCTGCCTTTGCGGCAACACACCACCACTCGGCTCACTATAGACTCCGCTCTGGAAAGCGTCAACGCTGGAAGCTTGCTCTTGTGACCCAGCCGGGGCTGTACTTTGGGGTTACTACGCAGGGGGCGCTGCCAACGGGCAGCCGGATACTCTTTCGTAACACCCCTGCTGCAAAGCTGTGCAAAAGTCTGGTGGCACTCTCTGCCGGAAAAGCATCCCGGCAATCTCCACAGGGAAGAGCAAGAATATTTAAGACATGCATATTCAATAACTTACAGAGACTTCCGAAATGGCCTCTTTCCTCGACAGCGTTTTGTGCTCTGGTTGCCTCCGGGTGCTGGCTGCAAGTTTCCACAAACTTTTCCACAACGGGACACGACCTCGGGGAACCTTGTCCCGCCCCCGCTAATTGTCATATTTTGTTCACATTTCGCGGAATTGGAGGTAGTTACCCGGAAGTAACGCTCCACATTTTCGCTTCGCTTCAAATCGCCCGCGGACCGCGCAGCACGCGTGCCGGCAGGAAGAGAATGGCACGCAATAGTTCAAACACTCCACCCACCGCAATTCCCACAATCCGGAATGGCAGCAGCAACAGCCAAATCAACGGATACAGCACCAGCGCCAAGAGCGCAAGCGGCCAACATACCACCAGCAAGAGACACCACAAAATGAAAGCGGCCATGATTCTCACCCCACTTAAAGATACGCGGGCGAACTTCGCGAAGTTCCCTTCACAACAAAATCGTTGAGCTTCAGCCGCCGCGCGATCGTCTCCGGAACTTCCGCCTCCAGATCCATGTGCGACTCGCTCACCTGAGAATGAAGCACGCGCCCCAGCGCGTGTATCAGCGCCAGAGACCGCCCTTCACTCAGCGGCATGTGCAGGGAAAGCTTTACCACGGGGTCCACAGGCACCGCCACATCCATCCGCCTCAGCAACTCCTCCAGCCCTTCTTCTGTGAGCGCCGAAACGAACACCGGCGGTGTTCCTCCGCCAGTGCCTCGCCAAGCTGCTTCGAGTTCCTGGCGCTGCGCCTCCGTTAGGCGGTCCACTTTGTTAAACACGCGCAGCCGTGGCCTTCCCATCACGCCCAGCTCATCCAGAATTTTCTCGACTTCCACGTCCAATTCCTCGTGCCGGGGATTCGATATATCGCTCACCTGCAGCAGCAGCGCCGCCTCCTGCACTTCTTCGAGGGTGGCGCGAAACGCCGTGATCAGTCCTTTCGGCAAGTCGCGGATGAACCCCACCGTGTCCGATACCAGGATGCGCCGGTTCGACGGCAGGCGGATCGCCCTCACCGTCGGGTCCAGCGTCGCGAACATCCTCGAGGACACCAGCACCTCCGCGCGGCTCAGGGCATTGAACAGCGTCGATTTCCCCGCGTTGGTGTATCCCACCAGCGCGACCGTTCCCAGCGGCACGGCGTTGCGCGCTTCCCGCCGCAGCGCTCGCTGTTTGCGTACTTCGTTGATGCTGTCCTGAATTTTCCCTACCCGGTCGCGAATGCGACGCCGGTCGGTTTCCAGTTTCTTTTCGCCAGGTCCGCGCACGCCGATGCGGCCGGCTCCTCCACCCGTGCCTCCGGATCCCCCGCCGCCGCTCTTGCCGCCGAGCCGGGACATCTGCGTGCCGCGCCCCGTCAGCCGCGGCAGCATGTAGTTCAACTGCGCCAGCTCCACCTGCAATTGTCCTTCGCGGCTCCGCGCGTGCTTCGCAAAAATATCCAGGATAAGTTGCGTGCGATCAATCACCCGATGCTCGGTAGCCTCCTCGATGTTGCGTTGTTGCATCGGGGTGAGTTCGCTGTCGAAAATGATCAACGGCGCCCCACGGGCGTTGGCTTCCGCGCGAATCTCATCTAATTTCCCGCGCCCGACCAGCGTTGCGGGGTCCGCCGCCTCGCGCAACTGAAACACCGTGCCTGCTATCTCCGCCCCGGCGCTGCGCGCCAGTTCCTCAAGCTCCAGCAACGATTCGCGGCCCTGCTCTCCCGTCGGCATGCCAGGAAAGCGTGGCGCCCGCTTCCATCCCACGCCCACCAGGAGGACACGTTCAGCCGCGGAAGTAGCGTGTTGTGTTTTCACGGGTGAATACAACCGGGAGTCATCATGCCTTCACTGCACTTTATCGCACCAACCTGCCTCATCGCCTCAATTATACGTCCATTCTCCCCAGAACCGCGCCCTGCAACTCCTCGCGCACGATGCCCAACGCCTGCCACTGGATCTTGGGATCATCTCCGAACCCGCCCAACCAATGCACGCCAGCTTCTCGCCGGAACCACGTGATTTGTCGCTTGGCATAGCGTCGCGTGGCCTGCTGAATCGCTGTTCGCGCCTCCTCCAATTTCATCTCCCCGCGCAAGACCGCCCGCAATTCACGGTAGCCGATGAAGTCAAATGGCTTCGCCTCGTCTGGGAAACCGCCTGCTGCCATTCCCCGCACTTCCTCCATCCACCCGCTGGCCAGCATCGCTTCCGTCCTCGCGTGCACGCGCTTGTACAGCTCCTCACGTTCTGGCTGTAACCCGATCCTCACAGCTCGCCAGCCTGGCAAGGGTGTCCTTCCGCTCCGTTGCACTTCCGACATCGGCTTCTTCGCCAGCAGGCACACTTCGATTGTGCGTATCAGCTTCTGCTCGTCTGCGGCTGCAATCTTTCCCGCAGAGATGGGATCGAGCCACAGCAAGATCCGGTGCAAATGTCCCGGGGCGTGCTCCGCCGCGCTCGTTCGCAATCTCTCTCTCAGGCTTTCCGAGCGCTGTGGCACGTCCGCCAATCCCTCGAGTAGGGCGCGCAAGTACAGCCCTGTCCCCGCCGTCAATATCGGCAGACGTTGCCGGACGCGAAGGTCTTCCAGCACGCCGATCGCCCGCTCGCGGTATCCCCCTGCCGTAGCCTCTTCGCCGGGATCCAGCAAATCCATCATGTGGTGCGGAACGCCCTGGCGCTCTTCCGCGCTGGGCTTCGCGGTGCCGATGTCAAAACCGCGGTACATCTGCGTGGAATCGCAGGCAATCACTTCGCCGCCCGCTTGCAGGGCCAGCCACACAGCCAATTTCGATTTTCCGGAAGCGGTGGGTCCTACGATGACTACGAGAGGCAATTCGCGGGGTTCGCTCATTTGCGGAACAGCAGCGGCCAGGCTCGGATTAGCAGCACCACCAGCACGATTAGCGCGATCAACACGCTCCCGAGCACCTGTTGCCGGGCCAGCTTCATGCCTCTGCCTCAGCAGAATGGTAACAGATCAGCAAAAAGAGGTCCGCGTTGCAGTTCGTACGGAAACCACCGCCAGATCACCGGGCTCCCGCACCTGGAAAAAATCCTTATGCGCCGGCCGCCATTCGGGGGGCGTCTGCTAATCTGAATTTCTCATGTGATGCCCTTTTACCCGCTATTCAAACAGCGTAGCACGCTGTCATCCTGAGGGACGCGTCGTTTGCGCCCCGAAGGATCTCAACTTACACACGGCGCCCAATTTTAATTGTTGGGATCCTTCGGCGATCCTCATCGGATCGTCTCAGAGTGACGCTGTCTTACTGGACTGGAAAAACGGATGAATTGTAGTTTATGAGAAAATCGGGTCAATTGTTTGGCGGCTGCAGGTTGTAATAGTAAGTGAAACGCAGCACGATGTACTCCGCCTTGAATTTGGACGGAAGAGGCTGAAACGGATTGGATCCGCGGATCGACGAAAATGCCGCTCGATCCAATGGTTCTTTCCCCGAACTGTACACTTGCGCAGGATCCCCGTCGGGCACCGAGCCATCCTTCATGATGCGGAATTGCAGCGACACCACTCCCTGGTCGCCCAAGTACACGGACGCCGGCATTACCGCCTCCCAGTTCTGCTTCACCTTGATGTACACGCGGTGCAGGTAGTCCTGGAAATCGATGCCCTCATTGTCCGTGAGCATCTGGATTCCCGCGTAGGCGCTTCCGTGTCCACCGCCGCCCCCTTGCCCACCCCCGCCCGGGAGTCGCCCGCCGCCGCCAATGGGCGCCGGCGAATTCATTTTCCCTGATTGTCGCGCGGCTTCGCGAATGGCGTCGCCAGGGGATGACTGTTTCGGCAGGTTCAATCCGCTCTGTGGCACCGGCATATCGGGAGTCTCCAGCTTCAGCGGTGTCTTGGGAAAATCGCCTCTGGCTCCTTGCGGCGGCGGCATCGGCGGCGCAACCGCGTTGGGCTGCGGTACTGGCGCGCTTGGCAGCTCTCTCTTCGGTGGTTCAGGTTGTGGCGGAGGAGCAGGCGGCTCGATGGGTGGCGCAACCCTGCGCAGAATCTTGGGATCGACGCTCATGGATTCATGGGGCACCGGCGCCGACCTGGGCGAGGGCTTCAACGATTCCAGCGCGCCCGGCGGCAAAAGAACCGTGATTTGTCGCCGCGCGATCTCCTCTTCCTCGTTCGTACGCACGTGCGGCCCAAAGATTTTCGGCTCGAAAACCAGGAACAGCGCCAGCAAGATGTGCAGAGTGATGGACACGACGCGCGTTATTGCGTCGCCAAGCGACCCTTGGCTTGGCCGCGTCGGCGTCAGGAACGCCACCTCGCCCGTTTGCAGGATGTCCGGCTCAACCAGTTCTTCCGAAACCGGCGGCAGTGGCGAAAACTCCTCCGGCGGCACGGCGCCTTGCGGCACGGTCACGCGCTCGTCCATGTCCGTCGGCTGGAGCGGCAGGTGGGACTCCTCCGGCCGCTGCACCGCTTCCACATTGATGTCCCGCGGCACCACCACGCGGGTAGCGATGGATTCGAGTGGCAGGTTCGTTGGAATGGTCGATTGACCGTCCAGCCTTACAATCGGCAAGTTCGACGGCACTAAAGTCCGTTCGTCCAGCGTGGTCGGCCGCCGCCGCGTTGTCGCCACATCGGTGGCTGGCAGGCGGGCGCCAATCGGTACCAGAATTCGCGGAATCATCTTTTTGTTTTATCCACCCCGGATGGCGCTACAGGTTGGACGCGCGCAGCGTGCTCCCGGATGCTCGTCATCACCGCGCTCGCTAACTCCAACGCGGCTCGCCCTGACGTCCCATCCGTCTTCGGGGAAACTCGCGTTCGCACCGCCTCCACAAACGCTTCGAGTTCCCCGCGCAGTGGCTCGACCGACGGTGCCGCCAGCTTTTCAAACGCAAATTCCGGTTGCGGACCCGGCCTCTTCACGCCAATCCGCAATGCATCGCGCCGCGCGTAATCCAGGGAAATGTACTCGTGCCGCTGGAAAAACCGCATTTTCCGCACGCGCTCCGTGGAGACGCGGCTCGCGGTCACGTTGGCCACCGCGCCGCCTGCAAACTCCAGCCGCGCATGCGCAATGTCCACTTTGTCCGTCAGCACGGGAATTCCCACCGCTTTCACTTCCGTCACGCGCTCTTTTACCAGCGCCAGCAGAATATCCAGGTCGTGGATCATCAAATCGTAGATTACGTCCACATCCAGGCTGCGTGGTGTGAATACGCCCAGCCGGTGCACTTCAAAAAACAGTGGACGGCTCACGATGGGTTCCACCGCCAGCACCGCCGGATTGAAGCGCTCCACATGCCCTACCTGCAGAATCCGCGCATGGCGGCTGGCCGCGTCCAGCAGGGCATCCGCTTCCGCCAAGGTGCTGGCCATGGGCTTCTCGACCAACACATCGATGCCCATCTCCATCAATCGGCAGCCTACTTCCGCGTGCGCCACCGTCGGCACGGCCACGGTGGCCGCGTCCACAGCCCCGCGCAACTCCTCTAACCGGTTGAACGCGCGAGTCGCAAATTCTTGCGCTATCGTCGTTGCGCGCGCCCCATCCCGGTCGAAGACCCCGGCCAGCTCCACACTCCCCATTTCGCGATACACCCGCACGTGGTTCCGGCCGAATTCCCCCGTTCCCACTACAGCTACCCGAATTTTCCGCGGGTCTCCCGCCTGGCCGCTGTTCCCACTCATTCTTTATTCATTCCCTCGGAACCCCGTTTGGGTTCCGCAACCTGGTCGGGAGAAAAGGCTTGTATGGCAATCCCTGCGGTGTCCGCCAGTTCGATCAGCTTGGACCGGTCAAAGAGCAGCGTGCGCGCCGCGTCAATGGCCAGCGCCGTGGCCCCTGTGCGCTTCATGGTTTCGACGGTCGGGAGCCCCACGACGGGTACATCGAAGCGCATATCCTGCCCCGGCTTGCTCACCTTCACGACGACCAACGGCCGCCCATTCGCAAACCGCGCCGCACGCTCCATTGTCTCATCCGTTCCTTCCATCGCTTCCACCGCCACGCATGCGCGGTCCGCGATCACCACGGTCTGCCCGATATCCATCGCCGCGATCTGCCGCGCCACGCCCAACCCGTAGGCGAGGTCGGCGGCTTCGTGCTCATTGGGCGCACGGCGCGTCAACACACCCGCGTCCGGCAACAGCGGCTTCAGAAACAGCGTGGAATCCACCAGTTGAATCCCTTCCTCCTCAAGCATTTTGGCAACCGCGCCGATCAGGGAATCCGTGTTTTTCCTGGGCAACGAAATCAGCAGTTTCGCCAGCTTCCAGTCCGGCCGGATCGCGCTGAAAATCTTGTTGTGCTTCACCTGACCGGCCATCACCGCGCGCGTCACACCTTCGCTCTGCAACAATTCGATGGCCTTGCTCAGTTCTCCCAGGCTGACCCAGTGTACACGCTTCGCGGCTTGTGCCAGTTCCGGCGAAGCCTCTTCCTTAAGCGCGATTACCGCCATCTCAATTCCCTGGCTTCGCGCGCCCTCCAGCACTAGAAACGGAAATCGCCCGTTCCCCGCGATCAGTCCCCAGCCTTCCCTGTCTTCATTCATTTCAAAAGCCCAGACCGCGCTTCGGTCGCCGGCGGCGTATTCGGCCACCCATCCACTCTTCCCTTTTTTAGATCCTCATTTGTTGTTCTGACAGGAAGCACCCCAGCCCTTGCCAGCCCTGCTCTTACTTCACGATCCCGCGCTCCGCCTTCTCCACGAAATCCATCAGTTCTTTTACGTCCGCGGAATCTCCCCATGTTTTCCGCAGCTCTGCCAGCGCCTGCGAAGTATTTTTCCTGGATCGCAACAGCACCCGGAACGCCCGCTGCAGCGTCTTGATCCGCTCCGCCGAAAATCCCTTGCGCTCCAGCCCGATGGTATTTGGGCCGAAGCACTTCGTCTCCCGCTCGGTCACCACCAGTGCAAACGGCAGCACATCCTGCGTGATTACGGTGCACGCGCCGATGTAGGCGTAGCGCCCCAACCGGCAGAACTGGTGCACCGGCGAAAATGCGCCGATCGTCACGTAATCCTGCACCGTTACGTGACCCGCGAGCGTCGCGCCATTCACAAACAACGTGTTGTTTCCCACCTGGCAATCGTGTCCCACATGCGAATACGCCAGAAAAAAATTCTCATTCCCAACGCGCGTAGTCCCGCCGCCCTTGGTTGTTCCCCGGCTGATGGTCACGTACTCGCGAAAAATGTTTCCATCGCCTGCGGCCAATTCGACGCGCTCCCCGCGATACGTATGGTCCTGCGGATCGCCCCCAATCACTGTGAACGGGTGAAACACGTTTCGCGCCCCGAATTTCGCCGGGCCTCGCACCACCGCGTGCTCGTGCAGCACGCACCCTTGGCCCAACTCGACGCCGGACCCCACCACCGCGAATGCCCCGACTTGCACACCTTTCCCCAACTTCGCTTCCGGCGAAACAAGCGCTTGCGCGTGGATTTGAACCTCGCCCATGTTCAGGATTTCGTTGGCTCTTCGCGGTCGGCCATCACGCACAACATCGTCGCTTCCGTCGTCAGCTTGCCCTCAACGAACGCCTTGGCCTTGATCTTGCACAGATCGCCCTTCCACGTTAGGACGTCCACTTCGATCCGCAATTGATCACCGGGCACCACTGGCCGGCGGAACTTCACGTCCGTCATCGAGGCCAAATACATCAGCTTGCGGTCGCGGTCTGGGATCTCCTGCAGCAGCAGCAATCCGCCGGCCTGTGCCATCGACTCCAGTATCAGCACGCCCGGCATCACCGGCTTCCCGGGAAAATGGCCTTGGAAGTAAGCCTCGTTGATCGTGACGCTCTTCGCCGCCACGATCCGTTTGAACCGCACCATTTCCAGCACCTTATCAATCATCAGAAACGGATAGCGGTGCGGTAAATATTTCTGTATTTCGTTGATGTCGAGTTGCATGCCTGCTCCTGCGCCGCCACTCCCTTGCTCTGCGGCGCATCCCTTGATCCCTGCAAACTTATTATTATAAGCAATCTGGACGGCCAGCAAAGGTAATCTTCTACATGCCGCCTCAACTGCCTTTTCCTCCCCCTCTCCGATGTTGCCCTGCGTTGCCGAGGTTGTTACCATGACTCCTTCATGGCTACGCGTTCACTACCACAGACTCTTCTTGCCCTGCTCCGCCCCAGGCTGCCTAACATGTTGGAAGTCCTCCGGCAACTCACGCTCCTGGAGTCTCCCAGCCTGGATAAAGAGCACGCCGACCGCTGTTGTGGCTATCTCGCGGACGAATGGCTGCTGCGCGGCACGCTCGTCCAGGTGCTCCGCCAGAAGCATCGCGGCGATCATCTTCGCATCGTCTGGTCTCCCGCCATTGCTCCGCCCAGAGCGCAACTCCTCGTCCTCGGTCACTACGATACGGTCTACCCCGCCGGCACCATCACCAAAATGCCTTATCGCCTCTCGGGGGACAAAGCCTATGGCCCCGGCACTTTTGACATGAAGGCCGGCATTGTTCAGGCGCTTTTTGCTCTCGAAGCCTTGCAGGAAGCGCAAGCCACGGTTTCCAAGCGCATCGTCTTCCTGTGGACTTCCGACGAGGAGATCGGCAGCGAATCCTCCCGCGTGCTCATCGAATCGGAAGCTCGCCGCAGCGACGCTGTTTTTGTCCTTGAGCCGTCGCTCGGTCCGCGCGGCCTCGTCAAAACTTCCCGCAAGGGCGTAGGCGAGGCCGAAATCATTGTACATGGCCGCTCTTCGCATGCGGGCCTCGCGCCGGAAGAAGGCATTAACGCCGTTCATGAGCTGGCCGCGCAAATCGCCCGCATCGAAAAGTGGAATGACCACCGCCGTGGTGTCACCATAAATGCGGACATCGTCGAGGGCGGATCAGGCGTCAACGTCATCCCCGAACTGGCCAAAGCCAAATTCGATCTGCGTGCCTGGCGTACGGCCGATATGCGCGCCCTCGAAAAGCGCTTACATGGATTGAAACCCATTCATCGCGGCGCCAAGCTCGAAATCCATGGCGGCTTTGATCGCCCGCCGCTCGAACGCAAGCAAAGCGTTGTTCTCTTCGGACGCGCCGCTTCTCTCGCCAGTCAACTGGGCCTCTCCTTGGGCGAGGCTGCGGTCGGTGGAAGCTCCGACGGGAACTTCACGGCGGCGCTCGGTATCCCGACTCTTGATGGCTTCGGCGCCGTCGGCGATGGCGCGCACTCCGCTCATGAGCACGTACTTACCAAGACCATGCCCGTCCGTGCCGCCCTGCTTGGCTCTCTCCTGTCCTCTTCGTAGATCACCGTTCGGGTTGGCTTTGGGGCGCAATGGCCGCTTCACCGCACGTAGCTCTTCTTTAAATACTCCACCGTTCCCTGCATCAAGTCCCCGTAATCACTGTGCAGCACCTCGTGCAGCGCCTCTTCGGCCGGCCGCCCCGCCGCGATTCGATCCAGAATCTTTTCGATATCTCCCATCCCGCCTGTCTGCACGATGAATTCCACGTTCGCCAGCGCCCAAGCATACGAATACCGCGCCATATCTTCCGATAGGCCTAGCCACGATCCTTCCAGCTTCGCCAGTTGCGCTGCATGTCCTTGTTCGTAGACTTGCACCAGCACGGCCGCGCTTTCATCGCTTCGTTTTCCTTCCATCCATTGCGCTACGCCTTCCTGCAGCCACGTCGGCGCACGCCCGTGGGTCTTTTGTTGAATGAAGCTGTGCGTTAATTCATGCCGTAGAACGCGCGACAACTCCGGGGTCACTCCCGTCAAGCCCTGCACCGGCACGCGGATCCTTCCGTCATTCAGCGCACCCACCCACTCCGGCGCTCTCGTGATGTCCGCAAATCCCTGTTCCGTGTACAGCACGACTCCAATGGGCTCCGGTGGCGTGTAGTTCAGCGCCGATTCCATCTGCTGGTAATGCCCCTCCAGCGTGTGCAGAACGTCTCGTGCCAGTCCCGGTTCCGCCGCACCGTTGTACCGCAGTTGAAAGTGCGCGCTCTCGTTTTCCCGGTAATTCTCCTCTTCCCGGATGTCGCGCTCCGCCTTTTCCAGCGCTGTCTGTACTTCCGCATCACCATGAATGGACTGCGCTTTCTTCCAATCCTGCACCGCCAGATCCGGACGGTTCATCCCGTAATAGGCCCAGCCGGACAGCTTGTATACATCGGCATTGCCCGGCGCCAGCCGCCTGGCATGGTCGAGATACTCCAGCGACTCCCGGAATTCGCTCCGCTGTAATTGAATATACGCGACATTCATGAGCAGTACCGCTTGCTCCGGCCTGTAGGACGCCGCCGCCCGCGCATCGCTCAATGCCTGATCCAGGTCCCCACGCGAAAGTGCAAACTGAGATGCCGCATGATGCGCCAGCGCCGCGCGTTCATTGGCGTTCGCGCTGCCTCCGCGTGCCTCTTCCTCCAACTGCGCGATGTACTTCCGGTCAATCGATCCATCGTGAACCGCGCCATGATCTATCTCCGCGGCATTTGCGGTAGTCTCCATCGCGGGTGGTGCGATGTTCAGATTTGCCGCGGCCGCCGCGGGCGATTCCGTCACCGGCGGCAACCCGCCTTTTTCGATGTGATCCACGATGGATTTCGGCAACGTCAATTGCCCCGCGGAGGTCTCGTAGCGGACCTTGTCCCCATCCTCCACTACGTTGTTCGCCAGGATTTTCTGGCCGTTTTTCAGGACGATTTTGTCCGCGCGTGCCGCTGCCGCCGCCAGCAGTATGCCCGCCAGCAGGTACGTGATCTTTGCCGTGCTCCACCTTCGCTGCATCTTTCTATTTTAAGCCGCCGGGACGCTCCATCCGCCGTAGCCTTGTTCCTCCATGCCGAATATGACTACACTCTTTCCGTGAGGTTCCTTTCCGCCTGCCTGCTTCTTCTCGTTTCGTGGCCAGCGACTTGCCACTCCGCCGATCTCTCGCCCCGCGAACTTCTCACTTCGCTCAACGCCCTCTCCCTTGATTCACAAAACGTCTTCACGGTCTCGGCTCCAGACCACATCGAAATCCGTCATGGCGATGCCGTCCTCACTTTTCAACAGGGACGCTTCGCCTTCTACGCTCCATTTGAAGGCCGTATTACCGGCTTTGTCTTCTCCGGTCTGGGTCACGCGCTTGCCCTCCCGCGCGATCCCGCGGAAAAGCAGCAGATGGCACGTTTCCTGGGGGCGCCCGTCCTGGACCAACAATTCCTCTCCGCCTACGTGCGCTTCACCGATGATACCGCCAAGGACCTCCTGGCGCAGTTTCAGCGCGCCGGCCTCCAGCCCTCACCCGACGCTTCATTTGTGGCCGCCTGGGAACCCAATGTCGCGCGCCTCAATTCTTCCCACTCCCTGCGAATCCTGTTCGAGGAGTTTTCCTCCGCGCCCCGGCATTTCTTCCATGCGGGAATTGATGGCGTTGTCACCGGCCCGTTTGACGTCCTGGCCGATGAAATGCGCATGGAAAATTTCATCGTCGGGCAACCCCGTTTCGTCGACAATGTCGTGCATTACGACGTCTGGGCTTCCTACTCGTCGCCCGGATATTCTCCTGCACCGGTTCCCTTCACCACTCTGCGATACCACATCAACACCACCATCCACACGGACAACTCCCTCGAAGGGAATACCTCCGTCGATTTCCGTTCTGTCACCGGCGGCGAACAACTCCTCTTCATCCAACTCGCGCGCTCCCTGAAGGTCGAATCCATCTCCTTCGAGTCCGGCGCGCCTCTCACCTTTTTCCAGAACGAGGGCCTCACCGCGCAGGAGATGCGTTACCGCGGTGAAGACTCTATCTGTGTTTTCCTCCCCAAGCCTCTTCCCGCGGGCGAACTCTTTACCCTGAATTTCCGCTATCGCGGCAACGTTATCGAAAACGCCGGTAACGCCGTCCTCTTCGTCGGAGAGCGCGAAAGCTGGTTCCCCCACCACGGTGACACCGCCGAATTCTCCCTCTACGACATGACCCTGCGCTGGCCCAAGCACCTTCACCTGGTCGCCACCGGCGAAAAATCCGACGAGCACGAAGAGGGCGACTTCCGCGTCGCGCACTGGAAGACGGACCAGCCGGTCACCCAGGCCGGTTTCAACCTCGGCGAATACGCCGTGGCCTCCCTGGCCTCGGAAAACCATTCCATTGATGTTTACGCGAACAAACAGCTCGAAGATGCCATCCAGGCCCGCTTGGCCCGCTCACCCGTGGATCTCGGTCCGGCCATTAAAGTTCCAGGCGGCGATTTCCCTAACGCCCGCCTATCCGCCGAACCCTTGACTCCGAGTCCCGCGGATGCCCTGAAGCAGCTTGCCCGTGAGGTCGATTCCTCCATCCATTTCTGCGAACAGTATTCCGGCCCCTTCCCATTTCGTCATCTCGGCGTCTCGCAAATTCCCGGCGCCTTCGGGCAGGGCTGGCCGGGACTTCTCTACATCTCCACTTACTCGTTCCTGCCGCCCGCAACCCAACAGCGTGCCGGCCTCAACTCGACCGGTCAGGAACTCTTCACGCAAATTGTTCCTTTTCACGAGGTCGCTCACCAGTGGTGGGGGAATGTCGTTGGCTGGTCCAGCTATCGCGATCAGTGGATCAACGAAGCCATCGCCAATTATCTCGCGCTTCTTTTTGCCGATTCCCAGAAAAATCCGGACCACACTCTTCACGCCTGGCTCGACCGCTACCGCAAGGGTCTTCTCACCAAAGCCCCCAACGAAGACCGCCCCCCTGCCGAAGCCGGAGCGCTCATCATGGGCATGCGCCTGTCTTCCTCTAGGTCGGCTTCCGCGTACGATCAAGTGATCTACGGCAAAGGCGCTTGGATCATGCAAATGCTCCGGGAAATGCTGCGCCAGCCTAACACGCCGAATCCCGACGCGCGCTTCATGGCTCTGCTGAAGTCCCTGGTTTCCAAGTACGCCCAGAAAAGCCTCACCACAATGCAATTCCAGCGCGAAGTGGAAGCCGTCATGACCCCGAAAATGGATCTGGAAGGCGGCCGCTCGATGGAGTGGTTCTTCGACGAATATGTCCGGGGGACCGCCATTCCTCATTACAAGGTGAGCTTCTCGTCGCGCCGCACCGACAAGGGCTTTCAAGTGAGTGGCAAGCTGTTGGCCTCGGGCGTGCCTCACTCGTTCATTGCGCCTGTTCCTCTTTTTGTCAGCGGCTCCGGCCACGGCGTTTTCCTCGGCACGGTAATTGCCACCGCCGGCGAGACACCTTTTTCCTTTTACACGCAGACCGATCCCCGCAAACTCCTCATCGATCCTCACATGACCCTGCTTTGTGTTCCGGAATAATCAGGCGTGCTTCTTCCTCGATTCCCAAGTTGACTAAATGCATGTGACTGCATCTCGCGTTATTTCAATCAATTGTCGTGGGAAGCCCCAACTTCGCCGAAGTTGGGTTCTCTTTCATCACCCGCCACCTAGATTCTGTCATTCCGACCGGAGGGACGGCGGTTTTGGCCGTCCCGGAGCGGAGGAATCCCTCTGCAACTTCGGATTAGGCTTTGCGGCTTCTTCGGTTGGTGCTGACTTCGCTTGGCCCGGCCTTTTCACGGATCGTGACGCGGGCCGGCAATCCCCACTACTTATTCATCAGCTTCTCTTCCAACATCGGGCTATTCAAATTCAATTCGGCTTTGCCGCCTTCGCCCAATACATACGGATACCCGTCCGGGTCGCCAGGCAATTGTGACAATAATCCCGCCTGTACCAATTCGCTCATCTTCGTCGCTCGCCGTCCGGTCCGCCGCTCATACTCATCCGCGAGCCGGTTTAGCTGTCGCAAGTCCAAATCCACCTTGACCAACCGCAAGTGCAGTTCCGCATTCTTCTTGATCTGCGGCTCCTTGGCCGTCTGGTAAACGTCTCGCCATAGGAAATAAGAGGTCTCCAGAGACTCGCCTTCGGCAGCGATCTTTGCGGCCATCACCTTCATCCAGATTGCCGCCTGCGGGTTCTTGGCTCCTTCCGCGAAGGCCGCCGCTGCCCTGGCATAATCCTTCTTGTCGAAGTAATAGACGTTGCCCATGTCCTGGTAGAAGCGCCAGTAATCCGGGTTGGCAATCACCCCGCGCCGCAGCAGTTCCACCGCGTGGTCCGGATCGCCTGCTCCTCGTGGCGGCGCATCGCTCAAAAATGTCGAGCCGAACCGGTACGCCACGATCAGATTCGGGTCCAGCGTCGTCGTGATGTCCAGTAGCGGCCACAGCAGCTCCAGATTCATCTGCTGCAGCCGGTGCTTCTCTCCGTAGTACTGCACTGCCCGCGTCCAGTACATCGCGCCCATCAGTGGTGCGTATTCCAGGCTCATCCGCTTGATCAGTTTTGGCGAGCGCAACACCAGCTCATCGCGCTCCTCCTGCAATGCCTGCCGCTGCGCATCAATCTTCTTCTGTAATTGCCACACGCCGGCAAAACCCAACACCAGCAGGACGCCCCACGTCACTTTAATGATTCCGCTCCGCTTCATTTCAGGTTCCGGCGCGAGAAAATCGCCGCCGCTGCGGCCAGCACCACCGCCCCATAAACCACCGCGTATAGCGTCGCCTGCGCTACGAGCGCTTCCGGCACTGCCCGGCCGTGCGCCACCGCTCCCATTACGTTGAAATTCTCAAAATTCGGCAGCAGGTAGGAAACCCCTTTCATCAAGTTCATTGCCCCGGCGCTCAAATCCACCGCCTTTATCGCGCGCAGATCTCCCGCAAATAACCCCGCCACATAAATTCCCGCCGTGAACAGAATCGCCAGAAACGACGTGGTGAAGCAGGAAAACAGCAGCGCCAGCGCCACAATCAGCGCCAGCTTCAGCAGAATCAAATACACGGCCACCAGTATCCAGGCGTCGCTCTTTTCCAGCGTGTGTTTCACCGTCCATAGCGCCAGGTACAATCCCACGGCCATCGCCGCCGTATTCACCGTCAGCGTCATCACCAGCCCGCAGAACTTCCCCAGCAGGAATTCCCACCGCTCCACCGGCTTCGCCAGCAACGCATACAGCGTGCGCTTGTCCATCTCCTTGGACACCAGCCCCACGCCGATAAACACCGCAATGAACAACCCGATCACGGAGATCGCCGTCAATCCCAGGCTGACGATTACGCTTTCTTCAATCCCGATGGAAATCTGGCCCACCAGGATCGCCGCGCCCATCATCAGCAGCGCAAAGAACACCAGATTGTAGAGGACGCGGTCCCGCACCGCTTCCCGGAATGTATTCGCGGCCACTGTCCATACGTTCTTCATTTTCCACTCACCTCAACTGCATTGGCCTGCGCCCGGTCCGCTTCGACAAGGTTCATGAAGAACTCTTCCAGCGTCGGCTTGATCTGCGTCACCGAATGAATCCGCGCGCCAGCCCCTCGCAATTGGTCAACCGCCCCGTACAACTCTTCTTCCGGCATTTGCACACGGTAACGCTCGCCTGTCCGTGTTGCCTTGGCCAGCAGCGGCAGGTTCTTCCCCTCCGCCACCTCGAACAGAATTTCCATTCCCTGCGTTTTGATTCCTACCATTTCTCCCGGCGTGCCCACGCCGCGCAGTTTCCCGCCTACAATCACGCCCACCCGGTCACACAGCATCTCCGCGTCGGAGAGAATGTGCGTGGAGAAGAGCACCGCCCGCCCTTCTTTCTTCAATTCGAGGATGATGTCCCGCACTTCCCTCCGTCCCAGCGGGTCCAGCCCCGACATCGGCTCGTCCAGAATCACCACCTGCGGGTCGTGCAGGATGGCTTGGGCTAAACCCACGCGCTGCAGCATGCCCTTTGAGTACTTCCGCAACTGAATTTTTCCCGCGGTTTCCAGCCCGACCTTCTTCAGCATGTTTTCCACTCGCGTATGGCGGTCCGTTGCGGTCAACCCGTGAAATCGCGCGAAGTAATTCAGCACTTCCGCTGCGGTCAGGTAATCGTAGAAATAGGGCTGCTCCGGCAGGTAGCCGGTCTCCTGGTGCATGGACACATCGTCGATCGATTTTCCCAGGATTCGCGCGCTTCCCCCGTCCGGGAAAATCAAGCGCATCAGCAGCTTGATGGTCGTCGATTTTCCGGCCCCGTTTGGCCCCAGGAAACCAAACACTTCGCCGGTATCGACCCGCATGCTCAGGTCTTCTAATGATCTTTTCTTTTTCAGGTTCAAAAATCCGTAAGGGTATACCTTCGAGAGATGTTCTATCTCAATTGCTGGAGTGGACATGCCTATATCTTTTTAGACCCCGCGCCATTCGTCAACGGCGAGCGCATCCTGGTGTGCAAGGATTGCAACGTCCGTACTTCTCTTCCGTTCCTCGTTTGCGCTTTTATTCCGTCTGTGCGCCCTGCACCTTCCCGGGAAATCCTTATTTCGCAATCTGTACGAGGTCCGCGCGGCTCGCCGGTTCCGGTTGTAGCGTCTGCGGTCCCCGCCAATTATCCAGGATCCCGACCTGTTGCACACAGCTCACTGTGCACCTCGGTGCGCATCCCTTATGCGTGTAGTACTCCCGATGCCGCCGCTCGTCCGTATATTCTCGCAGCGGGATTCCCGGATACCCTCGCTGCTGGGAACACCAGTGCACCAGCCCGTTCTCGCAGATGTACAGGTAGCGCGAGCCCGCCCGGCATTTCCAATCGTGCTCTTTCCCCCGGGCCACGTTGTGTTGAAACTCGTTGAATCGCGAAAACGAGCGTTTCCCCAGCTCCATGATCTCTTCAAAAATCTCTTGTTCCCGCTTCCCCAGCGGCTTCAATTGCCCGTCGTGGTCGTGAATGATCCCCACCGTGCTTGTGAAACCCAACTCCACCGCGCGGTGCGCGATCGTCAGCGCATCCTCCGGGTTCTTCACGCCCCCGCCCAGCACGGAATTGATGTTCACCCGAAACACGGCAAACTCCGAGAGCATCTCCAGCCGTCCATCCAGCGTTTTCAGGCTCTTCTTGGACACCTCATCCGGCACTGCATTATCAATGCTGATCTGCAGGTGTTCCAGCCCGGCGTCGTTCAGCCGCTCGATCCGCTCCTTGTTCAGGAAAAATCCGTTCGTGATCAGCCCCGCCATCATCCCGCGCTTGCGGGTGTGCCGGATGATTTCGTCCAGATCCGGATGCATCAGGGGTTCGCCACCGCTGATGGTGATGATCGTCGTGCCCATGTCCGCCAGGATATCCAGCCGCTCTTTCATCTCCTGCAGCGGCACGGGCTTGGACACGTCGTCGTACTCATTGCAGTACGTGCAATCCAGGTTGCACCGCCGCATCGGGATGATGTGCACCAGGATCGGGTGCTTGGTATCCGTCAGTGCCTTCGTAATCATCCACAGTTCGTGCAGGCGCGTCTTCGCAAAGCGCAAACGCTTCCGCATGCGCGTCTTCGCCGGCGCTTTCCCCTTTTTTCTGATTTTCGCCATGTTCAGCTACAACTTCCCCAAGTTCTGATTATACCTCACCGCCGCTCTTCCTCTTCCCCTGCGCACTGCCCTTCGCCAGAACCTGTCTTTCAAGCGCTTGTTGGGAGGGCACGGTTTCACGAATTGCGGAAAAAGTCTTTTCTTTAGGAGGCCGGGGCTTCAGCCCCGGCGTAAAGCTTCTAGAACCAATGGGCTTTCGCGCCTTTTGCGTCCGCCGATTTTTGGCGGAAGCCCCTGAAGAAAGGTTTGTATCCACCCTGCGACGCGCGAGCAATTGGGCACTAGAGCCGCAATCGGTAAGCACGGCTTTTCCTGTGGCATTCCCACAGAAGACGTGCTATGCTCATGTGGTCATCACACAGGAGACCTCATGAGCGATTCCAAACTTGATCTTCTCCAGGGCACTCTCGACCTCATGGTCCTGCAAACCCTCGCCGCCATGGGCTCGCTTCACGGCTACGGCATCGCCCGTCGCATCGAGCAGGTCAGCGGCAATGAAGTCCTCCTCAACCAGGGCACTATCTACGCCTCGCTCGTCCGCCTTCAGCAGCGCGGCTGGATTTCCGCCGAATGGGGCACTTCCGACAACAATCGCAAGGCCAAGTTTTATTCGATCACCAAAGCCGGCCGCAAACAGCTCTCCGAAGATGCCGCGTACTGGCAGAGGCTCTCTCTCGTAATGAACCGCGTCCTCGCCATGCCCGAGGAAGAGGGGGGCAAATCATGATTGCCACGCCTTTTTTGTCACGCCTCTGCCCAATGAATCTTGAGGGTGCCCCATCCTCGTTTTGTGAGGGTGGGCTCTTCCGCTGGAACGGCGCAGATTCTCTCCTCTTTGCCCTCGGGTACAAGCAACCCGTCATTCCGAGCGAAGCGAGGTACGGGTTTCCATCGCACGTTATTTGTGCGATGAATCTCTCTTCGTCTTCTACGTATCACCAATCACGATTCGCGGGGGCCCACAAATGAACCTCCGCTTCCTGCAGCGCTTGGCTTCCTTCTTCCGCCGTTCGCAACTCGATCAAGACCTCGAAGCGGAAATGTCCTCCCATCTCGAATTGGCCATCGAAGATAATCTTCGCAATGGCATGTCCCCCGCCGAAGCCCGCCGCCAAGCCCTAATCCAATTCGGCGGCGCACAACAAGCCAAAGAGCAACATCGCGATTCCCGTGGTATTCCCGTCCTCGATGTCCTCCACCAGGATCTTCGCTTCGCCCTGCGCATGTTCCGCAAGTCCCCTGGCTTCACCGCCATCGCCATCCTCACCCTCGCCCTTGGCATCGGTGCTACCACTGCCATCTTCTCGGTTGTGAACAGCGCGCTTCTTCGCCCTCTCGCATATCGTGATCCCCAACGGCTTTACCTTGTCCGCGAAATTGTGCCACAGCTCGCCAAGTTTTATCCGACGCTGAGCGCCAATCTGCCCGACTTTCATATTTGGCAAAAGCAAGTCCATGCGTTCGCGGACGTGGCCATTGCCGAATCAACTACCGCCGATCTGACTGGCCATGACGAGCCCGAAGTCCTTCACGGTGTCCGCGCCTCCGCGAATATTTTCTCAGTGCTCGGAACCCACCCTGCCCTCGGCAGGACTTTTCGCCCCGAGGAGGACGACTCCGGCCGTGGCCGTGTCCTCATCCTCACTGACGCATTCTGGCGCAACCGCTTCCAGGGTGATCCGTCCGCCATCGGTAAAACGATAACGCTTGATGGCGTCCCTCACGAAATCGTCGGCATCCTCCCCGCGTCATTTCCATTTCCCCAGGTCCTCGGAGGGGCGGACAGTTACTCTCGCCTCGCCTTTTTCAAGCCCCTGAACGGCCCGGAGTCCTATGAGCAGAGCCTCATCGGCGAATTCGATTTCGCCGCCGTCGCACGCCTCAGCCCCGGCGTAACTCAGGACCAAGCTCTCGCTGAACTGAACGTCGTCCAGTCACAAATTGCCAGACGGGCCAACGAAGGTGTCGATCTCCTGGGCACGCTCCTGCCTCTCGAAACCGAAGTGGTCGGACCCGCCCGCCGCGGCCTCCTTTTTCTCCTTGCCGCCGTTGGAGCTGTCCTCCTCATTGTCTGCGCCAATCTTGCGAGTTTGCTGCTCGCGCGTGTTCCTGGACGTATGCGCGAAGCCGCGATACGAGCATCGCTGGGCGCCACACAGGCGCGCATCATTCGCCAGTTGCTCACCGAGACTTTCCTGCTTAGTTTTGCCGGCGGCGCGCTGGGAATCTGGATCGCTGGTTTCGCTGTGAAGTGGCTGGTACGTTTAGCGCCTCCAGGCATTCCGCGTCTTGACGAAGTGAACATGGATGCGCGTGTCCTTCTGTTCGCTCTGGCCATTTCCATTGCCGCGGCCTCTTTTTTCGGAGTCTTCCCCGCCTGGCGCATCACTCGTTCCCAGCCTGTTGACGCTCTCAAGTCGGGCGTTACGGCCACGACAGAAAGCCGTCGAACTCGCCGCCTTCGCGAAAGTCTGGTTAGCTTCGAAGTTGGACTTACCACTCTGCTTTTGATTCTTGCGGGTCTGTTGATAGCCAGCCTCGGGCAGCTCCTCCGTGTTCACACCGGCTTCACCGTTGAAAATGTCCTAATTGCCGGTGTTGACCTGCCCCCGCAAAACTATTCTCAGCCTGCGGATCGCCTGCATTTTTACGACAGGGTCCTGGCAGGCCTTCAATCGCTTCCCGGTATTCAAGCCGCCGGCTGGGTGAGCATCCCTCCGCTCGGAGGCGAAGGCAGCGTGACCGGAATTAACATTCCCGGCGCCCCGCAAACACAAGCCGAAACCCCCATCGCCAACTATCGCCCTGTCAGCCCGGATTATTTCTCGGCCATGGGTATCGCCTTATTGCAGGGCAGGATCTTTGGACCCGCCGACCACGATCGAAAAATCGTCGTGGTCTCGCAAAACGTTGCCGAACGCTTCTGGCCCGGAAAGAATCCCATCGGCCAAATCTGCATTACCCAGTGGGGCCCGGATGTCCCCGCCGAAGTAGTCGGTGTCGTTGGCGATATTCGCACTGTCCAGCTCGATATGCCTCCGCTCATGATGGTTTACGTGCCTACCTGGTTCAACACCATCTCTGTTCCCACATCCGCCTCAATCGTCCTCCGCACCGTGAGAGGCCCCGCCATCTATGCTGGCCCGGTCCGCGACCTGATTCGCAACATTGACCCCGACGTGCCCCTCACAACCCTCCGCCCCATGTCGCAAATCGTCTCCCACTCGCTTGACGCGCGTCGCTTCCCAATGTTTCTCGCGATGTTGTTTGCTTTGTCCTCGCTTCTGCTCGCTGCGCTCGGAATCTTCGGCGTTGTCGGATACTCCGTCGAGCAGCGTCGCCAGGAATTGGGTATTCGCATGGCCCTCGGCGCCAACCTGCAAGATTTGCTCCGCATGGTGCTTCGTCAGGGCATGGCACCAGTCATAGTTGGTCTGGTCGCAGGAGTGATCACCGCGGTTTTTGCGGGCCGTCTGATCGGTAGCCTGCTTTTTGGTGTCAGCGCGAACGATCTGCTCACCCTCGCAACCGTAGCGTTCGTCGTTGTCGCCGTGGCGCTTGTGGCCTGCTACATCCCGGCCTGCCGCGCCACCCGCGTCGATCCCATGATCGTCCTCCGCTACGAGTAGAGACAGAAAACCAATGGACATCCAACGCCCGTCAAACGCCCACACTAAAAAGATCCGCCGCATTGTCTACGTCGGTATCGCGATAATTTCCGTCGCGGGCGTCACCTATGGCGTCTCGTGGCTCCGCCCCGCCGCTCCTTCGGTTGATAAAGCCACCGTCTGGACCGACGAAGTAAAGCGCGGGCCGTTGCTCATCGAGGTCCATGGCACCGGGACGCTTGTCCCCGAGGACATCCGCTGGATTCCCGCACAAACCGATTCCCGCGTGGATCGTATCCTGATGCAACCCGGCGCCATCGTGCAGCCCGGCAGCGTCATCTTGGAACTCACCAATCCGGAATTGCAACGCGACGTGCTCGACGCCGAATATCAATTGAAAGCCGCCCAAGCGGACTACGAGAACCTCAAAGTCCAACTCAACAGTGATCTCCTCAATCAGAAAGCTGCCACTGCCGTGGTCCGCAGCGATTACGAGCAAGCCAAAATCCAGCACGAAATGGACGAAAAGCTCCGCGCCCAAGGTCTTAGTGCCGATGTCACCGAGAAGCTGTCGAAAGTGAAAGAAGAACAGCTCACGATTCGCTTGCAACTCGAGGAAGATCGCACCACAAACGCCGCGGACTCCGCAAAAGCGCGCCTCCTGGCACAACAATCCCGCGTCGACCAGCAGCGCGCCCTCTACGACCTGAAACGCAGCGAAGCCGATGCCCTTCACGTTCGCGCCGGCATCCAGGGCGTGCTTCAAGTCGTTCCCGTTGAAGTCGGCCAGCACGTCACGCCGGGAACGAATCTTGCCCGCGTCGCCGATCCCAAGCGCCTCAAAGCCGAAATCAAGATCGCCGAATCGCAAGCCAAGGATGTGGTCATCGGCCAGAAGGCCTCCATTGACACCAGAAACGGCGTGGTCCAGGGGCGCGTCTCGCGCATCGACCCCTCCGTGCAAAACGGCACCGTTACCGTTGACGTTGAAATCACCGGCCCCCTCCCCCTGGGTGCGCGGCCCGACCTCAGCGTCGACGGCACCATCGAAATCGAAAACCTGAAAGATGTTTTCTACGTGGGCCGCCCCGTCCACGGCCAATCCGACAGCACGATCGGCCTGTTCAAATTGGTTGACGGCGGCTCGGAAGCCGTCCGCACCAACGTCAAGCTCGGCAAAACTTCCGTCAACACCGTCGAAATCCTACAAGGCCTCAAGTCCGGAGACAAAGTCATCCTCTCCGATATGTCCGCCTGGGATGCTTTTGACCGCATTCGTTTGCGCTAGGAGCCATCTCATGGATGCCTTTTTCTTGCTCTTGTAGCGGCCGCCTTCTGAGGCGGGCGCTTTTCTCTTGGGTTTGTAGTGGCCGACCCCGCCTTTTGGGGTCGGTTCTTGGGTTTCTCTCGGTTTTGTTTTTCTCTTCAGGACGCCGGGGTTTCAACCCCGGCGTGAAGCCCCGAGCACGAATGGGCTTTAGCCCCTGAAGAAAGGTTCCAGGCATTCCATCTCGGAGGCTGTTCGCATGGCTTCACCAAACGGCATGCTCATCAAGATGCAAGGCGTCAGCAAAATCTTCTTCACCGACGAGCTTGAGACTCACGCCTTGTCCGCAATCGATCTCGAAATCAAAAAGGGCGAATACCTCGCTATCGCCGGCCCTTCGGGATGCGGCAAATCCACACTGCTCGCCATCCTCGGCCTCCTCGATTCGCCAACCGAGGGAAATTACTTCCTGAACGGCAAACCGGTTTCCAGCCTCAAGCTCAGCGATCGCTCGCGCATTCGCAACCGCGAAATCGGCTTCATCTTTCAGGCCTTTAACCTGATCGGTGATCTCACCGTCTACGAAAATGTCGAACTCCCCCTGACCTATCGCGGCATGGCCTCCGCCGAACGCAAGGAGAAAGTACAAGCCGCGCTGCAACGCGTCGAAATGGCGCATCGCTCCAAGCACTATCCCGCGCAGCTTTCCGGCGGCCAGCAACAGCGCGTCGCCGTGGCCCGGGCCTTGGTGGGCGATCCCTTGATTCTCTTGGCCGATGAGCCGACTGGAAATTTAGACTCCAAGAACGGCGACGCCGTAATGGATCTGCTGAAGGAACTTCACGCCAATGGCGCAACCATCTGCATGGTCACCCACGACCCACGCTACGCCCATCACGCGGAGCGTACCCTGCATCTCTTCGACGGCCGTATCGTTGAACAGACTCTGGCGCCCGTCTAACCCCTCACTCCAATTCGTCATCGCAAGCTCGTATCGCGTCCCGTAAGTTCGGTGCATTTCTCCTTAGGGGGTCAGGGCTTCAGCCCTGACAAGAGCCATTGCAAAGAAAAGGGCTTTAGTCCCTGAGGACTCCGCACTTTTTCTTTGTATCTCCGGGACACAACACTAGCGGCGCAACACCAGGCACCCTGCGATCATGTCGTGTAGCGCCTGCTTCCTCTCCGTGAATCCCGCCATGATGTAGCCGATGCCCAGGGGAATCAGCCCGGAAATCATCTTCGCGAAAAATCGCCCGGAAGCCCGCCCGAACGAAATGTGCTCTGCCGCGCCGTCCGTCACGTACAAACCCAGCGCCTGTTTGCCCCACGTCGCCTGCTTCTCTCCGCTCTCGAGATACGCAAAGTACAGCCACTTCAACACGACGGCGACCGCGGCAAAGGTGAGAGCCAGCAAAACAATCGCGGCAATCGCCGCCGGACTGATTTGTCCGTCCAGATGATGCGGCAACCTCTCGAGTGTCGCCGCCAACCCTGTCAGGAATAACAGCGGAATGACCAGCGCAAATATTGCAATTCCCAGAATCACGCCGTCAATCAGATAGGCCACGAAGCGCAACCAGAATCCCGCGTAAGTCACGCTGCGCGTTGTGCTGAACCCCGCGACTCCCACGTTCGCTGGCACGGGAAGCCCCGCCGCACCCGCAAGCGCCCCACGCACCACTGGAATTCCGCAGGACACACAAAACGCGGCGTCCGCGGCGAGAACCGCACCACATTTGGAACAGTACACTGTGATCCTCCTCGACCTAGTCTACTCCGATTGCTAGCGGCCCCTTCGAGGGCGCGCCAAAATTCGCTCACTCCAAAATTACTCGCAGCCATCCCGCACAAGTTCATCCAGATGCTTTTGTGCTTCGGCGCTTCCCTTCCGCGCGGCAGCCGTCAGCAGAACACGCGCCTGGGCGCAGTTCTTCGCTACGCCTTGGCCTTGCCGGTAGAGCTCCGCGAGGGCCACTTCGCCGCCGACATTTCCTTTCTCCACGGCCACCCAAAGCAGGCGCACGGCTTCTGGCAGTTCCGCCTCCCTGCTCCTGTTGCGGAGGATGTACTCTGCTTGCTGGTATTCCTGCTGGCCGTTATCGCTGGCCGTCCCGGGGGAACTGGCCGGCGCGGGAACGCGATTCTGTTGTGAGGTTGGCTGAAGCACAGGCACGCTCGGTGTTTTCGTGGAAGAAGGAGGCACGGCGGGCAAGATGGGCGGCACTTCGATGACTCTGCTCGTGGCCGCAGGTTGTGTTTCTGAAGGGGCAGCGCGATCCCCCTGCGGCGAGGGAGTAGCCGAACTTTCAGAAACAGCCGGCGAATTGACAGGCACTGTGGTCTCCGGCATGGGAGCGGCTTGTGCGGGAGGCTCGGCGACCAAAGATTGCGCACGGGGCGCTTCTTCAGGGCCGGCAATGACTTGGCCGAGCCAAATGAGCGCGTGGCCAACTTGGCGATGGTAAACCACCGCGCTGGCGATCAGGGTCAGAAGAAGCATGATGCCGATTGCGCGCGTCAGCAGGATACGGCTTGCCAGGCGAGAATCGACCGCTTCGCTGAATTCGGATTCCCACTGCAATTCGGGCAGCGGCTCAATCACGGTTTCTGTTGGGAGCGGTTCGAGTGCGGCAACCGGAAACGTCTCCGGCGAGATGTCATACAGTTCGGTTTGCATTTCTGGACTGGGCGCGGTGGCACTCCCCGTCGGAGCTTCTGCGAGGTCAGTAATCCCGGCGGGTTGAGGTATAGCAATAGGCGCAATCTCCGGCTCAGCCGAAAGCGAAGTCTCAGCCGCTTCAACAGACGGAAGCACGACGCGCGGAAGGGCGTACCGAGTCTCCCCGCCCGGCTCTTCATGCCTGGGCGGCTCGGGAATGACCTTGGGCGCAATCTCCGCCTCAGGGGAAGGCGCGGTCTTAGCGGCTTCATCGAATGGCTGCGCAACGCGCGAAAGAGTGGAACGCGCTTCCTCGCGCAGTTCTTCCCGCGTAGGCGGCTCGGCAACCGCAATTGCCGGCACTTTGGGCTCACGTGTAGTGGGCTGATCGGCCCGGCCGAGCCATTCGCGAATCTGTTCGCGAGCGCTATGGGAAATCCCGCAGAATTCGATGCCCGCGACGCGGCCATCTTCTTTGATCCAGACGATCCGCCCTTCCCCGCTGATGCGCGTCGCTTCCTCGAGCGAAAATGCAAACTGCGTCTTTCCCCCGGCGCGCAAAGGCATCATCGCCCGCAGCGCAAATCCTTCTTCCGAAAGATCGCGCATCATCCCGCCGTTGCCGGATTCAAGCTCCACGTAAACGAGGCTGCGAGGGCGGTTGCGAAGTTTCTTGCGGCGCTCGGTGTCCACGGTCATAGCGGGAACAAATGCCTGCATTCTAACCTTTCCTCGAGGCCACGTATCAGAAGTTTTTTGAAGTGTGGAACTATGCCGGCGCGGATATCCCCATTTTGAAAGAAGCGAAGGCCGAAGCAGCGAGACTCCGCTCAAGTCTGCGTCGTGGCTCCCGGATCATCCACACGGATCAGGACCAAGGATGGCTAGGCGGTGGCCGAAAGTCTCTGCGCGTAACGGCACGCACCAGGCCACCATGAGGACGAAAAGCAGAACGGCATTGCGGCGAGCAGCCATTGTCCTCACTCCAGAAGACCGGTTCATTCTAACTGCTGCGAGCCACCGATTGCAGGCGGGGCGCTGGCGGAAGAGCCGACGTGCTCGTGATGCTGCCGGAGAAGGAATTGATCGGTCATGCCGGCAATGTAGTCGCACACGACGATGTGCCGGGCGGTTGTCCGCGACATTTCTTCGTGGAGTTCGGGCATCGCACCCGGCTGCTCCAGGTAGAAAGCGAAGAGTTCCTCCAGGCACCGAATGGAGCGATTGCAATCCTCGGTGATCAGCGGGTGATTGTAGATGTGCGAGAACAGAAATCCCTTCAGTTGGGCGTTTTGCCCTCGGGCGGATTCGCTGAAACGCGCTAGCCGCACCGCCGCGTGACGTATGTCCTCCACCGATTGCGCGCGCGAATCGCGCACCATGCGTTCCGTATTGGCGATCAGGTCGCTGGCCAGATGGTCCAGGACGTGACGCAAGGCTTCGTTGAACTTCAGCTTGGGACGGGCTCCGGCATGTTCGGACTCAACTTTGCCGTAGAATTCGCCGAAAAATGGCACTTCGTGGCAAAGGGCCTCAACATCAAGAAGGTTCGCTTCAAGCGCGTCGTCGAGATCCGCCGTGTTGTACGCAATCTCATCCACCCAGTCGATGAGCTGGGATTCCAGCGGTGGGCGAAGTTCCAGCAGGTATTCCGATAGCTCGGGAAATTCCGCCGCGTTGTAATCGCGAGAGTGTTTGACAATGCCCTCGCGCACCTCAAAGGTCAGGTTCAGGCCCTCGAACCCGATGTAGCGCTGCTCGAAATGCTCGACGATGCGCAGTGCATGCAGATTGTGATTGAACCGCCCGCCGTGCGCCCCCATCAGCTCATTGAGTTTGCGTTCCCCGGCGTGCCCAAACGGTGGGTGGCCGATGTCGTGAACCAGGGCGAGGGATTCCACAAGATCGGCGTTGAGACCGAGCGCGGACGCCACCGTGCGCGCGATCTGTGAAACCTCCAGCGTGTGCGTTAAGCGGTTGCGGAAATGGTCGGAGAAGCGCGTCGTGAAAACCTGTGTCTTCGCTTCCAGGCGACGGAACGCGCGCGAATGGACGATGCGGTCGCGGTCGCGTGCGTATTCGCTCCGGTAGGGATGCGCGGGTTCCAGAAAACGGCGGCCGCGGGAAGAAGCGGGCTGCATGGCCCAGGGCGCGGCTGGACGGGGTTTGTCGATGGCCGGGACCTCCCGAAAAAACTGCGGGCCGCGCTACCTCAGGACTTCGGCGTGATCGATCCGAGGCCGCGGTCCGCTTCGTCCGCCACTGTGGTGTTCGGGTAATCCTTCTTGATCTGTTCGTAGATGGTTGCTGCTTGCTTCGGGTCACTCTGACGAAGAATTCCCGCAAGCTCCAGCAGGACGAGAGGCTTGGGCACGAGGACGGAACCGGAATTGGAGAGCGCTCGCAAATCTTGCACGGCCTCCTCATTCTTGCCCGTGCGCTCGGCGATAAGGGCTTTCTGGTACTGCGCGAGAGCCGCGAGTTCCTTGTCCGAACCTGCATTTAGTTTCTTGAGTTCTTCAGACGCCTGATTCAAGCGATCCAGATCCATCAGGCACAACGCGGAGTAGTACCGGGCGAGCTTGCCAGGATTCGTGTGCGGGTATTTCTCGGCAACCACGGCGAGTTTGCCTTCCGCATCCTGGGAACGTCGTGCCTCATCCGCATAGGTCACCTCGCCCGGAAGCGTGGGTTGGCCGGGAATGGATAGCGGCGCATTGTATATCTTCATGGCATCGTCCAGCGCGGCCTGCGCCGTGGCGTTCTGGCGATCGGAATAGAACCTCCACGCCAGATAGCCGGAGGCAATGACGATTACGGCCAGCAGGGCGATGGAGGCAAGGCGAGTATGGGAGAGAACGGCTTCCGCGCCATGCTCGAAAGTTTCCCGGACTTTGTCCTGCTTCAACTCTTTACGCGAAATGTGTTCGGGCATGTACGCTCCCCTGCATGATCTCGAAACTTATATCGTAGCACAACTGAAGAGATGGCCGGCGGCAGCCCACGGAGTAACGCTTGCCGCATGCGCACGCGGCGTGGACGAATCGCCGCCTGCCGGGCATGCTAGCTTAGGAGCATGCAGACGGGTTGCGTGCACTGTGGGCAGCAGCACTTGCTTAAAGACGACGTCTTGGCTAGGCACGAAAAGGTGCAGTTCCGCTGCACCCGCTGTGGTCAGACCACGGTCGTGGAAGTCAAGCGGCGCGCCGACGAAACCGTGGTGATCTCGCCGATGCCTTCCTTCGCCCGGGCCGACGCTTCCACCGCAAAGCTGCGCTTGCCTCCCGCCGACGACGGGTTACATCTGCCGCCGGACGCGGACATCGTGCTGACCATCTCGACCGGCCCCTCCAAGGGCAAATCTTTCAAACTGAAAAATCCGCGCACCGTGATCGGCCGCAAAGGCGCCGACCTGCCCCTCGATGATCCGGAGATTTCCCGACACCATTGTGTCCTGGAGGTTCGGGAACGCTCCGTGAACCTCAAGGATCTTGACTCCACAAACGGCACGTTTTTCGAGGACGAGCGCGTGCGCGCGGCCTTCTTGCAGGACGGCGCGGAGTTCCGTGTGGGCAGCAGCACCGTCCGGTTGAGCTTTCAATCCAAGTAATGTGCAAATCCTGCGCGGCCTCGTGTGAGATACTGGCACGGGTGTGACAGCGTGGCGCAGAGATGATCCCCCTGAGTGTTTGTTTCGTCGTACAAAATGAGCAGGATAATTTGCCGCGGATCCTGCAATCCGCGCAGGGGATTGCCGACGAAATCGTCGTAGTGGACGGCGGCAGCGCGGATCGCACACCGGAAATCGCCCGAGAATATGGCGCCAGGGTGTTCCAACGGCCGTACACTGACCAATCCGACCAGAAGAATTACGCCGTCTCGCTGGCCGCCAACGACTGGGTCTTCGTGCTGGACGCCGACGAGGAACTCAGCGCCGAACTGAAGAAATCCGTGCAGCAATGGAAGCAGGACACGCCGCGATTCGACGTTTATGAGATGGCGCGCCTGACTTGGTATCTGGGCGCGTGGATCCACCACTCTCGCTGGTATCCCGACTGGCAGCGCCGAATTTACCGCCGCGACAGGGCCAACTATTCCGGCGCTATGCATTCGGGGCTGCGCTTCGCGGGCCAGGCAGGCCGCCTCAAGGGCGACCTGCTGCACTTCACCATCCGCAACTTTGCTGAGCACGAGGCCAAGGTGGACATGTACACCACAGTTGTCGCCCGCGAGATGTTCCAACAGGGCCGGCGTGACTGGCGCGCCGCGCTCTGGATTGCGACGCCCTGGGCATGGTTCCGCTACTTTATTCTTGGAGCTGGGTTTCTGGACGGGTACCGCGGGGCGCTGATCGCGCAAATGGCCGCGCGCGGCGTAAGGCTGAAGTTTCAGAAACTCGGGAAATTGATCAATGCCGATAAGCAGACCAAGAGTCGCGGTGCAGCGTGATCCCTCTCATTGTGGACCTCGAAACGGAATGGCGCGGTGGACAAAACCAGGCGCTGCTCCTTCTGAAAGGCCTGTATGAGCGGGGACACGCCGCGGAATTGCTGGCGGCGCGCGGATCCGCGTTGAGCCAGCGGGCAAGGAAAGCTGGGATTTATGTGCATAGCGTTCCGCGAAGAATGCTCCGCCTGGCGGCGGCACGCAAGATTCGCTCCCTTTTGAGCGACGGCAGATTCGATCTACTCCATGCAAACGAAGCTCACGCTTTGACCGCGGCTTGGTTGGCGGGGGCGCACCGGCAGTTGCCGCTATTGTCCTCTCGACGGATTGCTTTTCCGTTGCAGCGCAATTGGATTTCATGGGCAAGATTCCGGGCCCTGGATCGCTTTGTGGCGAATAGTAGAGACGTTGCCCGGAGTCTTGTCGAAAGCGGATTTCCGGCGGAGCGCATCGCCATTGTCAACGAGGGCGTGGAAATCCCGGAGCGCGTTTCCGCGCAAGAACGAAACGCGGCGCGAAAACGATGGGGCGTGGCGGACGGCGAGTTCCTCTTCGGTTGCGCCAGTGCATTTGTGCCGGAAAAGGGCCAGCGGCACGTGGTTGAGGCCCTAAGTATCGTGAGGGAGAAATTCCCCAACACGCGAGCCTTGCTCGCCGGCGAAGGAAGTTGCCTCGGCGACGTGAAACATCTTGCGGCACGTTTGGATTTACTACCGGCGGTCCTCCTGCCGGGATTTGTCACGGACATGCCAGAGTTCTATGCGGCGCTGGACGCTTTCGTATTTCCCTCGGAATTCGAGGGCTTGGGAACCGCGCTGCAAGCAGCGATGGCCTATGGCTTGCCGGTGATTTCCACCACAAGAGGCGCCCTCGGTGAAGTGGTGGAGGAGGGACGGACGGCAATCGTAGCGGAGCCAAACGCAATCAGCTTTGCCACGGCTATGGCACGCCTCGTAGGTGACGCCGGGCTGCAAAAACGGCTTGGCGAGGCGGGACGCCATGAAGTCATCGAGCGTTTCTCGGCGGACCGCATGGTTGCCAACACGCTTGCTGTATACGAGGAGCTCGCGGGCCCAGCCGCCAACGCGCCGGCACAAACTTAACCTGAAATCCGAAGTTGAGTATTCCCGCATCACCCACCACCCAAAATCTGTCATTCCGACCGGAGGGACGGCGGTTTTGGCCGTCCCGGAGCGGACGTACGGTTCTCCATCGCACGCCTTTTGTGCGATGAATCCCTCTTCAACTTCGGATTTCAGGGTCAATCCACAATTTCCTGGACGGATTTCACTCCGAATTGCGTCCCTGCATTATTCCGGGTAGCCTTTGGGAAACTTGCGGCGCCAGTCCCACGCCGATTGCAGGATTTCTTCCAGCGAAGAGTGTTTGGCCTCCCAGCCCAGCGCCCGCTTCAGCTTTTCATTGCTCGCCACAAGCACCGCCGGATCACCGGGGCGTCGCGGAGACAGCTTGTGCGGGATCTTGCGCCCCGTGATGCGCTCCGCGGTTTTCACCACCTCCAGGTTGGAGAAACCTCTGCTATTGCCCACGTTGAACGCTTCTCCCGGAACTCGCTCGATCTCTTCCAGCGCGCGCAAGTGGGAATCGGCGATGTCAATCACGTGGATGTAATCGCGCACACAGCTTCCGTCCGGCGTCGGATAGTCAAAACCGAAGATATCGAGCTGTGCGATGGCTCCCAGGGCCGTGTCCAGCACTCTGGGAATCAAGTGCGTTTCTTCGCGATGGGCTTCGCCGCGCTCAACGCTGGCGCCCGCGGCATTGAAATAGCGCAATGTCACATACTTCAGCCCGGTATAGGCGCGGTAATCGCCCAGAATTTGCTCGAAGGTCAGCTTCGATTTGCCGTAGGGATTGATGGGCGCTTTGCGGTGATCCTCGGGGATGGGGACGACTTCGGGCTCGCCATAGGTCGCGGCGGTCGAGGAAAAAATAAACTTGTTGACGCCGTGGCGCACCATGGCGTCCAGCAGGTTCACGCCGCAGCCAACGTTTGCCGCATAAAATGTGCTCGGTTCGCGCACTGACTTGGCCACCAGCGCTTCCCCGGCAAAATGCATCACCGCATCAAATTTGTGCGAGGAAAAAACCGCTTCGATTTGCGAACGAATCGCAAGATCGGTTTGGCAGAAGGTGGCAGCGGGCGGAACGGCGGCCCGGTGGCCCTCCTGGAGATTGTCCAGCGCGATCACCTGATGCCCGCGGGACAACAGCACTTCCGAGCAGATACTCCCGATATAGCCGGCGGCGCCGGTCACTAGAATGTTCAACGGAAACGCCTCCCTGAAATGAATAAAGACGCGCAGACAGCTCAAGAAATCATCATCGAGTATACAACCATTCCACCACTGGCAAATGTGACGCCTTGAAACCTGCATCAAAACACGGCGGGATACCAGCTTGACCCTGGCGGCATTCTGGTAAGAAGCAATCCTACATTTGGCCCCGGCTAAGGCACGGCTTCACAGCTTGCGGAAAAAGTCTTCTTCCTTAGGAGGCCGGGGCTTCAGCCCCGGCGTAAAGCTCTTATAACCGACGGGCTTTAGCCCCTGAGGAAATGTCATTGAGCTTTATTCCTCAACTTTTTCAGCCGTGCCGGAAGGCTCCGGAATTTCAGGGGTTTTTAACCCCTAAGGTGCTCAGGTCGGTCGCACGAAGCTTTTATCGGATGCGCTCACAAGTCTTTTCCAGCACCCCATCAAAAAGAGAAAGCGCCGAACGGTTCCTTCTCGACCCGTACGGCGCTTTCTTGCGCTAGTAACTTTCTTCCTTGAAGAATATTCCAGCAGTTCCCTCCTATCCGCTCGCCAAAATTTGTCAAGCTAATTTGCAGATTCAACTACCCATCGCCCCTGCGGTTCGAGGAACTCCACGCCAATCGCATAGCCTTCACCATGGATTGGCTGGCAGTAGGCCACCCGACCCGCGGAGCGAAACTCACCTGTGCGCGAGGCCAACACCAGCCGCGCATCTTTGTCCCAGCGCCGGAAGCTCACCACGCGGGCACCCTTCGCGCTGACATTTTCCGTAAACGTTGCTTCCGCGCCGGGAAGCTGGCGATGACCTTCCAGAACCACCGGAATTTCCATCTGGATCCGGGATTCCCGCCGTGGATGGGGATGGATGTGTGTATGTGCCATGGTTCATCCAGCTCAGAGGCACGCGGCGATGCGTGCAATGGAATTCATGGCGCTGCCGCGGTGTTTCATGCGATAAAGCGCGCGGTCCGCGGCGCCCAATAGCTTTTCCGGGGTGTCGCCGTCCTCGGGATACCCGGCGATGCCGGCGCTGACCGACAGCGCGGGAGCTTCGGCTTCCGTCGCTAGCCGTTCGCGAATGCGGGAAGCCACACGCGAAGCAATGTCCGGGGGAGCTTCTGGGAGAATCAGCGCGAACTCGTCGCCGCCGTAGCGCGCTGCCGTGTCAATCGCTCGTGAATGATTGCGCAAAATCTTGGCCAATCTGACCAGGGAACGGCTGCCCACCAGATGCCCGTAACGGTCGTTGATCGTCTTCAATCCATCCATATCAAGCAGGACGATGCTGAACGGGCGCTGCGTCCGGCGAGAGCGGTCCAACTCCGATTCGATCACCGCGATCAGCCGCCGGTAGTTCGCCAGCCCCGTCAGCGGGTCGCTTACGGCCAGCGTGCGAACCTGATCGAAGAGCCGCGCCTGATCAATCAACGCGCCGCACAATATGATCGCGTAGCTGGCCACCTTGCTGAGTTCCGCAAGGAAAAACGGGCCGTCAAAAAGGCGCCGGGAGAACAATGCGGCGATATGGCAGCAGGCGTTCAGCAGCGCCACCAGAAACAGCGAATAATCGTACAGGGACGCATCACTGTCGCTCTTCCTACCCTGTTGGAACCTGCGATAGAAGAAGATCGCGGCAAGAACAAACAAGATGCCGGGAAGCGTTTCCCAGGGCCGCGAGAAGAGCGCGCCCGCCTTCGCCACCGGGGTCGCCGGTGCGGCGAGGAACGCGGCGCTCGTCACATAGGCTGCCGCCGCCACCACGAACAAGGCGCCGGCTGTCTCCCGGCTCGGCTGGCGCGCTGTTGGAATGAATCGTTCGACGGCCAGTGCCGCCAGCAGCAGCACCGCCAGCAACGTCCGCCCGACCATCCAGCCCATGGGCACATGCGACAGCGCCACCGGGCCCAGGCGCAAAAGATCATTCAATCCAAAGTAGCCCAGCGTCTCGATCATCCCGGAAAGCACAAATCCGAAGGCGAGAATTAGCGCGATGCGATCGTGGGTTCCGCGGAAGCGCACCAGCGCATTCGCGGCGTAGCAGAAGCACAGCAGTGAACCGCCCACCTCTAGGTACAGATAGGTGTTGGGCGAACCGGAGACGTGGGAGTGCCGCGCGTACAGCACGACGCCAAGGAAAAAAGCCGCCAGGAGACTATACGCAACGGCGGGCAGATGCCCGCGGTCCTTGCGGAAATACCCCGTGATCTTGGCCCAATCTCCCAAAACATCCCCCAATTGCCGAAGAAAACCGGCAATATCGGGCAATGCACGTCCGGGCCCTTTTGGAGTCGCCGAGGAAGGTTTGTAACTAATTCAAAATAGATGAGTTATTAATAACTGCAGAAGACGTCGTCCCGCTTGAGACAGTGTCCGAGACGGCAAAAGATACTGCCTCGGTGTCGAATTGACTCACTATCGTGAATGTATCCAGAGAGTTAGCAGAGGTTTGGAGAAGATAGGCCCAAAAGTGCGCAAAGTCTCATCCTGAGACTGTCTCAACTTGGGATGAGGCACCTTTTTACGGCTTTGCCGGCGCGGGGAGGTCCCTTGCGGTGACCGTACTCGTGAAGTTCTGGCGCTTATGCGTGCCGTCGCAAAAGGGCGAATTGCTGGAGTGGCCGCAGCGGCAAATGGCAACGGCCGTCCGCCCGCCCAGCCCGAACGCTTTGCCTTCCTGATCCACGATCTCAAAATCTCCTTCGATGCGCAGCGGGCCGTTATTGAATATAGTGACTTTCGTGCCTGGCATGGAGTCCTCCGTTCAACGAAACCAAAATAACGCCCTGAAAGCGCCTCCACGATATCCGCCAGCCACTGGAAATACAAGCTGCCCCAAGGATGCGGCGCCGTCGCCCTGGAGCGCAGAAAACGAAATCGTCAGTAGCGTGGCACGCTGGGATCTACTTCCGTGGACCAGGACAATATGCCCCCGCGCAGATTTTGCACCTTGCGGAAGCCCGCTTTGCGCAGAAAATCCACTGCTTCGGCCGAGCGCTTCCCGCTCCGGCAATGCGCAACAATCTCGTGCGACGAGTCCAGCTCGTGAACGCGCCGCGGCAATTCGCCCAGCGGTATCAGATGCCCCTTCAAGTTGCAGATCTGGTATTCGTGAGGTTCGCGCACATCCAGAATAAAGATCTCGTCGCCGCGATCGAGCCGCTCTTTCAGCTCGCGCGCCGTAATCTCCGGAACGTGCAAATCCATTTCCGGCTCTTCTTCCCCGCGCACCCCGCAAAACTCGTTGTAGTCAATTAACTTGTGTATCTTGCGATGCGAACCACAGATCGCACAGTTGGAGTTCTTGCGCAGCTTCAGTTCGCGGAACCTCAGCGCCAGCGCATCGAAAAGCAGCAATCGCCCCACCAGGGAATCTCCGCGCCCCAAGAGCAGCTTGATTGTCTCCAGCGCCTGCAAAGAGCCGATGATCCCAGGCAGCACGCCCAGCACGCCGCCTTCGGCGCACGAGGGCACCAGCCCGGGAGGGGGCGGTTCGGGATAGAGGCAGCGATAGCACGGGCCGTCGGGCATGCCGAACACGGTGACCTGGCCTTCGAATCGGAAAATCGAGCCGTAGACATTCGGCTTGCCGAGAAGAATACATGCGTCGTTCACCAGATAGCGCGTGGGAAAATTGTCGGTGCCGTCGACGATCACGTCATAGTCTTTGAACAGCTCCAGGGCATTCTCACTGGTGAGCTTCGTTTCGTAGGAAGTGATTTCAACGTCGGGATTCAAGTTGCTCAGCCGTGCCTTGGCCGCTTCGGTTTTGGGCTTGCCCACATCGCTGGTGCCAAAGGTCACCTGCCGCTGCAGGTTGGTGAAATCCACCACATCGAAATCCACCAGCCCGATCTTGCCGATGCCCGCAGCCGTCAGGTACAGCCCGAGCGGCGCGCCCAGGCCGCCGATCCCGATCAGCAGCACTTTCGCGCCTTTCAGCTTGAGCTGACCCTCCATGCCAACTTCCGGCATGATCAAATGTCGGCTATAACGCAAAATTTCTTCGTTGGTCAGCCTCGCTACCGGCGGGTGGCCGGTCAACGGCTGTACTTTGGTGGACATAGTACTCCTCGCATAACCATTCTACCTGCTGCCCGCGCTTCGGAGAAGCCATTCATCGCGAAGACAACTCGACAGTAGGGACCAGCAAGAATTGCCGGACGTTTTGCGACCGCGAATCTGTTTGGCTGCACGACGGAAGACTTTGTGGTGGCTCGGGGAAAACGCACGTTGGGCCCCGAGTATCTCTGATCTCGCTTCATGCTGCTGGGTGGGATTGGGACACTTTCCGATTATGCGACGCATTTCCCGGAGAAGTGGAGTACTAGGGGCAAGATGTCCGGTAAGGCTTACCGGGCACTAGGCATCTTTCCGCCCCGAGCATAGAATCCTAGTGTGGTGGACAGGGTCTCGAGTTCATAATCCAAAGCGATTTTTTGTCGAAGCGGAGTTGTCGTGGGAACAATGCGCCATCGTGCTTGGATTGCGACTCTGGCGTGCGTTGCAATCGGATTAGCACTTGTTTACTGCTTTCATTTCTCAAAACTGTACCCAGATGAAAAGAGAGTGTTAGCCGCTGAGGATGAAGTTTATGAAGCTGTGGTCCGTGACATGGTTGCACCGACCGGCCATGGACACGCCCCCGTAAGCGAACTTGTTTTCGACGATACCGTGTCGAACTACTTGACTCCCGGGACAGATATAAAATCCTGCGAAGAACGTGCCTGCAGGTACTTGCGGCTAGAAAACAGCAAGCTTCCATACGATTCTTTCGCTGACAAAATCTATCGCGCCCTTACTCGCAGCGGCTACGATGGCTCATTACGTGCGGATACAATTCAAGATTTTCTTCACAAGTCTTGCACAGTTGGTCGCCTCTCTCAGACATTCCATACTGACCTGCCACGGACTTTCATAGCTGTCGAAAGCGTGAGCTTTAACGATGTGCCGATTGAGAAAAACGGACCTCCACCTTTTAAGCAGCAGTATCCCGGAGCCGGTGGGATTATCTCGTTTTCGCACGTAGGTTTTGACCCCACGCTGCACGAAGCCATTGTCTCCGTCTCTTTTGTATGTGGAGGACTTTGCGGCTCTGGCAACCGTTACGTTCTAAGAAAGAAATCGGGACGCTGGGAAGTCGTGAATAAATGGATGGTCTGGGTATCGTAGACAGCCACTGATTGTTCTCTCCTCGCGGTCACTGCCTGATTAACGCTGCCGAAACTGGAAACTGACCAATTCTCCGCCTCGTCTGGCCTTTACACCTAACACCAGGAATCGTACTCTGGAATCACCATGTGGAATGTCGACGAACGCTTTGAAAAGAAAACCATGGACAGCCTGGCGGCGCTTGGATTTGCCGTCGGCAGCACGCGCGGCGTCGTGCGCGTGGAAAAATACGGCTCCGGCGCGGAATTCCGCCAGGTTCCCGACGGCCACTTCCAGATGACCATCATGCCCGCCATCATGCTGCACGGGCAATTCACCAGGCTCTGGGACGCCGGCTACCAGAAATTCCTGCTCACCACCGAGGGCGTCAAAGTTCCCGCACTCGCGGAGCACTTGGCCAATTTGCGGAAGTTCAACGAAGAAATGCGCACCGCCCTGGGTGTGCCCACGTTCTATAACGAAGCGCTGGGTTCCGTCAGCCAGGTCAGTGTGTACGACCGGGTGAAAGGCCGCCCCGGAGATGTCCCGGACGAAACGGTCGGCGTGCACACCCCGGGGAGCGCCCACTAACAGATTCGACGAAAAGATCCACCCTCGTCTGCACTTTCACGCTTTTCCCGTCGCTGGCTGATTCTATTCTGGTGGCGCAAGCGCGAAAAGCCGGCGAAAACTGCCGGACACGGAGGACACACGGATGGGACGTGCGGTTGCCTTGATGGACGATCTCTTCTTTCAGATGAAAGTCGCGGAGACCGCCAAACAATTGGGCGTGGAATTCCAGGTGGCAACTACCGGTGAAGCGCTGCTGAGCATGCTCGATCCACCCACGAAGCTCGTCATCATTGATCTCAATGCGCGCAGCAGCCCCGTGGCAACCATCGAGCACCTTCACGCAACTCAAAAAGAGTTGCGCGTGGTGGCCTTCCTGTCCCATGTGCAGACGGAACTCGCGGCGATGGCCCGGGCCGCTGGCTGTACGGACATTCTGCCGCGTTCGGTGTTCACCCGGAATATTGCTGCGATCCTGGAAACCGCCAAGGATTGAGAGGAACGTTTTGCGCGATCGGAAAGCTCGGCGTTGCTGCGTTTATTTCTCCCTCATCATTTTCTTGCTCTGTGCAACTTCTTTGCAGGGCCTCGCCCAGTCGGCTTCCCCCGCCGATCCTGCGTCCACTCTGCGCGACATCCTGTTTGCCGCCTGTTCGCAAAATTCCACTGAATTTGCCCGCGCCCTCACCTTTCGCAACGCCGAAGCGTTTTCCCGCATGACGCCCGCAACGCGCACCACACTCCTAAAGCGCTTCGTTCTGCTGGACAAACCCGGCCAGCCTCGCGCCGAAACCGACGCCTCCGGGAATCTGAACGTCTATTGCGCTACTTCAGACGTCACCACCCAAATGCAAATCGGCAAACCCGAACTCCGCGACAACCTTGCCTACATCTCCCTGACCATCAAGAATGCCGCCGCTTCCGATGAAGACGACTCTCATCGCGTGCTCATGGGCCTCGTTCGTGAAGCCGGACAATGGAAGCTTCTCTCCCTCGGTCTGCTCTTGCTCGACCTGCCCTCGCTCGCCGAGGAGTGGGATCGCGCGGAGATCAAGAACAACGAACAATCGGCCATCGACTCCATGAAGAACCTGGCCGACGCCATCGAAACCTACCGCAAAACCTACACGCGTCTTCCGGATAACTTGGTGGTCCTCGGTCCACCTCCGCAGGGCCCCGCGAAAAGCGAAAAGGCCGACCTGATCAGCGTAGAACTCGCCGAAGGAAGCAAGGATGGCTATTCCTTCCGCTACGTTATTGTCGGTGCGAATGCCTCCGGCGCGCCCGCCAAATATGAGCTAGCGGCGATCCCCATCGAATACGGCCGCACAGGTTCACGCTCGTTCTTCCGGGATACCTTGGGAGTCCTCCACGGCGCAGACCGTCGCGGCGCGGTGGGCAGTGTCACCGATCCGAAGGTCGACTGAATCACCGCCCCAGATTGAAACAACACCGTTGACCAATACGCGTAAACCCATTCCCTACACTTGCGGGCCTACTTCCTCGGCGGGAAAATGAACTGGGATCATCCGGCTTCCGGCGAAGCACATCTACGTGTGCCTCGCCACTCTCCAGGCGGACAGACCAGCACCGGCTGGTTTGACAGGAGAAGCGGGATGCCGGATGTAACGGTAGAGCGGCGAAGTGCGCCGCGAAGCCAACTCGTGCTGGCGGCGGATGTTGTGGAACTCCCGCGCGGCGCGAAGTCGAGCGCGCGCACTGCCGACATTAGCCGCACCGGCTGCTACATCGACACCCTCAATCCTGTGCCGCAAGGTACCCGGGTCCGCCTTCGGATTACCCATCATGACGAAATCTTTGAAGCCCTCGGCTGCGTTGTGTACGTCAGCCCCAGCCTGGGCATGGGTGTGGTGTTCGTGGAGGTGGCCGCGGAGCAGCAGGCCCGGCTCGACCGCTGGCTGGCGGAAAAGGATCAGGAATATTGACGCGAGTTTCTTTCGTCGCGCGCCAGAAGTACGCTAACATTCCAGTTTCGCCTATGCCTCTGGCCTCTTTTCGCGTTGCCCTTCTTCTCAGCCTCGGCCTGCTCTCTGCCGCCGCTGCTCCCCGGGCCTTGGGACAACAGGTCGAAGATTCTATTTATGGCCCCTTGCCGGTCTTTGAGTTTCACAGCGGCTTCTGGGTGAACCTCCATCATTTTCTCTACCACGAAGCAAGGGCGCGCGAAGCCGTTAAAGATTCGCGGGTAGCCGCCACCAGGCCTGCCGGGCCCGTCTTGAAACAATCACCCGCTTCTCAGCCCACTCTTACCCCCGCGGAACAGCGCATTTGGGATCAAGCCGTCGCCTACTATGTTTCCAGTTACGCCGGCAAAGATCTGCTGGTCAACATCGATCTGATTCTCTTGAAGAACCAGCTCGGCGATTTTGAGGATTGCAACGAACTCACGGGTAGAAAGAAACCCGCTTGCGACGCCGGGCTCCCTGGCAATGTCGGAATTATTCTGGAGGCCGCCGCTCCCATCTATCGCGCGCACTGGTGGGCGGACCACGATCGCGCCAACCGCCGCTGGGTCGTGCGCGTCGCTCCGCTCGTTCGCGAACAGGGCGTCGGCCTGTCCCAGCGCCTCGCGGACATCTACCAATCAAAGTGGCCGAAAGAGAAAATTCGCGTTGAAGTCTGCGCCTTCGCGAACTCCGCGGGGGCTTACACCACGCTCGACCCGCTGCGCGTCACCATCGCCAGCACCGATCCCCGCAACCAGGGCCCCGAAGCCCTCGAGGTGCTCTTCCACGAGGCCTCCCACGATATCGCCCGGCCCGTCGAAGCCGCCATCACCCGCGAGTGCCGCCAGCGCGACAAGCCCATCCCCCGCGACCTCTGGCATGCCTTGATTTTCTTTACCACCGGCGAAGTGCTCCGTCCCATCATGCAGGAAGCCGAGCAGCAAAATGCGCCGGACGATGATGTCTCCCCGCAGCGGAACACCACCACTACCGTGCCCCCGGGCCTTCGCGAAAAACTCTCCCAGCGCGGCTGGGAAGAGTATTCCCGCCTGCTCGCCATCTACTGGCAGCCCTATCTGGACGGCAAAGTCACTTTCGAGGATGCCATCGCGCGCCTCGTCTCGGCTGTCTAGAAGCCACTCCTAATTAGCTCCTGCGAGGGCACCACTTCACGCCAGCAAGCCGAAAAACCCAGTCATTCCGAGCAGAGTCTCCGCAGCGAGGTACGGTTTTCCATCGCACGCCTTTTGTGCGATGAATCCCTCTTCTCCTTTACCTCATTTACCTCATTTGCCCCTTCATTTCGCACCTTGGACTCCTGGCCGGGGTGTTTGTCCGCGGGGCACGTCTATGTTAGTCTCTCTTCTGCAACAGTAAGTCCGGCCGAAAGTCACGCACGTCCCAACGTCGCTCGACCCACCTATCTTTCTCACTGGAGCGCCGAACGGGTGTCGAGCCAACTCCGCGGGCCTTCTTCCGGGGCGGAGGAAACTTTACCCCTATGGCTGCAACACAAACGGCATCGCAAACCGAAAAGGAACCCCGCGAGATCAAGCTGGCCCACTCTCCGGATTCGGACGACGCCTTCATGTTTTATGCCCTGGCCACCCATAAACTGGCCACACCGGGGTACAAATACACTCACATCCTTTCGGATATCCAGTCGCTGAATGAAGCGGCGCTGACGGAAACCTACGACGTGACCGCCCTCAGCTTCGCCGCCTACCCTTCCCTGCGCGACAACTACATCCTCCTCGACACCGGCGCCAGCTTCGGCGAAGGCTACGGCCCCATCGTTGTCTCCACAAACGCCCTGAAGCCGCAGGAACTCAAGGGCCTCCGCATTGGCGTGCCCGGCCTGAAAACCTCCGCTCATCTCACGCTCAAACTATTTGAGCCGGATTTTGAAGCGGTAGTCATACCCTTCGACAAAATCATCGAAGCGGTGAAAAACGACGTTGTCGAAGCCGGCCTGCTCATTCATGAAGGACAGCTTTTCTTCCCGCAACTTGGGCTGCATCGCGTCGTGGACCTGGGCATCTGGTGGCAGGAACTCACGGGCTTCCCGCTCCCCCTCGGTGGCAACGCCGTGCGCCGGGCTCTGGGCCCCGAACTGGGCCGCTTGATCGCCAAAACCATTCGCGGCAGCGTCACTTACGGCCTCGAGCATCGCGAAGAAGCCCTGAATTACGCCATGCAATTTGCGCGCGACATGGATCCCGAACTCGCCGACAAGTTTGTTGGCATGTATGTGAATAGGTGGACCCTCGGCTACGGCGAAAAAGGCAGGAAAGCCGTGCGCGCCTTGATCGAGCGCGGCACCGCCGCCGGCCTCCTCCCCGGCCCTCCCAATATCGAATTCCTCGCAGAATAGTTGGCCCGCATCTATCCCCACGAATTGCCCACATGGCGCAATCTCGTGTTGTGGCCGATCTTCAGATCGGTCACTCTTGGGGTGGCAGTGGCCAATCTTTAGGCTGACCTCTCCCGTGTCGGTGTGGCCGAGCATTTTGGAGTGCGGCGGCTTGCCGCCGCTTTAACACTGTCAGCCTCTCCACGAAAGTGTCTTTCATCGGAGGTTGTGCTGGCCAACCCGGCAAAACGGTGTCGCCCACTCTTGGGCTTGCCGTCGCCTGTGCGCATACCACCGGCGCCTTGACGCTTCCCCTTCAATCCCATAGTGTTTTCTCTTCATCATGAGACGTCCTCTCTTCTTGTTGGCTGGCGCACTCCTTTCGATCACTTTCTTCACACCGCGTTCTGCCGCGCAATCTGCCGCGGAATTCCGTGACCGCCCCAACATTCCGAAAGACTGGCCGCGCGAACCGGTGCGCAGTCTTCACGGCATGGTAGTCACGGACGAGCCGCTCGCTTCCCAAGCCGGCGTGGATATCCTGAAACGCGGCGGCAACGCTATTGACGCCGCTGTCGCTACGGCCTTCGTTCTCGCCGTCGTCGAACCCGCCGCCGGTAACATCGGTGGTGGCGGCTTCATGCTGGTGCGCCTGGCAAACGGCAAAACCACTTTCTTTGATTACCGCGAAACAGCGCCCGCTAAAGCCACTCGGGACATGTACATCAAGTCCGATGGCAAACTGGACGAAGAGGCTTCCACCATCGGCTATCGCTCCGTCGCCATACCTGGCACGGTTGCGGGACTCGCACTCGCGCTGAAAACTCATGGCACCATGAAACTCGCCGACGTGATGCAGCCCGCCATCCGCTTGGCCGAACAAGGTTTTCCGGTCAGCGAAAAGCTAGCCCGGGAATTAGACGAGGAGCGCCCCGGCCTGCAACGCTTTTCGACGAGCAATCGCGTTTTTCTGAATGGCGGCAAGCTTTTTCACGCCGGAGATACGCTGCGCCAGCCGGAACTCGCCGCCACCCTCAAGCGCATCGCCAGGATCGGCCCCGCCGAGTTCTATCAAGGCGAGACCGCGCAAATGCTGGCTCGCGACATGGCCGCGCTCGGCGGGCTCATCACCCTCGATGACCTCGGGCATTACCAGCCGAAAATTCGTGAAGTCGTCCACGCCAGTTACACCATTGATGCCCATCGTTGGGACGTCTTCTCCGCGCCGCCGCCCAGCTCTGGTGGCGTCGCCGTGATCGAAGCCCTCAACATGCTCCAAGACGTTCCGTTGAAGGGCTGGGAAGATCCCCAGAGCGTCCACTTCGTCGTCGAAGTGATGCGCCGCATTTTCGCCGATCGCGCCGCCTATCTCGCCGATCCCGATTTCTCGAACGTTCCCGTCGCGGGCCTGACCGACCCCTGTTATGCCAAGGAACTTCTCGCCACCATTGACCCGCGCCGCGCGTCCTCCAGCAAATCCGTCCCCGCGGGCAATCCTCACGTTTGCAATCAGGGCCTCAACGCCAGCTCAGCGCCACAAACCATCGTCAGCCTCGGCGAGGGGCCGCACACCACGCACTTTTCCGTGGTGGATGCTGCCGGTAACGCCGTTGCCAGCACCACCACCCTCAACGACAGCTACGGCTCGCACGTCACCTCCTCGGCCGGCTTCCTCCTCAACGACGAGATGGACGATTTCACCACGCAGCCCGGCGTGCCCAACGCGCTTTATGGCTTGATCCAATCCGAAGCCAATGCCATTGGCCCCGGCAAGCGCCCCCTCAGTTCCATGACGCCAACTATTCTTGTGCGCGATGGCCAGCTCAGTTTTGTCACCGGCTCGCCAGGCGGCCCCAGAATCATTTCCGCAACGCTGCTCAGCATCTTGAACTGGATGCGCCTCGGCACGGATGCGCAGTCCGCTATCAACGCGCCGCGCTTCCATCACCAGTGGCTCCCCGACGAAATCCTGGTGGAAAAGTCATTTTCACCCGATGTAGAAGAGCAGTTGAAAGCGCACGGGCACCAGGTGCGGCGGTACGGACACATCGGCTACGTCAACGCCATCGGCGTCGACGCCAAAACCGGCGAACGCTGCGGCGCCGCCGATCCCCGCGACACCGGCTCCGCTGGAGGCTATTAACGACACACCCTCTTCAGCCCAAACTCCGTAATTCAGCGCGCCACCCAAAATTTGTCATTCCGACCGCTACTCCAACTCTGTCATTCCGACCGGAGGGATGGCGCCTTCTTGCCCTCTTCGTGATCAACCAGGAAATTCCTCGCAACTCCCGCGATCCGTGGCACAGTCACTCCTGACTGTGCTCTTGGGTTTTCCTCCCCGCTATAGGGGCGCAGGACTCTTTACCCTAAGCTGCGAAGGGCTGCGCCCCCTGTCCTCACGATCACTGCGTCTTGCCCAATTTGGAGTGCGGCGGCTTGCCGCCGCTTTTACGGCCGAACGTGCACCAACAAACTGTAATCCTGAAATCCGGAGTTGAAGAGGGATTCCCGGAGCGGTAAAAAGCGCCGTCCCGCAGCGAGGTACGGCTTTCCATCGCACGCCTTTTGTGCGTTGTACGGTTCTCCATCGCACGTTTTTTGTGCGATGAATCCCTCCTATCATCCGCGACCCCATATCTGTCATTCCGACCGGAGGGACGGCGCTTTTTGCCGTCCCGGAGTGGAGGAATCTCTCTTCGACCTCCAATTTCAGCTAAAATATATCCGGCCACCCATGCTCCGAATCCTCTCCACCTACCTCTTTGTCTCCAAGAAACTCACGCCGGAAATCCTGACGCAAATCGCCTCCGCAGGCTTCCAGGCCGTCGAAATCTTTGCCACGCGCAGCCACTTCGACTACGCCACCAGGCAGGAGGTTCGCGCCATCGCCCAGGCCCTGACCGATCATCGCCTGCAACTCGCTTCGCTGCATGCTCCCACGAGCCGCGACCTCAGCCTCAATCGCGAAGGCGCCACGCCGCTCTCCATCTGTGAAGTCGAACGCGTTCGCCGCATTGAAGCCATGGACGAGCTGAAGCGCGTTCTAGACGTCGCCGACGATTTGCCCTTTCCCCGCATGGTGCTGCACATGGGCGGCTCCCGCGAAACCGCTGACCCGCGCAAACGCGACGCCGCTTTCAGTTCCCTCGAACATCTCACCCTGCACGCGCGCCACGCCGGCGTCACCATCTGTGTCGAAAACACTACCAACGAAATGGGCGATCCCGCCTACCTTCGCGCTTTTGTGGAAGAAACCCGGCTCACTACTTTGCGCTTCAATTTCGATATCGGCCACGCCCACCTGGCGGAAGGCCCGGAAGACGCCCGCATCGCCAAAGGCTTTGAGCCCCTGCGCGATCTTGTCGCCAGCGCCCATATCCACGACAACCACGGCGAAAAGGATGAGCATCTCCCGCCCTACGACGGCACCATCGCCTGGCCCGCCGCTCTCGCCCTGCTCAAATCCGCTCCCGCCGCCGCCGATCTCCCCCTAACCCTCGAACTCAAGGAAAAAACCGGCCCCGAAGCCCCCTCCCTCTCCTCCCAACTCACCGCCGCCGCCAATTCCCTCGCCCGCCTCGAAGAAGACTGGAACGATGTCGCCGTTCCCGTTATCTAGGAAGTAGTCTCTTCTCTGCTAAACTGTTGGTTTGAACCCACAACAGAGAACCTCACTATGACCATTATCACCATTGAACACGCAGGCAAATACGACGCCCAGGAAGTCACCATTCGCGGCTGGCTCTACAACCTACGCGAATCCGGCAAGCTCCTCTTCCCCATCTTTCGCGACGGCACCGGCATCATTCAGGGCGTCTGCTCCCTGAAAGAAAACCCCGAAGCCTTCGAGGCCCTCAAAGGTCTCACCCAGGAATCCAGCGTCATCGTCACCGGCAAAATCCGCGCCGAGCAGCGCGCCCCCGGCGGCTACGAAATGGGCGTCAGCAAAATTCAGATCGTCCAGAAAGTCCCTGAAGCCACGCCCTTCCCCATTCAACTCAAAGAGCACGGTGTAGATTTCCTCCTCGACCAGCGCCACCTCTGGATCCGCACCCCTCGCCAGGCCGCTATCCTCCGCATCCGCGCCGAAGCCGTCCGCGCCGCGCGCAGCTTCATGGACTCGCAAGGCTACACCCTCACCGATGCTCCCATCTTCACCCCCGCCGCTTGCGAAGGCACCAGCACACTCTTTGAAGTCAATTACATCGACGACCAGAAAGCCTACCTTACGCAAAGCGGCCAGCTCTACGTCGAAGCCACCGCCATGGCCCTCGGCAAGGTCTACACCTTCGGCCCAACCTTTCGCGCCGAAAAATCCAAAACCCGCCGCCACCTCACCGAATTCTGGATGCTCGAGCCCGAAGCCGCCTACGCCGAACTCCCCGACATGATGGACCTCGGCGAAGGCCTCGTCAGCGCCATCGTGCAAAGCGTGGTGAAGAACAAATCCCGCGAACTCGAAACTCTCAAGCGCGACGTCAAGAAGCTCGAGAACATCAGGCCCCCCTTCCCTCGCATCACCTATGAGGAGGCTGTCGCTGTCCTTCAAAAGCACGGCAACCCCGCCAAGTTCGGCGACGATTTCGGCGGCGACGAAGAAACCATTATCTCCAGTGCGTACGACCGCCCGGTCATGGTCCATCACTACCCGTCGGCCATCAAAGCCTTCTACATGCAGCCGGACGCCGTGCGTCCCGATTTGGCTCTCTCCTTCGACATGCTCGCTCCCGAAGGCTACGGCGAAATCATCGGCGGCAGCCAGCGCATTCATGACTACGATCTCCTCATTAAACGGCTGAAAGAAAACAACTTACCAGAAGAATCCTTCCAGTGGTACCTGGACCTCCGCCGCTATGGCAGCGTGCCCCACGCCGGTTTCGGCCTCGGCCTCGAGCGCACCGTCGCCTGGATCACCGGCACCGAGCACATCCGCGAAGTCATCCCCTTCCCCCGGATGATTTATCGGGTATATCCTTAAATGTCGGGAAGTTGCTGCGCCACTCCGGCTTTTCGGTACCCCGGTCGTCTAACAGCTTGCGGAAACACTCCGCGCGTCAGGGGGTCGGAGCTTTAGCTCCGACATTGAGTGTTTGGCTTTCAATGGGCTTTAGCCCCTGAGGAAATGTCGTAACAGCTTGCGGAAGAACTCTTTTCTTTAGGAGGCCGGGGCTTCAGCCCCGGCGTAAAGCTCCTACTGCCAATGGGCTTTAGCCCCTGAGGAAATGTCGCTAATCATTTTTCCGCCCGGGGCCATGAAACTCGGATCACGGGACACACTTGTATGCCTCAAAAGATTCGCATCATCGGCGTCCCCATGGACCTCGGCGCCAGCCGCCGCGGCGTGGATATGGGCCCCTCCGCCCTGCGCGTTGCCGGACTGCAATCCCGCATCAAGCATCTCGGCCACCACGTCGAGGACATCGGCAACATCATCGTGAAACAACCCGAAGAAATGCCCGTCGGCGAAAAACGCAGCAAGTATGTCGACGAAATCGCTGATGCCTGCAAAACCCTGGGCCACGCCGTGCAGAAGTCACTTGAAGAAGGCTACTTGCCCCTGGTCCTTGGCGGAGACCACTCCATCGCCGCCGGATCCACCAGCGGAGTCGCCGCGCATTTCCGCAAGGAAAAAAAGCAGATCGGCTGCATCTGGCTGGATGCCCACAGCGACATGAACACGCCGGAATCCTCGCCATCGGGCAACGTCCACGGCATGCCTCTGGCCGCCATCCTCGGCTATGGCGTTCCCGAACTCCATGACCTCTTCGGTTACAAGCCGAAGATCGAGCCACAAAATGTAGTGCTGGTGGGCGTGCGCGATTTGGATTCCCACGAAAAGAAACTCATCAAGAAGCTGGGTGTGAAAACCTTCACCATGCGCGACATCGATGAACGCGGCATGCGCGAGGTGATGGCCGACGCCCTCAAATTCGCCATGGACGATACCGCAGGCGTCTGCGTCAGCCTGGACATGGACTTCCTCGATCCCAGCGATGCGCCCGGCGTGGGCACGCCCGTCCGCGGCGGCGTCACCTACCGCGAAGCGCACCTCGCCATGGAAATGATCGCGGACAGCGAAGCCATGGTGGCCATGGAAATCGTCGAGATCAACCCCATCATCGACGAGCACAACCGCACCGCGCTCCTCGGCGTCGAACTCGTCCTATCCGGCCTAGGCAAGAAAATCCTCTAGTTTTAGCAAAAAAACTCTGTTGATTCAGCGGGTCCTGGGAACGCCAATCTCCCGATTGGCGCCCAGCAAAACGCCATTCAGGAGAATGGCGTCCCCAGCGGAAAACCGTAAACGAAGGGTGGCCCGGGCATAACGCCCTAAAAGGTTGGGTGCCCCAGGTGACGCTTTTTCACCTGGGGATTTTGACTCTTCCGGCGCGTGGCGCACCCTTGATGCGCGAGTAGCTCCTGGGTGGCCTACCCTTCGCGGTTTTTGCGAAGGGGAGGCGCCTCTTTCTTCTCTCAGCTTTCTAGATAGGCGTGATTTGCGCCACCCGCGCCCGCCGTTTTCTCAAACCAACTCGATCATCACCCGCCGTCCGACGATCGCCGCCGCCCGTTGCAGGCTGGAAAGCGTGATGTCGTTTTTCGGATCGAGGAGCCGGTCAACCTGTGTGCGGCTTGTCTTGAGCAGTGTGGCCATTTTATTTTTGGATATTTTCCGCTTCCTCATGGCCTCGTCGAGCTGCCACGCGACGACCTCCTTCACCGCCTGTGCTTGCGCCTCTTCAAAAATGCCCTCTTCCTTCAGAAAATCGTCAATGCTCGAACCCATATGCTTCTTGCGCTTCCTGCTCATCGCTCTAACTCCTTCTGGCGCTTGCGCGCCAATGCCAAATCATCATCCGGTGTCGTACGCGTTTTCTTGATAAACCCGTGCAGCGCGACGAGCTGCCCCTCGTAAAAGCAAATCAGCACGCGTGCCGTCCTTTTCGTTGGCAGGTCCGTCCGGATCTCCCACAAACCGTTTCCCAACGGCCGGAACAGCGGCATCCCGGCGGGCCACCGCCATTGCGCACGCAACAGGTCTTTCCCTATGGCGTGTCGCTCGGCTTCCGGGAGTTCCTTCAGCCACTCCCGCACGGGTTCGCTTCCCGGCCTCAAGCGATAAAAAATCAGCGGGATTTTTCGCGGCTGTTGGCCTTCCGCCATCCTGCACCTTATATAGTACATTGTACCGCACAATGTACAGCACGCCAAGTTCCTTTGGACTGGCGCGAGCCACAGCCTTATCGTGCTCGGGAAATTCTCGGTGACCTGCCCATCGCGGTTTTTGCGAAGGGTCGGGAAATCTTCTCATCGGCGGCTGGGCCGGCGGCTCGGGCGCAACGCCCTAAAGGGTTGGGTGCCCCAGATGACGGTTTTTCACCTGGGGATTTTGACTCTTCTGATTTATAGCAACGAAATGGTCCCCCACTCGCCTCTCCCCCAGTTTTACCGCCTTTTCCTGTGGTACACTCTCCCCTGCCAATCGCACGATATTATTTCCGACTGCCGAGTTACCGGCCACCCGATGCGCGAAGTCCTTACGATCCATGGAGGAAATATGTCCGTCCGCGGAAACCCCCTGTTTGTTCGCTGCCTCGCCTGCCTGCTGTTGGTCCTGGCGTTCCTTCTCAGCGTTCCACTGGCAAAGGCACAATCGAGTAACACGGCTTTGCTGCTGCGCAAGCCCACCGTCAGCCGCACGCAGATTGCCTTCAGTTACGGTGGCGACCTTTGGATTGTGGATCGCAATGGCGGCGAAGCGCGCCGCCTGACCAGCGACGTCGGCATCGAATCCGATCCCTACTTTTCGCCCGATGGCGCGCTGATCGCCTTCACCGGCGAATACGATGGCAACGAGGATGTCTTTCTGATTCCCGCTGCCGGGGGCGTGCCCAAGCGCCTGACCTCGCACCCCTACCCCGATCAGGTCGCCGGCTGGACCCGTGACGGCAAACGCGTGCTCTTCCGCTCTGCTCGCAACAGTTATTCTTATTTCGACCGGCTGTTTACCGTTGGCGTCGAGGGTGGCCTGCCCGAAGAAGTGCCCCTGCCGATGGCGGAGGAATTGTCCTACTCTCCCGACAGCTCGCATGCGGCCTATGTGCCGTTCACGAATTTCAAGGAGAATTGGGATTTCCAGCGCGGGTTGAAGCACTATCGCGGCGGCACCGCTTCGCCCATCTGGATCGCCAATCTTGCCGATTCCACCACCGAGAAAGTGCCGCACAAGGATTCCAACGACTCCACTCCGATGTGGATCGGCAACCGCATCTACTTCCTCTCGGACCGCAACGGCCCGGTGAATCTCTACGTTTATGACACCTCTTCCAGGCAGGTCAGCGAGGCGATTCCCAGCAACGGCGTGGACATCAAGTCCGCCTCGGCTGGCCCGGACGCCATCGTCTACGAACAATTCGGCTCGCTCCATGTCTTCGATCCGGCCAGTGGCAAACAGCACCCCGTCGAAATTCAGGTGACCGGGGACTTCCCTGCGGTCCGCCGTCATTTCGTCAAGGCCGCCGAACAGATCGAGAACGCCAACATCTCTCCCACCGGTGCGCGCGCCGTCTTTGAAGCGCACGGCGAGATTCTGACGGTTCCCGTCGAGCACGGCGACATCCGCAACCTCACCAATTCTCCGGCCGTCGCGGACCGCGATCCCGCGTGGTCGCCCGACGGAAAGTGGATCGCCTACTTCTCCGATGAATCCGGCGAATACGCTTTGCATTTGCGTTCGCAGGATGGTTTGAGCGATGTCCGCAAAATCAGTCTTGGCACTCCAACAACTTTTTACTATTCACCCACCTGGTCGCCGGACAGCAAAAAGATTGTCTATAGCGACAAGCGGCTGAACCTCTGGTATCTCAACGTCGACGGCGGCGCGCCTGTCCTGATTGACACCAACACTTACGAAGCTGAACCCGGCTCGGGCTTCAATCCCGTGTGGTCGCCGGACAGCCGCTGGGTGGCCTACACACGCCAACTCAACAGCGGAATGCGCGCGGCCTTCATTTACGGGCTGGAGGATAAGACGCCCCATCAGGTGACCGACGGCATGAGCGACGCGGCCTTCGTCGCCTTCGACAGAAACGGCAAATATCTCTACTTCACCGCCAGCACCGACGACGGTCCCGTCCTGGCCAGCAGCATGGGCGCATTCAGGGTGCCCGTAACGCGCGCCGGTTATGTGATTGTGCTTCGCAAGGATTTAAAATCGCCTCTCGCTCCGCAGAGCGACGAGGAAAAGGTCGCCACTCCCGCCGCTTCCTCCGGCAAAACCGATGCTGCCAACAAGGAAAAACCAATCGCCGATCTGGATGATTGCAAGCCCGAAGGGGAATCAGCCGCCGCGGAGCAGTCCAAGGAAGCCGCCGGAAAAGGCAGCGATAAAGACAAAGACGCCAAGGCCAAGAAAGACGAGGACAAGTCCAAGGAAACTCCGGCGATCAAGATCGACTTCGACAACATCGATCAGCGCATCCTTTCCCTGCCTTTTCCCGTACGGAACTATAGCCGGATGCTCGCCGGAAAAACGCACATCCTCTATTTGCTCGAGGGGCCACAGGTCGAGGATGGTTCCGGCAATCCCGGCCAGATTGTTCACAAATTCGATGTGTGCACCGGCAAGACGGACAAGCTGCTCGACAATGTTGGCGGCTTCTTCATTTCCGCAAACGCGGAAAAGGCCCTTTACGAGCAGTTACCCGAGCCGAATCCTTCCGGTACCGGTGGCGGCGGGGGTGGGGGTGGGCGTCCCCACGGAGCGTGGTTCATCAAGCCCGTCGATGCACTTGGCAAACCCAGCGAACCCGGCAAGCCCGGCGGCGCGCTGAAACTCGATGCCATGGAAATTGAAGTTGATCCCCGCGCGGAGTGGGAGCAGATGTTCCGCGAAGTCCTGCGCATCGAGCGCGATTTCTTCTATGACCCCAACATGCACGGCGCCAACCTGAAAGCGCTCGCTGCCGCGTATCAGCCCTACGTGGACAACGTGATGAGCCGCGCCGATCTCAACTACATCTTTGCCGACATGCTCGGCGAAATCACCGCGCAGCACATCTACATTTTCGGCGGCGACCGGCCGGAAGTGAAACACGTTGGCGGCGGCCTGCTTGGCGCCAACTACAAGATCGAGAATGGCCGTTATCGCTTCGCGCATATCTATCACGGCGAAAACTGGAATCCCGGCCTGCGCGCTCCGTTGACCGAGCCCGGCGTGAATGTCCGCGAAGGCGAGTATCTGCTGGCGGTGAATGGCCGCGAACTCCTGGGCACCGACGAAGTCTTCAGCTTCTTCCAGGAAACAGCGGGCAAGGCCGTACAGTTGAAGGTCGGTCCGGATCCCACAGGCAAGGATGCCCGCGCGGTGACCGTTGTGCCGATTCCCACCGAACGTGCGCTGCGTTTGCGCGCCTGGATGGACGAGAACCGCCGCAAAGTGGACCAGCTCAGCAACGGCCGCCTCGCCTACGTGTATTTGCCGGACACCTCCGTGAACGGCTACACCAACTTCAATCGCTACTACTTCGCGCAGTGGGACAAACAAGGCGCGGTGATTGATGAGCGCTTCAACGGCGGCGGTTGGCTTGCCGATTACATCGTGGATTGGCTGAAGCGCCCGCTGCTGGCCGCGGCCATGACTCGCGAGGGCAAGGACACCCTCATTCCGCAAACCGTCTATGGCCCCAAGGTCATGCTCATCAATGAATATGCGGGCTCCGGCGGCGATGCTTTACCCTGGATGTTCAAGCGCCTCGGCACTGGCCCGCTCATCGGCACGCGCACCTGGGGCGGCCTGATCGGCATCGGTGGTTATCCCTCGCTGATCGATGGCGGCGGAATTACTGCCCCGCGCTGGGGCCTCTTCAATCCGGATACCGGTGAGTTCGACGTGGAAAATCGCGGCATCTCGCCGGACATCGAGGTCGAGTTCAACCCCGCCGCCTGGCGCCAGGGCCACGATCCGCAACTCGAGAGGGCCGTCGCCGTCGCGCTGCAGGATCTGAAGGATCATCCGGTTCCGCCCATCAAGCGCCCGAAGTATCCTGTCTACAATTGGCCGGCGGTGCGTTCCGCCGCCAGCTCGCAAAACAAAACCGGCGGGCAAAACTAACCCGCATCCCGATCAAGAAAAAAATCAAGCCGGATTGCCGGCACACTTAAGGAACAATGGCGCTGGCTGGGCTGGAGTAGGTGCTCTCCGCCCCGGTGGTGTCCACCTCGGTCGCGACGTAGTAGTAGGTTCCCGCTGTTCCACAGCTGGTGTCGGTATAAGACGGCGCAGCAATCAAGCCGGAATTTACCTTGCTGTACGGCCCGCCGGACTGCGCTCCACGGTAAACATTGAAGCCCGAGTACGACGAAGAACTCGCTGTCCAACTCAAATTTACCGAGTAGCTCGCAGGCGCGGTGCCTGCTCCTGAGAGCGATATGACCTCGGGAGAATTGGCGGCATTGCTGGTAACCGTAACGCTGCCCGAAAGGCTGCCGGCGGTGGCCGTGTCAAACGTCACGCTGAACGAAGTGGATTGCCCGGCAGCAAGAGTGAGCGGCGGCGTGCAGCCGGTGACGCTGAATCCCGTTCCGCTTTCACTAATCTGCGAAAGGGTCACGCTGGCGTTTCCGCTGTTGGTCACCGTCACACTCTGCGTTGCGCTGGTACCCGTGGTGATGCTTCCGAAGCTGAGCGAGGCCGGAGTAACCGTGAGTTGGAGAACGGGCGAAATGCCCGTGCCGGCCAGAGCAACAACGAGCGGTGAATTGGACGTGTTACTCACCAGCGTGAGGCTGCCGGAAAAACTGCTGGCGGAGGCCGGGGTGAACCCGATGGTGAAGACAGAGGAACCTCCGGGTGCAACAGACAGCGGCACTGTCAGGCCGCTCAAGGTGTAGCCGGTCCCAGCCATCACGGCTTGAGTCACGCTAAGGTTCGCCGTCCCCGCATTTCGTATGGTCAGCGACTGAGTGTTGGTCACACCCACGGTGACGTTGCCAAAGCTCACGCTGGCAGGCGTCACGGAGATCTGCGGTTGCACGCCAGTGCCGCTCAGGGAAATCGTTAGCGGCGAATTGCTCGCATTGCTGGTAATGGTGACGCTGCCCGAAAGGCTGGCGGCGCTGGCCGGAGCAAACGTTACGCTGAACGTCGTGGACTGCCCGGCAGTAAGAGTGAGCGGTGCCGTAAAGCCCGCGACGCTGAATCCCGTGCCGTTTTCGCTGATCTGCGAAACCGACACGCTCGAGTTACCCGTGTTTGTCACCGTCACACTCTGACTTGTGCTTGTCCCCGTGGCGATGCTTCCGAAACTTAGCGAGACCGGGCTCGCCGTCAGTTGCAGCGCCGACGCTACTCCCGTGCCCGCCAGTGCAACCACCAGCGGTGAACTGGGTGAGTTATTCACCAGCGTCACGCTGCCGGTAAGACTGCTCGCAGAGGCAGGCGTGAACCCAAGGGTGAAGCTAGAGGAACCTCCGGGTGCAACACTCAGCGGCAATGTCAGACCAGTCAGGCTGAAGCCCGTCCCGGCCAGCGCTGCCTGCGTGACGCTGAGGTTTGCCGTCCCGGTGTTTTTGATCGTGAGCGCCTGAGTGTTGCTCGCACCCACGATGACGTTGCCAAAGCTGGCGCTGGCAGGGCTCGCGGAGATTTGCGGCTGTATGCCGGTGCCGCTCAGCGCAATCGTTGCCGGCGAATTGCTCGCGCTGCTGACGACGTTGAGGCTTCCCGTCGCGCTCCCTGCAGTGGCCGGTGCAAAACCGACCGTGAGCGTCAAGCTCTGACCCGCCGCAAGGGCAACAGCCCCGGAACACCCGCTGAAGGTGAATCCGGCGCCGCTCATGGCGGCCTGCGAAATGGTGACACTGCCCGTCCCGCTATTCGTCAGCGTCATCGTTTGCGAAGCGCTACTCCCCACCAGGGCATTGCCGAAGCTCAGGCTGCTCGCACTCGCCGAGAGCAGATGCGTTTGCGAAGGAAGAGCGGGCGATACGCCTGTTCCCGTCACGGCTACGGAGTGTGTTGAAGTCACTCCTTCCTGATGGTTTAAGGTGACCGCGATTCTGCCGCTGAAGCTCTGCGCGGCGTTCGGCAGGAACACCACCTGAAAGGATGCGCTGGCGCCAGCACTCAGTGTGAGGGGCAGCGCCGGGCTGGTGACGATAAACTCTGAAAGGCTGCTCGACACCCTTGTGATCGCAACGCTACGCCGGTTATCGTTTGTCACCACAATGGTATCTGCCGCGCTTCGTGTGTTTACGCTGAGCGATCCGAAACTCAGCGATGTGGGAGCGACTTTGACCTGTGCTTGCACCGCCATAGGGAACAACATGGAACCTGCAAAAATCAATCCGACCGATAGGCACACCAGTAGCGTTTTGTTCATGGACAGGCAATCCTTCGTAGTCGTTTCTGGAGCGAGGGGAGGGGGGAGGGGGCCTGGCGATCGCCGCTCGAGATTTTTATCTCCAGCGTAAGAGTAGGAGCCGCAGTTGTCTCAATCAACTGGTTGTGAGGCCAGCTTTGGAGCAGGTGCTCTTGTATCCCTTATGGCCAAAACAAAACTGTACTGATTATGTGAAAATTGCAAACGGCGCGTTCTTGGGTTTCTCCGATGCCGTCATCCCGCCTGCCCGCCGCAGGAGGGAGCTTCGAGGGATCCCTCTTCCTCTTTAGGGGGTCGGACATTCATGTTTACCCTGAGCCTCGAAGGGTCCGGCATAACCGGCTCCCAAAAAACAAAATCTCCCTAACGCGCTTTTGCCCTGAACCCCGCATAGGTCAGGTAGGCGCCGAAGATAATGGCTATCGCGGCGTTCAGGTAGAAAAGCTTTTCGTAGTGAAGCCCCCCGAGGAGACATCTCCCAGCCAACTGTGCCGGCAGGGACAAAATCACCAGGCCTTTGACCAGCGATAGCCAACCGACGAGCGTGACGACCACCGGCAATACGCCGCCGTGCCAGACATTGTGTCCCAGCACCATCGCCAGGCCAGCGGCCAGCGCGATCACGCCAGCAAGGTAAAGCACCGCCGCGTTGTGCACCATCGCCTGGATCGTCTCCACCGACGCGTGTCTGTGCGCGAGCATAGCTAGCCCGACGAGAACGCTGTAGAGCCCAAGCAACTTACTTAGAAATATCGTGCGTGGCAACATTGTGTCCTCCGTATCAACAAAGCCCCAATTTCCGTTCTGACTTCCGACCCGGCCACCAATCTATATCTGTCCGCCTCAACATACAATGCCGGGTGCCCCATCCTCGTTTTGTGAGGGTGGTCTTGGGTTTCTCTTCTCCATGGACTTTGTGGCACAGGCATTCTTGCCTGTGCTCTTGGGTTTGCTCATGTAGTGGCCGATCTTCAGATCGGTTCCTGGGTTGTCTTTTGTCGAGTCCAGAAACGGGATTGTCGGCGCGCCGACATGGATACGTGATGTAGTGGTAAATATTGGAGCGGGTACGACTGGTAGGGCAGCAGTTGCCAATGGTGCGGGAATGATTGGAGTTAATGACGAGTGGCGAGTGACCCTTCGCGGGGATCGCTCCCCTCGAAGCTCGGAGCAAGCTGGGCAAACGAGTGGCGAGAAAGAGAAGGCGGGACAGGAAGGACTCACCACGGAGGACACCGCGACCGGGCCGGTGTAAACGCGGAGCACTAAGGAAGGGAGAACGGAAAGCGAAAAAAGATACCCCCCCCCACCCCCCTGTTTTTGCGTATGTACGGGAATAATTGGACTTACGGGAGAATTTCTCGGATGTACGGGAATGATTGGACTTAGCGGATATTTCGGTGCGGGTGAGGGACTGGGGCGCGTTGTGTGCGTCCCGGATGGGGCTCCGGGACGGCCCGAAATGGCACAAGAGCAGCGTCCCCGCAGCATAACAGGCGAAGCATAGCACATTATTTACCACTTGTAAAGTATTATTTATAGGGTACTAGTGCCGTTCCAACTTGTTCCAGCAAATCCCTTCGAGAATACTCCCTCCGTGTTCGCGTTAGATGCCTGGACCGTCATTTGGCCTAAATAGTTGGAACGGCACTAGTTTCGAAACTGGTATGAGGAGGGCCGAAAACGGTGAGGAGAATTGAGAGGAAGAAGCCAAAAGCCGCGCTCTTACAGGCCGAGAGTGCGGCAGGCAAGGTTGCTCCAAACCCTAGGGGCGCAAGCCTTCTACGGAGACAAGGAACAACTGAATTAAACCCACAATCGCATTGTGCAGATTGTCGCGAGAAAATTCTATGAACTCGTAATCCCCTTGAATTCCGCCAATGCTGTCGACACCAGTCTCTTTTAGTAGTATCAGTTTGCGATTCTTCCCGAGCGCATAGGCCTTTTCGTCCAAGACCCAAGAGCTCGTGGTCCACAGTTTCTTGCCTTCGAGCTTGTCGCGACAAGTGAAAATTCCAACGAAAATGTGCTGACCGTCAATGAGGTGCTTAACTTTCTCCGAGATTCTGCTAGCTCTGGGCTTCTGACCAGTTTCCACGCGAATCCCGAGCGCGCGCAGGCAATCAATTACAGTGTTGACTATGGGCATGTCCTTCTCGGCGAAAGAGTGCCCCACGAAAGCGTTAGGCTGGAAGCCGTTCTCTCCGGCCTCCAGCTGGACGGCTGGTCTCACCTGCGGGGCTGGCATAAGCAGTTGATTCTGTCTGTCCTGCATAAGTGGAACGACCAATTGTGCCGTATAGTCGCGGAGAACGGCTGTGATTTCAGCGTCGTATCGGCGTCGAACTGTTGCGTGTTCGGCATAAACTAAGATTCTTTGGAAATGAACGCTTAGGTCTCCCAAGAATTCCTTGGAGACGCAACGGGCCAGCTCCGGGCGTTGTGAAAAATTGGCAAGCCAAGATTCCGCGAGACGTGACGCCCTCTCCCGCAGTTCACTGGCGATGACTTGCTGATCGGCCTTCGGATAGTTCCTGCGCAGAACTGTTTTCAAGTCTCGCAGATCACTCGCAAGTCTTCTAAGTTCGACGGTGAGATATGCGTCAGCCATGGCATTTTTCAAACCGTGGACTGGGGACTAACGCTTCTTCTTTCTTGGCTTCTTGTGGGGTTTGCCTGCTCTGGGTGTATCTTTCCGAGCAGACTTGTGACCGTCCGCAAAATTCGATTCAACTACTTCAATTCCTTTAGATGTAATGTAGGAATTGTCGCCGTCTTCATGGATCCAACCCCGCTTCATGGCGCTGATGAAGTCCCTAGTGTAATTCTTGGGCGGCGCCGTATGACTCGCAGCGTAGTACTTCTCAAGGTCCGCTCGTGAAAAGTTAGGGAGACCTTGATGTTTCTCTCGATAGTACGCAAACAGCGCAATGTATTCAGGATGAGTTCCCGGCCTCTTTTGTTGAATCAGTTCGGTAATCCCAAGGGGTCGAGGAGAGATTGAAACGCGGATGGCGCCTGGAGATTGACCGCTCGTGCCTGACACAGCGTTCTTCGTGGTCGAGGACTCTGGCGGGGCGATTTCCAGAAGGGCATACACCGAGGATAGAACGCGCTGCCTTTCTTCTTTCTCAAGGGGTTTCAATGCAGAGTGGACAGCTTCGAGCGCTGCAATCGTGGGGTCCTTTTTCGGTGGCGTCATTTTACCTCGCTTTGCAAACCTCTGACGCAAGTTACTTAGGCGTAATCTAGAATGAAGTGTAGCAGACGATCTGACCGAGCACAACAAGCACAGCATCTTGGGGCGACTGACATGCCTGTTCTTGGTCCGTTGATTGAACCATTCGTGGGGTGGGTGGACAGCTCCACGCCTGAAGAACTCCATCTCTTCCTCTCATCACGCCCAGGTAACTTTCTAAAGTGATATACTCCGGCCTGTGAGTCACAGGTTATTCCCTGGCGCTGCGTCACCGGCGGTACAGGAACTGTGCTGACGCCTGATGCAGCCGCGGGGGAACGATAAAGCAAGCTGTTGACTCCGTTGTGAGGAGTAAGGCGATGAAAAGATCAATCACGACTTTCCGGGACCCCGTCGCTGCGATTTGGCAGCACGCCATCCACAAGGCCATCTCCCAAAAAAAACCGGGCGAGAAGCTCTATCTCAGTTCGAGAGAGCCAGAAATGACGCAATTTAACGCGGCGCTCGATGCGCTACAAAAGAACAAGCCGATACCCGCTGTCGACGACTTTGAAAACGTCATCGGAAACTGCGCCAAGTCGGCGGCGGAATATGTCTGGGCGGAAATCAAGCAAAACGCTGAAAGAGCATCGCAACTCGAAAATGAACTTCGCGACAGCAAATGCGACCCGCTCTGGGCAATCGCTCTGGAGACGTATCTGGCGTGGAAAGCATCGTTCCAACCCATCCCATACGTGCGCTATTCCAGCTTAAGCGACTTCGTGATTCCCCTGCCCGATAAACCGGATCTGGTTATCGGCGTAATCGCGGATTGGGGCACGGGCCTGGATGACGCAAAATGGCTGCTTAAGGAAGTCATGAAGAAAAACCCAGACGTGCTGCTCCACCTGGGTGATGTGTATTACGCGGGAACGGATGATGAGTTCCGCGGCAATTTCCTCGATCCCATAAATGCCATTGCGCCGAACATTCCCGTCTATACGCTATCCGGCAATCACGACATGTACGCGGGGGGCGCGCCGTTTTATGGCCTTCTGAGCCAGCTAAACGCCACGCCTGGGCTTAAGCCCTACCAGCAAAAGGCGAGTTATTTCTGTTTGAGAAGTGCAAACTGGCAGATTCTGGCCATGGATACGGGACTTCATGACTGCGATCTCTCTACGGTGACAACCAATGTCACCTACCTGGATCCGCAAGAAGAGGTCTGGCATGTGGACAAGCTGAAGAATGCGGGAGGGCGGCAAACGATTCTCCTCTCGCACAATCAGCCTTTCACCGCATTCGGAGATGGGATTGGCCAAGGGCCCTCGGGGAAACCTCTCGCTTACAATCCAAAGTTGTATTCCGTTTTTGGGCCTTTCCTTAACAACATTGCGCTTTGGTTATGGGGACACGAACACAACTTCGAGGTCTTTAATCCCTACCTTGGGTTGAAAAAAGGCCGCTGCGTTGGCGCTGCGGCGATCCCGTGTCTGAAAGCGGAAAACCCCTACGGCCTTATCCAGAATCCGGACCTGCAGGGCCAGAGCGCGTTGCCGAGCCTCGCGCCCGGGGTGATGGAGTTGAGCGTTAACTCGGATGGATGGTATTTCCACAACTACGCGATCTTGACGCTACGGAGTCCCAAGAGCCAATTCAAGGACTCAAAAATCGAGTATTACGAGCTCGACGCAGCCAATCAGGGATCGAGCATCTTGATGGGTGGCGAGAATATTCCCTGAAAGAGACGCAATTTCGGCCGGGTGCCCCTAGTATCGAATCCTGCGGCCAGGTGCGGTGCCCGGCATGCGCGCGTACAAGGAAAAGAGAAACCCAAGAACCGATCTTCCCGGTGAGGACCCGGGACGCACACATCGCGGAAGATCGGCCACTACAGAAGAAGGGGCGGAGAAAACCGGCAGAGAGATCCCTCCACTCCGCGGCCCGACGCGCCATAATTCGGCGCGAAGGAGAAAATCGGGCCGCTCCGGTCGGGATGACAAAAGGGGAAAAGGGCCGAAGAGCGGGGAGTGTTCGAACAACTTTCCACGGTTCCGGTACCTGGAATTGGCATAGTAGTTACTTGTAGGTACTTTTACTTTGCGATATTGTTTCCCCATGACTATCAAACGATCCAATAACCCTTACGATCTCTGCAATTTCAAATATGCCGATGGACGCTTCTGCGGCCTCCCCACCATACCTTCCGGCGACGGCATGTGCCGCTCCCACGCCTCCCTGAAACGCTTCCATCCTTCCGTCGAGGAAGAACTCACCGCCGATCTAGTCAACTCATGCTTATCC
>DLMH01000065.1:24445-27489 GCA_002478115.1 Candidatus Acidiferrum typicum | reverse complement strand
GCTTTTTTCCGCAGCCTGCTAGAATCCGTCTCATGAATAGTTTTCAAGGGGGTACGACTTCAGTCGTGCCGTAAAGCACGCCAATAAGCCGGGCTTTAGCCCCTGAGGTCCACAGGCTGGTATCTCGAAACATTTATGCGATAGCCTCTACTCATGGACTGGAATTCAACCTACATCACGGAACTGATCGAGCGGGCCTTGGCCGAGGACGTCGGCACGGGCGACACAACCGTTGCAGCCACGATTCCGCCAAATGCCACGGCCCAGGCGCGTATCCTGGCGAAGCAGGATCTCGTTTGCGCGGGACTGCCCCTGGCGGAAGTAATTTTCAAAACGCTCGACCCGCGAATGATCGTGGACCTGCGCGCCAAGGACGGTCAACTCGTCAAAAAGGGCGAGGCGCTGCTGCACCTTTCCGGCAAGGCCGCGGCGATTCTGACCGGCGAACGCACCGCGCTGAATTTTCTGGGGCGGCTAAGCGGCATCGCCACGCTGACGCGGCGCTTCGTCGAGCAGCTTCCCGGAACGCGCGCCAAAATCCGCGACACGCGAAAAACCACCCCCGGGCTGCGCCTCCTGGAAAAATACGCTGTGAAGATGGGCGGCGGCACGAATCACCGCATCGGGCTCTTCGATGCCATTCTGCTGAAGGAAAATCATATCGCCCTGGCGGGAGGCGCGAAAGCCGCCCTGGACCAGGCCCATGCCTTCGCGGCCGCGCAGATGCAACCGCGCGCGATGACGGCTTATGAAGCGGTGGGCATCACGCCTTCCTTCGCCGAGGCCGCTTCCCTTCCCATCCAAATCGAAGTTCGCAATGGAGCCGAATTGCGCGAGGCGCTGGGAGCCGGCGCGGCGTCCGTGCTGCTGGACAACATGACACCGGAAGAGGCGCGCCACTGCGTGGAGATCGCGCGCGGGCTGCGGGCCGACTGCATCGTGGAAATCTCCGGCGGTATCACGCTCCAGAATGCGCGCGAGTACGCGGAAACCGGCGCAGACTTTCTTTCGTCGGGGGCGCTCACCCATTCGGCTCCGTCAGCCGATGTAAGTTTGCTTGTGGACAGCATCCAAGAAAAGTAAGCTAGGGCAACAGAAGCACAAAACCGGGGCCTGATGCCGCAAGCCACCTCTTTACCAGGAACAACCGACCGTCGAATCGCAGCGTTGCTGACGCTGCTCGCAGAAAACGCCACCATCGTCATCAGCGGCGTGCGCATCGCGCGGGAGATAGGCGTATCGCGTTCCGCGGTGTGGCACTGGGTACAACGCCTGCGCGAGCTGGGTGTACGTGTGAAGGGCCAGCAGGGCAACGGCTATTTCCTGGAGGAAGTTCCCGATATCCTGACGCCCGATTTGCTGCGCAAACGGATGAAAGGAAGTTTGTTCGGCAAACACCTCTATCATTTCTTCAAGACCGATTCGACGAATCGCGTGGCCATGGAACTGGGCTACGCGGGCGAACCGGAAGGCGCGGTGGTGCTGGCGGAAGAACAGACCGCCGGGAGAGGCCGCGCGGGGCGCAGTTGGCATTCCGAGCGCGGCACGGGAATCTATGCGACGCTGCTGCTCCGGCCCAAGCTTTCGCCGGTACTGGCTCCCCTGCTCACAATGTTGGCGGGGTTGTCGTCGCGCGCCGCGATTCAGGCGCAAACAGGATTAACTGCCGAGTTGAAATGGCCGAATGACCTGCTCCTGAATGGCGCGAAATTGGGCGGCATCCTGACGGAGATGCATGCGGAACCAACTCTGGTGCGCTTTGTGGTGGTTGGCCTGGGCATCAACGTCAATCAGCAGAAGTTTCCGCCGGACATCACGGGGCTGGCCACTTCCCTGCGCAAGGAATCCGGCAAGGCCCATTCGCGGCTGGAGTTGCTGGTGCGGTTGCTCACGCAATTCGAGACCGATTACAATCGTTTCCTGCGCGAGGGACCATCGTATGTTGTGGAGCGCTTCCAGCGGGAATCGGATTTCGCCCAGGGCAAGCGTGTGAAAGTGGAATCCGGAAGGGAAACTTATTTCGGGAAGACCGATGGCCTCAGCCCGGAGGGATTGTTGCGCGTAGAGAAGGACGACGGGCAAGTGCATACCGTGATCGCAGGCGATGTGACCGAGGTTCGCTAGATGCTGCTGACGATTGACATTGGCAACAGCAACACGGTGTTGGGCGTCTTTCGCGGCGAAGAGCTGATCGCCAACTGGCGGCTGACCACGGCGCGCGCGCAGACCGTGGACGAATACGGCGTGCTGACTCGCAACCTCTTCAGCCTGGCCGGGCTCAACCAGGAAATGATTACCGGGGTGATGATCAGTTCGGTCGTGCCGCCGATGAATTGGACGCTGGCGGAGATGTCGCGCGTCTACCTCGGCAAGAAGGCGCTGTTCGTGGAACCCGGCGTGAAGACGGGCATGGCGGTGCTGGTGGACAATCCCATGGAAGTGGGCGCGGACCGCATCGTCAACGGCGTGGCGGCGTTTCATCAGTTTGGCGGGCCGTGCATCGTGGTGGATTTCGGCACGGCCATCACCTTCGATGTGATTTCAGCGAAGTGCGAATATGTGGGCGGCGTGATTGCGCCGGGGCTCGGAATTTCGTCGGAGGCGCTCTTTACGCGGGCGGCGCGCTTGCCGCGCGTGGAGATCAAGGATCCCGGCAAGGTGATCGGCACGAACACCGTGACGCACATGCAGGCCGGTTTGTACTACGGCTGGGTGGACTTGGTGGACGGCATGCTCACGCGCATCAAGGCGGAGTTGAAGGAGGAGGCTGCCGTCGTGGCCACGGGTGGCCAGGCGCGTCTCGTGGCGCGCGGCTCGAAGCACATTCAGCATGTCGAGGAGTTTTTGACGCTGACGGGTTTGCGCCTGATCTGGGAGAAGAACCAGCACCCTGAGGGACATGGGCACCATGCGGAGCCGCCGGTCGCCGCCCCGCAGGCAGCATCGAAAAGAGTTCCACGTTAGAGACGGTCCGCTCTTGGGTTTGCCTAGTGGCACAGTCACTCCTGCTTGCCCTGAGCTGCGAAGGGTTTACCCTGAGTCGC